>DASYRK010000075.1:0-15931 GCA_036004505.1 Steroidobacteraceae bacterium
CGGCGAGTTCAGCCATCTCGGCCATCTGAAGCCCGGCAGCGTCAAGGTCGCGGTTGGCGACAAGGTGCACGTCGGTCAGGCGATCGCGCAGGTCGGCACGTCGGGCTCGTCCCTGTTCCCGCATCTGCACTACGAGCTGGCGACGAGCGCCGGCACGCAGGGCGAAGGCGTTCCCTCACAGTTCGTGGACTTCGACCGGGTGCTCGGCTCGACTCGGGCCCGCGCCGACGGCACGAGCCCGGATTCGGGTGACATCGTCGAGGCGAGATGAGTACGATGGGTGGGTGTCGGCACCCACCTTCAGACTTGCAGTTCCCGCCGAGCGCAGCGCGCTCGAAGAGTTGCAGCGGCGCGCGTCCCTGATATGGGAAGAGGACCGCGCCGCGTTGCTCGCCAATCCCGATGCGATCGAGCTGCCGCTCGAACAGATCACCGGCGGCCGCACCGTCGTCGCCGAGGGTGCGGGTCAGTTGCTGGGCTTTGCTGTCGTATTGCTGCGCGACGATGGCGACGCCGAGCTCGATGGGCTGTTCGTCGAGCCGACGCACTGGCGGCACGGCCTCGGTCGCGCGCTGGTCGAGCAGGCCGAGCGGATTGCCACCGCCGATGGCGCAGCGAATCTGTGGGTGACCGCGAATACACGCGCGCTCGGCTTCTACGACTCGTGCGGTTTCGTCACGGTCGGCGAAGTCCAAACGCGCTTCCGGCCGGCGCCCAAGATGCGCAAAAGCATCGATGTCGCCCGCTGATTCAGACGTTCGCGTCGCGCTCATCGGCTACGGCCTGGGCGGAGCTGCGTTTCACGCGCCGTTGATTGCATGCACGCCGCGCATGCGGCTTGCGACGATCGTGACGAGCAATGCCGAGCGTCGCAGCCAGGCCGCGCTCGAGCATCCGCAAGCGCGCATCGTCGATTCGGTGCAAGCGGTATGGGATCGCACGCAGGATCACGACGTGGTGGTCGTTACCACGAGCAACGACTCTCATGTTTCACTCGCGATGGCGGCGCTCGCCGCCGGTCTGCCGGTCGTCGTCGACAAGCCTTTCGCCGTGCATGCTGCTGAAGCGCGCCAGCTGATCGACGAGGCGCGTCGGCGCAATCTGCTGCTGACCGTCTATCACAACCGGCGCTGGGACGGCGAGCTGCTGACGGTCAAGCGTCTGCTCGCCGAGCAAGCGTTCGGCGATGTGCTGCGGTTCGAGTCGCGACTCGAGCGCTGGCGTCCGGAGCCGAAAGGCGGATGGCGCGAGCGCGGCGCGCCGCAGTTCGCCGGTGGATTGCTCTACGATCTCGGCACGCATCTCATCGATCAGGCGCTGCATTTGTTCGGCCCCGTGACGCACGTGTATGCCGAGCTCGATCGCCGCCGGCCCGGCATGCAAGTCGATGACGATATGTTTCTCGCGCTCACGCACGCGTCTGGCGTTCGCTCGCATCTGACGGCAACGTCGCTGAGCGCGCAGCCGATCGCGCGCATGCGAGTGCTTGGTTCGCGCGCGGCATATCTGAAGGTGCACGGCGACGTGCAGGAAGCGGCTCTGCGCGCGGGCGAACGCCCCGATCGACCGGGTTGGGGCGAGGAGCCTCGGGAGCATTGGGGTTTGCTTGGCGTCGGCGACGCGGCGGTGCCGGCGCGCAGTGAGCCGGGTGCGTATCAGAAGTTTTATGCTGGAGTCGTCGCTGCACTGAGAGAGGGCGCGCCGGTGCCGGTGGATCCGGAAGATGCAGTCGCTGGATTGGAAATCATCGAGCTAGCAAGGAGTCAGGCTGAAGCTTGACCCGCACATATGTCATACACAGCAGCTGAAGATCGTTACACGAATGCACCGTTCCGAACCGCCGGTCGCAGTGGCTTGAAACTGCCGCCGATCTCGCTCGGCTTGTGGCACAACTTCGGCGCCGACACGCCGCTCGAACGGCAGCGCGCGATTCTGCGCACGGCGTTCGACCTGGGCGTCACGCACTTCGATCTCGCGAACAACTACGGCACGCCGTACGGCAGCGCCGAGACCAACTTCGGTCGCCTGTTCCGCGAGGACTTCCGTGCGTATCGCGACGAGCTGATCATTTCGACGAAAGCGGGCTGGGACATGTGGCCGGGACCGTACGGGCAGGGCGGCGGCTCGCGCAAATATCTGCTGGCGAGCCTCGACCAGAGCCTGCAGCGCATGGGGCTCGAGTACGTCGACATTTTCTACTCGCATCGCTTCGATCCCGACACGCCGTTGGAAGAGACAGCCGGCGCGCTCGCGACCGCGGTTCAGCAGGGCAAGGCGCTGTATGCCGGGATCTCGGCGTACTCGCCCGAGAAGACGCGGCAGATAGCCGCGGTGCTGCGGGCGTTGCACGTACCGCTGCTGATTCATCAGCCTGCATACAGCATGCTCAATCGCAAGATCGAGGGCGGGCTGTTCGAGGCCGTCGAGCAGGTCGGCGCCGGCATGATTGCGTTCTCGCCGCTCGCCCAGGGCGTGCTGTCGAGCCGCTACCTCCAGGGGATCCCGACCGACTCGCGCGCCGGGCGCGGCACTCCGCTGCTCAAGTCCGACAACATCACGCCCGAGGTCATGCGCAAGGTCCGAGCGCTGAACGAACTGGCCGGCGCGCGCGGCCAGACGCTGGCGCAGCTCGCGCTGGCGTGGGTCCTGCGCGATCCGCGCATGACTTCGGCGCTCGTCGGCGCCAGCAGCGTCGAGCAGTTACGCGAGAATCTAACGGCAATCCGGCAACCGACCTTCACCGCGGAAGAGCTGGCGGCCATCGATCGGATCGCGCCGGCCTGATCCCCAGGTGGATTGACAACCCGGCCCGGCGGCGCGCTTCATAGGCGCCTTTCGGCACTCCCCCAACAAGACCATTTGAACCGGAGGTCCCATGGCTATTGCGATCCATCCTGCCGTCGACGGCGGCGTAAAGAAGGGGTCCGCTTCGTTCTCGGGCGGCACATTGAAATGCAAATGCTCACAGGGAACGGTGACGGTGCGCATCTCGGCGCAAACGGCGCACAACCACGTGTGCGGCTGCACCAAGTGCTGGAAACCTTCCGGCGCGATCTTCTCGCAGGTCGCGGTCGTGCCGCGCGACAAGGTCGAGGTCACCTCGGGCAAGGAGAAGCTCAAGATCGTCGATACGAACGCGGCGATCCAGCGCTATGCGTGCTCGGGCTGCGGCGTGCACATGTACGGCCGCATCGAGAACAAGGGTCATCCGTTCTACGGCCTCGATTTCATTCACACCGAGCTGTCGCCGGACTCCGGCTGGTCGGCACCCGAGTTCGCGGCGTTCGTGTCGAGCATCATCGAGTCCGGCTTCGATCCGGCGAAGATGGGCCAGGTGCGCGCGCGGCTCAAAGAGCTCGGCCTCGAGCCTTATGACGCACTGTCGCCGCCGCTGATGGATGCAATCGCGACTCACACTGCGAAGGCGAAGGGCGTTCTGAAGTGACGGTGACGAAGAAGGACAGCTGGCGCTGTTTCGATGGCACGCTGACCGTCTTCGAGCATCGCTCGCAGGCCTGCAATTGCGACATGCGCTTCGCGGTGTTCTCTCCGCCGCAAGCGCAGTCGCAGCGCGTTCCGGTGCTGTGGTACCTGTCGGGCCTGACGTGCACGTGGGAGAACGTGATGACCAAGGCCGGCCTGCAGCGCACCGCTGCAGCGCTCGGCCTGATGGTGATCGCGCCGGATACTTCGCCGCGCGGCGACGACGTTGCCGACGATCCGGCCTACGATCTGGGGAAGGGTGCGGGCTTCTATCTCACCGCCACGCAGGAGCCGTGGTCGAAGCACTACCGCATGGATCAGTACATCGCGGATGAGCTGCAGCGCGTGATCGGTGAGAACTTCCCTGCGGCGGATCTCGCGCGACAGGGAGTCACCGGTCACTCGATGGGCGGTCACGGCGCGCTGACGCTGCATCTGAAACATCCGCAGCGCTATCGCTCCGTGTCGGCGTTCTCGCCGATCGTTGCGCCTTCGCAGGTGCCGTGGGGTCAGAAGGCGTTCACTGCTTATCTTGGCAGCGATCGCTCCACATGGTCGGCGTATGACGCGACCGAGCTCGTGCGCAAGCAGCCCTCGCGCGCGCACATCCTGATCGAGCAGGGCGCCGCCGATTCGTTCCTCGAGCGCGAGCTGCAGCCGCAGCGATTCGTCGAAGCCGCGCGCTCAGCAGGCCAGCAGGTGACGCTGCGGATGCGCGACGGCTACGACCACTCGTACTACTTCATCTCCACGTTCATCGACGATCACCTGCGCTGGCACGCCGATCAACTGCGCGGCACCTTGTAGTAGTCGAACGCGCGATCGCGATACGCCTGGCCGTCGTTGCGGGTCAGCTCTTCGAGCGAGTCCGCCGGCGCCGCCTTCAGCTGCTCTTTCGTCAGGTTGCCCGCAAGGGCTCCACCCCGACTTCGCCGCACGATTTTCTCGACACGTCTGTCGGCTGTGTCAGCACACGTCGCCGATGTGCGTCGCACCTTGGAACGAAGTGCGCACAATTTTCGTTTGGGTCGCGACAAGCACCATAAGTATGGGAGGGATTGCCGTGACCATTGCTTCAGTCCGTTGCCGGATCGCAGCGTCGCTCGTAGCGTTCGCAGTCGTATCACTCGCGCACGCCGAGTTGCCGCAACTCGAGCCGCTGCAGATGCTCGGGCCAGACAGCACCGACGTGATCGACGATGCGACCCACGTGCCGGACCCGCCGTTCTACGGCTCGGGGCTCGCGATGCAGGGGAATATCGCACTCGCGGGCATGCCGGGCGCGTTCGGCGAGAAGGGCCGCGTCGCTGCTCTCGTGCGCAACGCTGCAGGTCAATGGGTGCGGTTCCAGACGCTGACGGCAAACAACGCAGCAGCAGGCGCTGGGTTCGGCGAGCACATTGCGATCTGCAACATGTGCGCGCTGATCACGTCACGCACCGCCGTCTACATTTTCAAGCTGCAGTCGGGCAAGTGGCTCGAAGTCGGCAAACTACCGTTCGGCCGCGCTGTGCAGGTGCGCGATCTGGATTTGCATTGGAACACGGTCGTCGTGGGCGCCAGCGATTCGACAGGCGACGCGGTCTACGCGTTTCACATGAACACCGACCGCACGTTCCGGCGCATCGCCCGCTTCGGAGCGCCTGACGCAGTTTCGAGCGATCGCTTCGGCGAGCGCGTCGCTGTCTATAGCACCACTGTCGCGGTCACCGCCCCCGGCTACAACTCCGGGCAGGGCGCCGCCTACATCTTCAGCTGCACGGAGACGCAATGCGTCCAGCGGCAGAAGCTGCTCGCCAACGATGGCAGCCCCGGCGACGACTTCGGCCATGCAGTCGATCTCGCGAGCGGCGTCCTCGTAGTCGGTGCGCCGGCAGCCGACTGGGTGCCCGGCGATCCGGCCCAGCCGCCTAGCGAGCAGAATCATCGCGCCGGCGGTTCTGCGTACTTGTTCGTGCGCAGCGGTGCGACGTGGACCGAGCAACAGAAACTGCACCCGGGCGCGCGTCAGCTGAACTGGTACGCGTCCTTCGGCTACCAGGTCGTCGCATCAGCCACGCACGTCGTCATTGGCGCTCCGTTTCAGGTGGACGATTTCGAGCCGGGCTTCGTGGTCGACTACCGCTGGTCGGGCGGCGCGCTGTATGCGGCCCGCATGATGGTCAACGACTGCAGCCACGGCGAAACCCTCGCGTTGTACAACAACACGCTGTTCGCAGGCATTCCTGCGGCGCCGCCGTACTGGGGCGGCGCGGCGTTCTACAACCTGTCCGCCAATTAGGGTCCACGGCGCGTCGCATCGATCGCTCGGCCGACACCGTTCGCCGCTACGCGCCGTCACTCTGACGCATTTCCATTGATCCTCCCCGGCGTCGCGCCTAGCGTCGCGGCATCCTGGAAGGAGGATCTCCCATGCTGCGAAATGCGACAGCGTTGTTGCTGCTTGCGGCGTGCGCCGTGCACGCCGATACCACTACGAACAATCCCGAAACCCTGGCCGAGCGCTCGCAGGCGACAGCGCGTGGCGTGCTGGACCGCGCGGTCGCCGCGATCGGCGGCGCCGAGGCGTTGCGATCGATCGACGTCGTGCGGCTGCAGTTTGATGGCGAGACCTGGCCGCGGCTGCAGATGCCCACGGCCGCGCCGCCGTTCGAGTCGGGCACGCAGAAGGAAACGCTGCTGCTCGACCTGAAGAACAATCGCCTGCTGCTCGAGCAGCAGGCTGCGGGCGCCGGCTTCGAAGGCCACAACACCATCGTCATCAAGAGCGGGCAGGGCGCGAACTACGATCAGCGCGCGCACACGATCACGCCGATTCCCGTCGCTCAATCGAGTCAGCAGCAGTTCGTGCAGTACTACCGCCGCATCCCGCACCTGTTGCTGCGGCAAGCGCTCGATCGCACCAATTCGCTGCGCTCGCTCGGCCAGGACACGTTCGAAGGCAAGGCGCAGGACGTGTTCACGTTCGTGATGGCGGACACGCAGCAGGTCGCGGTGTACGTCGACGCAGGGACGAACCTCGTGTCCAAGTACGAGCTGATCTTCGTCGATCCGTTCAGCGGCGAGGAGGCGTCGGAGATCATGTTCGGCGACTACGTGCGCGCCGGCAATTTCCAGGTGCCGCAGACCTGGCGCACGCGCCAGGCGAACGACCTGACGGTGAGCGCGAAGCTCAAAGTCGAGCTCAACCCGGCGATCACCGACCAGTCGTTCGACGTCGCGGCGGATGGCTATGCGCGCGTCGCGGCGCTTCCCGACACTCTCGATGAGAAAGTCGAGCAGCTCGCCGACGGCGTGTTCGTGATCCAGAACGTCGCGGGCCAGAACCAGAACACCCTGGCCGTTGCGTTCAAGGACTACATCGTTGCGGTCGAGGCGCCCGGCTCGAGCGCCGGCGCCGACGAAGTCATCAAGCGCATCAAGGCTGCGATTCAGGGCAAGCCGATCCGCTACGTCGCGATGACGCATCATCACGGCGATCACATCGGCGGCCTGCGCAGCTTCATCGCCGAAGGCGCCACGGTCGTGACGACGCAGAGCAATCGCGAAGTCGTGGAGAGGATGGCGGCTGCGCCGCAGCTCGATCGCCTCGCGAAGAATCCGCGCAAGCCGGAGTTCCTGTTCATCGAGCGCGGCAAGCGCGTCATCACCGACGGCTCGCGCACGCTGGAATTGCTGAATATCGGGCCGAATCCGCATGCGCGCGACATGGTGATCGCATACCTGCCGAAGGAGCGCGTCGTGTTCCAGGGCGATCTGTTCTTCATGCCGGCGAACGACGCACCTGCCGGACCGCCGCAGGCGACGACCGTCAGCTTCGCGAAGAAACTGCAGGAGCTGAAGCTCGGCGTCGATCGCATCGCCAGCGTGCACGGCCGCACGACGACGATCGATGAGCTGAATCACGCGATGCGCAGCGCAACGCCCAGCACCTGATTTTTCCGCAGGATGGGCGCCGGTCTGCGGCGCCCGTTCCACTTTAGTGCGCGCTGCCGATTCCATGAACTAAAAGCGGGCAGCGCCGCATTCATCGCCGGACCTGGTTCGCGCTTTTGCGCAGCGCACGGTGCGCGCGGCCGGATTCTGACTACACTTGCGCTGACTTCGACGCAGCTGACACGGAGATGACGATGCGCATGGCGGCGGTCCCGGCGCGGATGCTCGGATTGTTTGCAACGAGCATGCTCGGCTGGACGACACAGACTTTTGCGGCTGACTCCCAGGCCGAGGCGTCGCTGGTGCGGGCGGTGCCAGCCGCGACCGACACCGAGATCGATGGCGTCAACTGGCGCTGCACCGCGGACAAGTGCGTCGGCACTTCCCTCGGGCGCAGAGTCTCCGGCTCGCGCGTCGACGAGTGCAAGAGACTGGCGGTGGCGGTCGGCAAGCTCGCGAGCTTCTCGAGCCGCGGCAAGGAACTGAGCAAGCGCGACCTCGACGCCTGCAATCGCGTCGCCCGCTGAGCCGCGCTTCGTATCCCAAAACCGCAGCACGGAACTGCGGCCCATTCTTGAGCAAACTTCACGTCACTCATTCGTCCGGCACGATTGGTCGCGCGCGCGCAATTCCCTACAGTGCACGCCGACCTAGAGTGCCCGGAGGAATGCGAATGACGAAGCTCGAGACGCTGAAGTTTTCGATTGTCTGCGCAATGGGGCTCGGTGCGAGCGCCATCGTTGCGACGGCCGGCGCCGCCCCGGCCGGTGCGTACCAGGCCGAAGCCACGCTGGCCACCGCGGTCGCGGCGGCGACCGACAAGGACGTGGACGGGGTCGCCTGGCGGTGCGAGGCCGACAAGTGCGTCGGCAAGGCGGAGCGGCGCAACTCGCTGGATTCCTATATGAAGGAATGCCGCAAGGTGGCGGCCGCTCTCGGCAAGCTGACGCGGTTCTACAGCCGCGGCCGCGAGATGGATTCCCGCGACCTGGAGACGTGCAACCGCGCCGCGGCCCAGTAGAGGCTAGAATTGCGGCATGTACCGCGCACCGCTCAAAGACCTGCAATTCGTTCTTCATGACCTGATCGGCGACGGCGAGCTGCAGAGCTGCCGCGATCTCGGCGATTACTCCGCCGACCTCGCGGACAGCGTGCTCGCCGAAGCGGGCCGGTTCGCCGAGTCCATCCTCGATCCGCTGTACCGCACCGGCGATCGCGATGGCGCGAAGTGGACGCCGCAAGGCGTCGTCACGCCGCCGGGTTTCAGGCAGGCGTATGCCCAGTTCGTCGAGGGCGGTTGGCCGTCGCTCTCGCACGGACTGGAATTTGGCGGGCAGGGCATGCCTCGTGTGCTGGCGAGCGCAGTCGAGGAGATCTGGACCTCCGCGAACTGCGCGTTCAAGTTATGTCCGATGCTCACGCACAGCGCGATCGAAGCGCTGGAGCAGGTCGGCACGCCGGCGCAGCAGCAGACGTATCTGCCGAAGCTGATCAGCGGTGAGTGGACCGGCACCATGAATCTCACGGAGCCGCAGGCGGGGTCCGATCTCGCGCAGGTGCGCACGCGTGCGGTGCCGGCCGGCGATCACTTCAAGCTGTTCGGCCAGAAGATCTTCATCACTTACGGCGAGCACGACTTCACGCCGAACATCGTGCATCTGGTGCTCGCGCGCATCGATGGCGCGCCCGGCGGCGTGAAGGGCATCTCGCTGTTCCTCGTGCCGAAGTTCCTGCCGCGCAAGGACGGCTCGCCCGGCGAGCGCAACGACGTGAGCTGCCTGTCGATCGAGCACAAGCTCGGCATCCACGCGTCGCCCACCTGCGTGATGGCGTACGGCCAGAAGGACGGCGCGATCGGCTATCTCGTCGGCGCAGCGAACGCCGGCCTGAAGCACATGTTCATCATGATGAATGCGGCGCGGCTCGCGGTCGGGCTCGAGGGCTATGCGCTCGCGGAGCGCTCGTTCCAGCAAGCGGCCGAATGGGCGCGCACGCGCATTCAGGGCCGGCCTCCGGTCGCGGCCGCCGACGGTCCGGCGCCGATCATTCATCATCCCGACGTGAAGCGCATGCTGCTGACCATGAAGTCGCACACGGAAGCGATGCGTGCGCTCGCGCTCTACGCCGCATATCTGCTCGATCTCGGCGAGCGGCATCCGGACGAGACGATCGCCGAGGGCGCCGCGGCGCGCGCGGCGCTGCTGATTCCGATCGTGAAAGGCTGGAGCACCGAGTCGGGCATCGAGCTCACGTCGCTCGGCATCCAGGTTCACGGCGGCATGGGCTACGTCGAAGAGACGGGTGCGGCGCAGCCGTATCGCGACGTGCGCATCTCGTCGATCTACGAAGGCACGACCGGCATCCAGGCGAACGATCTGCTCAATCGCAAGCTCTCGCGTGACCAGGGCGCGGCAATGAACTCGCTGCTCGCGGAAGCAACGCACGAGCTCGAAGCCGTACAGTCGAAGGATGAGGCCGTGCTGGGCGTGAAGACCGCGGCAATCGAGGCGCTCGCGACGACGCGCCGCTCGGCGGGCGTCGTGCTGAAGGCGATGACGACTGCGCCGGCCGATGCGTACGCCGTCTCGATCCCGTTCCTGAAACTCTGCGGTTTCGCGTTCGGTGGCTGGCTGCTGGCGAAAGCAGCGGCAATCGCCGAGCGCAAGCTTACGCAGGGCGGCGCGGATCGGCAGTTCCTCGCCGGCAAGATCGCGAGCGCCCGCTTCTACGCGGATCACATCCTGCCGCAGACGCTCGCGCTGGCGCGCGTCGTGGAGAAGGGCGCGGGCAGCGTGATCGAAACCGACGCCGAGCTGATCTGAATTGTGATGATGTCGAGCTAAAGCCCGACCCTACAGGCACTGATAAATCGTCGCGCACAGCTCCCGCGCCCGCACGTCGCCGACAAGATCCGGTCCCATCTGGTTGCACAGGTAACCCACTGCAAGCTTCGCTTCTGGATCTGCACATCCGAACGAGCCGCCCCAACCCGAGTGTCCGTACATCCGCGGATTCGGCCCGAAGAACGTCGTCGTGCCGTTGAGCACGACGCCTGCGGCCCAGCCCACCGACATCCCCAACGTCAGATCCATGCGATCGCTCCTGACTTGCGTCATGCGATCGATCGTTGCCTGTGACAGGTACCTGCGGCGCTGGACAGTGCCGCCGTTGGCAAGCATCGCGTAGATGCGTGCGATGCCATCCGCAGATGCGTGGCCGTTGAGCGCAGGCATCTCGGCTCTGCGCCAGTCGAGAGTATTCGCGGCGTCCGGATGCAACATCGGGTTCGTGACGCTCAAGCGTGTCTCCTCGATGACCGGCAGCGCGCTCGGGTCGATCAGGTTCTTCGGCGCGAGGATCCGTGCGACACGCCGGTCGAGCGCGGGCTCGACGCCGATGAAGAAGTCCGCTTCGAGCGGGATCGCCAGCTCCTTCCGCAGGAACTCGCCGATGCTGCGGCCGCTCGCGCGCCGCACGATCTCGCCCGCGAGATAGCCGTACGTAATCGGGTGATAGGCAGTCTTCTCGCCCGGCATCCAGCGAGTCTTCTGTCCTGCCAACGCCGCGCAGCGCGCGTGCCAGTCGTAGAGATCCTCGACCGACGTGGGCTGTTCGAACGCAGGCAGCCCCGCCTGATGCGAGAGCACCTGCGCGATCGTGATGTGCTGCTTGCCGTTCTGCGCGAACTCGGGCCACACGCTCGCCACGGTGTCGTCGTAGCTGAGCACGCCACGATCGACGAGCAGCGCGATGCAGGTCGCAGCGATGCCTTTGGTCGTCGAATACACGTTCAGCAGCGTGTCCTTGCGCCACGGATGCACGCGCGCAGCGTCCGCAAATCCGCCCCACAGATCGACGACACAGTACTCGCCCTGAAAGACGACGAGCGCGGCGCCGACTTCCCGACACGGATCGTCGCGCAGGAAATTCGCCGCGAACTGCGCGCGGACCGGCTCGAAGCCGGCGGCAACGCGCCCGGACACAGTGGAGTCGAGCGGACGGTTCAATTGTGTGCTCATCATTTCTCTCAGAGGCCTCTCAGAGCGGGCTCTCAGCGGGGACGCAGTCCCAGTCGCGACAGGTCGACCATCTGGTCGGCGATCTCCCAGCGGCGCGCGGCAGCGCTCGCGGGCAGCCATTTCGGAATCCAGCCGAAGATGCCGGCGCCGGCGAGCGCGATCGCATCGACGTCGCAGCGGCGATTGCTGCCGTCGGCGATGCCCTGCCGGCCCATTGCGGTGAAACGCACGTGCAGTTGCGCGAGCCGCTTCTGCAGCGCTTTGCGCGGACCGGGCGCGATCGACTCGAAGCCGATCAGCGGCACGAGCGGGGAGGGGCCGGCGACCTGCGCCTGCACGTTGAGGTGCAGACCGATCATGCCGCGCTCGTGGCCGTTGCTGCCGCTGCGCTCTGCGAGATCGGTCATCTTCTCGTCGAGCGCAGCGGAGCGCTCGTAGCAGCGCAGGATCAGCGCGCGCTTGTCGGAGAAGTAGTGATACAGCGCGCCCTTCGTTGCGCCCAGCGCGGATCCGATCTGATCGAGTGACGCGCCGTCGAGGCCGCGCTCGTTGAACAGGCGCGACGCAGTTTCCAGCAGCTGCTCGACTTTCACTGCCGCGGCGTGTTCGCGGTCGAACATGTTGGCGGGCGCCTCGACCAGCGATTTCACGTCGATCCGGCAATTGAACGGCGCTGCAGGCGCAGACGCCAGCCCGTACTCGAGGTGATCGATGACAGCGTCCGCCATGCGCAGGGCTGACGCGGCGTCGCCGCCTTTGCCGACCCATCCGGGCGACAACACGATCCAGCTGACGATGCCGAAGATCGCCTGCGCGACGATGTGCGCATCGCACTCGCGGATCGTTCCCGCGCGGATGCCGCTGCGCACGAAGCTTTCCAGCGCGGCGATGTTGCGACCATGCTCGGTCTCGACGACGCTGCGCTTCGCGTCCGACAGGTATGCGATCTCGCTGACGACTGCTGCTTGCGGCCGCTCGGGTGCGAGCGCGCGGCGCACGAACGCAGCGATCCGCCCGACGTCGTCCTTGCCTTCTTCGTGCGCGTGCGCGAGGTCATCGGCCGTGAGTTGGCAGGCGCGCAGGTAGCACTGGAAGACCAGGTCCTCGCTGTCCTGCACGTAGTAATAGACGGCAGCGCGCGTCAGCCCGACGCGTTTCGCGACCTGATTGACGGCGGTTGCCGCAATGCCACGCGCATTGAACTGGCGGGCGGCCTCGTCGAGCAGCAATTCCCGCTGGGAGGGGCGTGCAGGGGCGCTGGCCAGCTGCGGACGCGGGGCGCTGCTACGCCTGCGGCCTGCCGCGACTTTGCTCCTGCCTGCTTGCTTGCGTTGCTCTGACATCTTCGGATGCAACCATAACCGAACGTCAAATCGCTTGACAAGCGGATTCGACGAGGTGTTAGCTGTACATACCGAAGTGTCAAAACGACGCCGGTGCAGGGGGTGGGCGATGAGTCACGCGAACCGCACGAAGAACTACCGGCGCCTGGGGCCGACCTGTCTCGGGCTGCTCGCGGCAGGGAGCGTCCTCGCCGCGGACAACAGCGCCGACACGGCGGAAGTGCCGACCATCGGCGAGATCGTGGTCACCGCGCAGCGCCGCGAAGAGAGCAACCTGCAGGTCGGGCTCACGCTGACTGCGCTGTCGGGCGATGCGCTTGCGCAGCAGCGCGTCGAGCAGGTGCTCGATCTGAAGGGTCGCGTGCCGAACCTCGACATCAAGGAGCAGGTGCCGGGCGCGATGCCGGTCATCACGATCCGCGGCGTCGGGCTCAACGATTTCGGCGCGGCCAACAGCCCGAGCGCCGGCGTCTACGTCGACCAGGTGTACGTCGCTTCGATCGCGATGATGGCGTTCGACATGTTCGACGTGGAGCGCATCGAGGTGCTCAAGGGCCCGCAGGGCACGCTGTACGGTCGCAACTCGACGGCGGGCGCGCTCAACATCATCACGCGCAAGCCGCAGCAGGATTTCGACGCCTACGCCACGCTGGGCTACGGCAACTACGACACGCTGGATTTCGAGACCGCGGTGAACGTGCCGCTCGCGGACACGGCGGCGCTGCGCTTCAGCGCCAAGACGATCCAGCAAGGTGAAGGCTACTGGACGAGCCGGCTGCTGCCGGGCGAGACGATCGGCAATCGCGACCTGACGATGGGCCGCGCGCAGCTCGCGCTGTCGCCGAGCGACAGCTTCGATCTGAATCTGAAAGTGGAGGGCGTGCGCTCGCGCTCGGAGATGGGCCAGCCCGAGTTCTTCGGCACCGTCGATCCGAACACCGGCGGCACCTGCGCACCGATCCTGGCAGGACGCATCGACAACACGCAGTGCACGGACTTTCTCGGCTACACCGATACCGACGGCGATCCGTTCAAGGGCGATTGGGCGCGCCAAGGCGTCTACGACATCGACAACACCGCCGTGACGCTGACGATGAACGCCGACCTGGGCGCCGCGACGCTCACCAGCGTCTCGGGCTACGTGGACTTCGATCGCAAGTTCGACATCGACGTCGATGCGACACCGGCGCGCGAGCTGGATTTCCTCGAGAGCGACGCCATCAAGCAGTACTCGCAGGAGCTGCGGCTCGCTGCCAGCGGCGAGCGGCTCGACTGGATCGTCGGCGCGTTCTACTCGAAAGACGAAGTTGGGATCAGCATTCCCGGCGGTCACGAGGATCTGTTCCTCACGCGCACGCTGGTCAGCGCCGACCAGGACACCAAGTCCGCAGCCGGCTTCGCGCACGGCGAGTGGCACCTGACCGACAAGCTCGATCTCGTCACCGGCCTGCGCTACACGTGGGAGGAGCGCAGCTACGTCGGCGGCACGACCGACCTGAATCCGATCGGCTTCAGCTGCCTGCTGAGCCCGACCTGCACGCCGGGCTTCGTCGGTCCTGCGGTGCTGACGTCGGTCGACGAAACCATCGACGATCGCAATTGGTCGTGGCGCGCCGGGCTCGAATACCAGCCGGCGCAGTCCGCGCTGCTGTACGCGACGATCTCGCGAGGCACGAAGAGCGGCGGCTTCTTCTCCGGCATCTCGACCACGAACCTGCAGCTCGCACCGTTCGCGCCGGAAGAGCTGACTGCGTACGAAGTCGGATTCAAGCGCGGCTTCGGCAACGCGTACGTGAACGCGGCGGTCTTCTACTACGACTACTCGGACATCCAGACCTTCATCGCAGTCGACATCGGACCGTTCATCATTCAGCGGCTCGGCAACGTCGACGACGCGCGCGTCTACGGCGTGGATCTCGAGGCGACGTGGGCGCCGACTGAGCATCTGACGCTGCAGGGAAGCGTCGGCTGGCTCGACGCGGAGCTCGGCGCGTTCCGCACGCTCACGGGCGAAGTGCCGAAGGGCAACAAACTGCCGAATGCGCCCGACCTGACGCTCGGAGCGCTCGCGCGCTACGAAACCGAGTTCTCGACGGCGCTCGGCGGCGCGATCCAGGTCGACGGCAGCTACTCGGACGGCGTATTCAAGGATGCGATCAACGATCCGGTGATCGCGCAGGACAGCTACGTGCTGGTGAACGCGCGCGTCGCTCTGTTCAATGCGGCGCGCACCTGGGAAGTGGCGCTGTGGGGCAAAAACCTCGGCGACGAGCAGTATGTCGCGCAGGGTCTCAATACCGGCCTGGGCGCAGGGAATCGCAACTACAACGCGCCGCGGACCTACGGCGCGTCGTTCACGTATCGGTGGTGAAGACCCCCTCCCGGCCTCCCCCGCAAATGCGGGGGAGGAATCTCCTGATCGGATGGGGCGACTCAGTTCTTCAGCTGGAACTTGACCGGCACGCGCAGCCACATCGCCTTCGCGACGCCGCCCTCCGTGCCCGGCTTCATGCGCCACTTGCGCGCCTCGCGCGCAGCGGAGTCATCGAGCTTCGCGTAGCCGCTCGATTCATCGATGCGCACGCCGCCGACGCGGCCGCTCGGCAGGACCTCCACCGAGAGCCACACCGTACCTTCGTGCTGCTGCCGGATCTCCGAGACCGGATATTCCGGCTCCGTGAACGGATAGCGGCCATCGGCGCGCGGCAGGACGATCTCCGGCCCGCGGCCCGGCCGTTCGGTCACTGTCGTCGTCGGCGGTACGGTCGGCGGCTCACCCGTGGTCTGGACCGGCGGATGGGTTTCCTCGATCGGCGGCAATGTCGGCACGTCGATCGGCGGCACGAAGATTCGATCGATGACCGGTTTGACGTCGACCGGCTCCTTCGTCGGCGGCGGTTTCGGCGGATCGGTCGGTATGAAGATGGGTCCCTGTGGCGGGGACTTGAAGATCGAGACCGTCAACCCGGTGCTCAGCCCGTAGAAGAAGCCGACGTGCACGAGCACGATCAGCGCCATGAACCAGCTACGCGATGAGCTGAAGGCGTGGAGCGGTGGAAAGGCATTCACTGTTGTCGCGGACATTGATTGTTCTCCCAGAACCCTGATGCTTTTAACGCTGCAGTCGCGCGGAAGGGTTGGGTCGTCGTT
>DASYRK010000076.1:0-22199 GCA_036004505.1 Steroidobacteraceae bacterium
TCGCGATTTAGCTCCTGCCACGGCAGTCGCGATTGGTAAGAGTTGCACTGTGAAAATTACAGGGGCAAGTCAGCGCTGGTTAGCCGCGATCGCGTTCGCGGTGCTCACTGCATGCTCGAATGGACGCGGCAGCGTGAGCGATCCCGCAGGTCCTGTCGGCGGCGAACCGCCTCCTGCGCCGCCACCGGACCCGCCACCCGATCCTCCGCCTGCGCCACCACCCGAAACATCCGGCATGGCCGGCTACTGGAAGGGCACGGCACTCAACGAGGACAAGAACCGCACGTACGACGCCGTTGCGCTGATTGACGCGCAGGGCAACGCGCAGTGGCTGCTGACGCGGCAAGGCATTCTCGAACAAGACGGCTTCGTGCTGTTCGGCAACGTCTGTTGCGAATCGAGCTTCGACGATGACGTCACCGCCAAAGAGCTCGGCGAAACGCGCACGCGTACCGCGAGCGTCGAAGTCGAAGCCGACGGCGGATCGCTCAAGGGCCAGCTGCGATTCGATGGCGACGATTACAGCTTCACGCTGCCGCCGTCGGCCGACTACAACCGCGCCGTTTCGCTCGCAGATCTCGCAGGCGTTTACACGCGACGCGAGAGCACGCTCCTCGGCGAAGAAGTGACGCTGACGGTAACGATCGAGGCGAACGGCCGCTTGACCGGCTCGTATTCGAACGGCTGCGTGTTCAACGGCAGCGCATCGATCCCGGACGCCACGCACAACATGGCGCAATTGCAGATCGACCTAGCGAACTGCGGCAGTGAGGGCAGCTCGAAGCAGTGGAACGGTGCATACGCCGGGCTCGGCGTGCTGCTCGAGGGCGACGACGTGTTCTTCCACTCCGTGATCGGACCGACGTGGTTCGGTCCGCAAAGCGTCGAGCGCTAACTCAACAACATCTCGACGTGCGGAATGTCATCCTCGAGATACGGCTCTGACACCGTCACGAAGCCGAAGTCGCGATAGAACTTCTCCAGGTACTTCTGCGCGCTGATACGCACTGGTTGCCCCGGGTATCGCAGGCGTGTGTGCTCGATTCCCTTCGCGACCAGATCGCGCCCGAGCCCCGTGCCGCGAAACGGCTGCGCCGTGATGATGCGGCCGATCGAAGGATCGTCGAAACGCGTGCCCGGTCCGAGCACTCGCAGATACCCTGCGACCTGCGTGCCCGACCACGCGATCAGATGCTCGGCGTCGGCGTCCAGTCCATCGAGTTCCTGGTACGCGCAGTTCTGCTCGACCACGAAGATCGCGACGCGCGCCGCGAGCACGGCATACACCTGCTCAGCGCTCAGTTCGCCGAGCCTGCACCATTGCCATCTGAGATCCGGCCCGCTGCTCACGCGCGTCAGTGCGTCATCGCGTAGAGGATGTAGTTGATCGCGTACTTGTACGCGCGCGTCGTGTACTGCAACGCGTATTCGGGCACGTCGGCGTGCTCCCAGGCGTCGCCCAGGTCCATGTTGAAATTGATCACGACCATGAGCCGGCCTTCGTCATCGTAGATGCCGCGCCAGTGCGGCGTGTAGCCGTCGCGCTCGTACGTGAGGCCGCTGTACAGCGACTGGATACCCGGGATCTGGATCTGCTCCGGCAGGTCGTACGCGAGATGGAACACGGCATCCTCGATCGGGATCTCGACGATCGCACGATCGGGAAACACCTTGTGCATGCCCTGCACGAAGCCGGCCCACTCCATGCTGCCGTGGAAATCGTCGACGACCAGGAAACCGCCGCGCAACAGGTAGTCGCGCAGGCGCGCAGCTTCTTCGTCATTGAGCATCCAGCTGCCGACTTCGACCGCGTACACCCACGGGTAGTCGAACAGGCTCTCGTCCATGATCGAGAGCTGCTGGCCTTCCTCTCCGGTGTCGATCCGCGTCAGCCGCTGTACGCCCTTGAGCAGGTGCTGCTCGGCGTCGGGCCAGTCTGTCAGCCAGCCGCCGCGGCTGCCGGAGCGGGCGCCGACGCTGGAATAGGCGAGTCGCACGAAGCGCCATTCGGCGCCGGAATCCACTGCGATGCCGCCGCCGGATTGCGACCAGGTGTCGGAGCACAGCGCGCACGCGAGCGTTGCAGCGGTTGCTGCGAGCCCGAGTCCGAGACGGCTGTTCCGGCGGCGCTCCATGCGGTCACGATGGCACCAAGCGCCGCGCCGGGTCAACCGACGCGGATCGGGATGAAGATCTGGGCGTTGCCGCGCTCGATCAGCAGCGCGACCGTGGACTGTTTCTGCTTCACGGCGCCGCGCAGTTGCTGCACCGATGCGATCGGCTTGCCGTTGACGCCGAGAATGATGTCGCCCGGCTGCACGCCGGCCAGCGCGGCGGCGCCGCTGACTTCCTCGACGACCAGGTTGCCCTCGGTCTCGACCTGGTTTTTCTCGTCCGGCGTCAGCGGCCGCACGGCGATGCCGAGGCGCTCGGTTTCATCGGACTGCTCGCGGCGGTCCGCGGTGCGGGTCTGCGGCTTCTCCTGCATCTCGTCCACGCGCACGTCGATCGCGCGCTCCTTGCCGTCGCGCCAGACGAGCAGCTCGGCCTTGCTGCCGGGCTTCATCTTCGCGATTTCTGTGGGCAGGCCGCCGACCCGATCGATGTCGTGCCCGTTCACGCTCAGGATCACGTCGCCCGCTTTGACGCCGGCGCTCGCTGCCGGACTGTCGTCTTCCACCGCGCTCACGAGGGCGCCGCGCGGTCGATCGAGACCGAACGATTGCGCCAGCTGCGCATTCATGTCCTGCACGGCGACGCCGATGCGACCGCGCACGACGTGGCCGGTGTTGACCAGCTGCTCGCGCACGTCGTTGGCGACGTCGATCGGCACTGCGAACGACAGGCCCATGTAGCCGCCGGTGCGGCTGAAGATCATCGAGTTCATGCCGACCACTTCGCCGCGCATGTTGAACAGCGGGCCGCCCGAGTTGCCGGGATTTACGGCCACGTCGGTCTGGATGAACGGCACATAGCTCTCGCCGCCGACTGCGCGCGACGTCGCGCTCACGATGCCCGCCGTCGCACTGTTCTCCAGACCGAACGGCGAGCCGATCGCCACCACCCATTCGCCAGGCCGCAGTTTCTGCGGGTCGCCGATGCGCACCGTCGGCAGCTCCTGCGCGTCGATCTTGATCAGCGCCACGTCGCTGCGCTCGTCGGAGCCGATCACCTTCGCCGCAAACTCGCGGCGGTCGCTCAGGCGCACGGTCACTTCATCGGCATCCATGACGACATGCGCGTTCGTGAGGATGTAGCCGTCATCGCTCACGATGAAGCCCGAGCCGGTGCCCCGCTCAGGCATGCCATCTCCTTCGCCCTGGCCGCCGCCGCCCGGGGGCGGTATGCCGAAGCGCCGGAAGAAATCGAGCAGCGGATCGTCGCCCTGGCCGCCGGGCCCGCGCGTCTGGCGCACCTTCTGTACGACTTCGACGTTCACGACCGCCACGCCGTATTGCTCGACCAGCGGCGCGAAATCCGGCAGCGCCGCTGCTACACCCGCGGTTGGCGATTGCGTCGGCACAGCCGCCGCAGGCGCCTGCGATTGCGGCGGTGGATCGGCCACACCGTCCGAGCAAGCTGGCAGCACGGCATACAGCGCCGCAAGGAGGACAGGCAGTGAGGTTTTCATGGAGAGGGCTCCGCGTTCGTGCGGGCGAGCGAGCGACATCTGCGATCTCAATGGCTGTCGACTCCGAGAGTTCCTGTCTGACGTGGCAGGTGATTGCAAGACGTACAGCGAGACGCTAACTTTCGACACCTATGACGTGGCGCGCCTGGGCGACGTTCGCGGCCTTGTGCGCGATCTGGGGTCTCCCTTACTTCTTCATCAAGCTGGCTCTCGGCGATCTGTCGCCCGTGTGCGTCGCATGGGGGCGCATCACGCTCGCGGCCATCGTGCTCGTGCCGATCGCGTGGCGGCGCGGCTCGCTGCAACGCGCGTTCGCGCACAAGGGCGCAATCATCGCGTTCGCTGTCGCGGAGCTGGTCATCCCGTTCTCGCTGATCGCGATGGGCGAGCAATGGATCAGCTCGTCGCTCGCCGGCATTCTGATTGCGACCGTGCCGCTCAGCGTCGTCGTCATCGCGCCGCTGTTCGGCGTGCGGGAGCGGCTCGGCGCGCTGCGCATCGCGGGGCTCGCGATTGGCTTCTGCGGCGTGATCGCGATCGTCGGGTTGGATACGGGGCACGGGCCGATGCTCTGGGCCGGCGTCCTGTGCATCATGATTTCCGTCGCGGGTTATGCGATCGGTCCGCTGGTCGTGCAGCGGTATCTGTCGGATGTCGATGAGCTTGGCGCCGTGGCTGCGAGTCTGGTGGTCGCGTCGATTCTGTTGTTGCCGATCGCTGCACTGACCGCGCCCACGCACGTTCCATCGGCTGTGTCGCTGACCGCCGTGGCAGCGCTCGGTATTCTCTGCACGGCGCTTGCGCTGTATCTGTATTTCTACTTGATCAACGAAGCGGGCGCGGCGCGTGCTTCTGTCGTTGCGTATATCAATCCGGCTGTCGCGGCGGTGATCGGCGTGCTCGTGCTGCACGAGCCGTTCGGGCTGGGCGCGGGGATCGGGCTGGCGATGATCTTGTTCGGGTCGTATCTGGCGACGGGGAAGAGCAGGGAAGTCGGGCTGAAGCCCGACCTGCAGGAGAGTTGATCACGCTTTGATGCGGTGGCCGGTCTTGAACACCCACCAGATCACGATCAGGCACGCCGTCATGAACAGGCACGTCATGCCGAGGCTGACCGCGACGCTGACGTCCGCGATGCCGTAGAACGCCCAGCGGAAGCCGTTGATCAGGTACACGACCGGATTGAACAGCGTGACCTTCTGCCAGAACGGCGGCAGCATGCCGATCGAATAGAAACTGCCGCCGAGGAACGCCAGCGGCGTGATGATCAGGATCGGCACGATCTGCAGCTTCTCCCAGCCGCTCGCCCACAGGCCGATGATGAAGCCGAACAGGCTGAACGTCACCGACGTGAGCACGAGGAACGCGACCATCCACAGCGGATGCTCGATATGGAACGGCACGAACAGCCGCGCCGTCGCCAGGATGATCAGGCCGAGCAGGATCGATTTGGTCGCTGCCGCCCCGACGTAGCCGATCACGATCTCGATGTACGAAATCGGCGCGGACAGCACTTCGTAGATCGTGCCGGCCCAGCGCGGCATGTAGATGCCGAACGACGAGTTCGAGATGCTTTCCGTCAGCACCGACAGCATGATCAGGCCGGGCACGATGAACGCGCCGTAGCTGACGCCGTCGATCTGCGCCATGCGCGAGCCGATCGCCGCGCCGAACACCACGAAGTACAGCGAGGTGGAGATCACCGGCGAGGCCACGCTCTGCACCAGCGTGCGGAACCAGCGCGACATCTCGAAAGTGTAGATCGCACGGATCGCGTAGCTGTTCATCGCCGGGTGCTCACCAGGTTCACGAAGATCTCTTCCAGCGAGCTCTCCTCGGTCCTGAGGTCCTTGAAGTCGATGCCGAGCTCGTTGAGCTGCCGCAGGAGCCCGGCGATGCCGGTGTTGTCGGCCTGGGTGTCGAAGGTATAGACGAGATCGTTGCCGTCCGCGCGCAGCTCCAGCTGCCGGTTGGCGAGCTGCGCCGGTATGCCCTCCAGCGGATGCTGCAAATGCAGAGTCAGCTGCTTGCGGCCCAGCTTGCGCATCAGCACCTTCTTGTCTTCGACCAGCACGATCTCGCCTTTGTTGATCACGCCGATGCGGTCGGCCATCTCCTCGGCTTCCTCGATGTAGTGCGTGGTGAGAATGATCGTGACGCCGCTCTCGCGCAGCCGGCGCACCATCTCCCACATGTCTCGCCGCAGCTCGACGTCGACGCCCGCAGTGGGCTCGTCGAGGAACAGGATCTGCGGCTCATGCGACAGCGCCTTCGCAATCATCACGCGACGCTTCATGCCGCCGGACAGCGTCATGATCTTGTCGTCCTTCTTGGTCCACAGCGACAGATCGCGCAGCACCTTCTCGATGTGCGCCGGGTTCGCCGCCTTGCCGAACAGGCCGCGGCTGAACTGCATCGTCGCCAGAACGCTCTCGAAGGCGTCCGTGGTCAGCTCCTGCGGCACCAGCCCGATCTTCGAACGCGCGGCGCGGTACTCGCGCACGATGTCGTGGCCGTCGGCGGTGACTTTGCCGGAGGTGGCGTTGACGATGCCGCAGATGACGTTGATCAGCGTCGTCTTGCCGGCGCCGTTCGGCCCGAGCAGCGCGAAGATCTCGCCGCGATGGATCTCGAGGTCGATGTGCTTGAGAGCCTGGAAACCCGTCGCATAGGTCTTGACGAGATCGTTGACGGAGATGATCGGTTGCACGTAGCGCGGTCCCGGGGCGGGCGAGGGCGGCTATTATAGAGAAGAAGCGGTTGGCGGTTCGTGCAGAGCGTCCTGATGACCATACAGAGCTACTTTCCAACGCTGGTGTATACGGCGCGGCTGAACGGCGCGACGGCGCTGAACCGCCGGCTGCAGCGCGAATGCCGGCAGCTGGAGCGCGACGACGATTCCGGCCGGCGCTGGTCCGCGAAGAACTACCCGGGCGGTTACACGTCGTACAACTCGGCGAGCCGTATGTATGACTTGTCGCCGACGTTCGCACAGCTGCGCAAAGGCCTCGATCGCCACGTCGCATCGTTCGCGAAATCGCTGCAGTTCGATCTCACGGGACGTGAGCTGCAGATGACCGACTGCTGGGTCAACATCATGCCGCGGCAGGTCGTGCACAGCCTGCATCTGCATCCGCTCGCGACGATCAGCGGGACTTACTACGTCGACACGCCGCGCGGTTCGGCGGGATTGAAGCTGGAAGATCCGCGACTGGATCGCTACATGTCGTCGCCGCCGCTAAAGACAAAAGTGAGCACGAACCGGCAGCGGTGGGTGGTGATTCCTGCGCAAGCGGGCAAGCTGGTGTTGTTCGAGAGCTGGCTCAGACATGAGGTGCCGCCGAATCCGTCGGCGGGGCCGCGGGTCAGCGTGAGCTTCAACTACAACTGGTTCTGAATCGCCCTACGAAAGATCGTTGAGCATTGCATCCAATGAGCATATGGGTTCGACGAGTGGTTGTGGCGGGCATAGCCCTCTATGTGTTGAGTTTCGATGTTTGTTTGCTTCGCGGCGCTCCCGCGTCACCTTTCCGGAGCTATTCGCTTTTGGGGCTCGGCTTGACGGTTCAGTTTGCCTGCCTGGTCGCTCTCTCCATGCTCATTATTTCGACGACCAGGTACCTCGAGTTCTTGACCGAATACTTCAAAGGTTCTGCCACTCGTTCATTCGCTGTGCTTGGTCCGCTCATATTCTTGATGTTTTCAGCCCATATGGTCGCGTTGGCTCTGTACAGTCGTGGCAGCAGCAGAATTGAGAATTCGCGCGTAGTCGCTGAGGCACTGAGGAACTGCTGCCTGCCAGGCAAGTTGATGAGTGCCCCTTTCGACAATGGGTCGTAGTTCTCGCGGCGGCTTGTCGGAATGCCCGTCGGGCGTTCGTCCTTCGGTCATGAGTATCAGACGAGTTGCGTCTTCGCACGCCGCCCGCTCCCGCGCTAACGACAAAGCCCACGGGCTATGCGATTCTGCGGAGCCAGCCCGCTATTCTCGGACCCGTGTAAGTGACTGACCTCCGCTGGATCGACTCCGCCCTGACTTCCGCCCGCCCGCAGGCCGTGGCGGCGCTGCTCCGCTATTTCCGCGACCTCGACACTGCCGAAGAAGCCTTCCAGGAAGCCTCTCTCCGTGCCCTCAAAGTCTGGCCTGTAAAAGGTCCACCGCGCGACCCCGCCGCGTGGCTCATTTTCGTCGGCCGCAATTCCGGCCTCGACAGCGTGCGGCGGCGACGCAAGGAGACGGCGCTGCCTTCCGAGGAAGTTCTTTCGGACGACGACGATGCCGAGGCGTCGCTCGCCGATCAGCTCGACGCCGAGCACTACCGCGACGACATCCTGCGGTTGCTGTTCATCTGCTGTCATTCCGAGCTGCCCTCGACTCAGCAGATCGCACTCGCGCTGCGCATCGTCTCCGGTCTCACCGTGAAAGAGATCGCGAGTGCATTCCTCGTCAGCGAAGCTGCGATGGAGCAGCGGATCACGCGCGCGAAGCGCGCGATCGGTTCGGCTGAAGTGCCGTTCGAGACGCCGGGCGCCGAGGCGCGCAGCAGTCGTCTCGCAGCAGTCGCGGCGATGATCTATCTGCTGTTCAACGAAGGTTACTCGGCGAGCGGCGGCAACGCGCACGTCCGCACGTCACTCTGCGAGGAAGCAATCCGCCTCGCGCGCTTGTTGCTGCGACTGTTCCCGAGCGAGCCTGAAATCATGGGACTCGTGGCACTGCTACTGCTGCAGCACGCACGCGTGTCGGCGCGCCTCGATCGCGACAACGAGATCGTGCTGCTCGAGCATCAGGATCGCGCTCTGTGGAATCGCGAGCTCATCGACGAAGCCCTGGTGCTCGTGGAAAAGGCGCTGCGACATCGCGCGCCGGGTCCGTATCAAGTGCAGGCAGCGATCGCGGCCGTTCACTCGCGCGCCAAGCGCGCTGCGGATACTGACTGGCAAGAGATCGATACGCTCTACGGCGTATTGGAAAAATTGCAGCCGTCCCCGATCGTCACGCTCAACCGCGCCGTGGCCGTCTCGAAACTGCGCGGTCCGGCCGCGGCGCTGGAAATGATCGAGCCGCTCGGCGAAAAACTACAAGGCTATTTTCATTTCTTCGGCGCGAAGGGCGCGTGGCTGCACGAGCTCGGCCGCACGGACGAAGCGCGCGTCGCCTTCGACAAAGCGATCGCGCTCGCTCACACGTCCGCCCAGGCCGCGCATATCCGGCAGCACCTGGATCGTCTGCTGAAGTAGTTGCGACTGTATATAACACCAGATAAGCTGCACTCCCCCGCAATGGACAGGAGAGGGCGCCATGAAGCTGTACTGGTGCGAGCGCACGCGCGCGGTGCGCGCAGCCTGGATGATGGAAGAGCTCGGGGTGCCCTACGAGCTGGTGCGGATCGACATCCGCAATGAGCAGTCGCGATCGAACCCTGCATTTCGCGCAGCGTCCCCGATGGGCAAGGTGCCCGCGATCGAGGACGGCGCGGTGCGGATCTGGGATTCGGGCGCTATCTGCGCCTATCTTGCCGATCAATACCCCGCCGCGAAGCTGGCGCCGCCGATCGGCAGCCCCGACCGCGGCGCGTATCTCATGTGGCTGTTGTACACGAATGCCGTGATCGAGCCCGCCATGGGCGAGAAGTTCGGCGGGCTGAAGCCGAATCCCGTGAGCTACGGTTGGGGCGGCTGGGAGCAGATGCTCGAGACGTTGCGAGCGGGGTTGAGCCGCGGTCCGTGGATTCTCGGCGAGCGCTTCTGCGCTGCGGACGTGCTGCTCGGAATGAGTTGCGCTTTCCTGCGCCAGTTCAAGATGCTCGCCGATGAGCCGGTGCTGTTCGCGTACGCAGATCGCTGCGCCGCGCGGCCTGCGTTCCAGCGCGCTTACGCACTGGAACCGCAGGCCTGATCCGACTTACCTGCGGTCGGCGGACGAGGACTCGTCGGCCTTCGGCAGCGGCACCAGCGCGGAGACGGTCAGCTCCGGCGTCGTGATGCTGAGGTTGTTCGGCGTGCACAGGACGCGGTCGCTGACGATCTTGATCGAGAGCTTCGGCAGCACGTCCTTGCTCAGGCCTTCCATCAGCTCGCAGTCGCCCGGCTGCAGATCGAGCCGGCGATCGCGGGCCAGCTCAACGGTCTGCCACTGCGCGGGGAACGGCTCGGTCTTCAGCGGATCCTTCTTGCCCGTCAGCCGCTCGGCCAATTCCCGCGTCGCCTTGTCCGGCGGCTCCTTCGCTTCGCTCGCCGGAATCACTGCGGCACTGTTGATCGTGACGAAGAAGTTGCGCGAAGGACGGTTCACATCGATGCAGCCGTTCGCCTGCACGCGGGTCTGCTCCGGCGCGCCGAGCCTCAGCAAGATGCTGCGCACCTTCTGCTCGAAGGAATCGCAGTTGTATGCGGTCGTGAAACCGACATACGAGTACTTGATCTCAACCGGCTTCCACACAGCCTGAACGGACTTCGCAGCGTCGGGGGACCCTGCGAAAGCGGCGGATGACAGCAATGCGGCGGTGAGCATGCACGCCCCCGCGAGACGGGCTCGTGCAAGGGAGGGCAGTTGGGTATCCATGACAGGGCTCCAGAATTGGGTTACGCGAATTTAGACGCGAACGCGGGCGGCTCGTTCCCCGGACAGGTCGCCCCCGGCTTTACGTTCCCGTAATTTCGCGAGCGGTTCATGGGGGCAACGCGATATCCTTTCAACATGAGCTCGAATGTGGATGTGCACAATCGCGAACTCAGCGCGGCAATGACGGTGCTCGGCGCGCTCAGCTTCTGCCATTTGCTGAACGACATGATGCAGTCGCTGTTGCCGGCGATCTATCCCATCCTCAAGACGGGCCTGAAGCTCGACTTCGGTCAGATCGGCCTCGTAACTTTCGTCTATCAGGTTACCGCTTCGCTGTTCCAGCCGCTCGTCGGTCTTTATGCGGACCGGCGGCCGATGCCGTATGCGCTGGCGTTCGGCATGGGCTTCACGCTGACGGGCCTGTTGCTGCTGTCGGTGGCCAGCACGTTTCCGGTGCTGCTGCTCGGTGCTGCGGTGGTCGGTCTCGGCTCTTCGGTGTTTCATCCCGAGTCCTCGCGCGTCGCGCGCGTCGCATCCGGAGGGCGTCACGGCTTCGCGCAGTCGCTGTTCCAGGTCGGCGGCAACGCGGGCTCGGCGCTCGGTCCGCTCGCGGCTGCGTTCATCGTGCTGCCCAACGGCCAGGGCAGCCTCGCGTGGTTCGCGCTCGCGGCGATGCTCGGCATCGCGCTGCTGACCAAGATCGGCGGTTGGTACGCGAGACAGACAGTGCGACTCGCGGCCGTGCGCAAAGGTGCGCATCACGCACACGCCCAGTTGTCCCGCAACAAAGTCGTCGGCGCGATCACGGTGCTGATCGTGCTGATCTTCTCCAAGTACTTCTACATGGCGAGCCTGACGAGCTACTACACGTTCTATCTGATCGAGCGCTTCCACGTCTCGGTGTGGAACGCGCAGATGCACTTGTTCGTGTTCCTCGCCGCAGTCGCTGTGGGCACGTTCGCCGGCGGCCCGATCGGCGATCGCATCGGGCGCAAGTACGTCATCTGGTTCTCGATCCTCGGCGTCCTGCCGTTCACGCTGATCCTGCCGCACGCGAACCTGTTCTGGACCAGTGTGCTGAGCGTGCCGATCGGGCTGATCCTCGCGTCGGCGTTTTCGGCGATCCTCGTGTACGCGCAGGAGCTCGTGCCCGGCAAGGTCGGCGCGATCTCCGGCCTGTTCTTCGGGCTTGCGTTCGGCATGGGCGGCATCGGCGCTGCCGTGCTCGGGCAGGTTGCCGACGCTCGGGGCATCGAGTTCGTCTACAGCATCTGTGCGTTCCTGCCGCTGCTCGGCGCGCTGGCGGCATTCCTCCCGAAAGTCGAAACCCACAAGGTGAGCACATGAGCGCAGAACTGAAGCACCACACGCTCACCGTCAACGGCATTCGCATGCACGTCGCGGAGCAGGGCACTGGCCCGCTCGTGCTGATGTGTCACGGCTGGCCGGAGCTCTGGTATTCGTGGCGGCATCAGTTGCCGACAGTTGCAGCGGCGGGCTTTCGTGCAGTCGCTCCCGACATGCGCGGCTTCGGCGAGACCGAGGCGCCCGCGAACGTGAACGACTACACGATCATGCACACGGTCGGCGACGTGGTCGGGCTCGTCGCGGCGCTCGGTGAGAAGAAGGCGATCATCGTCGGTCATGACTGGGGCGCGCCCGTTGCGTGGACCGCCGCCATGATGCGGCCCGATCTGTTCCCGGCAGTCGTCGCGATGAGCGTGCCGCATCGGCCGCGCTCGGCCGCGGCGCCCCTCAAGACGCTCAAAGACGCCGGCCTCGGTAACTACTATTGGATCTACTTCCAGAAGCCGGGCGTTGCCGAAGCGGAGTTCGAGCGCGATCCGGCGGTCACTTTGCGCAAGCTTTTGTACGGCGTCTCGGGCGACATCCCGATCGATCGCGAGAATCCGATGATGGTCAACGAGGGTCACGG
The DNA here is from genome assembly GCA_036004505.1 of Steroidobacteraceae bacterium. Lineage (GTDB taxonomy): Bacteria > Pseudomonadota > Gammaproteobacteria > Steroidobacterales > Steroidobacteraceae > Steroidobacter. The sequence goes on from DASYRK010000076.1 coordinate 12,132, forward strand.
CTTTCTCGATCCACTCGCGGTCGCGAAGGCGTTGCCGGCGTGGCTGCGCGAAGAGGACATTCAGAAGTTCGCAAACGAATACCGGCGCACCGGCTTCCGCGGCGGACTCAACTGGTATCGCAACATCGATCGCAACTGGGAGCTGACCGCGCCGTGGCAGGACGCGACGATTCGTCAGCCCGCGTTGTTCATCGCCGGCACGCGCGACCCGGTGATTGCCGGCAAGCGCGGTCTTGCGGCAGTCGATCACATGAACCGCGCCGTGCCAGGCGTGCAGAAGGTGATGGTCGAAGGCGCCGGCCACTGGATTCAGCAAGAGCGGCCCGACCAGGTCAACGCCGCGCTGCTAGAGTTTCTGGCTAAAGTCCGCACTCTCTGAAGGGGCCCGTCATGCTTACGTCTCGCCTTCCGGCGCTCGCACTCGCGGGCGCGCTCGCCGTTCTCACCTCTGCGCCGGCGTTCGCCGCCGAGCACGCCAAAGCCGAATTCCTCGCGTCCTCGGATCCCGCCCGGCGCGATCTGCCGTTCTCCGAGGCCGTGCGCGCGGGGGACTTCATGTTCCTCTCGGGTCAGATCGGGTTCGATCCCGCGACCGGCAAGCCCGTGGCCGGCGGCATCAAGGCCGAATCGCGCCAGGCGCTGACGCTGATCAAGGATGTCTTGACGCGCAACGGCGCATCGATGTCGGACGTGGTGAAGTGCACGGTATTCCTCGCCGACATCGCGGAGTGGCCGACGTTCAACGAGATCTACGCCGAGTTCTTCAAGAAGCCTTTCCCGGCGCGCAGCGCGCTCGCTGCCAGCGGCCTGGCACGCGGCGCGCGCGTCGAGGTCGAGTGCATTGCTTACGTGCCAAGGTAGGTCGCGAGAAAGCCCCTACGCGGATTTGCGTCGCTGCTCTTCCTTGTAGAGCGCGAACTCCTCGCCGGCCGCGCGCGCGATGGTCGGCCGCTTCAGCATGCGCTGGTAGTAGGCGTGCACCTCGGGCCACTGCTGCAGATCCACCTTCGAAGCGTTCGCCCAGTTCAGGATCGTCGTGAGGTACGCGTCCGCGATACTGAACGTATCGAGCACGTATTCGCGATCGCGCAGGTGCGTCTGCAGGATGCGCATGCGCAGCGCGATCTTGTCGCGAGCGTACGCCTTCACCTCTTCCGACGCCTTGTCGTCCAGCAACGGAATGAAGATCGCCTTGTGCAGCTCGGTGCCGATGAAGCCGAGCCACTGTTGTAGCTGACTGCGCTCGCGTCCACTGGCCGGCGCGAGCTGCGCCTGTGGGAACTGCTCCGCGACGTACTGCAGGATCGCCGTGTTCTCGGTAAGAATGCTGCCGTCGTCGAGGCGTAGCGCGGGCACCTGACCCATCGGGTTGATCGCGAAAAAATCGCTGCCGTCCAGCAGCTTCTTGGTGTGGGTGTTGGCCTGCGTATAGCGCGCCGGTGCTCCGGCTTCGTACAGGGCGATGCGCGTGGCGAGCGAGCAGGCGAGCGGTGCGAAATACAGCTCCATGACGGATCCTCCAGTGTGTTTCTGTACTGTGCGGTATAATATTGGCGACCGTCAAGGTATTTTTTTACAACATGGTACATAAAAAGATTGCCGCTCGAGCAGCGCCGCGCCCGCGTGGCCGGCCCCGTGCTTACGACGCCGACGCCGCGCTGGGGCAGGCGATGCTCGCGTTCTGGCGCCTCGGCTATTCGGCGACGTCGCTCGAACAGCTGAGCGACGCCACCGACATGAATAGGCCTAGCCTCTATGCAGCGTTCGGCGACAAGCGCGCTCTCTATCTGCAGACGCTCGACAGCTACACGGAGCGATCGAAGGCGAGCATCGTGAAGTCGCTCGATCCGCAGTTGTCCCTGGCGGAGGGACTGGAGCGCTTCTACGACACCGCGCTGGCTGGCTATCTGCCGTCCGGCGACCCTGCGCGCGGCTGTTATCTGATCGGCACTGCGGTCACCGAGGCGCTGGGCGATGAGGAGATACGTACGAGGCTTGCGAATGCACTGCGCGCATTTGAGCGCCTGCTGGAGGCTCGCATCCGCAAGGCGCGCGATGACGGCGAGATTGATGCGGCGTCCGATCCGCAAGCGCTGGCGCTGATCGCGTACGCCGTGTTGTACACGATGGCAATCCGCTCGCGCGCGGGCGAGTCGCGAGCGGTCCTGCGCAACCTCGCTACGACGGCTATCGATCTGATCTGCGGACGTGCACCTGCGCGAAAGCAACGGCGCGCGCGATGATCTCGCGCGAGCGTGCGTCGTCGTCGAGAATGTCGAAGCCGTGCCGGCCGGCCGGATGATTCATCAGCTCCAGCGTCGCGTTACCGGCCAGCGCTTCCTGCACGAACGTGTCGATCGCCTGGTTGATCATCGGCTGATCGAGGCCGGCGCGCGCGATGAACATCGGCAAGCCGGCGCCTTTCGCGCGCACGTGCGCGGCAGCTGACAGCTCGGCAGCACGCGCGACTTTCGCGGCGTCCGCATCAGCCGGAATCATGTGGCGCATGTCGAGGACAGCGTAGAACGCCAGAACGCACTGCACGTAGGACGGCCGATCGCGCAAGATTGCGCTCAGCAGCGGACCACCACCCGAGAAGTACCACAGCGCGATCCGATCGGCATCGACGTTGAGCTCTGCCGCATGCTCGCGCACGTAGTCGATCGCTGCGGCCACATCCGATTGCGACCGCTCGAAGTCGGCCGGCGCGTGCAGTCGATGATTGAGCGTCACCCCGACGAGCGCGGAGGCGGCCGCCAGCTCGCCGTAGGAGACGAACACGCCCCACTGCGTCGGCGGCGTGAACTCGGCGGGAATCGGTCCGCCATGAACGAAGAACACCGCGGGCACGCGCGCGTCGCCGGACAAGCGCGACGGCGCGTAGACATTCAGCTTGAGATCCGCGCCGGCGTCGTGCTTGTACACGACGTCACGCTGCACGCGCACGTCCCGCATGCCGTCGATGTGATAGACGATCGGCTTGCTGAAATCACGCTCGGCCATGGACGGCTCCGGCGTTGTGCCACACGTTGCGGGCTCGCTGCACGAACTCCAGGAGCGACGCGTCGAGGGCCCAGCGCCGCTGCAGCGACGCGTCCGCGTGCAGCGCCTGCTCCATTCGATCCCTGACTGTCGCATCGCCGCCCGAGAATTCCTCCAGCAGCGATTCCCATGCGCCGACGAGAGCCTGCACTGCGACGCCATCGACGCCATCGCCAGCAGCCATCGCGCTGCGCATTTCACCAGCGACGCGTAGCCACTCGCGCATCCGGTCGTCCGGCACGTTCAGGCGCTCGAGCGCGGGCGGCTCGAGGTGCCGCGCCCATGCGGTGAGATTGCCGTGGCGCACCGCTCGAGTCAGATACTCCAGCGTCGACGCATCGAGTCCGCTCTGCGCCTGCATGCGGGCCTGCATATCCGGCTGGGCGTGGTATGCCAGCTTCATCTTGATCGCCAGGCCAACATCGCCGCCGACCCGCGCAAGCATCAACTGCATCCAGCGGTCGGCGAGCTCTTGCACGTGATCGCTCTGCACTGGAACGTCGCGTTCCGCCGCCGCGCGCAGCTCGGAGAGCAGCGCGCGCCATTGGTCCTTGTCCGCGTTGCTGTTCGCCAGCAGGCGTTGCAGCTCGTCGGATGAGCAGTACTGGTCGTATTGCGTGATGAGCTCGACCGCCGCGAGCCAATCGCCTGCGACCGGTTCGTCGCCGCGTGTCAGCACCTCGCGAATCTGAGTCAGGCGCGTGCGCAGTGCCGTCGCCTTCTCGATGCGATCGTCCAGCTCGTCGAGCTGCTGCCCGATCATGTCGGGGAGCGGCGCGCCGTCCTTCGCGAGCACCGCTGCGACTTCGTTGAGCGAGAGGTTCAGCCGTTGCAACGCCTGGATGCGGTAGAGACGCACGATGTCCGCTTGCGTGTACAGTCGATAGCCGGACTCGGAGCGCTGCGATGGGACGAGCAGACCGATCGCGTGATAGTGATGCAGCGCGCGGACGGTCAGCCCGGTGAGCTTGGCGAGTTGCCCGACGGTGTACGACATGAGACCTCCGATCCGGGAGACTCTAGGCCCTGACGTACCGTCAGGGTCAAGTGCCGAAACGCTGACGGTACTCCCGCGGCGTCATACCGACGTGGCGCGCGAACAGCTTGCGGAACGAGGACACGTCTTCGTAGCCGCATTGCTCGACGATGCGGTCGAGCGGCAGCTGCGAAGTTTCCAGCAGCTCCCGCGCGCGGGCGACTCGCTGCGACTGCAGATAGCTCAACGGCGACATCCCGAGGCTCGCCTTGAACTTGCGCGCCAGCGTGCGTTCGCTGACGGCAAGCGCGCGGCACAGGCCCGCCAGGACGAGTCGCTTGCCGGAATGCTGTCGCAGGTAGCGGGTCGCGCGATCGATGTCGGAGCCCTGCTCGGGCGGTGCGTGCGGCACGAGGAATGGCGATTGCGAGCCGCGACGTCGCTCGACGAGCATCAGCCGTCCCGTGGCCGCCGCAAGCTGTTCGCCGGCGAGCTCGCGTACCAGCTCCAGCGCGAGATGCATGTAGGCGGTGCCTGCGGCCGCGGTCCAGCGGTCGCGATCGCGCATGACCAGTCGGTCCGGGACCATCTCGATGTCCGGGAACGCCTGGCGAAACCAGTCCACCAGCCACCAGCACGTCGTCGCGCGCCGTCCGCTCAGCAAGCCGGCCTGCGCGAGCAGCACAGCGCCGCTGCACGAACTCGCGAAGATCTTCGAGCGGCGGGCCATTCGCACCAGGAAGGCGTGCTCGGCTCGCAGTCGTTGCGCCTGCCTTGCCAGATCCGCGAGCGACTCGCACCAGATCGGTGGAACGATCGACGCGTCATAGCGGCGGCGCAATGCATGCGCTGCGAACGTGACGCCGTGCGATCCGCGCACTGCGCGGCCCGATCCGCTGACGATGTGACAATCGAATCGGCTCGTGGAAACGCCGCGGCCGGGGAGGGTGGGGCGAGCGTTGTTCGCGATCGCGAACAGCTCCAGCAGCCCCGCCGTGATCCACGCCGAGCAGCCGGGATAACCGACGATCGCCACCGTGACTGTTTTCGCCATAATGGTGTCAAGTATGACACTGGCGGCCGGGTGGAGAGGTAGGTCAGGCTTGAGCGCATGAACGACGACCGTCGCCAATTCGTGCTCGCGGGACTCAGCGCTGCGCTGGCGGGGGCCAGTTCGGCGCAGGCCGCACAGCCCGACCAGCCGAGTTACCTCTGCATCTACCGACCCGGCGCGAAGTGGCTCACGGGCAAGCCGCTGTCAGAGCAGCCGTTGCGCGAGCATGGGCGCTACATGCTCGACCTGTATCGCCGCGGGATCATGCGCCTCGCCGGGCGGTTCGCCGACGGCAGCGGCGGCGCGATGCTGTTCGGCGCGGAAGACGACGCGAGCGCGCAGGCGATCGTCGCCGCCGATCCGGCCGTCGTGGCGCAGACGTTCACGTTCGAGCTGCGCCAGTGGGCGTTCGTCGATTGGGAAGCGCTCGCCAGGAGAGGTGGTTAGCGGAAAGAATTCTGAACCGGAATGTCTCTCGCCAAGATCGCCAAGATCGCCAAGGAAGAGTCGAAGATTTTTTATCTTCGGAATTACTCCCAGTAGAACGGCTGAACCTTGCGCTGACCCGACAGCTTCTCCGCCATCGTGCCGCCCTCGTAGATGCGGCCGTTCTGCACCACGTACGCGATGTGATCCGTCACGCGAATGTTCTCGAGCGGGTTGCCGTCGACGATGAGCAGGTCCGCGAGCTTGCCGCTCTCGACCGAGCCGAGATCGTGCACGAGGCCCAGATGTTTCGCGGGATCGATCGTCGCTGCCTGCAGCGCCTGCAGCGGCGACATGCCGCCATCCACGAAGCCCCAGATCTCCCAGTGCGAGCCGAGACCTTCGCGCTGGCCGTGCGCGCCGGTGTTCACGAGCACGCCGAGCTCCAGCAGCCGCTTGGCATTTGCGGCGGAGTCGCGGATCGCCTGGTAGTCGGTCAGCGGCGCCATCTGCCGGCGCACCGAGCGCGGCTGCAGGATGTGCGGCGGCACGTAGCGCGAAAGGATCGGATGCTGCCAGACCTCCGATTCCTGATAGAAGTAGAACTCCGCGCCCGGACCGCCGTAAGTCACGACCAGCGTCGGCGTGTAGGCGACCTGCGTCGGCTTCCAGAACTGCAGTACATCGTCATAGAAGCGCTCCGGCGGCACGTTGTGCTCGATGCTCGTGTTGCCGTCGGCGACCATGCTCATATCCATGTGATAGAGCGAGCCGCCTTCGCACACGACCATCATGCCCGCCTCGCGCGCGGCGGTCGTGACCATCTGCCGTTGCTCGCGCCGCGGCTGGTTGTAGTTCTTGATCGAGATCGCGCCCTGCGCCTTGAGCCGCCGGATGTGATTGCGCGCGTCATCGAGGTTGTCGATGCTCGCGAAGCCCTCGGAATGCGCGCCGTAGACGATGTCGCCAGTCGAGAAGATGCGCGGCGCCATGATCAGGCCGGCGCGCTGATACTCGGCGGCGGCGAAGATCTCGGTCGCGTTGTTCGACGGATCGTGGATCGTCGTGACGCCAAGCGAGAGGTGCGCGAGCGCTGAGTAGTTCTGCTGCGGAACGATGTCGCTCGTGCCCTGCGGCCCGTGCGCGTGCGCGTCGATGATTCCCGGCATCACCGTGCGGCCCGCGAGATCGAGCCGCTGCGCGTCGGCTGGAATGTCGACCGCGCCGTTCGCGCCGACCGCGACGATGCGATTGTCGCGAATCACGATCGTGCCGTTCTCGATCACTTGCTGTGCATCGTTCATCGTGATGATGCGCGCGCCGGTGAGCGCCACGACGCCGTGCGGCTTGTCTGCTGCACGCGTCATGCTCAGGTTCGCAACGACCTTGCCGTGCGTGGCGTCGGTGCTGCCGCTGGCGAACAGCTCCGCCATCTCGGCGCGATAGAGCGACGAACCGAGCGACCACGACAACGTGTCGCCGTCGATCCAGTTGATATACGTGCCGCCGATGTCAGTCGCGCGCCGCTGCGGCACTGCCTTCGTCTGCAGCGACAGGTCGATCTGTCCGCCCGGCGGCATCGGCAGCACATAGATGTGATAGTTCTCGAGGAACGCCAGCCACTCGCCCGTGGGCGACACCTCCATGTTGGACACGTAGCTGGAGCGCGCGTGCAAGTGGCGATCCTGGCCGTTCGCGTCCACGCTGACGAGCTCGTGCGCGGGCTCCGTTTCCTTCGGCGCCTTGTCCGACGTGAAGTAGATGCGGCCGTCGTTGCCGACGAAATGCGGATCGCGGCCTTCGTCGGTCAGGCGTACGGCGGCACCGCTGTCGACAGCGATGCGATAGATGCCGGGATCCGCCGACCACATTGGCGACGTTATCGTGCCGCCGGTCGAGCGCTCGACCACGATCGACTTGCTGTCGGGACTGAAGCGCGGATGCAGGTAGTGGCCGGGTTGTTTCGATACTGCGCGCGAGCTTCCGCCGCCCGCGCCGACGACATGAACTTCGCCCAGTCCGGCGTCGGTCCAGCGCACGAACACGATGCGCTTACCGTCACGCGACCAGGAAGGGAACAGCTCGAACGCCGGCGCTTCCTCGCGCGTCAGGCGTCGCGCCGCGCCGTCCGCCACGTTCTTCAGCCACAGGCGTCCGAACGATTCGAACACGACCTGTTTGCCATCCGGTGAGACGCTCGCGAAGCGCGCCATGTGCGTTTGAATTTCGTCCGGCGCAACCGGCACGTCGACGCGCGGCGGCTGCATCGCGGTACGCGTCTCTTTGACGTGGAACGGGATGTCGCTCACCGCGCCGGACGCAACATCGATGCGCTTGATGACGCCCCCCGCCCAGAACACGATGGTCTTGCTGTCCGGCGTCCAATCCATGTTCGGATACAGCCCGTTGATCGCCCACGTTTCCTGCATGTCGCGATCGAGGTCCATGTACAGCGAGCGCTCCTGGCCCGACACGAGATCCTTGACGAACAACGCAGTCTCGAACGCTTGCGGCGTGCGCACTCGATGCACGAACGCGAGCCAGCGGCCATCGGGCGACGGCGTCGGGCGAACTCCGCCGCCGGGCTCGCTGACCGCAGCCTCGGTTTCGCCAGTGGCCAGCTCGTAGCGCAGGATGCTGAACACCGATTTGTTCACGTCCTGCGCGTACTCGAAGGTGTTGCCCGGCGTGATGTTCTGGCTGTAGTACAGGTATTTCCCATCGGGCGAGAACGCCGGCTCGCCGAGCTCTTTCTGAAATTCCTCGCCCGGTCGTTTGACGAGCTGCACGCCTTCGCCGCCATCGAGGCTGTACAACCAGATCTCGCCGGTGCCGAGCGAGCGTCGCGTCGTGAAGTGTTTGCGGCCCGCGATGTAGCGGCCGTTCGGATGCCACACGGGATTGTTCAGCAGCCGGAAGCTTTCCTTCGAGATCTGGCGCGCGTTGCCGCCGTTCGCATCCATGATCCAGAGGTTGTCGCCGCCGCCGCGGTCGGACGTGAACGCGATCCATTTGCCGTCGGGCGAGTAGCGCGGCTGCATTTCCCACGCCAGGCCCGCAGCGAGCGAACGCGCTTCGCCGCCCGCGATCGGCAGATCGTAGATGTCGCCCAGCATGTCGAAGACGACGCGCTTGCCGTCGGGGCTCACGTCGACGCTCATCCACGTTCCGGTGTGGGTATCGAGCGGAATGTCGCGGCGCTCGCCGGGGGGCGAGGAGACGTCCCACGCGCTCTTCTTGTCTTCTTCCTGGGCTGCGAAGGCGGACGTGCTGAGCAGCGTGAGTGCAACAATCGATGGGAGCTTCATGAGGATCCTTTCTGGTCGAGCATCTTGCGGATGGCCACTTCGCCGAGGGGCTGTCGCCCATGAACGCGCAGGCTCTCCGCCCACTCGCGTGCGAAATCGCGTTGTAAGTAGACGTTGATGGCGGCGGTGACGCACATCGTGATGAGCGCGCCGAGCGAGGCGAGCGCCATGTCCTTGTGCGCGTCCCATACGTCGCCTTGCGTACCGAGATACGCCTGGCCGAGATCGCCGCCCACGACGAGAGCTGCGGCCCATTCGATCAGCTCGTACAGCATCGACGTCGACATGGTGAGATCGAGCGGCAGGAAGTAACCCCAGAAGCCGCGAACGTTCGCGACCCGCAGGAACACTTCGCGAATCGGATAGGCGAGCAGCAGGCCGTAGCCGAGGTGCACGACGCGGTCGTAGTTGTTGCGCTCCCAGCCGAACACTGCGTTGAGCGAATGGCCGGTCAGCGAGCGCCACGCATCGTCGTACGGCAACTCGGCGTAGGTCCAGTGCGCGCCGATCGTGTGCAGACAGAAGAACACGAAGATCGTCGTGTAGGAGACGCGCGAAAGTGGGAACGAGCGATGCGTGACGACCAGCAGCCCGACGCCGGCGAACAGCAACGCGTTCTCCAGCCACCAGTCGGAACGATCGAACGGGTGGAACGCGAGTGCGATCCACAGCACCGCGAGGATTCCCGCGAGCGTCCCCAGATACACTTTGCGCGACAAGGCGTTGGCTCCGGCCCCGACCCGGCCCGGGAGTCTATGTCATCCGCGGCCCGCGAAGCACGGGTGTTCGCCGGCTGTATACTGCCCGCACGCTTGTTTTCGGTCAGGCTTTCAGCCTGACGGGGCTGTATGAACTACGTCGAAGTCGCGATCCCCTTCTTCATCCTGGCGATGCTCGTCGAGTTCCTGTACGGCAAGCTCGTCAAGCGTCAGACCTATCGGCTCGCGGACACCGTCAACAGCCTGCAGCTCGGCACGCTGAGCCGGCTGGTCGACGTGCTGCGGCTGGGCTTCTCCGCAGTAGTGTTCGGCGCGCTGGTGAAGTGGCTCGGCGTGCACCAGTGGTCGATGGATTCGGCCTGGCAATGGGTCGCGGCGTTCGTCGCCTATGATTTCTGCTACTACTGGAAGCATCGCTTCGGCCACGAGTGGCGCATCATGTGGGCCTCGCACATCGCGCACCACCAGAGCGAAGAGTTCAACCTCAGCACGGCGCTGCGGCAGACCGGCACCGACTACATCGGCTTCGTTTTTTACATTCCG
>DASYRK010000077.1:0-36470 GCA_036004505.1 Steroidobacteraceae bacterium
CGCTCTTGATGTCGATGCGCCAGCCGGTCAGCTTGGCGGCCAGCCGCGCGTTCTGCCCTTCCCGGCCGATGGCCAGGGAGAGCTGATCGTCCGGCACGACCACCAGCGCGATCTTGCCCTCTTGCGGGTCCTCGTCCAGGAACACGTTGGAGACGCGCGCCGGACTGAGGGCCTTGGCGATAAAGGTGGCCGGGTCGGGGCTCCACTCGATGACGTCGATCTTCTCGTCGTTCAGCTCGCGCACGATCGACTGGATGCGCACCCCGCGCACGCCCACGCACGCGCCGACCGGGTCGACGCCTTCGTGCGTGGCAGCCACGGCCACTTTTGAGCGCTGGCCGGCCTCGCGCGCGATCGACTTGATCTCGACCGCGCCGGAGTAAATCTCAGGCACCTCCAGCTCGAGCAGGCGCTTGAGCATGTTCTTGTGGTTGCGCGAAACCACGATCTGCGGGCCACGGCTGGTCTTTTTCACCTCGACCACGTAGACGCGGATCTTGTCGTACGGCCGGAAGCGCTCGCCCGGCACCATTTCCTTGCGCGGGAGCACGGCTTCGGTGCGGCCCAGGCCCACCGTGACTGACTGGGCGCTGACGCTCTGTACCGTCCCGGTCAGGATCTCTTCCTGCCGGTCGGAGTAATCCTCGTACAGTTTGTCGCGTTCGGCCTCGCGCACACGCTGAAGAATGACCTGCTTGGCGGTCTGCGCGGCGATGCGCCCGAACGCGACCGACTCCATCGGCACTTCGACGTAGTCGCCGACCTGCGCGTCCTTGTTGATCTCCGCCGCGTCGTCCAGGCGCAGCTCGGAGTCCGGATTCTCGAGCTCGGTCGAGTCGTCCGCGAACACTTTCCAGCGGCGCCAGGTGTCGTAGTCGCCGCTCTTGCGGTTGATGGCGACGCGCACGTCGATGCCTTCGCCGTGACGCTTGCGCGTGGCGGATGCGAGCGCCGCTTCCAGCGCCGTGAAGATGATCTCCTTGTCGACCCCTTTCTCGTTCGAGACCGCGTCGACCACCATCAGGATTTCTTTGTTCATCGCACTGCTCACATGTCCGGGGCGAGTCGCGCCCTGTGAATGTCATCGATCGGCAGGCTGATCCTGCCGCTCTCCAGCTCGAGCGTGATGTCCCGCTCACCGACGCCGAGCAACCGCCCGGCAAACCGCTTGCGCCCTTCGATCGGCTGCATCATCTCCAGCTTCACGTGCTCGCCGGCGAAGCGCTCGAAGTGCTCGCGAGTCCGCAAGACGCGATCGAGGCCCGGCGAGGACACCTCGAGCGTGTAATGACCCGGAATCGGATCCGCCGCATCGAGCGTTTCGCTGACGCTGCGGCTCACGCGCTCGCAATCGTCGAGGCTGATGCCCCGCTCTGACGAATCCTTGGGCGAATCGATGTAGACCCGGAGCGTTCCGCCTCCGGACCTCGGGAGGTATTCGAGCTCCCACAGCTGGTAGCCCAGACCGGCCACGACCGGCGCGAGCAGCTCGCGCAGCTGGTCTCTCAGCATCGGTCACCTCCGGCCACGATCCCCCGCCTTGCCCAAAGATGTATGGGCACAAAAAATGGGCCCGAGGCCCATTTTTTCCCGTCCCTTCCGTGCCGCACGATCAATGTCGTGCGGCGTCCTTGCAAGCCTCCGGAAATCCTCGCAATTCCGCGGGGCTCAAGCAAAAAAGGCCCTTCGAACCGGGGCCTTTTTCACGCTCAGAAAGCGTGGTAGCGGGGGTAGGATTTGAACCTACGACCTTCGGGTTATGAGCCCGACGAGCTGCCAGACTGCTCCACCCCGCAACAGAGGGCGCGGATTGTAAGGGCCTGGGGTGGCCAATACAAGGCGAAGTCCCGGCACACGCCGTTGCCTCCGCGTGCGTCCTTGATGCGGCCGGCGCGCTGGAAATTCAAGGATCTACAGATCGGCTGCGACGTACGCGGTGAATCGGCGCGGGGCGTTGTAGCCGTAGACGCCGCTGCTCAGCGCCTGCCAGCCGTACTTGTCGAAAACGTTGTTCACCAGCAGTCGCAGCGTCGCCGGCTTGCCGAACAGTTTGAAGCGATAGCGGCCGCCGATGTGGAGCACGGCGCGCGACGGCACTTCGATCGTGTTGGCGCTGTTCGCGACCTGGCTGGTGATGTGCTCGGCGGTCATGTCGACCGAAAAGCCCGTTCCGGCGAAGCGATAGTCGGCCGTCGCGAGCGAATATTGCCGCGCAGTGCCGACGGGCTTCTCGCCGATCAATCCCGCGTCGACCGTCGGGCCGGACACGGTCGCGTCCAGCCAGCGCGTGCCGACGATGACGGTCAGCTGCTCGGTCGGATCGCCGGCGAGCGAGACCTCGACGCCGCGATGCTCGACGCGGCCGAGCTCGCGGAAGAAACCCGCCGCATCGAGATCGAAGTACGGCTTCTCGATGTTGAAGAACCCGGCGATCAGCTTGAGGTGGGCGAACGTGTCCCAGCGGATGCCCGCGTCGTATTGCTCGGTCTCGAGCGCCGGCGCGGCGACATTGCGGTTCTGCGCCTCGCTCGGTGCAACCGGGCTCTCCTCCAGTCCTTCGGTGTAGCTGCCGTAGAACGCAAGCGTCTTGGTCGCGGTCACGGTCGCAGTGGCGTACTTGAGCCAGGGTTCGGCCCGCGATTCCGGCAGCGCGCCGCTCGGCGTATCGACCGATTTGGAATAGTCCGTCTTCTGCACGCCGACGCTCATCTCGCCGATGCCCGCCCACTGCAGCTCGTACGCAGTGCCGAACGTCAACTGCTTCACGTCGTCGTGCGACTGCTCGCCGAAGTTGAAGGCGGGTTGCTCGATGTCGCGGCCGACGCCGAGGACCACCGGGCCGACGTCGATCACGTCCTCGCCGCCGTAGCGGCGATTCTGCTCGCGGCCGCGAACGGCGAACTGCAGCGTGTGCCGGCGCGAGCCGCTCTCGAACAAGCGCGACAGCCGCAGCTCGCCCGACCGGGACGCGTAGCGCGAGTCCGGAAACGCCACGACGAACTCGTTCGCGTTGCGGGCGGCATCGATGTCGGTCATCAGCTCCGCGAACTGCGCATCGAGATTCAGCACTGATTCGAACGCGCCGAGCCGCAGCGTCCAGTCGCCGAAGCGCGCGGCGCCGAGCACGCCGTACGTCCACACGTCGCCTTCGTTCGTCGACCAGTCCTGGCCGTAGTAGTGATCGCGGCGAACCTTCGGCGGCAGCACGCCGCCCGCCGTAATCATCAGGTGCTCGTTCTCTTCGTCGCTGAACACGCTGTGGCTGACGAATGGCCGCAGCTCGAAGTTCTCCGTCGGCCGCCAGCGCGGCACGATCGCGAAAGAATACGACTCGTTGCGGCCGCCCCAGAGGGACGCGTCGCGATAGATGCCCGCGCCCGCCGCGATCCCGAACTGCTCGCCCACGATCGGCAGCTGCGCATCGAGCTCGACGCCCATGCCGTCGAACGGACCGTAGTAGGTCAGCGCGCTGATGACCCGATCGGCGCCGACGCGCCGCAGGTCGTAGTCGACGATGCCGGTCGGCGAAGGAAACGGATAGCTCTGCGAGGCGACGCCGACGCGGATGGTCGAGCCCTCGATGAGCCGCGAGGTCAGCGAGCCGATGCGGTCGAAGTACAGGCCCTCGATGCGCACGTTGCCCGCTTCGATCGGCGAGAAGCCGCGCACGTCGCCTTCGTTGTAGATGCCGATGCTCTCGTTGCCGATGCTGCGGCCGAACGCATCCTCGGAGTCCGTCGTGACGTTCTCCTCGGCGCGCTGTCCGAGCGCGTCGCGCGGCGACAGCAGCTCGAGCGCAGCCAGCGCGACAGCCAGGATCGCCGGGAAGGGAAGCCAGCGCATGACGCGCGATTCTACGGCAAGACGCGGGCGCAGAGATCGATCAGGGCTGACGGGAAAACCCCGAGAGCGAGTACAGCGACGCCATTAGCGCTGAGGACGGCTCGCAGCGTGCCGCCAGCCTCGATCGCGTGGTCGTCAGTCGGATCGTCGAAGTACATGAGCTTCACGACGCGCAGATAGTAGTACGCCGCGACCACGGAGAGCACGACGGCGACTGCCGCGAGCCATACCAGGCCGACGTCGAGCACCGCGCCGATCACCGCCAGCTTCGCCCAGAAGCCGATGAACGGCGGGACGCCCGCGGTGCTGAACATCAGCATCATCATGATCGCCGCGAACCACGGGCTCTTGCGGTTCAGGCCCTTGAAGTCCTCGAGCCGGTCCGCCTCGAAGCCCTTGCGGGACAGCAGCAGGATCATGCCGAAGGAGCCGACCGTCGTGATGACATACGCGAGCGTGTAGAACATCGACGCCCGGTAGCCTTCGGGCGTGCCGGCGAGGATGCCGAGCAGGATGAAGCCGACGTGCGAGATCGTCGAATACGCGAGCATGCGCTTCAGATTCGACTGCGCGATCGCCACGACGTTGCCGATCAGCATCGACAGCACCGCCAGCGCGATCAGCATGTCCTGCCAGCTGGCGACCATCGCATCGAGGCCTTCGGCGAGCACGCGGATCGCCAGCACGAACGAAGCGATCTTCGGCGCCGAGCCGATGAACAGCGTCACGGGCGTGGGCGCGCCGTGGTAGACGTCCGGCACCCACATGTGGAACGGCACCGCGCCGAACTTGAAGGCGATGCCGACGATGATGAAGGCCAGGCCGAAGATCAGGCCGAGGTTCGCCGGACCGACCTCGCGCACGCCGATCGCCAGCTCATCCAGCTGCAGCGTGCCGGTCACGCCGTAGACGATCGAGAAGCCGTACAGCAGCGTGCCCGACGAAATCGCGCCGAGCACGAAGTACTTCATCGCCGACTCGGCGGCGATGCCCGATTCGCGGTCGAATGCGACCATCGCGTACAGCGACAGCGACAACAGCTCGACGCCGAGGTACACCGTCAGCAGGTTGCCGGCGGAGATCATCACCATCACGCCGAGCATCGCGACCAGGCTGAGGATGAAGTACTCGCCTTTGAACAGGCCGCGCCGCTGCAGGTATTCGCGCGAATACAGGAACGCCACCGCGACCGTGCCGTAGGTGAACAGCTTCAGGACGTCGCCCATGGGATCGGCGACGAACATGCCGTCGAACGCCTGCGTGCGGGCCTGCACGCCGTAGCGCACCGTCATGTACGCAGCACCCGCCAGCGTCAGCAGCGACAGCACATACGTGATCCAGCGCGAGCGCTCCGTCAGGAACACGTCGATGACGAGGACGACGCAGATGGCCGTGAGGACGAAGATCTCCGCCGCCGCGACCAGCCCGCCCATTTCCGTCCAGCTGCTCATAGTTTCGACGCCGTGATCTGCATCACCAGGTTCTCGACCGTCTTGTGCATCACTTCGAGCAGCGGCGCCGGCCACAGGCCGAGGGCCAGCACTGCGAGCGCGAGCACGCCGAGCACGACGAACTCGCGGTAGTTCAGATCGGTGAGCGCCGCGACGTGCTCGTTGGCGACCGCGCCGAAGATCACGCGCTTCACCATCCACAACGTGTACGCCGCGCCGAGAATCAGCGTCAGTCCGGCCAGGAACGCGTACCAGAAGTCGGCGCGGAAGCTGGCGATGATCACCAGGAACTCGCCGACGAAGCCGGAAGTCGCCGGCAGGCCCGAATTCGCGAGCGCGAACAGCACGGCGAACGCGGCGAAGATCGGCATGGTGTTGACGACGCCGCCGTACGAGCTGATCTCGCGGCTATGCACGCGGTCGTAGAGGACGCCGACGCAGAAGAACAGCGCGCCGGAGATCAGGCCGTGCGAGATCATCTGCACCATCGCGCCCTCGATGCCCATGGCGGCCCCGCGCACGTCGCCATTGGCGCTCAGCAGCTCGAAGGTCAGGAACGAGCCGAGCGTGACGAAGCCCATGTGCGCGATCGACGAGTACGCGATCAGCTTCTTCATGTCCTGCTGCACGAGCGCGACGAAGCCGATGTAGACGACCGCGATCAGCGACAGCGAAATCACCAGCCAGTCGAGCTCGCCGCTCGCATCCGGCGTGATCGGCAACGAGAAACGCAGGAAGCCGTAGCCGCCCATCTTCAGCATGATCGCCGCCAGGATCACCGAGCCGCCCGTCGGCGCTTCGACGTGCGCGTCCGGCAGCCAAGTGTGCACCGGCCACATCGGCACCTTGACCGCGAACGCGGTCAGGAAGGCGATGAAGATCATGATCTGCACGTTCTTGTCGAGCGGCACGTCGTAGAAGTCCGCGATCAGGTAGCTGCACTCCCCTGCGTTGCAGGTCTGCTGGTACAGGTAGATGAGCGACACCAGCATCAGCACCGAGCCGAGGAACGTGTACAGGAAGAACTTGATGGTCGCGTACACGCGCCGCGGACCGCCCCAGACGCCGATGATGATGAACATCGGGATCAGCATCGCTTCCCAGAGCACGTAGAACAGCAGCGCGTCGAGCGATGCGAACACGCCGATCATCAGGCCTTCGAGAATCAGGAACGCGGCGTAGTACTGCGCCGGCTTCTTCTCGATCACCGTCCAGCTGGCGATCACGACCAGCGGCGTGATGAACGTGGTCAGCAGGATCAGCGGCATCGCGATGCCGTCGACGCCGAGCGAATAGGTCGAGACGAGCGTGCCCGGGATGTCGATCCAGGCGCGCTCTTCGGTGAACTGCATCAGCGCAGTGCTGCTGTCGAAATGCACCCACAGGAGCGTGGAAATGCCGAACGTCGCCGCTGTCGTGAGCAGCGCGATCCAGCGCCCGAGCACGACGCCGCGCTCGCCGAGCGCGAGCATGACTGCGCCGCCTGCGATCGGCAGCCAGATGAGTACGCTGAGTACGGCGAAGTCCAACTGCATAGCGTTCTTGTTACCGCAGCACGTACCACGCCAGCAGCGCGGACAATCCGATGATCATCGCGAAGGCGTAGTGATAGAGATAACCCGACTGCAGGTGACGCAGCAGGCCTGACAGCCAGCCCACCACCCGCGCCGAGCCGTTGACCATCCCACCGTCGATCAGCGCCACGTCGCCGACGCGCCACAGCGCCGTGCCGAGGCCACGGCTGCCGCCGGCGAACACGGCCTGGTAGATCTCGTCGAAGTAGAACTTGTTCGCGAGCAGCTTGTAGAGCCACGACACGCGCGACGCGATCTGGCCGGGCAGATCAGGCCGCTTGATATAGAGGTACCACGCAGCGAGCACGCCGAACGCGGCGAGATACACCGGCACGCCCTGGAACGCATACAGCACGAACATTGCCGGGCCGTGGAATTCTTCCTTAATGTGGCCGAGCACGTCGTGCTCCGGCAGCACGAAGATCGCGTTGCCGAAGTAGCCGCCGAACAGCACCGGCTCGATCGTGAGCCAGCCGATCACCAGCGACGGAATCGCCAGCAGGATCAGCGGCACGGTAACCACCCACGGGCTCTCGTGCGGCTTGTGATGCTCGTCGGCGTGAAAGCGCTCCTCGCCGTGGAACGTCATGAACACGAGCCGGAAGGTGTACAACGCAGTCACGAACACGCCGAGCAGCACGCACCAGTACGCGTACGTCGCCATCGTCAGATGCGACTCGTGCACGGCCTCGATCAGCGCATCCTTCGAGAAGAACCCCGCAGTGCCCGGCACGGCAATCAGCGCGACGGAGCCGATGAGCGCCGTCCAGTACGTGATCGGCATGTACTTCTTCAGGCCGCCCATCTTGCGCATGTCCTGCTCGTGATGCATGCCGATGATCACCGAGCCGGCCGCGAGGAACAGCAGCGCCTTGAAGAACGCGTGCGTCATCAGGTGGAAGATCGCGCCGGAGTACGCCGAGGCGCCGAGGCCGACCGTCATGTAGCCGAGCTGCGAGAGCGTCGAATACGCGACGACGCGCTTGATGTCGTTGTTGACGATGCCGAGCAGGCCCATGAAGAACGCCGTGGTCGCGCCGATGAACAGCACCGTGTTCAGCGCCGTCTCCGACAACTCGAACAGCGGCGACATGCGCGCGACCATGAAGATGCCCGCGGTCACCATCGTCGCGGCGTGGATCAGCGCCGAGATCGGCGTCGGACCTTCCATCGAATCGGGCAGCCAGACGTGCAACGGCACCTGCGCCGACTTGCCCATCGCGCCGACGAACAGACAGATGCAGACGACCGTGATCGCCCGCCACTCCGTGCCGGGGAAGAGTTGCATCGTGTCGGCGGCGATCAGATCGCGCGCGCCGAACACCGTCGAGTAATCGAGCGAGCCGGTGTAGTACACGATGCCCGCGATGCCGAGCACGAAGCCGAAATCGCCGACGCGGTTCACCACGAACGCCTTCAGGTTCGCGAAGATCGCCGTCGGGCGCGTGTACCAGAAGCCGATCAGCAGGTAGGACACGAGGCCGACCGCTTCCCAGCCGAAGAACAGCTGCAGGAAGTTGTTCGACATCACCAGCATCAGCATCGAGAACGTGAACAGCGAGATGTACGAGAAGAAGCGCTGGTAGCCGGGATCGTCGTGCATGTAGCCGATGGTGTAAACGTGCACGCACAACGACACGAACGTCACGACCACCATCATCAACGCAGTCAGATGGTCGACCAGGAAGCCGACTTCCATGCGGATGCCGTCGCTGACCAGCCACGTGTAGACGCTGCCGTCGTAGGTCGGCGCGCCATCCAGCAGCTGCTTGAGCACGTAAGCGGAGAGCACGAACGAGAGCGCGACACCGAGGATCGTCACGGTATGCGCACCGATGCGGCCGACGACGCGGCCAGCCAGACCGGCGACGATCGCCGCGAGCAGCGGCGCCAGCACGATGATCAATAGTACGGTTTCAGAAATCATTCGGGGCAGTGGTCTGCGTAGGATGCTTGTTTACGGACTCAACTGTGGCTTCGTTCAACGCTCATGTGCAAATAACCGACGTACCCGTTGCAGCGTCTAACCCTTCATCGTGTCGAGGTCTTCGACGTCGATGCTGCGTCGTTCCCGGAACAGCACGACCAGGATGGCGAGGCCGATGGCCGACTCCGCCGCCGCGACGGTCATGATGAAGAACACGAAGATCTGCCCGTGCAGGTCGCCGAGCTGGCGTGCGAACGCGACGAAGTTGAAGTTCACCGCCAGCAGCATCAGCTCGATGCACATCAGCAGCAGGATGACGTTCTTGCGGTTCAGGAAAATGCCGGCGACGCTCAGGGCGAACAGCAGCCCGGCGAGCAGCAGCACGCTGTGCAGCGGGATCATCGTTCGGTCTCCGCAGGCATCTTGACGACGCGGATCCGGTCTTTGGCGCGCACCGCGACCTGGCCCGCGATGTCCTGCGCCTTCATGCCCGCGCGATGCCGCATGGTGAGGGCGATCGCCGCGACGATCGCGACGAGCAACACCATCGCCGCCAGCTCGAACGGATACAGATACTTCGTGTACAACAACTCGCCGAGCGCGCGCGTGTTGCTGTAACCCTCGACAGCGACACTGGCCGTCGCTGCAGGCGCAGCACCGCCGAGGCTCTTGACCCACACGACGCTGCCGATCTCGATCACGACGAGGATCGCAATGAGGATGCCGAGCGGCGCGTAGCGCGTGAAGCCCTCGCGCATCTTCGCGATGTTGACGTCGAGCATCATGACCACGAACAGGAACAACACCATCACCGCGCCGACGTAGACGAGCATCAGCACGATGGCGAGGAACTCCGCCTCCAGCAGCAACCAGATCACGGCGCTGTTGAAGAACGCCCAGACGAGGAACAGCGCACAATGCACGGGATTGCGCGCCGTGATCACGCCGACCGCGGCCACGACCAGCACGGCCGAGAATGCATAGAACAGGATCTCGACGATGCTCATGGCCTACCGGTACCGCGCGTCCGCGGCCTTGTCCGCCGCGATCATCGCTTCGTAGCGCTCGCCGATCGCGAGCAGCTTGTCCTTGGTCATGATGTTCTCGCCGCGGTTCTCCATGTGGTACTCGTGGATGCGCGTCTCGACGATGGCGTCGACCGGGCACGCTTCCTCGCAGAAGCCGCAGTAGATGCACTTGAACAGGTCGATGTCGTAGCGCGTCGTGCGGCGCGTGCCGTCCGCCGCGACGTCGGATTCGATCGTGATTGCGAGCGCCGGGCACACCGCCTCGCACAACTTGCAGGCGATGCAGCGCTCCTGGCCGTTCGGATAGCGCCGCAGCGCGTGCAGGCCGCGGTAGCGCGGCGACTGCGGCGTCTTCTCTTCCGGGTACTGCACGGTGATGTTCGGCCGCGCCACGAACTGGCGCAACGTGACCCACAGGCCGAGGAACAGCTCGGTGAGGAAGAACGTCTTGAGGAAGCTCGCGGGTGTCTTCATGTCAGTGTGACCTGCTCATTTCGACCACGGACCGAACCCGTACCACTTGAGCACGCCCTCAAAGGCGATCCACACCAGCGTCACCGGGATGAACACCTTCCAGCCGAGCCGCATGATCTGGTCGTAGCGGTAGCGCGGGAACGTGGCGCGGAACCACAGGAAACAGAACAGGAAGAAGAAGATCTTGACGGCGAGCCAGTGGATGCCCGGCGCCGTGATGAACGCGGGCAACGGGTAGCCCTCGAACGGCGACAGCCAGCCGCCGAAGAAGAACACCGAGGTCAGCGCCGAGATCAGGATCATGTTGACGTACTCGGCGACGAAGAACACGGCGAACGCCATGCCCGAGTACTCGACGTGGAAGCCGGCGACGATCTCGGACTCGCCCTCGACCACGTCGAACGGCGCGCGGTTGGTCTCCGCGAGGCCGGAGATGAAGTACACGACGAACAGCGGCACGAGGTACCAGAAGAAGTAACTGAAATAGCCGCCCCGCTGCGCCTCGATGATCTCGCCGAGGTTCAGCGAGCCGGCGGCCATGACGACGCCGACCAGTGCAAAGCCCATCGCAATTTCGTAAGCGACCATTTGCGCGGCGCCGCGCATCGCGCCGAGCAGCGCGTACTTCGAGTTCGCGGCCCAGCCGGCGAGGATGATGCCGTACACGCCCGTCGACGTGAGCGCGAGGATGTAGAGCAGTCCTGCATTGACGTTGGCGACCGTGAAACCAGGCCACAGCGGCACCACGGCCCAGGCGCACAGCGCCGGAATCAATGCGAGCAGCGGCGCCAGCACGAACAGGAATTTGCTCGAGCTGGAAGGAATGATGATTTCCTTCAGCAGGAGCTTGAGCACGTCGGCGAACGGCTGGCCGAAGCCCATCGGCCCGACGCGGTTCGGACCGATGCGCGCCTGGATCGAGCCGATCACGCGCCGCTCGGCCAGCGTCAGGAACGCCATGAACAGGATAACGGTGATGAACAGCACCAGCGCGACCACGCCGTAGTAGACCACCACCTGCATCCACTGCGGCAGGAACGCCAGCAACTGCCCGACGAACTCAGGTACACCGCTCATGACCGGCGACCTTGCGACGTGCCGCGCGCCTCGCTCGTCGCCTGCAGGGCGCTCGAGCGACGCACCAGCGCGTCGACGGAGTAGATCGGCACGTCGCGCGACGCGTTATCCGCGCCCGCCAGCGCCAGCTTCGACTGCAAGGTGCGCGCCGCTGCTTTCAATGCGAAAGCCGGCGCAGCTTCGAGTTGCTTGCGCACCTCGTCGGTGATCTGGTCCGAGCTCGTGTAGTCGAAGCCCGGGAGGTTCAGCAGATTGCCGAGGACGCGCAGGACCTTCCAGCCCGGCCGTGCTTCGCCGACCGGCGTCGCAGCGCCCGGCACGCTCTGCCAGCGACCTTCGAGATTGACGTACGTGCCGGAGGTCTCGGCGAACGTGCCGATCGGCAGGATGACGTGCGCGAACTCTTTCGCGCTGCCGTACGGCGTGAGTGCGACGACGCATTCGGCGGCCTTCAGCGCTTCGAGAGCTGCGGGCGATGCGATGTCGAACGCAGGCTCGATCGCACCGAGCAGGAGGTAGCTCTTCAGGCGTCCGGCGAACATGTCTGCGACGTTCAGGCCCGCGGGTTGAGCAGCGCGACCGCCGAGCGTTCGATGCGGCAGCACGCCGGCCAGCGACGCGGCGACCGAATTGCCGCCGTCGGGCAGATAGCCAAGCGTCGCACCGGTCAGCCCGGCCAGCGCACCCGCGACCAGCCGCAGGTCCGCGAACGCCGGATCGCGCTGCGCGAGCGCGCCCAGCAGGATCATCCGGCGCGAGCCGTCGCCGAGCTGCTTCGCGATCGAGTGATGCGCATCGGTCGGCTGCGCGCTGGCGACCAGCGCGGCAATCGATTCCGGCGCGCTCTTGCCGCTCGCCGCGCTGGCGGCAGCAGCGATCGCGACCAGGTGACCGAACATGCCGAGCCCGTTCGACGCGAGATAGCTCGCGACCGGGAACAGATATTCGTAGCGCTGCGGGTTGACGAACGAGATCTTCGCGCCGCGCAGCGCGGCCTTGCGCAGGCGATGCGCGAGCAGCGGAACTTCCTTGCGGATGTTCGAGCCGACGACCAGCGCACCGCTGACCTGCTCCAGCTCCGCGATCGCGCAACCGAGCGCGGGGTACAGCGGATCGTTCGCCTCGTCGCGGAAATCGGTGCGGCGCAGGCGATGATCCAGATTGCCGCTGCCCAGGCCACGCGCGATGCGCGCGAGCAAGTGGAATTCTTCCAGCGTCGACGTCGGTGCAGCGAGCGCACCGATCTGCGCGCCGCCGTGCTGCTTGACGACTTTGCCGAGCCGCTCCGCGACCGTCGCGAACGCCGTCTCCCAATCGGTCTCCTGCCACATGCCGTTGTCACGGATCATCGGCTTGAGCACGCGGTCTTCGCTGTAGATGCCCTGGTAGCTGAAGCGGTCGCGATCGGCGATCCAGGTTTCGTTGACGTCCTCGTTCGGACGCGGCACGACGCGCATCACGCGGCCGCGCAGGACGTGCGCGAAGATGTTCGTGCCGACGCAATCGTGTGGCGACACCAGCGGATGCTGCGTCATTTCCCATGCGCGCGCGCGATACCGGTAGGGCTTGTTGTTGAGCGCGCCGACCGGACACAGGTCGATGATGTTCGCCGACAGCTCGTGGTCGCTGCTCTTCTCGATGAACGTGCCGATTTCGGTCATCTCGGCGCGGCCGATCGTGCCGAGCTCCTGGAAGCCCTGGATTTCCTGCGTGAACCGCACGCAGCGCGTGCAGTGGATGCAGCGGGTCATGTCGGTGGAGATCAGTGGGCCGAGGTTCTTGTCCTTCACGACGCGCTTGCGCTCGTTGTAGCGCGAGATGTCGCGGCCGAAGCCCATCGCCAGATCCTGCAGCTCGCACTCCCCGCCCTGGTCGCAGATCGGGCAGTCGAGCGGATGGTTGATCAGCAGGAACTCCATGGTCGCGCGCTGCGCGGCGATCGCCTTCGGCGACTTGGTGAAGACCTTCATGCCTTCGGCAACCGGCGTGGCGCACGCGGGCAGCGGCTTCGGCGCCTTCTCGACCTCCACCAGACACATGCGGCAGTTGGCGGCGATCGTCAGCTTGTCGTGGTAACAGAAGCGCGGCACGTAGACGTCGCCCGCATCCGTGACCTGAATGATCATCTGTCCCTTGCGCGCCTTCATCGGCACGCCGTTGACTTCGATGTTGACCGTATCGTCAGCCATCACGCAGCCCGCCGTTCCTGGCCGACGATGCTGCGGCCGTGCTCGATCATGTATTCGAACTCGTGGCGGTAGTGCTTCATGAAGCTCTGTACCGGCCACGCCGACGCGTCGCCGAACGCGCAGATGGTGTGGCCCTCGATCTTGTTGGCGACGTCGACCAGCATGTCGAGGTCGGATTTCCTGCCCTGCCCCGCGAGGATGCGTTTGACGACGCGGTTCATCCAGCCGGTGCCTTCGCGGCACGGTGTGCACTGGCCGCACGACTCGGCGAAGTAGAAGCGCGTGATGCGCTCGAGCGTCTTCACCATGCAGGTCGTCTCGTCCATCACGATCAGCGAGCCGGTGCCGAGCGCGGAGCCCGACTTGCGGCAGGAGTCATAGTCGAGATTCGTGTTCATCATGATCTCGCCGGGCACGACCGGCACGGAGACGCCGCCCGGAATCACGGCCTTGAGCTGGTGCCCGTTGCGCACGCCGCCGCAGATCTCCAGCAGATCCTTGAACGGGATGCCGAGCGGCAGCTCGATGTTCTGCGGTGAGTTCACGTGGCCGGACACCGAGAAGATCATCGTGCCCGCGGAATTCGCGACGCCGAGGTCGACGAACCACTTCGCGCCCTTGCGCAGAATCGTCGGCACGGAGGCGTAGCTCTGCGTGTTGTTGATGGTCGTCGGCTTGCCGTACAGGCCGAAGTTCGCGGGGAACGGCGGCTTGAAGCGCGGCCGCCCCTGCTTGCCTTCGAGCGACTCGAGCAGCGCCGTCTCTTCGCCGCAGATGTACGCACCCGCGCCCACGAACGTATGGAGATCGAAGTCGAAGCCCGAGCCGAGCAGGTTCTTGCCGAGCAGGCCCGCGCTGTACGCTTCCTTGACCGATTCTTCGAAGCGCGGCACCGGCTCCTCGAGGAACTCGCCGCGGATGTAGTTGTAGCCGACGGTCGCACCCATCGCGTAGCCGCCGATCGCCATGCCTTCGATGAGCGCGTGCGGGTTGTAGCGCAGGATGTCGCGATCGTGGCAGGTGCCCGGCTCGCTCTCGTCGGAATTGCAGACGACGTATTTCTGCGGCGCCTTGCTCGGCAGCATGAAGCTCCACTTCATGCCGGTCGGAAAGCCCGCGCCGCCGCGGCCGCGCAGTCCGGAGGCCTTCACCTCCTCGATGATCTTCTCGGGCGCCGGCTTCTCGCGCAGGATGCGCTCCCACGCCTCGTAGCCGCCGATCTTGCGGTACGTCTCCAGCTCCCACGAGCGCTCCATGCCGAGCGGCTCGAAGCAGACGAGGTTCTTCGCGTAGTCCTTCATCGTGCAGTTACTTATGACGATCCAGAATCTCGTCGACCTTCTCGGGCGTGAGATTCTCGTAGTACACGTGGTCGACCATCATCATCGGCGCGTTGTTGCACGCGGCGAGACATTCCTCTTCGCGCTTCAGGTAGAAGCGGCCGTCGGCGGTGCTCTCGCCGACCTTGATGCCGAGCCGCTTCTCGACGTGCGCCAGCAGCTCGTCGCCGCCGCACAGCATGCAGCTGATGTTGGTGCACACCGAGATGGAATGGCGGCCGACCGGCCTGGTCTCGAACATCGAGTAGAAAGTCGCGACCTCGTAGACCTGGATCGGCGGCAGGCCGAGGTACTCGGCGACCGCGTCCATCGTCTCGCGCGTCAAATAGCCCGCGTCGTGCTGCACGGCGCGCAGCGCCGCGAGCACCGCCGAACGCTTGCGGTCCGGCGGAAACTTGTGCACCCACTGATCGATCTCGTGGCGCACGTGCTCGGAAAGGGCTGTCTCGCTCACCGGTCGATTTCCCCGAAGACGATGTCCTGCGTGCCGATCACCGCCACCACGTCGGCCAGCAGGTGACCCTTCACCATCTCCTCGAGCGACGCGAGGTGCGGGAAGCCCGGCGCCCGGCACTTGAGGCGATACGGCTTGTTCGCGCCATCCGACACCAGGTAGATGCCGAACTCGCCTTTCGGCGCTTCGACGGCGGCATACGTCTCGCCGGCGGGCACGCAGTAGCCCTCGGTGAACAGCTTGAAGTGGTGAATGAGCGATTCCATGTCGCCCTTCATCTGCTCGCGCGTCGGCGCCGCGACCTTGTGGTCGGGGCTCATCACCGGACCGGGATTCGCCTTCAGCCACTCGACGCACTGGCGGACGATGCGATTCGACTGCCGCATCTCCTCGACGCGCACGAGATACCGGTCGTAGCAGTCGCCGTTGACGCCGACCGGAATGTCGAAGTCCATCTTCTCGTACATTGCGTACGGCTGCTTCTTGCGCAGGTCCCACGCGATGCCCGAGCCACGCAGCATCGGGCCGGTGAAGCCGAGATTCAGCGCGCGCTCCGGCGTCACGACGCCGATGTTGACCGTGCGCTGCTTCCAGATGCGATTGTCGGTGAGCAACGTTTCGTACTCGTCGACCGCTGCCGGGAAGCGCTCGGTGAAGTCCCAGATGAAATCGAGCATGCTGCCGGTGCGCCGCTCGTTGAGCCGGTCGACGTCTTTCTGCGTGCGCCACTTCGACGGCTGGTACTTCGGCATCGAGTCGGGCAGGTCGCGATACACACCGCCCGGGCGGTAGTACGTCGCGTGCATGCGCGTGCCCGAGACTGCTTCGTAGCAGTCCATCAGGTCTTCGCGCTCGCGGAAGCAATACAGGAACACCGTCATCGCGCCGATATCGAGGCCGTGCGCACCGAGCCACATCAGGTGGTTCAGGATGCGCGTGATCTCGTCGAACATCGTGCGGATGTACTGCGCGCGCGGCGGCGGCGTGATGCCGAGGAGCTTTTCGATCGCCAGCACGTACGCGTGCTCGTTGCACATCATCGAGACGTAGTCGAGGCGATCCATGTAGCCGATCGATTGGTTGAACGGCTTGGACTCCGCGAGCTTCTCGGTCCCCCGGTGCAGGAGTCCGACGTGCGGGTCGGCTCTCTGGATGACTTCGCCTTCGAGCTCGAGGACGAGGCGCAGCACGCCGTGCGCAGCCGGATGCTGCGGGCCGAAGTTCAGGGTGAAGTTGCGGATCTCGGCCACGTCAGGCCCCTCCGCCCGAACCCGGCGGCGCGTCTTTGAGCGCGCCCTCATAGCGGTTGTCCTCGCGAATCACGCGCGGCACCAGCGTGCGCGGCTCGATGCTCACCGGCTGGTACACGACGCGGCCTTTCGCCGGGTCGTACTTCACCTCGACGTTGCCGATCAGCGGGAAGTCCTTGCGGAACGGATGGCCGATGAAGCCGTAGTCGGTGAGCAGGCGGCGCAGGTCCGGATGATCCTTGAACAGGATGCCGTACAGGTCGAACGCCTCGCGCTCGTACCAGTTCGCCGCGGACCAGATGTCCACGACCGAGTCGATCACCGGCGGCTCGCCTTCGCTGGTGAAGCTGCGCAGGCGCAGGCGCCAGTTGTTCGCGACCGACAGCAGCTGATAGCTCACTGCGAAACGTCCGGGGCGCTGCTCGGCGACGGTCTCGCTGATGCGATTCACGCCGCGGCTGAAGCCGGTTGCGGTCGAGCCGAGCGTGTTCCACTCGTCGCGGCCGTAGTCGAGGTAGTCGACGCCGGAAAGATCGATCAGCTGCTCGAAGCCGAACTGCGCATCGTCGCGCAATACGCGGCAGACAGCGCGCAGCTCGGCAGCGGAAACCTGAAACGCGACGTCGCCCGCAACGGCGGGCAATGCGCTCAGCTGTCCCGCGAAGCGCGCCGCAACTCTCGAGGCCAATGTCTCGGTGCGTGAGCTCATGTGCAACGGTCAGCGGGCAATCGTGCTCGTGCGGCGGATCTTGTTCTGCAATTGCAGGATCCCGTAGAGCAGGGCCTCGGCGGTGGGCGGACAACCGGGGACGTAGACGTCGACGGGTACGATCCGATCGCAACCGCGCACGACGGCGTAGGAATAGTGGTAATAGCCGCCGCCGTTGGCGCACGAGCCCATCGAGATGACCCAGCGCGGCTCGGGCATCTGGTCGTAAACCTTGCGCAGCGCCGGCGCCATTTTGTTGACGAGCGTGCCGGCGACGATCATCACGTCCGACTGGCGTGGGCTCGGGCGGAATACCACGCCGAAGCGGTCGAGGTCGTAGCGCGCGGCGCCCGCGTGCATCATCTCCACCGCGCAGCATGCGAGGCCGAACGTCATCGGCCACATCGAGCCGGTGCGGGCCCAGTTCACCACGGCGTCGAGCGTCGTGGTCACGAAGCCGCGCTGTGCGACGGCAACGTCGGGCGTTTCGGCGGTCGGCGCGGTCAATCCCATTCCAGCGCCCCTTTCTTCCACTCGTAGATGAAGCCGACGACCAGGATCGCGAGGAAGATGCCCATCGCCGCCAGCCCGATCTTGCCGATCGTGCCGAGCGCGACCGCCCACGGAAACAGGAAGGCGATCTCCAGATCGAAGACGATGAACAGGATCGCGACCAGGTAGTAGCGCACGTCGAACTTCATGCGCGAGTCGGAGAACGCCTCGAAGCCGCATTCGTAGGCGGAGAGCTTCTCGGCGTCCGGGCGGCGCGGGCCGAACAGGAAGCCCAGTCCGATCAGCACCGAGCCGAGCGCGCCAGCCACGCCCAGGAATATCAGGATGGGAACGTAGTTCTGCAGCATTAACCAATCAACGTGAAAGCTTCGATGCCGGCCCTGCACGGTGCGCGGCCAGCGGCGGGCGCAAATTGTAGCAGGAAGAAAAAAAGGCTGTAGGCAGCTCACCGCCTACAGCCTTCTCGCTCTTGGTGCGGCTGGTCGGACTCGAACCGACACGGGTTACCCCACTACCCCCTCAAAGTAGCGTGTCTACCAGTTCCACCACAGCCGCATGCAACAAAACCGCTGATTCTTTCGCTCGCACCCGTCACTGCTGCGGCGGTTGGCTCGTCTTGGAGTCACCCGGCTGCTGCTGGGGAGCCTCGACGGGCTGATCCGCCGGCGCTTGTTGCTGCGTCGTCGGCGCAGGCAGCGACGGCGTGTCCTGAACGGGCGCGGCCGGCACGCCGACCCGATCGATCACGCTCTTCGGCGCCTCGGGCTTCTTGCCGCCCAGGTACGCCAGCGTCAGGCTCGTCGCGAAGAACAGCGCCGCGAGCGTTGCTGTCATGCGAGACAGGAACGACGCCGAGCCGCGCGCACCGAACACCGTTCCCGACGCGCCGGCGCCGAAGCCCGCGCCCGCATCGGCGCCCTTGCCCCGCTGCAGCAGCACGAGACCGACGATCGCCGCGGCGATCAACACGTGAAGAACGATGCTCGTAGTGTGTAACCAGTTCATGTGCAGGTCAGTGAGTCTGCGCGCAGGCGCAGATCTTCAGGAATTCATCGGCCTTCAGCGACGCGCCGCCGACCAGGCCGCCGTCGACATCGGGCATCGCGAACAGCTCGTGGGCGTTCGCGGCCTTGACGCTGCCGCCGTACAGGATGCGAACGTCGGCGGCAATCTTAGCATCCCGGCCCGCGATCGCAGCCCGGATGTGGGCATGAACTTCCTGCGCCTGGGCCGGCGTGGCGTTCTTGCCGGTGCCGATCGCCCACACGGGCTCGTACGCGATCACCGCATTTCGCAGCGCCGGCGCACCCGCGAGGTCGAGCACCGCCGTGAGCTGGCGCGACACGACCTGCATCGTCTGGCTGCGCTCGCGCTCTTCGAGCGTCTCGCCGACGCACAGGATCGGGATCAATCCCTGCGACTGGGCCGCCAGAAACTTGCGCGCCACGAGCGCGTCATCTTCCTTATATATGGCGCGACGCTCGGAATGGCCGACGATGACATACCGGCAGCCGACGTCCTTGAGCATGCTCGCCGACACTTCGCCGGTGAACGCACCGACCGCCTCCGCGCATACGGATTGCGCGCCGAGCGCGATGCTCGACGATTTGAGCAGCCGGGCGGCTTCCCACAGGTAGACGAACGGCGGGCACACCGCGATCTCGACCGGCGTCTGGCCCGGCAACCCGAGCAGCAGCGCTTCGATCAGCTCAGCGTTTTCTGCACGCGAGCCGTGCATTTTCCAGTTTCCGGCGATCAGCGGCCGCCGCATCGCAGTACCTCAATCAGCCTAGTTTCACCCAGAGGGGGCCCCGCGAAGGGCGCGGAAGCTTAGCGGCGGTGCGCCGTGAAATCAACGGAGCGTCAGGTTACGAAGCTCCGTTGTCCACGCTGAGGACGGGACATCGTCCCGCCCGATAGCGGGGACGCTCACGCCGCCTTCGCCGCCAGGGCCACGGACGCCGCCAGCTCCTTGGCGATTTCCCGCACCAGCTTGTCGTCGCTCCCCTCGACCATCACGCGGATGACGGGCTCGGTGCCCGACGGCCGCAGCACGATCCGACCGCTCTTGCCGAGCCGGCCCTCGGCCTTCGCCACGGCCTCCTGGATCTGCGGCGACTTCGTCGGGTCGATGCGCGTCGCGACCCGCACGTTCTCCAGCACCTGCGGATATTTCGGCATCGGCGCGGCGAGCTCCGCGAGGCTGCGGCCGGTCTCCTTCATGATCTGCAGCACCTGCAGCGCGCTGATCAGCGCGTCGCCGGTCGTCGTACGATCCAGGCACAGCAGGTGACCGGAGGTCTCGCCGCCGAGCACGCCGCCGAGTTCCTTCAGCATCTCCAGCACGTAGCGATCGCCGACCTTGGCGCGACGGAAGTCGATGCCCTCTTTCGTGAGCGCATGCTCCAGCCCGAGATTGCTCATCACTGTGCCGACGACCGGTCCGACCAGCGCTTTGCGCTGGTGACGCGCGCGCGCAATGATGTAGAGCAGCTGATCGCCATCGACGAGGCGGCCGAGGTGATCGACCATCACGAGGCGATCGCCGTCGCCGTCGAGCGCGATGCCCGCTTGCGCCTGCACGCCCGGCACTGTCAGCTGCAACAACTCCGGCGACGTCGAGCCGCAGTTGAGATTGATGTTGCGGCCGTTCGGCGAGCAGCCGATCGGCACGATCTCGGCGTTGAGGTCCGCGAGAATGCGCGGGCCGACCTTGTAGCCCGCGCCGTTGGCGCAGTCGATCACGATCTTCATGCCCGTCAGGTCCAGGCCCTGGACCGAGGCCATGCAGAATTCCTGGTAGCGCGTGCGCGACTTGTCGACGCGCGTCGCGCGCCCGAGCTTGCTGGAAACGCTGGTCACCGGCGGCTCCGCCAGGTGCTGCTCGATGCGCATTTCGATCTCGTCCGAGAGCTTTGCGCCCTCGCTGTCGAAGAACTTGATGCCGTTGTCGTCGTACAGGTTGTGCGAGGCGCTGATGACGACGCCGAAGTCGCACTCGAAGCGCTTGGTCATGTAGGCGATGCCCGGCGTCGGTAGCGGGCCGATCAGCATGACGTTGACGCCAGCGGCGACGAAGCCGGCTTCGAGCGCCGCCTCGAACATGTAGCCGGAGAGCCGCGTGTCCTTGCCGACCAGGACCGTGCCGCCTTGCGGGGCAAGCTCGCGCGCCGCGGAGCTTGCCAGCCGCAACGCGAAATCCACCGTCAGCGGATGTTCGCCGACTCGCCCACGCACGCCGTCTGTGCCGAAGTATTTACGTCCCACGATCATTCCCCTTTGGCATAGCCCGCCGCGCGCAGGGCCTCTGCAACTTTTATGGCATCGACTGTCGGCGCAACGTCGTGCGTGCGCACGATGCTCGCGCCGCTCAACACCGCCGCCGTCGCCATCGCGACGCCGCCGGCCACGCGCTCGTCGACCGCGCGGCCCAGTAGCGCGCCGAACATCGACTTGCGCGATACACCGACCAGCACCGGCCAGCCCAGCGCAACCAGCGCCGGCAGGCCGGCCAGCAAGGCGAGATTATGCTCAAGACGTTTGCCGAAGCCGATACCCGGATCGATCACCAGCCGGTCCTGCGCAACGCCGGCCGCCCGGCACGCTGCGGCGCGCTCGCGCAGGAAGTCGCGGACTTCCGCCACGACGTCGCCATAGCGCGGGTCGGCCTGCATCGTCCGCGGCTCGCCCTGCATGTGCATCAGGCAGATCGCCGCCCCGCTGCCGGCTGCGGCCTCGAGCGCCCCCGGCTCCCGCAATGCGCGCACGTCGTTGATCAGGGTTGCGCCTGCTCGAACGGCAGCCGTCATCACGGCGGGCTTGCTGGTGTCGATTGAGATCGGAACGCCGGTGCGCGCCGCGAGCGCTTCGATGACGGGCACGACGCGGCGAATTTCTTCCTCGGCGTCGACCGCCTGCGCGCCGGGCCTCGTCGACTCGCCGCCGATGTCGATCAGCGCCGCGCCCTCCTCGACCATGCGCAGCGCATGCTGGAGTGCAGCCGCCGCGTCAGCGAAACGGCCGCCGTCGGAAAAGGAATCGGGCGTGATGTTGAGCACGCCCATGACGACAGGCGTGGCAAGGTCGAGCGTGTAGGGGCCGCAGCGGAGCATAGAAACGGAAGAGCGGCCGTGGAGGCCGCTCTTCACTAACGATCAGTCACCGCATCTTCTTCAATGCCGGTTTCTTCAATGCTGGCTCGCCGGCTTGCCGATCGGCGCTTCCGGCTTGTCGCGATCGCGCGCCTTGCTGCCGCCCGACGGGCTCGTCGGCGTCTCGTCCCAGTCCGCCGGCGGCTTCGGATCGCGGCCTTGCATGATGTCCCGGAGCTGCGACTCGTCGATCGTCTCGTACTTGATCAACGCCTCGGCCATCTTGTGCAGCTTGTCGAGATTGCCCTCGAGAACGCCCTTGGCGCGCTGGTAGTTCGAGTCGATCAGCCGGCGCACTTCCTCGTCGATCACGTGCGCGGTCACGTCGGAGACCTGCTTGTGCTGCGTGACCGAGCGGCCGAGGAAGACCTCGCCC
Organism: Steroidobacteraceae bacterium; assembly: GCA_036004505.1. GTDB lineage: Bacteria > Pseudomonadota > Gammaproteobacteria > Steroidobacterales > Steroidobacteraceae > Steroidobacter. Next base: position 22,357 of record DASYRK010000077.1, read on the forward strand.
TGGTCCTCGCTGTACGTCAGCGGACCAAGCTTGTCCGACAAGCCCCACTTCGTGACCATGTTGCGCGCGATCTCGGTGGCGCGCTCGATATCGTTGGACGCGCCAGTAGTCACCGACTCCACGCCGAAGACGATCTCTTCGGCGATGCGTCCGCCGAACAGCGTCGCGATCTTGCTCTCGAGCCGGCGCTTGCTGATGCTGTAGCGATCGGTCTCGGGCAGGAACATCGTCACACCGAGCGCGCGGCCACGCGGAATGATCGTCACCTTGTAGACCGGGTCGTGCTCCGGCACCGTCAGGCCGACGATCGCGTGACCGGCCTCGTGATAGGCCGTGAGCTTCTTCTCCTGGTCGTCCATGACCATCGAGCGCCGCTCGGCGCCCATCATGATCTTGTCCTTGGCGCGGTCGAACTCGTCCATCGTCACGGTGCGGCGATTGGCGCGCGCGGCGAACAGCGCCGCTTCGTTGACGAGGTTCGCGAGATCCGCGCCGGAGAAGCCCGGCGTGCCGCGCGCGATGATCTGCGGCTTCACGTCTTCCGCGAGCGGCAGCTTGCGCATGTGCACCTTGAGGATCTGCTCGCGGCCGCGCACGTCCGGCAGCGGCACGACGACCTGGCGGTCGAAGCGGCCCGGGCGCAGCAACGCCGGGTCGAGCACGTCCGGGCGGTTGGTCGCGGCGATCACGATCACGCCTTCGGTGCCTTCGAAACCATCCATCTCGACCAGCAGCTGGTTGAGCGTCTGCTCGCGCTCGTCGTGGCCGCCGCCCAGTCCGGCGCCGCGATGGCGACCGACGGCGTCGATTTCATCGATGAAGATGATGCACGGCGCGTGCTTCTTCGCCTGGTCGAACATGTCGCGCACGCGCGAGGCGCCGACGCCGACGAACATCTCGACGAAGTCGGAACCGGAAATCGTGAAGAACGGCACCTTCGCCTCGCCGGCGATGGCGCGGGCCAGCAGCGTCTTGCCCGTGCCGGGCGAGCCGACCATCAGCACGCCGCGCGGGATCTTGCCGCCGAGGCGCTGGAACTTGCCGGGGTCCTTGAGGAACTCGACGATCTCGACGACCTCTTCCTTCGCCTCGTCGACGCCGGCGACGTCGGCGAACGTGACCTGCACCTGGTCTTCGCCCAGCAGCCGCGCGCGGCTCTTGCCGAACGACATGGCGCCGCGGCCGCCCGCGCCGCCCTGCATCTGGCGCATGAAATACACCCAGACCGCGATCAGCAGCAGGATCGGGAACGAGGAGATGAACAGCTGCATCAGGAACGACTGCCGCTCCGGCGCCGTGCCGTCGAACTTGACGTTGTACTTTTCCAGCAGGCCGATCAGCGCATCATTGTCGGTCTCGGGGCTGTAGACGATGAACTCTTCACCGTTGGTGTGCTTGCCACGGATGACGTCGGTGTGCTTGTTGACCCGCACCTCGGAGACGCCGCCTTCCTTCACCTGCTCGAGGAACGTCGAATACCCGATGTCCTGCACCGTGTTGGATCGCGCGCTGAAATTGCTGACGACCGTGGCGACGACCACGGCAATCACGATCCACAGGACGATGTTCTTGGCTAGGTCGTTCAAAGTCGCTTACCTCGAAGGGATGCGGCTCAGCGGGGAGGGTCATTCAGGTGCGGCAGGTGTCGTCCCGACACTACTACAACCCGGTCCGGCAATGCCATAACCGGTTCCCTGCATGGGTCAATACGTATCAGGACATGGGTCATGGGCATGAAGTGGGGCGGGCTCATCCAGAATTAAAGGTGCGCGCCAGCAGATAAAGTTCCGCGCTCCGCTGCCGGGAAGCCGGCGGCTTGCGGGTCTTCACGGTGTCGAACAGCCCCCGCAGCTGCCGGACGAACGGCTGGAAGTCCCGGCCCTGAAACACTTTCACGAGGAAATCGCCGCCGGGCGCGAGCGTCCGGGTCGCGAAATCCAGCGCCAGCTCGGCCAGGTGCATTGAGCGGTCCTGGTCGACTGCCGCGATCCCGGACATGTTCGGCGCCATGTCGGACATCACCAGTTGCGGCCGGTCCGCGCCGAGCAGGCTCATCAGTTGCTCCAGCACCTCATCCGCGGTGAAGTCGCCCTGGATGAACTCGACGCCCGCGATGGCGTCCATCGGCAGGATGTCGAGCGCGACGACGCGCCCCTGCCCCTTCAGCAGCCGCGCGGCGTACTGGCTCCAGCCGCCGGGCGCGGCGCCCAGGTCGACGATCGTCATGCCCGGCTTCAGCAGCCGGTCGGTGCGCTGCATGTCTTCGAGCTTGAAGATCGCGCGCGAGCGGAAGCCGGCCTCGCGGGCGCGCTTCACGAACACGTCGCTCTCGTGTTCCTGCAGCCAGCGCTGGCTCGATTTGGTACGTTTAGGCATGCAACCCAATCTGACCCAGAAAAGCCTGACCGAGAAACAGAAGAAGCATCTGCGCGGGCTCGCCCACGCGCGCGATCCCGTCGTGCTGATCGGCCAGGGCGGCCTGTCGCCGGCCGTCATCGCCGAGCTCGAGACCGCGCTGGGCGCTCACGAGCTGGTGAAAGTGCGCGCCCGCGTCGGCGATCGCGACGCGCGCGACGGCATCTTTGCCGAGCTCGCGCAGAAGACCGGCAGCGCGCTCGTGCAGCGCATCGGTAACGTCGGCGTCTTCTACCGCGCGCGCAAGGACAAGCCGCGCATCATTCTGCCCGCCGATTGAAGCGCAGCACTAGCGCGAGCGCACCGAGCGCGGCAGCGACGAACAGCACCGCCGAAACGCCGTGCAGCAGTCCGAAGCGGCTCATGTCGTTGGCGGCGCGCGCCGCAGCCATCATCGGTGACAAGACCAGCTCGCTGACGAGCGGCGCAGCAGCAGTCGCGGCAATGAGCCACGGCGGACCGAGTCGAAGAGCGAGCGGCTTGTGCACGAGCGCGGTCGCGAAAAGCAACAGCGCGCACGCGGCGCCGATCCACGTTTCGATCTCGAACAACGTACCAGCCACGCGGCCAGCGGCGTGACGGTCGTCGAGCACGGCGAAGGCGACGGGCGCGGCGATTCCGCACACGGTCCACAGGCTCCCGGCCCAGAGAGTCAGGAGCACTGCGGCGAGCCGGCTCACACGTATTTCACGGCGACGATTTCGTACGTGCGCGTGCCGTTCGGCGCCACCACGTCGACGACGTCGCCCTGCGACTTGCCGACCAGCGCCCGCGCGATCGGCGAGGACACCGAGATCAGCCCGTCCTTGATGTCGGCCTCGGCGTCGCCGACGATCTGGTAGACGACTTCATTGCCGTCGTCCTGGTCTTCCAGGTCGATGGTCGCGCCGAACACGACCTTGCCGCTCGCGGGCAAGCGCGTGATGTCGATGATCTCGGAATTCGACAGGTGCGCCTCGATGTCCTTGATGCGCCCTTCGCAGAAGCTCTGCTGCTCGCGCGCGGCGTGATACTCGGCGTTCTCGCTCAGATCGCCATGGCTGCGCGCCTCGGCGATCGCCTGGATGATGCGCGGCCGATCCTCGGTCTTGAGGCGTTTCAGCTCGCCACGCAGGCGCTCCGCGCCCTTCAGCGTCAGCGGCATCCGTTTCATGACGCTTTCCCTCCGGACACGGCCTGGTGCAGATCCTGCAGCCGGTTCACGTCCACGTCGTTCATGTGCGCGATGGCATCGCAGGTCGCGAGCCCGGCCGCGACCGTCGTGTAATAAGTGACGCGCTTGTGCACGGCCTCGCGCCGGATCGAGCGCGACTCGAAGATCGCCTGCTTGCCCTCGGTCGTGTTCACGATCAGCGCGATCTCGTCGTTCTTGATCATGTCGACGATGTGCGGTCGTCCTTCGCGCACTTTGTTGGCAGCGCGGCACTCGATGCCGGCGTCGCTGATGGCTTTGGCGGTTCCCGAGGTCGCAACGATTTCGAAGCCCTGCGCGACCAGGCGCCGCGCGAGCGTCACCGCCGCAGGCTTGTCGCGCTCACGGACGCTGAGCAAGCACACGCCGCGCGTCGGCAGCACGACGCCGGACGCCAGCTGCGCCTTCGCATACGCCTCGCCGAACGAGCGGCCGGTGCCCATCACCTCGCCGGTGGACTTCATTTCCGGACCGAGGATCGGGTCGGCCTCCGGGAACTTCGCGAACGGGAACACCGACTCCTTCACCGCGAAGAACTCCGGCACGCGCTCGGTCGTCAGGTCGAGATCTTTGAGCTTGCTGCCGGTCATCACAAGCGCGGCCATCTTTGCCAGCGGCACGCCGGTCGCCTTGGAGACGAACGGCACGGTGCGCGAGGCACGCGGATTCACTTCGAGGATGTAGACGATGCCGTTCTGGATCGCGAACTGAATGTTCATCAGCCCGACGACCTTGAGCGCGCGCGCCAGCTTGCGCGTCTGCTCCTTCAGGTCGGCCTGCGTTTCCGCGCTGAGGCTGTTCGGCGGCAGCGAGCAACCGGAGTCGCCGGAGTGCACGCCTGCCTGCTCGACGTGCTCCATGATGCCGCCGATGTAAACGTCCTCGCCGTCGCAGATCGCATCGACGTCGACTTCGATCGCCAGGTCGAGGAAGCGGTCGAGCAGCACGGGGCTGTCGTTCGACACCTTGACCGCATCCGTCATGTAGGTCTTCAGGTCGTCTTCGTTGAACACGACCTCCATCGCACGCCCGCCAAGCACGTACGACGGCCGGACGATCAGCGGGAAGCCGACGGCCTTCGACATCGAGAGCGCCTGCTCTTCGGTGCGCGCCGTGCAATTTGGCGGCTGCTTGAGGCCGAGCGTCTGCACCAGCTGCTGGAAGCGCTCGCGATCCTCAGCGATGTCGATCGAATCCGGCGTCGTGCCGATGATCGGCGCACCGGCCGCTTCGAGCGCGCGGCACAGCTTCAGCGGCGTCTGGCCGCCGTACTGCACGATCACGCCGAGCGGCTTCTCCTTGTCGATGATCTCCATGACGTCTTCGAACGTGAGCGGCTCGAAGTACAGGCGATCGGACGTGTCGTAGTCGGTCGAGACGGTCTCGGGATTGCAGTTGACCATGATCGTCTCGAATCCCGCTGCGCGCAGCGCCAGCGCGGCGTGCACGCAGCAGTAGTCGAACTCGATGCCCTGGCCGATGCGATTCGGACCGCCGCCGAGAATCATGATCTTCTTGCGATCCGTCGGCGCCGCTTCGCATTCCTCGTCGTACGTCGAATACATGTACGCGGTCGAGGTGGCGAACTCCGCGGCGCAGGTGTCGACGCGCTTGTAGACCGGACGGATGCCCATCGTGATGCGACGCCGGCGCACGCTGTTCTCGTCGATGCCGAGGAGCGTCGCGAGCCGGCGGTCCGAGAATCCTTTGCGCTTGAGCGCACGCACGCGGTCGCGCTCGAAAGCCTCGAGGCCCTGCGACTGCACCGCGCTCTCTTCGCGGATGAGATCCTCGATCTGCGCGAGGAACCACGGGTCGATGCGCGACAACGAGTGCACTTCGTCGAGCGGCAAGCCGGCGCGGAATGCATCGCCGACGTAGCGGATGCGGTTCGGCCCCGGCATGCGCAGCTCTTCGCGCAGCCGATGTTGCTCGCTCTCCGCGAGCGGCAGCTTGAGAATCGGGTCGAGACCGTCCGTGCCGACTTCCAGGCTGCGCAGCGCTTTCTGCAGCGACTCCTGGAACGTGCGGCCGATCGCCATCGCCTCGCCGACCGACTTCATCTGCGTCGTCAGGCGGTCGTTCGCGCCCGGGAACTTCTCGAACGTGAAGCGCGGAATCTTGGTCACGACGTAGTCGATCGTCGGCTCGAACGCCGCCGGGGTCGCGCCGCCGGTGATGTCGTTCTTGAGCTCATCGAGCGTGTAGCCGATGGCGAGCTTGGCGGCGACCTTGGCGATCGGGAAGCCGGTCGCTTTCGATGCGAGCGCCGAGGAGCGCGAGACGCGCGGGTTCATCTCGATGATCAGCATGCGCCCGTCGCTCGGGCTGAGCGCGAACTGCACGTTCGAGCCGCCGCACTCCACGCCGATCTTGCGCAGCACGGCGATCGACGCGTCGCGCATGCGCTGGTATTCCTTGTCCGTGAGCGTCTGCGCGGGTGCGACCGTGATCGAGTCGCCGGTGTGCACGCCCATCGGATCGAGGTTCTCGATCGAACAGATGATGATGCAGTTGTCGTGGCGGTCGCGCACGACCTCCATCTCGTATTCTTTCCAGCCGAGCACCGACTCCTCGAGCAGCACCTCGGAGGTCGGCGACGCGTCGAGCCCGCGCTCGACGATCTCCTCGAACTCCTCGCGGTTGTAGGCGATGCCGCCGCCGGAGCCGCCGAGCGTGAACGACGGGCGGATCACGGTCGGGAAGCCGATCTCGGCCTGCACCGCCAGCGCTTCTTCCATGCTGTGCGCGATGCGCGAGCGCGGCGATTCGAGGCCGATCTCGCGCATGGCGTTGCGGAAGCGCTCGCGGTCTTCCGCCATGTCGATCGCTTGGCGCGACGCTGCGATCAGCTCGACGCCGTATTTCTCCAGCACGCCTTCGCGCACCAGGTCGAGCGCGCAGTTGAGCGCGGTCTGCCCGCCCATCGTCGGCAGCAGCGCGTTCGGCCGCTCCTTCTCGATGATGCGCTCGACTGTGCGCCAGTTGACCGGCTCGATGTAGATCGCATCGGCAGTCTCGGGATCCGTCATGATCGTCGCCGGATTCGAGTTCACCAGGACGACACGGTAGCCCTCCTCCTTGAGCGCCTTGCAGGCCTGCGCGCCCGAGTAGTCGAACTCGCACGCCTGGCCGATGACGATCGGGCCGGCGCCGATGATCAGCACGCTCTGGATGTCGGTTCGCTTAGGCAATCACATCTCCTGCAGTCAAGGCATCCTGCCGCGTCGTCCGGCCGGCGCGTCCTGCGCCGGCGTTCGCCCGGTCCGCCGCCACGTCAAGTGGCGTCGGAAAGGCACCGGGCTCACCCCTCTGCCACTTTCTTGCCGGCTTCGCGCGCCGCGCTCTGCGCGTTGAGCCGGTCGTGAATCATCGCGATGAAGCGGCCGAACGACGCGCGCACCTCGTGCGGGCCGGGACTCGCCTCGGGATGTCCCTGGAAGCTGAAGGCCGGCCGGTCGGTGCGCTCGATGCCCTGCAGCGAGCCGTCGAACAGCGACTTGTGCGTCACCTTCACGTTCGCGCCGAGCGTGGTCTCGTCGACCGCGAAGCCGTGGTTCTGCGACGAGATCAGCACGCGGCCGCTCGCGATGTCGAGCACCGGGTGATTCGCGCCGTGGTGACCGAACTTCATCTTCACGGTCTTCGCATCGCTGGCGAGGCCGAGCAGCTGGTGACCGAGGCAGATGCCGAAGATCGGCAGGTCGGTTTCGAGCAGCTTTCTGATCGCTTCGATCGCGTACGTGCACGGCTCCGGATCGCCGGGACCGTTCGAGAGGAACACACCTTCCGGATTGAGCGCGATCACCTGCTCGGCGGGCGTCTGCGCGGGCACGACGGTAATGCGGCAGCCGTGATCGGCGAGGCACCGCAGGATGTTGCGCTTGATGCCGAAGTCGTAGGCGACGACGTGCAGCCGCTGTCCCGGACGGGCCTTCGGTCCGGTCTCGATCTGCCAGTTCGTGCCCTCGTTCCACTGGTAGACGCGCTTGGTCGACACGACCTTCGCGAGGTCCATGCCCTTCAGGCCCGGGAATTTGCGCGCCGCGTGCACGGCTGCGGTTGCCGCTGCTTTCTCGCCCGTCATGATGCAGCCGGCGAGCGCGCCCTTCTCGCGCAGGATGCGCGTCAGCTTGCGCGTGTCGATGTCGGCGATCGCGACCACCTTGCCCCGCTGCAGGAAGGACTCCAGCGACTCGGCGGCGCGCCAGTTCGAGTACACCGCGGGCAGGTCGCGAACGATCAGGCCGGCGGCGTACACCGCGCCGGCTTCGAGGTCCTCGGGATTGGTGCCGGTGTTGCCGATGTGCGGGTAGGTCAGCGTGACGATCTGCCGGCAGTACGACGGGTCCGTGAGAATTTCCTGATAGCCGGTCATGGCGGTGTTGAACACCACCTCGCCGGTCGTATTGCCCTTGGCGCCGATGGAACGGCCGTGAAACACGGTGCCGTCTTCGAGTGCAAGTACAGCAGGTGTCGTCACTTCAGGGCTCCCGTCGTCAGTCGTTTCAGACACGCATGCTGACGGCGAGATTGGCTTTCAGGCCGATCCCGCAGACAAGAATTTCGCCGCGTGCTGAGGGACGAGAGTCTACAGATCGAAGTCATCAATGGCCAGTGATGTCGGGCTGAAGACCGACTTACACAAGGCCCAAGACGTCCTGCATGGAGTAGAGGCCGGGCGGGCGGCCGACGAGCCAGCGCGCGGCCTGCACGGCGCCGCGGGCGAACGCCAGCCGGTCGCTCGCGCGATGCGTCAGCTCGATGCGCTCGCCGGCGCCGGCGAAGGTGACCGTGTGGTCGCCGACGACGTCGCCGCCCCGAAACACGGAAAAGCCGATCGCGCCGCGCCGCCGCGGCTCGCCCGCGCCGTGCCGCGCGTACTCCGCCGAGTCGCTCAGCTTCACGCCGCGCGCCTCAGCAGCCGCCGCGCCAAGCGCGAGCGCGGTGCCCGAGGGCGCATCTTTCTTGCCGCGGTGGTGAGCTTCGAAGACTTCGATGTCGTAGCTCGCGTCGAGCTTTCCTGCAGTCAACTCAACGAGCTTCAGCAACAGGTTCACGCCGAGACTCATGTTCGGCGCCATGACGATCGCGATCTGGCTCGCGGCGGCGGCGATCTGCGCCCGCTGCGCCTCGTCGTGTCCGGTGGTGCCGATCACGACCGGACGCTTCGCGGCCACGCAGGCGGCGAGATTCGCGGCGGTCGCGTTCGGGAGGGTGAAATCGATTGCGACCTCGGCGGCGTTGATCGCCGCGCCGGGATCGCCCGTGATGGCAACGTGCCGCGGCGCACCGCCAATGACGGCGGCGACGTCCTGCCCCAGCCAGCGGCTGCCGGCCGACGCACTCGCGCCCTTGATGACGGCTCCGGGGGATTCGTCGACGGCGGCGATCAGCGCGCGGCCCATGCGCCCTGAAACGCCCAAGATCGCGACTTGCAGCTCGCGCACCTTCATGCCGCTCAGCTGCGCATCGCCTCGAAGAAGCGCTTCACACCGTCCAGCCAGGAATGCTGCCGCGGGCTGTGATTGCGCGTGCTCGATCTCATCGACTCCTCCAGTTTGCGCAGCAGCCCCTTCTGCTCGTCGGTGAGATTCACCGGCGTCTCGACCACGACGCGGCAGAACAGGTCGCCCGTCGGACCGCCGCGTACCGGCTTGACGCCTTTCTCGCGCAGGCGGAACACGCGCCCCGACTGCGTCTCTATCGGCACCTTGAGATCGACGTTGCCGCCGAGCGTCGGCACTTCGACCGTTCCGCCCAGCGTCGCGGTGACGAAGCTCACCGGCACCTCGCACGACAGGTGGCTGCCGTCGCGCTCGAAGATGGGATGCTCGCGCACGCGGATCTCGACGTAGAGATCGCCCGGCGGACCGCCGTTGCGGCCGGCCTCGCCCTCGCCCGCGAGCCGGATCCGGTCGCCGTTGTCGACGCCTGCCGGCACTTTCACTGCGAGGCTCTTCTTCCTGCGGCTGCGCCCCTGACCGAGGCAGCTGTCGCAGGGCTCGGTGATCACCTGGCCCCGGCCCTTGCAGCGGGGACAGGTCTGCTGGACTGCGAAGATGCCCTGCTGCATGCGGACCTGGCCCGAACCGTGGCAGGTGTCGCAGGTCACGACCTTCGACTTAGGCGCCGCCCCGCTGCCCTTGCACAGTTCGCATTCGCCGAGTGTGGTGAATTCGACTTCCGACTCGTGGCCGAACACGGCCTGCTCGAGATCGAGCTCCAGGTCGTAGCGCAGGTCGGCGCCGCGGAACACCTGGCGCCCGCCGCGGCGGCCGCCGCCGAAAATGTCGCCGAAGACGTCGCCGAAGATGTCGCTGAAAGCGTCGGCTGCGCTGAAGCCGCCGCCGCCGCGCGCCGCGAGTCCCTCGTGGCCGTGCTGATCGTAGATCGCGCGCTTCTGCGCGTCGCACAGCACTTCGTAGGCCTCCTTGGCCTCCTTGAACTTGTCTTCCGCCTCATGATCGTTCGGGTTGCGATCGGGGTGATATTTCATCGCCAGGCGGCGATAGGCTTTCTTGATCTCGACTTCGGTCGCAGTCCGCGCGACGTCGAGCACCTTGTAGTAATCCCGCTTGGCCATTTGTTTTCTTGGATTCTGTGTAGCTCGGGCTTCGGCCCGACACTACCGTAATTCCAGGGAAGCGTCCTGCCGCGTCGTCCAGCCGGCGCCTCCTGCGCCGTCGTTCGACCGGTCCGGCGCCACGTTAAGTGGCGCCGGAAAGGCATCCGGTCTCACCCGTTCTTACTGTCCTTGACCTCTTCGAACTCCGCGTCGAGCACGTCGTCCTTGCCGCCGGCAGCACCGCCGCCCGCAGCACTGCCGCCGCCCGGCGCGCCGCTCGCACCGCTGCCCTCGCCGCCCGCCGGCCCCGCCTGCGCGTAAGCCTGCTGCGCGATCGCTGCGGAAGCCTGCGCCAGCGCGTTCGCTTTGGTCTCGATGACGCCCTTGTCGTCATCGTTGATGACGCGCTTCAGGTCGGCCATCGCGGACTCGACGTTGGCGCGATCGGACGGCGACACCTTCTCGCCGAGATCCTTCAGCGCCTTCTCGGTCTGGTGCAGCAGCGCGTCCGCCTTGTTGCGCGCCTCGACCAGCTCGCGGAACTTGCGATCTTCCTCGGCGTGCGACTCGGCGTCCTTGACCATGCGCTTGATCTCGTCCTCGTTGAGGCCGCTCGAGGCCTTGATGACGATCTTCTGCTCCTTGCCGGTGGCCTTGTCCTTCGCCGACACGTTGAGGATGCCGTTGGCATCGATGTCGAACGTGACTTCGATCTGCGGCATGCCGCGCGGCGCCGGCGGAATGCCCTCGAGGTTGAACTGGCCGAGCGACTTGTTGTCGCCCGCGCGCTGACGCTCGCCCTGCAGGACGTGGATCGTCACCGCGCCCTGGTTGTCGTCCGCGGTCGAGAACGTCTGCTGCGCCTTGGTTGGAATCGTCGTGTTCTTCTCGATCAGCTTGGTCATCACGCTGCCGAGCGTCTCGATACCGAGCGACAGCGGCGTGACGTCGAGCAGCAGCACGTCCTTCACTTCGCCGGACAGCACGCCGCCCTGGATCGCCGCGCCGACCGCGACCGCCTCGTCGGGGTTCACGTCCTTGCGCGGCTCCTTGCCGAAGAAGTCCTTCACGGCCTTCTGCACCAGCGGCATGCGGGTCTGGCCGCCGACCAGGATCACCTCGGAGATGTCCTGGGTGGACACGCCGGCGTCCTTGAACGCGATGCGGCACGGCTCGATCGTCTTCTGCACCAGGTCCTCGACCAGCGACTCGAGCTTCGAGCGCGTCAGCTTGATGTTGAGGTGCTTCGGACCGGAGGCGTCCGCCGTGATGTACGGCAGGTTGATGTCGGTCTGCTGGCTGCTCGACAGCTCGATCTTGGCCTTCTCGGCCGCTTCCTTCAGGCGCTGCATCGCCAGCGGATCGCGCCGCACGTCGACGCCGCTCTCCTTCTTGAACTCCTCGCCGAGATAGTCGATGACGCGCTTGTCGAAGTCCTCGCCGCCGAGGAACGTGTCGCCGTTGGTTGCGAGCACTTCGAACTGGCGCTCGCCGTCGACGTCCGCGACTTCGATGATGGAGATGTCGAACGTGCCGCCGCCGAGGTCGTACACGGCGATCTTGCGGTCACCGCCCTGCTTGTCGAGGCCGTACGCCAGCGCGGCCGCCGTCGGCTCGTTGATGATGCGCTTGACGTTGAGGCCCGCGATGCGGCCGGCGTCCTTGGTCGCCTGGCGCTGCGAGTCGTTGAAGTAGGCCGGCACGGTGATGACGGCTTCGGTCACGGTCTCGCCGAGGAAGTCCTCGGCGGTCTTCTTCATCTTCATGAGCACGCGCGCCGAGATTTCCGGCGGCGCCATCTTCTTGCCGTTCACTTCGATCCAGGCATCGCCGTTGTCGGCCTTGGCGATCTTGTACGGCACCATGCCGACGTCCTTCTGCACGACGTCGTCCTGGAACTTGCGGCCGATCAGGCGCTTCACGGCGAACAGCGTGTTGTGGGGATTGGTGACGGCCTGGCGCTTGGCGGACTGGCCGACCAGCACTTCGTCGTCCTTCGTGAACGCGACGATCGACGGCGTAGTGCGATCACCCTCGCTGTTCTCGATCACGCGCGGCTTGCCCCCTTCCATGATCGCGACGCACGAGTTGGTCGTGCCGAGATCGATGCCGATGACTTTGCTCATTGCGAGAAGCTCCTGAAAACCTGACTGAATAGTGTGTCGATTGTCCGGCTAGATGCGGCTGGCCCTATTCCTTATCAAGGGCCTTTCAAGGGGCTACGGCTCTTTGGCGACGATGACCCGCGCCGGGCGCAGCAGGCGGCCGTTGAGCTGATAGCCCTTCTGCACGACCTGCACGATCGAGTTCGGCACGACTTCCGCGGACGGCTGCATGACCATGGCCTCGTGCAGCTCCGGGTTGAATTGCTCGCCCTGCGGGACGATCTCGGTGACCCCCGCCTTTTCCAGGGCCTTGCTCAGCAGCTGCAGCGTCGCCCGCGTCCCCTCCCGCAACGCATCCGCCGACGCGCCGCTCGCCAGGCCCAGCTCGAGGCTGTCCTTGACGCCGATCAGGTCGTTGGCGACGCGCTCGATCCCGAACTTGTGGGCGTGCTCGACGTCCCGCACGGCTCGCTTGCGCACGTTGTCCAGCTCCGCCAGGGCGCGCATATAGAGGTCCCGGCTCTCCAGCGCGCGGCTCTCGGCGGCAGCCAGGGCTGCCTGCAGGGCGCCGACGTCGGCGCCTTCTTCCTCCGTGCCGGGAGGCGCCGGGCGGGCCCCGCCTTCATGCTCGTTTGGCACCGTCATCTCACTCCTTCTCCCATTTCGTGCAAAGGCTGCAGGTCGGCCGCTCCTGCGCAGCAGGCTCGAGCCCGACATCATAAGCGGCGGGAATGGCGGCTCAGGCCCGCGAATTCAAGGCGGAGCCCAGGAGCTTGGCCGTGATGTCGACGATCGGAATCACGCGCTCGTAGGCCATGCGGGTCGGACCGATGACGCCGAGCACGCCGACGACTTCCTGGTCCAGCGAGTACGGCGCCGTAACGATGCTGCAATCGTCCAGGATCGTGTAGCCCGATTCCTGGCCGATGAAGATCTGCACGCCCTCGGCGCGCAGGCTCTGGTCGAGCAGGTGCAGGATGTCGCGCTGCTGGGTGAACGCATCGAACAGCCGCCGCAGCTTCTCCACGTTGGAGAGCTCGGCGAAGTTCATCAGGTTGGTCTCGCCGGCGATCACATATTCCATGCGGCCGGCGCTGACCGGCGGCACGTTGACCACCTGCTGCGCCAGGCGGATCGCGTCGAGCATCATCTCGTTGAGGTGCTCGCGCGTTTCCTTCAGCTGCCCGACCAGGTGCTCGCGCACCGCGCTCAGCTCCTTGCCGCGGAACTCCATGTTGAGATAGTTCGACGCGCGCCGCAGCTCGTCGGCGCCGTAGTAGCGCTCCAGCTGCAGGATGCGGTTCTGCACTTCGCGGCCGTTCACGACCAGGATCGCGAGCACGCGATTGTCGGAGAGCGGCACGAACTCGATCTGACTGAGCGCCGCATGGCTCTGCCGCGGCAACGTCACGACGCCGGCCAGCCGCGTCACGCTCGACAGCATCTGCGAGGCGGCAGCGACCAGCGCCTTCGGATCGTCGGCGAGCGCGCCGAGCCGGTTGCGGATCGCCGCGACCTGATCGTTCTCCAACGGCTGATACTTCAGCAGCGTGTCGACGAAGAAGCGGTAGCCCTTGTCGGTCGGTATCCGACCGGCACTCGTGTGGGGCTGGGTGATGTAGCCCTCGCGCTCGAGGACCGTCATGTCGTTGCGGACGGTCGCGCTCGACACGCCGAGTCGTCGCGAACGAGCCACGGTCTGCGATCCCACGGGCTGGGCCGTCTCGATGTACTGCTCGACGATTGCCTGCAGGATCAGCGCCTTGCGCTCGTCCATCTCCTCGCTCCGCATGTTCCCGGCGACCGGTGCACCTGCCGCGGACCTCGCCGCCCG
>DASYRK010000078.1:0-31172 GCA_036004505.1 Steroidobacteraceae bacterium
GTCGGGCAAAACGGCCAGGCGCGACGCGCTGCGCGGCCGCATGTCGCCCATGATCTCGCCGCCCTTCAGCCTGAACATCTCGGCGATATGCTCCAGCCGGACGCCGTCCGCATCGCCGTGGATGAAGAAGATCGGCGCCGGAGCTGCCGACTGACTATTCCTTCTTCTGCTCCGTCTGCGACCGTTCCTGCTCACGTGCTCCCGCCAGCATGCCCGGCAGCGCGTAATTCCCCTCGGCGCAGGCGTACTCGTAAATCGGCTCGTTGATGCGGTTGAACGGCAGCTCGCCGCTGTACGACGCGGTGAGCGTCGACGGGTCTTCCACAGTGAACTTGTAGTTCAGCACATCCGGACCCGTGCGCGTGATTCGCTCGGTGACCTGCAACTTGTCGGATGCGCCGCGATAGGGGCCGAACGGCGACGACTGCGCCAGTTGGGTCGGATGAATATTCGTCGTCTCGACCACGAGCGTGTCGCCTTCCCAATGTCCGATCGAATCGCCGAACCAGGAATGGACTTGCGCTGGCGCGTGCTTCGTTGCTCCCAACCGGATGATGCGCGCGTCATGGACCATCTCCGTCATGATCATGACGTGGTCCTTCGTCTGCACGATGGTGTAGTTGTTGTTGTAGAAGTAGTTCGGCAGCATCGGCGGCCCGGCATTCGAGCCGAATGAGGTGAGGCAGCGGTCGGAGAGCGACCTGACTTCAGGGCCGTCGAACTCGCCGAACTTCTTCGCGAAGCCCATGCGTTCCGCCATGCGCTTTTTGCCTGCGTCGGTCAGCGCGGGAATGTGCCCGTCGGCTGGATCGACGACGATCGAGCTGCGCGCGACACCGTCGATGCGGACGACCTTGTTTCCCGGGTCGAGCCAGAAGCCGTTGTAGCCGCCGACGTTGCCGCCGGCCGCTTGGGCAACCCGCTCGACGAACGTCGGTTCGCCCGGTACCGCTGCCAGGTCGTAGGTGCCGTTTTCCTTGGTCGCCTTCTCGTTGGGGTCAGTGGGTCGGTCGCGGAACTCGTCCACGTCCTGAGCGCGCTTCTCGAGCGCGGCCGCCTGCGCTTCGGTCAGCGTGGGACCCTGATTCCCCATCCGCTCCAGCGGCGTCTGGGTTTCGTTGCTCCAGTTGCCCTGCAGGTCGGGGACTCCATCAGGCGTACGCGGTGCGACCCAGGTCTTGCCGCTGCCCGGCGCCTTGGCAGGTGTTTGTGCGCTGACGGGCGCAGATGAGATCGCCGCGAGACCCAGCGTCAGGGCGACTGCTCCGGCGAGCGAAAGCTCTCTCTGTGTCAAGAATCGTGTTCTACTCAGCATGGTGGGCTCCCGGCATTGGCATGCGCTTTTCTCATACTAGTTGGCCTTGAACTGACGAACAAGAATGCTCACAGCTCTTTTGATTCCGCTCGCACTTGCCGTAGTCCTCTACGCGCTGATGCTGGTCCGGGCCGCTGCGGCCCGCCGCGCCGCGCCGCGGCTCGAAGCCATCGCGCTCGGAGCAATCACCAACTTCTTCGATACGCTCGGCGTCGGCTCGTTCGCGCCGACGATGGCGTGGCTCAAGTTCCGCCGACTCGTGCCGGATCGCCTGATCCCCTGCACGATGCTCGTCGGGCATACGTTGCCGTCGGTTGCGCAAGCGATCATCTTTCTCGTGCTCCTCGGCGTTCTGGTCGACCCGATGCTGCTCATCGGCTGTGTGCTGGCGCTGCTCATGGGCGGGCTCCTGGGAGTCTCGCTGGTCATCAGGGCCAAGGTGTGGGTTGTGCAGCTGGTCGTCGGCTTCGCGCTCATCCTCGCTGCGATTCTCTATGCCCTCACCAATCTGCACCTGATGCCCGGCGGCGGCACGGCAACGGGCTTGCCTATGCCGCTGGCAGCGATCGCCATCGCCGCGAACTTCCTGTTCGGCATCCTGTTGAACTTTGGAATCGGCAACTACGCGCCGACGCTGATCATGCTCAGCTTGATGGGCATGGACCCGCGCCTGAGCTTTCCGATCATGGCCGCAGGAGCCGCGCTGACGGCGACGGGCGCGAGCATGCGTTACATCTCGATCGGTGAAATTGATCTGCGGATTGCAACTGGCATCGCATTGGGTGGAATTCCCGCCGTGCTCGTCGCCGCGTTCATCGTGAAGAGCATGTCGGTGGACCTGCTTCGTTGGCTCGTGGTCTGCGTAGTGCTCTATGCCGCAATCGCAATGGTGAAGGCAGCGGCGACCGGCCGTCGACCGAGCGTGCTCGCGCGAGGTTCGTAAGGACACTCGTATTCAGCCAACGTTCACTGCGTCAGGCAGCACTATGCAACCTCGGAGACAACAACAACGGGGAAGGGCATATGCGTATCCACCAGCGCGCTGCTTCATCTCGAGTTCTGCTTCTCGTCGTTTGTCTGCTGGGCGTTGCACCGGTTTCTTTCGCTCAGGGCGTAGAGGAAGTCGTCGTCACGGCGAGTCGCAGCGATGAGGGCGGTCTGCCGGGAACGTTCCTGCGGAAGACGGGCGACTTCCTGCTGTTGCAGGTCAACGTCCGCAACGACACGCGCGAAGCGGCGGCGAGAAAGGAAGAGATCTACGCGACGCTCCGCAATGCACTCGCGAACGCCACTCGCGATGGCAGCATCGAGCTCAGCGTGATCGACGAGAGCGACCTGGTCATTCCGCTCAAGGTCGATTCCGCCACGGTGGTTCTGTCGCCGGGCGACAGGCCGGACACGAGCATCACTCGCATTAGCGTGAAGACGCGCATCCCGCCGACGGGAGCCAATGGGCAGGCGTTGATCAGCAAGCTCAAAGACTTCACTGCAGGCGTCAAGGAAGTCGGGCGGACCAAGCTCGAAGCCAGCGGCAGCGTCGACATCAGCATCGTCGCCCCGCATCGTTATCGAGAGGAAATCATTGCGCTGTATGCTGCGGACGCCAAAAAGGTCGCCGCTGCGCTCGGCGATGACTACAGGATCGTGACGTCCGGCATCGATCGTCCGGTCCGCTGGGTGCGCATGGGTCTGCTGGAGCTGGCGCTGTTCGTGCCCTACACGTATCAAGTGGTGCCCTCGAGCATTCACTCGGTCTCGATCGGCGAATGACGTCGATGCAAACCCTGTCAAGTCCTGGTGTACAAGAGTCCGACGATCAAGTTGGATCAGCACTCTATGAGCTGCTCTATGGCATTGAAGGTCTGCACGTGGCCGTGGACGGCTGGGAGTGGTTTCGAATCGTTCGGGAGTCAGCGGACTCTATGGATGTCGTGGGACTGATGACGTTGCTTCCCACCGGTGACGTTCCGATCGAGATCAACGTCAGAGCCGCCGGGCAAGCTCTCAACTGGTCAGTGCAGCGTCTATCTTTATGCAAGCGGCGAACAGGATATGCCGCGATGGAATTGGGGCCGCCAGTATCAGGGCTCTCTGCCCGTGGGAAGTGACTGAGGGCCAAAGCCTGCCGGCGTGCCTTGAAAGGCGACGCCGGCAGGGGGCGGGACTTACTGAATCTGCGTGATCGTGACCGAGTAGCCGTCGTGTGCGGCAGCGTGCTCGGCGGCAAAGGCGCCGAGGGACAGGCTGGCGGCGACGATGACAGCCGACAGGATCATGCAGACAGCGGTCTGGGCTTTGCGGCTGAAGGAAGTAATCATGACGGTCTCCTCGGGTCTCTTCGCTGCTTGTCCGCGTTGTTGCGGGGCTTGGGCGTAAGACACGGCAAACTGCTCGCGGGTTACATCGCGGGCGCCATTACCGGCGAATAGCACCGGCAGACCGGCGAAACTTCCGAACGGGTGAAGTGACCCGTCACTTTCAGCAGTTTGCGGCGTATCGCAGATGACGCATCATTGCCGCCACTTCGCAAAGGACATCTCGAATGTGCGGAATCTTCGCCGCCATGACCCGCCGCGGGCTGCTGCCCGAACGGCGCGCTGCGGCTCTCCGAAGCCTGCAGCATCGCGGACCGGACGGTTCGGGTAGCTGGATGTCGCGCGATGGCCGGTGGACGCTCGGACACACGCGACTGTCCATCATTGGGCTGAACAACGGCGAGCAACCGATGACCAGTCCCGACGGCGCGGTTCACCTGGTCGTCAACGGCGAGTTCTACGGCTTTCGCGAGATTCGCGACCGCTTGCGTGCGAGCGGCTATCGGTTCTCGACCGAGAGCGATAGCGAAATCGCCCTGCATTTGTACGACGAACGCGGCATGCAGGCAGCAAGCGAGCTGCGAGGTGAGTTCGCGGTGATCATCGCCGACGAGCGCCAACAGGCAATGATTGCGATCCGCGATCGCTTCGGCATCAAGCCCCTCTACTACTCGATCGTGAATGGCGAGGTGTTCTTCGCCTCGGAGATCAAGGCGCTGCTGGCCATGGGTGTGCCGGCCGCCTGGGATCTGGAGGGAGCCACCGGAGGTGTCGGCAGATCTCACGAAAAGACCGAGTTCGCGGGCATCAGCACCGTCCCTCCAGGTTGTTACGCGATCGCCAGGCACGGGGACGTTCGCATCTACCCGTATTGGGATTGGGAGATTCCAACCGCCGAACAGATGACGCGCGATACGCGCAGCGAAGCCGAGGTCGTCGCAGACTTCCGCAAGGCTCTGCTGGATTCCGTTCAGCAGAGATTGATCGCCGACGTCGAGGTCGCGTCGTATCTCAGCGGCGGCATCGATTCCTGCGCGGTGCTGGGCCTGGCGCAGCAGAGCACGGACCGGCCGATCCGCGCGTTCACGCTGACGTTCGAGAATCCGTTGTACGACGAAGCGAGCATTGCCGAAGCGCAGGCAAGGCATGTCGGCGCTGCCTATCATCCGATCCCGATCACCGGCCGCGAAATTGCCGACGCTTATGCGGATGCCGTGTGGCACGCCGAGACCCAGATGTTCAATGGTCACGGCGTCGCGAAGTATCTGCTCAGCCGCGCAGTGCGCGATGCGGGCATCAAGGTGGTCTTCACCGGCGAAGGCGCCGACGAGATGCTGGGAGGCTATCCGTACTTCCGGGTCGATGCGCTCAACGACAACCCGGCCGTGAGCGCCGCTGAACGAGGCGCTCTGTTGGAGCAAATGCTCGGCGCCAATCCAGCGACCCGCGCAATCCTGATGCCGACGCAGGTCAGCAATCCGGAAATGAAGGCAATCGAGCGCACGCTCGGATGGTTACCGGCCACGCTCAATGTCAGCGCTGCGATGATGAGCGGCGTCGCGCCTCTTTTCCGCGACGATCTGGCAGCGCGCCTCCAGGGACACATGCCTCTGCTGTCTGCACTGGATCGCCTGCCGCTTGCACAGCGCATAGCCGGCCGCGATCGTCTCAATCAAATGCTCTATGTGAATGCGAAAACGGTGCTGCCGAATTTCATTCTGAACTATCTCGCTGACCGCATGGAGATGGCTCATTCGATCGAGGGACGCGTGCCGTTCCTCGACCACCACGTTGCCGATGCCGCGGCCCGGGTTCCGGTGAGCATGAAAGTCAAAGGCATCCGCGAGAAGCATGTTCTTCGCGAAGCAGCGAAGGACGTGTTGATCCCGGAGGTCTACGACCGCCAGAAGCACCCGTTCACCACGCCTCCGACCCGCGCCGAGAACGATCCGATGCTCGCGTTCTATCGGGACACGTTCGCATCGCAAGCGGCGCAAGACCAACCCATTTATGACATGACGAAGGTGGGTGCAGCGCTGGATCGGCTGCTCGAGTGTCCAGCCGATCGACGCATCGCGATGGAAGGCGGTCTGCAGCGGGTCGCGAGCGTGATCATCCTTCAGGACAAATTTGCGCTGGCCGCCGGCGGCTAGTGCAACAGATCGGCGATATAGATCGCTTCGTTTGCTCTTGACCTTGCCTCTTGTGCGAGAGGGCTCGCGCCGCCCTCCGTGTTCCGCCATAGCTCGGCGCGCTGCTCGCAGACTGCACGGCAGCGTGTCCGCTCGGCAGCCACCTGTTTCGCAATCAAATTCGCCATCGCCTCGAGCAGGATGGGCCGGGCCGCCAGTGGCACGGGCAGCATCTGATGCTTCAGCTCTTCGGCAACGAGCTCCGGAGTGATGTCCGACATGTCTGTCTCCCGGCTGGCAGGGACTAGAATAGTGTATGACCCTCACGAAGCTCGCAATTGCGCTTGGCGCGTGGGCATTGTTCGTCACTTTGCTGGTGAGCCGGCGGCTGAGCAAGGGCAGTCGCCTGCTCGTCGTCGTCGACGTCAATCGCGGGCCGTTCGCTCAAGTCAACTATGGAACGGGAAAGGACGTCGGCGACGAGTCCATCACGGATGCGAAAGAACCCTTGCGCGTCGAGTGGTTCAACGACAGCCACGTCGACGTTCCCATCTCCCAGTGACAGTCGTCAGGCGAGTTCTGCGCGAAGCGCGGCGAGCGCGGTATCGACCTGCGCTTCGGTGTTGAGGATATGGGGCGAGAGCCGGAAGCCGTTGAACTGACGCTTCTCGCTCATTTTCACGATGATGCGCTGCTTGTGCAGCAGCGTGTCTCGCAACTTCATGCTGTCGATCTCCGCCGGCAATATGCAGGCGACGATGCCAGTGGCCAAAGGTCCCGGCGGCGGCCCGACCACGCGCAGACGTTTCATCCGAGCCAGTTCAGCGTAAGCGCGGTTACGTAACGCAACGTTGTGACGCTCGACCTCGGCCATGCCGATGTTCTGCATGCGTTCGATGGCGGCGCCCAGGCCGAGCGCGAGCGGTAGCGGACCGACGCCGGCGGACTCCGCACCGTAAGTGTGTGCGTCCTGCCACTGGATCGGACGAATCGCTTCACTTGCATCGCGACTGACATAGAGCAGGCCGGTGCCCTTCGGGCCCATGAGCCACTTGTGCCCACTCGTCGCATACGCGTGGCAACCGAGTGCCTTGACGTCGACCGGCATCGCGCCGCCGGCCTGTGCCCCATCGACGACGCAGAGGATGCCGCGCTGTCTTGCCAGGGCGCTGATCTCGACAATCGGCATGCGCAGACCGATGGAGGAAATGATGTGGCTTACGCTGATCACGCGCGTCTGCGGCGTGATCGCTGCGGCGAATCGTTGCACGATGGCGTTGCTATCGTGCTCGTCCAGCGCGATTGCGACCTTGTCGACGACCACGCCGCGTCGTTGTGCCTGATACGCCCAACACATGCTGCCACCATCGTGCTCCAGATTCGTCGTGAGCACGTGATCGCCCGCAGTCCAGCGAATCCCCTGGGACACGGTGTTCATTCCTTCCGTCGTACAGCGCGTGATCAACAACTCGTCCGGCTCGCAACCCAGAAAACGGGCCGCGCGCTCACGGACTTGCTCGGCCGCCGTCAGCACCGTATCGGGGCTCGTGTAGTACGCCATCGCCACGGGACTCGATTCCAGATCGCGCCATGCCTGCAGTGTGCGATCCAGCACCACTCTCGGCGTAGCGGCGAGAGACGCGGTGTTGAGGTGGATCAAGCCAGGCGGCAGCAGATACTCCGATGTTTCGACTTCCGCCGTGCCTTGCGCCATCGCTCCGACGGAAGCGACACCGAGACCTGCGATGAATCCGCGGCGGGAAGTCATTGAGATAGATGTCATGTGATGTAGTCTGTTCCATCATGCAATGCCTGAACAACCTCCTTCTCAACACTGACAGCTACAAAGCCAGTCACTGGCTGCAATATCCGCCCGGCACTGATGCGACGTTCTTCTACGTCGAATCGCGCGGCGGCCTGTACGACCGCACGCTCTTCTACGGCTTGCAGGCCATTCTCAAGGAATACGTGGCCAGGCCGATCACGGACGCGAACGTCGCCGAAGCGCGCGAGCTTTTCGCCGCCCACGGCGAGCCGTTCAACGAGGCCGGCTGGCGCTACATCATCGATCGGCATCGCGGGCACGTGCCGATCCGCATCCGCGCCGTACCGGAAGGCACCGTCGTGCCAACGCACCACGCCCTGGTGACGATCGAGTCGACCGACCCGGACGCATACTGGGTGCCTTCGTACCTCGAGACTTTGCTGCTGCGCCTGTGGTACCCGGTCACGGTGGCGACGATCAGCTGGCACATCAAGCAGACGGTCCGGCAGTTCCTCGATCGCACCAGCGACGATCCGGTGGCGCAGTTGCCCTTCAAGCTTCACGACTTCGGCGCTCGCGGCGTATCGAGCGCTGAGTCGGCGGCGCTGGGCGGTGCGGCGCACCTCGTCAACTTCTCGGGAACCGACAACGTACTGGCGCTGCTGGCGGCGCGTGCGCACTACCACGAGCCGATGGCCGGTTTCTCGATTCCGGCGGCAGAGCACAGCACGATCACCAGTTGGGGCCGCGAGAACGAAGTCGAGGCCTACCGCAACATGCTGCGACAGTTTGCGAAGCCGGGCTCCGTCGTCGCAGTGGTCTCGGACAGCTATGACATCTACTACGCGATCCGCGAGCACTGGGGCAAGACGCTCAAGGACGAGGTCATCAAGTCAGGCGCCACGCTGGTCGTACGCCCCGACTCCGGCGACCCGGTGGAGGTGGTGCACCAGTGCCTCGTCCTGCTCGACGAGGCCTTCGGCCACACGATGAACAGCAAGGGCTACAAGGTGCTGAACCACGTTCGAGTGATTCAGGGCGACGGGATCAACCCGGTCAGCCTGCGCGCGATTCTCGAGCGTGCGACCAGTGCGGGGTACGCCACGGACAATCTCACGTTCGGCATGGGCGGCGGACTGTTGCAGCAGCTGCACCGGGACACGCAGAAGTTCGCGCTCAAGTGCTCGGCAGCGCGCATCGACGGTCGCTGGATCGACGTCTACAAGGAACCGGTCACCGACAAGGGCAAGCAAAGCAAGCGCGGCCGCATGACGCTGCTCCAGCACCGCGAGCTCGGCACGTTCCAGACCGTGCCGGTGCCGCCGCAGGCAGCATCACTGGCCGATGTGGTCAAGCCGCCGGGATATGAGGATGCGATGGTGACGGTCTGGGAAAACGGCAATCTGCTGCGCGACTGGACCTTCGCCGAGGTCCGCAGCCGCGCGGACGCCGCGCGACTGCCGGCTGTTACGCGTTCCTGAGCGATTCCCAGCGCTGCAGCTGCTGTGCGAGCAACTCGGCGCGCTTCTTGTCGTCGCGCCCATCGAGGGTCGCCAGGTCCTCGGCATCGGCGCGCAAGTAAACGCCCGCCGTCCGTGTGATGACGTTCGGCAGAAAAGTCGTCCAGTAACCGGTCGCGCGATCCGCTGACTCGATCCTGATCTCACCGGTCCCATCCACTTGCGGCGCATTCGGGTTCCGCGGCCGTTCGCCTTTCCAGTAATAGAAGACGCCTGCGGGATCCTTTCTCTCTGTTGCTGCTTCGCTGCGGTACCGGGCAGACAAGGTTCCATCCGCCTGCCATGAGCGACCGGACACCTCCAGTATCCCGTTGCGGTCTCGCGAGATTCGCAACAGGCTCATGGCGGAAGGCTCCTCGACGGTGCGCTCCGTGAGGGAGAACTGCCACCACAGGCCCTCGATGCCGACGATGCGACGCTCGGTCTCGATCGCCTTGCGAACCTTCTGGGTGATGCCTTTCATCTCGGCAACGGTCAGCTCCTCCGCGTAGCGGATGCAAGTGAGACCGAGCAGATCGGTTGGCAGCTTCGCGCCGCTCGCGTGGAGAATGAAAGTGCGGCGCATGCCGAGCACGCCGCCAAACAACCCAGCCTCGAAGACGACGTTGTCGCGCGGCGCAGCTTGACCCGGGTCACCGGCTGCGGCTGCGGCTCCTTTGACCGTCCAATCGTCTCGCGCGAACACGAACGCCGCGAAGTCGACCTCGCGCGTGAGCTCGAGCAGACGGCCCAGTGTCGTGGTTCCGGGATTGAACGACGCCGTCCAGGGCTCAACCTGCGCGATGTCTTCGAGACCGCGCGTAAGGGACTGCAAGAGCTTCGTCTGCGCTGCCGACGAGCCCAGGAAGATGCGTGGCTTGTCCATCATTCCTCCCGACAGCGGATGCGTCAGCTTAGCTTAAAGGATTCCGGGCAAATAGGCCGCACGCCGCGTCCCCCAACTACGCATGACCGACCCACCCGCGGAACGTGAACCCTGCATAAAACAGGCTGACATTCGTGAAGCCGCTGTCCCGCAGGATCGCTTCGTCCTGTTCGGGCGCGAGAATCGGCAGCTGCGCCTCTATCGCGGCGCGCGCGTTCGCGACTCTCTCGGGATCGACACTCGACGAAACCGCAAAGCTGACGTATCGCGAAAGCCATAGCGCGCGCTCTTTCTCACCTTGCGGGAAGCTGAGATGTGCGACCACCAACGGCGCGCCGGGTTTGAGGCGGCGCCGAATCTCGCGGAGCGTGCGCGATCGTTCCTGCGGCGCAATGAAGTGCAGAGTCAGCAGACAAGCGGCCGCATCGAACGGTCCTTCAGGCGCGACATCGATGTAGCCATGGTGTAACTGCACCCGAGAGATGAGCGGACCCAGCGTACTCTGCGCCAGCTTCAGCATCTCGGCAGACGGATCGACTCCGTCGAACTGCCATGCCGGCTGGTGCTCCGCAAACACCTTGAGCTCGAGGCCGCCACCTGCGCCGACGACCAGTACTCGCGCATCGAGTGGAGCCGACTCCGCGAGCAACAACATCGCCATGCGCTGCAGATCGGCGAAGCCCGGCACGAGACGCGGCGGACCCTCCGCATAGTTGGCCACAGCCTGTGGATCGGCAAAAACTTCGGTGCCCTGGGTCATCATTCATGCCTAAGCCGCGGCGACCTCGTGTTCGTAGTACGGCGTCTGGCGATCGCTCAATAGCTTCTGCAACTCTTCATCGCTGCGTCCTTGCGGCGTCAGCCACGCCTCGACGTTTTCCTCCCTGAGATTGATGATGCAGCGATCATGTCCGGCCGCTTTGATCTCGGGCGGCGGTTCATCGGTCACGGCTGCAAACGACAGCAAGCGACCTTCCTTCGGGTCGCTCCAATCGGCGTACAAGCACGCGACCAGCAGCTGGTACGCAGGTCGCGGCGTGAAGTGCAGGACGACATTCTTTCGATCGCGCTCGACGTTCTCGTAGAACGAATCGACGACCAGCAGCGCATGCGTGCGGCCGAACTCGCTGCGCCAGAATCGCTCCAGGTTGTCGCGTCGCGCGTTGTAGAGTCCGGGAAACTTCTGATCGGTGAACGCGAGTTTGCCTTTCTGCCGCAGGTGATAGCGCGCGAGCGTGATCACGTTGCGGCCGTCGCGCTGCAGAATGATCGGCGCGTACGTCATCGGGAATATCCGGTTGTCATCCTCGTGCGGTTGCGTTCCGGTCAGCAGCGCGATGCGTTCGAGCGATGCCTCGATCTTGGACGTCGCGACGCGCCGTTCGTTGAGTGCAGCTTTCGTCTCCTTGACCTTCAGCTTGCGCTCGGCGTCGGCGAGGCGCTTTTTCTGTTTGAAGACTTCCTGCTCGTTGCCGGTCGTCTTCTTCGAGCGGTATTCGGCGTCGAGCTCCTGGATACGCCGCTCTTGCGCCGACTGCGGATTGGAGAAATTCCACTCGAAGCCGCGCGCGAGGCGGATCGGCCGGCCGGCGAGGCGCTCCATCATCAGGCGCTCGACCTCGGAGTAGTCCAGGGTCGCGGCGAAGTGGCGCGCCAGGTCCCGGATGTTCTGTTCGACCTTCGCTGAGTAGCACATGGCTCGATTTTAAACCGTCGCTCGCGAGCCTTCGCGCAAATTCGCGCGCGCCGAGCGGCGTCGAAGAGCGCAGGGGATCGATTGCTCAATGACTTACGAGGCGGCGCTTGCCGGGATTGCGCAACCTGTATATCAATACAGCTACCGGAGGTAGCCCATGTTCATCGAGCCCCGCCAACTGATTGCCGACGCGATCGACCAGCTCGAAACGATCTCTGCCTATTTTGCCGATGAGGTCGACGAGCGCGTCCGCGCTCCGGACAAGCTGCCGTTGGAAGCGCTCGCGGCGAAGGAAGCGCTGCAGACGATCAAGATCCTGATCCCAAAGCTGCGAACCGCGCAGGGCAGTCTGGCCGCGAGTAGCGCGCAACTGCAGTTCCGCGAGTGCCTGCATTGCGAGTGATCGCGCCATGCCAGCGAAACATCCCCCGCCGGTCGGGACGCTGGCATTTCTCGCGGAGTGCGGTCGCACTGTTTACATCGTCTGCAATCGCTGTAATCGCTTCGTAGTCGCGAAGCTGGAAGAAATCGCGCGGCGGGTGGGCTGGCGCGCGAACGTTCAGGAAGCGGGCAAGCGTCTGCGTTGCAAGGAGTGCAACTACGTCGGCGCGAAGATCACGATCGAGCGGCCGCAGGTCGGGCGCAGCGTCTGCCCGCGATGCCTGCGGCCGTACAACTCATGACGCAGGCAACTTACGACACGATTGGCGAAGGCTATGCCGGCCGCCGTCAGCCCGATCCGCGCATAGCGACAGCGATCGTGGCTGCATTGGCCGACGCCCGCAGCGTGATCAATGTTGGGGCTGGTGCCGGCTCCTATGAGCCGACGGACCGGACCGTGCTTGCCGTGGAGCCGTCGGATGTGATGATCCGCCAGCGTCCCAGCGGCGCCGCGCCGTGCGTGCGCGCATCGGCGGAAGCGCTGCCCGTCGAAGACGGCGCGTTCGACGCAGCGATGGCAGTGCTGACCATTCACCATTGGTCCGACTGGCGGCGCGGACTCCGTGAACTGCGGCGCGTCGCTCGGCAACGGATCGTCCTCGTCACATTCGATATCGACGCGTCGGACTTCTGGCTGACTCGCGACTATTTCCCCGAGCTGATCGTGCTCGATAGCAAGATCATGCCGCCGCTGGACGCCCTGGCCGAAGAGCTCGGCGCATTCCAGGCCACACCGCTCCTCGTTCCTCATGACTGCAAAGATGGCTTTCTCGGAGCTTACTGGCGCAGACCGGAGGTCTATCTGGACGCAGCCGCGCGGCAATCCATGTCGTCGTTCGCGCACATCGATGCCAGCCGCGGGCTGAGCCACCTCGCCCGCGACCTGGACACCGGCGTCTGGCGCGAACGCAACGCCGACATCCTCGCGCTCGACGCGCTCGATCTCGGCTATCGCCTGCTGCTGTGGGAATTCGAGCGCGACGTCAGCCTTTAGTCTTCTTGCTCTTCATCACAACCTTGAGCAGCGCCTTCGTGTCTTTTTCGTTGCCGCCTTCGACGATGTAGACGTTCTCTTTCTTCTGCACGATCCGAGTGGCTTGCGGTGCGTCTGCGTACTTGTTCGCGAGCAGACGCGTATATGCACTGGCGAATTCCTCCGCTTGTGCCGCGCTGTCCCACGACGTGGCCAGCAGCATCAACGTTGCATCGGAGTCTTTGCGCTTGAAGATGACGTAGCGATCGCCGTCCCATCCGGCCGCGGCGGTTTCCGCTTCCGACCGCAGGCCCTGTTCCTTGAAGATCACCCGCCAACGGAATTCACCGATGACGTCCGAGTCCAGCGGCTCCCATTCCTTCAGCGCCGGCACCTTCTGCAGCGCGGGGAACTGGAAGCTGGAAGCGCCTTCACGCGCGCGCCACTTCTCGGGATGAAGGATCTGTTCGGTCGACTGCGGCGGATACTCGGCATAGAGCTTTTCGACTTCGCTCCAGCCTCGTTCCTGGACGGCAAACACGAATCCCATGCCTTTCATATAGACGCCGATCATCGATTCCATGATGAACGGCGGAATGCTTTCGCTCGCTTCGACGGCATCCGTGAGGCTGCCGCCCGCCAGTCTCGTCGCTTCCGGCAGCTGCATCATCGCCTTGAGCTGTTCCATGTCCATCTGGCTCTGCATTTGCACGATCGGGCCCATGAGCTCACGCGTCGGCTCCTTGTGGGCCATGTTTTTCACCATGTACATGCTCATGATGTAAGTGGCCTCGCCTTCGACGACGGCCTGCCGCGCCATTCCCTGGTCCGAGTCGATGGCGAGTGCGTTCTTGCCCTTCACGGGCAGATATTTTTCGAGCCCGAAGTACTGATCCTGCAGTCCGTGATAGAGCTCGTGCGAGTACAGCATGCGCTTCATCAGCTCCGGCATGTCCTGCATCAGCATGTAGAACGTCTGTCTGTCGGGATCGTAATAAGCAGCCGCTTGCGAAGACATGACCGCCTTGGCGGTGTCGCCGAAGTTGTCGAGCGTCCCGCGATACAGACCGAGCCGCTTCACGATCGCGCCGTAGTGGGTGTTCAGGACCTCGGGCACCGCTTCGTCGATCCGCTCGTCGAGATAGGCGGCGAAATCTTCCTGCGACTGCACGGCCGCAGCTACATCGGTTTTGAACGGCAGACCGCGCAGCGCCGCCACGTCTTTCTGCAGCTCGAGCACGAGCGCTTGCGGGTCGGTCTTCGCAACGGCGGGAGGCGCGGTCGCCGGTCCCGGAGACTCGGCCGCGCCCGCTTCGATGGAATACGCGATGGCGACAATCGCCAGGCTGCGAACCACCATTCTTATGTTCATCGGACTTCCTGTGTGCGCACCACGCCTGCGCGCATAGTAGCCGGTGCGACCCTGCGGGAGAATTCCCGCCTCTAGAGGATCTCGAACACCTCGTAGACAACGCTGTCGCCGCGCCTTTCGCCGACGCCGACCGCGACGATTCGGTTGATCCAGGAATATTTCGCAGACGAAGTCTCGAACCACGGCGTCGTCCGCAAGTAGTAATCGGAGCCGCTGACCTGTTCGCCCCGCGCGATGCGCGCATTCACTTCGGGCGAGGCATGACGGATGCCGCGATACGTCATCAGCACCTGCTCTGCGTCATCGGTTTTCAGCAGCATCCGCACGTCGAGCTGTGATGAGCCATCGGTGCGCACCAGCAGCAGGTCCGAGCCGATCACCGGCAGGATGGTCCCTCGTATCTTGTCTCCCGCGAACTTGCCGCCGGTGACGCAGAAGATGCGTCGCCTGCCGGCAGGCGTCTCTCCCAGCTCCAGGGTTGGCAGAAGCTCGATCGCAATGGTGAACAGGTGAGCAGATTTCAGCGTGCACATCGAAGTCACCTTGAGTAGCATGGTTTCGCGGGCCCGAACTGTCACATTCCAGTAAGGGGAAGCTGCAAGCCGATGACGACTCCCGAATACCTCACGATCACTGCATTCGCGCGGATCTGCGGCGTGTCCGCGAAGACGCTGCGCTTCTACGGCGACATCGGGTTGTTTCGCCCGGCATTCGTCGAGCCGCGCACGCGCTATCGCTTCTACTCGCCGGAGCAGCTGCGCGATTTCGCGCAGATCCAGTCGCTGCGCGAATGCGGGGCTTCGCTGGCCGAGATCCGCTCGGCACTGCGAGTCACTCGCTCGGCGAGTGAGCAAAGAAAGTTCCTGCAAAGGCTTCGTCACGCGAAATTGGCAGAGGTGGACGAGGTTCGCCGCTCGCTTGCCTGGATCGAGGGCGCGTTGCAGCAGCTCGAGCTGAAGTCGCCGATCCACGCCACGATTGCGTACTGTCCTGCGGTGAAAGTCGCGTCCATCCGAGTGGACGTGAAGGACTACGCAGCAATCCAGCAACACGAAGAGGCGCTGTGGAAAGCTGTCGCACCGCGAACCCATGGTCGCCTGCGAGGCGTGCTGTGGCATCGCTGCGCGGATGCAGGTTTGCTCGAAGGAGAACCGTTCGTCGAAGTGCAGAAGGCCGCAACAGTTTGCGCGGCTGCCTACGAGGTCAAGGAACTACCCGGTGCTCACATAGCTCGCGCGTTCACGAGCACCGACGATGAGGAAGCGGAGAATACCTACGTCGGCCTCAGCAGATGGATTCGCGCCAACGGCTACCGGCTCGCCGGAGCGAGGCGGGAGATCTACCGCGGCCAGCTGCTGGAAATTCAGTATCCAGTGCAAGCTGGATGATGAAGCCAATAATAGCCGCACTCGCACTGCTCGCCAGCTGCGCATCCGAGGCTGCGGACACGCGCCGCCCTGCTGATGTGCTGATTCACGGTGGCCTTGTGTACACCGGCGAGCAGGCCGAGCCGCGAACACTCGACGTCGTCCTCACCGGCGATTCGATCACGTACGTCGGTCAGGATGCCGCTGCGCAGTTCAACGCCGCGCGGACGATCGAGGCGCAAGGCAAGATCGTCGCCCCGGGATTCATCGATCCTCATACCCATCCGGATACGTTCATCCGGTCGCAGGATTCGGCGCAGCGGCGCAACGCGCCCTGGCTGATGCAAGGTGTCACGACGATCGTGATCGGCGTCGACGGTGGCGGCACCTTCGAAGTCGCGAAGCAACGAGCCGGGTTCGAAGAGCACGGGGTCGGCACCAACCTGGCGCCGTACGTCGGCTTCTCAGCCGTGCGGGAAAGTGTGCTCGGCGAGCAGGCGCGAGCACCGAGTGCGGACGAGCTCACGCGGATGCGCAAGCTGGTGGCGCAGGGGATGTGCGAAGGCGCTTTTGGATTTTCCACCGGCCTGTTCTATGCGCCGCAGAGTTTCGCCAAAACCGACGAGGTCGTAGCGCTCGCGCGCGAGGCGGCGATTCGCGGCGGCCTCTATGACACTCACCAGCGCGATGAGTCCTCTTACGGGATCGGCCTGCTCGACTCCACGCGCGAAGCGATCGACATCGGGCGTCAAGCCGGCATGCCGATTCATATCGCGCATCTCAAAGCCCTCGGCGTGGATGTGCACGGCAAAGCGCGCGACCTCGTGTCGATCATCGAAGCCGCGCGCGCAAGCGGTCTGAATGTCACGGCCGATCAGTATCCCTTTGTCGCGTCGGGATCGAGTCTGCAGGCGTCTCTCCTGCCGCGGTGGTCACTGGAAGGCGGGCGCCCGGCGCTGCTCGAGCGCTTGCGAGACGCTGCCACGTTGGAGCGAATCCGCACGGAGATGCGCGACAACTTGCGTCGGCGCGGCGGCGCGGACTCACTGCTGTTCAATTCGGTCGGCGCGCCGTGGAGCGGCAAGACGCTGGCAGCGATGGCGACTCTCTGGAAGCTCGATCCAGTCGATGCGGCGCTGCGCATCATCCGCGAGGCCGACGACGAGAAATCGGATTCTCTGACGTCCTTTAATATGAGTGCGGAGGATGTGAGGCTGCTGATGCGCCAACCCTGGGTCGTCACCGGATCCGACGGCTCGGACGGCCACCCGCGCCAGTACGCAACGTTTACGGAGAAGTATGCGAAGTACGTGCAGCACGAACACGTGCTGACCCCGCTCGAGTTCATCCGGCGTTCGACCGGTGCGACGGCCGATTTCCTCGGGCTCGAGCGGCGCGGCTACCTGCGGCCGGGCTACTTCGCGGATGTCGTCGTGCTCGATCCCGAAGCCTACCGCCCGAAGGCGGACTATCTGCACCCGAGTGTGTTGTCCGAGGGCGTGCTCTATCTATGGGTCAACGGCGCGTTGGCAGTCGACGCGGGCAAGATGACCGACACGCTCTCCGGCAAAGTCCTGAGTCACGTGCCCACGCCGGGCTCCTGTCACTAGATGCAGCTCTCGCGATCGCAGATTCTGAACTTCCGCCGACGCGTCGCGGCGCTCGATGAGCGCTTGCCGATGACGGCGAAGTCGCTTCGCCTCGCGGCATGGTGCGGGTTGCAGGATTCCATGCCGCGCGCGGCGCTGCTCTCGATTCACGCGCGAGTGGCAGGTGCGGGCCCAACGGTCTGGGAGCATCGGTCGCTGGTTCAGCTTTGGGGACCGCGCTTCAGCGCGTACGTCGTAGCGGCAAAGGATCTGCCCGTGTTCTCGCTCGGACGGCTGCCCGCGGATACGCGTGGACACGCGAGAGCGCAGAGCACCGTGTCGCGCCTGCATGACTTTCTCGACGGTCGACGCATGCCGTTCGGTCAGGCGGGCCACGCGATGGGCGTGATTCCAAATAGCCTGCGATATGGCGCGCCGACGGGCCGAATCCTGATTCGCTGGGAAGGTGCACAGCAGCCTGTTGTCTGGACTGGGCCGGCACCCGAGATGGAAGCTAGCCACGCGCGACTCGAGCTCGCGCGCCGCTACTTGCACATCTTCGGTCCGACGACAGCTGCGTCATTCCGCGATTGGGCAGGGATCCGACCCGCCGAAGCGCGCGCAGCGTTCGAGGCGCTCCGCAGCGAGCTGACGCCAGTGCGCACGCCGATTGGCGATGCCTGGATTCTCGCCGACGACGAGGCGGCGTTTCGCGCAAGGCCCGACGCTGCCGCAGCCGCGCGGCTCTTGCCCAGCGGAGATACTTACTTCCTCCTGTGGGAAGCGGATCGAAAACTCCTCGTGCCGAACGCGAAGCAGCGAGCTGCGCTCTGGACCTCGCGCGTGTGGCCCGGCGCGCTGCTGGTGAACGGAGAAATCATCGGCGTCTGGCGCCGCGCGGGGGGCGAAGTCTCGATTGAGCTCTGGCGGCGCATCTCCGCCGCGGAACGCAAGGCCATCGAGGCCGAAGCGATGGCGTTGCCGCTGCCGAATCTGACCGGTTGGCTGAATGTAGAAATGCGGTCAGCCCATCGTGTTCCGCGTCCTGCGCAGTAGCAGCCCAATGCCGTTCGAACGGCCGGTGGATGAAGCCGATACCGCCTTCGATCACATACCCGCCCCAGTTGCGGCCCGCGATCGACGTCCGCAAACAGCTTCATCGAGCGCCGCGTGTACGGCACGCAGCGCCAGCCGGCCAACTCCATCGACGATTCAATGATCGCCGTCACCTGCTTGCGAAAGGCAGTTCGCTCGCTTGCCCTCATGCACTCATGTCTATCACAAACCGGTAGCGGATAGGCTGGAGACTGCGGCGGCGTCGGCCTGCGCGTCGTGCGCGATCTCGAGCTCAGGCGTCCAGCAGCGCGCGGAATCGCTCCGCGCTCTCCGGTTTCAGATCCGCAGTTTGCTCCGGTCCCGGAAACGTCCGCTCGCTGACGTCGCGCACGAACTGACGCATCGCTTCGACGATGTCGTGCGACACGTTGAGATAACGCTTCGTGTGACGCGGCTGAAAATCCGTGTAGAGCCCGAACAGGTCATGGAAGACCTGGATTTCGCCGTCGCAGTGCGGCCCCGCGCCGATGCCGATCGTCGGAATCGTCAGCCGTTGCGACATGACCTGCGCGACGGTCGCCGGCACGAGCTCGAGCACGACCGCGAACGCGCCGGCTTGCTCCAGTGCCTGCGCATCCGCGACCAACTTGACCGCCTGATCCGGATCGCGAGCCTGGATGCGCGGACCGCCCTTCGCATGCGTGGATTGCGGCGTGAAGCCGAGGTGTCCGCAAACCGGGATACCGGCCTGCACCAGCCGCTCGACAGTCGGCGCGATCTCTGCGCCGCCTTCGACCTTCACGGCGTTGACTCGCCCGTCCTTCATGAGGCGCGCCGCGTTACGCAGCGCGTCTTCGAGCGAGATCTGGTACGTCATGAAGGGCAGATCGCCGACGAGCAGCGCGCGGCGCGTGCCTCGCTCGACCATTTGCGCGTGATAGATGATGTGATCGAGCGTCACGGGCAGCGTCGTGTCGTGCCCCTGCACGACCATGCCCAATGTGTCGCCGATGAGAATGAACGGCACGCCGGCCGCATCGACCATCTGCGCCGAGGTGTAGTCGTAGGCGGTGAGCGCGGCGATGCGCTCGCCACGACGCTTCATCGCGACGATGTCCAGCACGGAAAGACGCTGTAGTTTCATGACCTGTCCTCACTGCGACGGGGGTGATTCTGGCGCAGAATCCTTGCTGGACGCCAGCATGGCCTCGACGTCCTTCAGCAATTTCAGTGCTTCCTCGGTGTTCTTGCCCGGATGCGGACTGTAAGCGAGCGGCCCCAACGTCAGCGCCGCTTCCTTGTAGCGCTCATCTGCAACCATCTCTTGCGCGACGAGCCAGCGCAACGACGCATCGAACGGCGCGAGCTGCATCGCCCACTCGAGGCCGTCGATTGCATTCTTCGTCGGCCGCTCGCCTTGCATCACGTACGTGAGGTAGAACTGTACGAGCGGCACCGGATGATCGTGCTCCACGCCGTTCGCTCTGACGAACTGCTTGCGCACATCTTTCCACGCTTCCTTCGGCAGCGCGCCGCTCTCGACCTTGTGCGCGAGCGCGTAACCCTTCTGAATGTGGGCGTTCACTTGCTGCGGATCGATCGCGAGGGCGGCGTCGGCTGCAGCGATCGCGGCGTCGTCATTGCCGGCATCGAACTCCGCTTCGGCCAGCGCCGTCAGCACCGCTGGATCGTCGGGATGTCGGCCGGCGACCTTGCGCGCCTGCGGCAACAAGTCCAGGGCTTCTTCGCGCGAAACGCCGACATTCGACTCGATCGTCGTCGGCATCATCTCCGCCTCGCCGGGACGGAGCTTGCGGACCGCGATCGGGCCGATGGTGAGCGCTGTGGCGGGGACGACGCGCGCGTTCAGCGTGCCGCGTCTCATGTACCGGCCCATGTCCTTCTCGAGCTTGTCGAGATCGCCGAATGCACCTTCCGCCGCGTCCAGTGCCTCGCGACCTTCGGTCAGCAGGCTCACGTACCTGGTCCATTGGCCGCCGCGCTCGGGATCCATCAGCAGGTAGTGGAACAGCACCCAGCTCTGTCCGTAGAACGCGGTGTAGAAAGCATTCGAATCGAGGACGCCGCCATCGAAAGAGAGGAATTTGCGGATCGGCACGTGCTGGGCATCGATCAGCTCCCCCGCCCGGTAGTTGGCCGCGGTGCCAACCACGACACTGCCGTCGTCCCTGAACATCACGTTGGCGAAGAACTCGGCGAATCCTTCCGTGAACCAGCGCGGGTAGGGCCGGTACGTCAGGTTGGTGGTCATGAAGTGGTGGGCGTACTCGTGGTAGAGGACCGTTTCGCCCGTCAGCTCGAAACTCGAGGCGCTGCGCAGCCGCGGGATCAGTGCGACGGAGCCTCCCGCGCGCGGGATGTAGATGCCGTTGAGGTAGCGGTTGCCGGTTCCAACGACTCTGCGCACCTTGGCTGCGCTCGAGACGACGTAGACCGTCACGCGGTTGGACGGCCCCGGCTTGGACTGCGGCTTGCCGAACATGTGGCCCATCGCGCCGTGGAAACGCTCGAGCCGCTCCGCGAATCCCTTCACCACCTTTTCTTTTTGATCGCTGTAGATGACGAAGTGGTCGCTGCCGACCTCCAGCCACTCCTCGGCAATCGCCGGGGCTGCGACCAGAACGAGCGACAACCACCCCGCTGCAACGCGACGTTTCATGGCGTCCTGCTCCGCTTCGTTTTCGTCCATGATACATACTCCCTTCTCGCCCTGTGAGAGCAGCTGCCCATGACCACTCCTGAACAGCAAGCCATCCTTGCCATCGCGCTGCTGGCCGCGTTTGCGGACGGAGCACAAGACCGCGAGCGCGAGGAAATCCGTCGCATCGCCGAGTCGCTCGCGGGCGAGAGCGGCAGTCAACAGCTGAGCACGCTCTATCAGGACGTGCTCCTGAAGCGGGTCGATCTCGCGAAGTCCGCAGCGGTGCTCACCGATCCGGCGCAAAAGCAGCTGGCGTACGAGATGGCGGTGTGCGTCTGCGATGCCGACGGCGTCGCCAGTCCGGCCGAGCAGCAGTTCTTGCGTGAGTTGCGCGAGGCATTGCAGCTCGATGCCGGGAAGGCGGCTCAAGTCGTGCGTGAGGCAGATGCGGTCGCAGGCGCGCCGCTCGCGGCGAGCTCAACGCCTGGCGCCAGCGTCAGCTCGATGTCGGATGCCGAGATGGACAAGTACATCCTGAACCACGCGATCGCGAACGGTGCGATCGAGCTGTTGCCGCAGTCGCTCGCGACGATGGCGATCATTCCGTTGCAGATGAAGCTCGTCTATCGCATCGGCCAGTCGTATGGCTACGAGATGGACAAAGGCCACATCAAGGAATTCCTCGCGACGGCCGGCGTCGGACTGACTTCGCAGTACGTCGAACAGGTCGGCCGAAAACTTCTGGGCGGATTGCTCGGCGCAGTCGCCGGCGGACTCGGCCGCGGACTCGGCAGCGTCGCGACCGGCGCGGCCTTCTCGTTCGCGACAACGTATGCGCTCGGTCAGCTCGCGAAGCGCTACTACGCCGGCGGCCGGCAAATGAACACGGCGTTGCTGCAACAGACGTATCAGTCGCTGCTCGGTCAGGCGAAGCAGCTGCAGGGCCAGTTCGCGGGTGAGATTCAGCAGAAGGCCCGTTCGCTCGATGCCTCGCAGGTGATGAACATGGTGAAGTCGTAGACCGGCCCATGGCTGTCAAGCGGACATCGGCACCGTTCGAAGGCACACCGGCATTCCTCGGCGCCGTTCCGATTCTATTTGTACGCGACGTCACGAAGGCGGCGGCCTTCTATGCACAATGGCTGGGTTTCCAGGTCGATTTTCTCCACGGCAATCCACCCTTCTACGGCTCGGTCTCGCGCGATCGCTCGTGTCTGCACTTGCGGTTCGTGCACGAACCGAACTTTGCAGCATGGGCGGGACGTGAAGAGTCCCTGATCCTGGCGACGATCGAAGTCCGCAACGTGAAGATGCTCTTCGAAGAGTACGAACGGCGCGGTGTGGAGTTTGCTCAACGGCTGGTCCGGCAGGCGTGGGGCGGCATCGATTTTCATGTGCGCGACATCGATGGCAACGTCATTTCCTTTGTTGAGTATACAGTGGCCGCATAGCGGAAGGAGTCGTTCCATGGCACAGATGCGCATCGATGCTTACGAAGTGCTGTACTCGGCGAACGGTTTTTCGCCGCGCATTGCGCTCAAGAACGCCGGCAACTATGTCGGCCAGATGATCTTCATGCCGAACGGCGCGGCGCTGCCGGCCGACACGCTCGTGAACAACCAGGCGCAGCTGCACTACCACCTGGACGACTTCCAGAACGCCGTCGACCTGTTGCGCAACGAGAAACCGATCTACATGTATTACAACGGCTCGGGCGGCGGTTTCGAAAACGGCATCCGGACGATGAGCGAGAAAGTGGGCGAGGGGGAGACTTCTCAACAGCCCTGATCGATAGTCGTGGGCCGCGGCCCGTTGGTACAGGTGGCCGAATCGGGCGCGGTTTGCTAGGGTCCGCGCACTCGGCAGTGGGCGTGGGGAGGCCATTCATGGTCAGCGTCGCGACACAAGTACGACCTCTGAGCGACCGGCGGTTCTTCACGTGGATGTCCGTGGCCATGGCAGCCATGACCTTCGCGGGCTTCGCGCGCACTTACTTTCTCGCAGGGCTCAATGACGGTCCGCGGCCGGTCCTCACGCCGATCGTCCATCTGCACGGCGCACTCGCGACCGCGTGGATCCTGCTATTGATCGTGCAGACGCGCCTGATCGCCTACGGTCGGCGCGACATTCACAAGCTGGTCGGCCTCGCGGGCACGGCAATCGGCGCGGGCGTCGTTGCGGTCGGCCTGTACGTCGCGATCCACAGTGAGCGTCGAGTTCACACCCCGGCGACGGCGGATACGCTGGCCGATCCGTACGTCTTCCTGGTGATGCCGTTCTTCAGCGTGGGCCTCTTTGCTCTGTTCGCGACATTGGGCGTGCTGAACAGGCAGCGCTCGGAAGCTCACAAGCGCTACATGATCCTTGGCACCCTCAGCATGATCGTCCCGGCCATGGCGCGCATCGTCACTCAGACGACGCACGGCGCAGTGCAGGGCGTAGTCGGTGCAATGGTGCTGGTCAACGTGTTCCTCATCGCGATGGTCATTCACGATTTCTACACGCGCGGGAAGCTCCATCCCGTCACGCTGTGGGGCGGAGCGTTCACGCTGGTTTCGGAGCCGCTGCGATTCTGGATCGGCTACAGCGCGCCGTTCCAGGCGTTCGCGCGGCTGCTGATGGGCTGAGTCGCTTACGCCCGCGCCGCCGCGGGCAGCACCTTCGGGTTCCGCAACAGCGCCGCCGAGACGAGCGAGACCAGCAGTCCGACCGGGAAG
Organism: Steroidobacteraceae bacterium; assembly: GCA_036004505.1. Taxonomy (GTDB): domain Bacteria; phylum Pseudomonadota; class Gammaproteobacteria; order Steroidobacterales; family Steroidobacteraceae; genus Steroidobacter. The sequence goes on from DASYRK010000078.1 coordinate 23,786, forward strand.
ATCTCCATGAACGTCATCGGGATCCGGTACAGCGGACTGCGATAGCTGACGCGCATCGGCTCGAGCTTGGCCATCTCCGCGGCAATCGCCTCCGCCGAAGCGCCCGCGGCCTGGCGGGCGCGGATCATCCCGGCAATGTACTGATCCATGAACTTGTAGTCGGTCATCGCCAGGTACACTTCCCACACCACGACATAAGCCACGCCGGCGGCCACGGCGATGCCCAGTCCCATCGCGAACGCGCGTCCGAACTTGATCACGCCGCCGCGCTCGACATCCCGATAGCGCTTCACCCCGACGAAGATGAAGCTGAGCGCGACCAGCATCACCAGGTAGCCGAACCATTCCGAGCTGAAGAAGCTGCCGCTGCCGCTGAGCGTGATTCCGGCGATCATCGTGACGATGATGACGAAACCGGACAGCAGTCCGTAGGTCAACGCATATTTCATCTCGGTCTCCGGTCGTGGGAATGGCGTCAACTTCGCACTGTGCAGGCCGCGTGCGCCATCGCCCGGACGGATGATTTCGGTGCTTCGACCGAATGGATTACGGAATCAGGGCCAGCTCGCGTGCTTTGTGGATCGCCTGGGTGCGCCGCTGCACTTGCAGTTTCTCGTAGATCCGGGCGAGATGCGTCTTGGCCGTATTCGGTGAAATGTCGAGCTGCCGGGCGATCTCCTTGGTCGAGCGGCCGCAGGCGAGCAGCCCGAGGATTTCGCATTCACGCGGCGTCAGTCCGAGCGAGCGGACGGCGGCGTCATTGCGCTCGAACGCCGGCGTCGGCGCGCGGCGCTGCGTCAGGCGATGTCCGGCCCACAGGCCGAGGCCCGCGAAGCCCGCGGCGAGCAGGACGATGTAGATCTGCGTCGTAAAGGCGCGCGTCAGGTAGCGGTATTCGAGCCACTCGAGTGCGGCGACCGCGAGCGCCAGCGCAATCGCATACAGAATGACCAGCCTTGCCATGGCGAAACGCTAGCACGGAACCCGCGCGCGCGCCGGGAGATTGAGCTTGCGAGCCAGCTGTTCGGGAGAGCGCCAATGATCGTCACCGTCTGCGAATTGCCGGATGACCGCAAGGGCTTCGAACACAGCTGGTCGCAGCTTGCCGAGCACGTGAAGCAGGCGCGCAGTGGCCTGGTGCTGCTGCCCGACAGGGCGTTCAGCCCATGGCTCGACGAATCCGCCGCAATCGATCCCGCGCGCTGGCAGCGATGCTCGGCCGAGCACGATGCCTGGGAGCATCGCCTCGGCGAGCTCGGCGCCGCGCTGGTGCTCGGCTCGCGTCCGATCGACTTCGGCAACCAGCGGTACGACGAAGGCTTCGTGTGGGCGCCCGATACCGGGATCCGTTCCGTGCACGCGCAAGCGACGCACGACTTCGTGCCGCTCGAGGTCGACGGCGTCGACATCGGGTTCATGATCGGGTCCGAAGTATGGGCGCGCGGCGAGCTGCCTTACGTGCGTGGCGATGTCGACATCGTCGCGATGCCTCGTTGCACGCGCGCCGAGCAGTTCGCACGGCGTCTCGAGCGTGCGTGCGCAGTGGCGACGCGTGTCGGTGCATTCGCGTTGTCCTCGAATCGGTCGGCGCCGTTCGAAGGACAGGGATGGATCGTCGCGCCGGACGGCTGCGTGCTCGGGACGACGAGCCGCTCGCAGCCGTTCGTTACGCTGGAGATCGAGCTGCCGAGCGAGCGGGCGTCAGCGGCCCGTCCGCAGCCCGCACCCGATTGGATGGACCCGCTGGAAACCGGCGCTCCGAACTACGACTGAGCGTGAGGCATACTTCGTCGATGGAAACCGAGCGCCCGGATCCGATCGTCATTCCGTATCGCGACCTGTCCGAAACGGCTCTGCGTGGCGTGCTGGAGTCGTTCGTGCTCAGGGAGGGCACCGACTACGGCGAGCGCGAGGTCTCCCTGGACCAGAAGGTCGCGCACGTGCTGAGGCAACTCGAGCGCGGCGAGGCGCACATCGTTTTCGATGCGGTGCTCGAGAGCGTCGACATCGTCGTCACGAAACCGGGCCAGCAGTCGCCGGCGCAGTGAAGGCCCGGTTCGCGCCGTCTGGCTATGGCACAGCCTGGAAGATGTACGCGGCGCCGTTGCAAACACCCGGATTCGAGAAGCACGCCTGGAATGCGCCGCCGATCAGCGCCACTTTTCCGGTTGCGGAGAGCGAGACTGCGTCGCCGAAGCTGTTATCGCCTCCGCTATCGCTCGAGGTGAGCGTCTGGCGCAGCGTCCACGAGTCGTCCTCCAGGTCCAGTCGCAAGGCAACGCAATTGCCGATGTTGGGACAGGTGATGGCGGGCGATGCGCCGAGCAGCGCCTGCCTGCCGTTCGTGGCAATCGCAACTGCTACGTCGGTAACGCCCAACTGTCCTGGCACCAACTGCTGCCCCGTGTTCCAGCCGTTCTCGTCGCGCGTGTACACGAAGGCAGCTCCCTCCTGACCGACGAGCGCCGTGCGACCGCTGCCCGAGAGCGCAACGGAGCGACCGAATGTAAAGCTCGGCTGTTGCAGCTTCGCTTGTTCCGTCCATTGCTGGCCTTCGCGGCCGAAGACGAAAGCCGCGCCCTCCGCGCCGACCAGCACCGTCCTTCCGGCAAGGGATGTCGATACGGCAGTACCGAAGCTGCTGACGAACGGGTCTGGCGTCTGAGGTGCGAGTCGCTGCTGCAGCTGCCAGGTTTCGTGGCGGAGCTCGAACACGAACACGGCGCCGCACGGGTCGCCCAGCGGGCAGCCGGCGCGCGAGGCGCCGATCGCGGCGACGCGGCCCGACACCGAGAGCGCAACCCCCATTCCGAATGCGTCGGTCAGTCCGCCGTCCGGCGACGTCAGTGTCTGAATCAGATGCCACTGGCCGCGACGGTCGCGCTCGAAGAAATACGCGGCGCCGCCACAGATCGGCTCGCCACAGAACGCGAAGAACGAGGATGCACCGACCAGCGCCAGGTTGCCGTCGCCGGAGAGCGCAACGGCAACGCCGAAGAACCCTTCGGCGACCGGCTCGGGAGGCAGCAGTTTCGCTTCGTGCACCCACGCGCCATGGATTCGGCGGTAGACGTGCGCCGCGCCGGATGAATGAAGTCCCTGCGGGTTGTCGCCCCGCGAGCCGACGAGCGCAGTCCGGCCATCGATCGACACGGCGGCTGCAAAGCCGAAACGGTTATCGCCCGGACCGCTTGGATCCTCGAGCTTCGCTACTTGCTGCAGCAGCGCAGAGCCGTGGCCCGCTGCTGCCGCCGCCAGCGGGCAGAGCGAGATTGCCACTATGAGGAGCCGCGCAAGCAAAACCGCGACACGTTCGTGCGCGTTGGTGCCGGCAACCTGCATGCTCATTGAAGGTCTCCCTGCGTTCGTGATGAGAGGTTGACTGCGCAACGAGAGAGTAGCGCGGGCACGGAAGGGCGTATGTAGTCCAGTTTGTACTGCGTTTGCCGATGCCGTGCGCCCTCGATGCCTTGCAGGCGTGATTAGCCGCGGATCAAAAGCGCAGCGCGACTCGCGCGACGTCGGCGCTGCAGATCCGGCGAACGCAACGACGCAGGTGCGCTTCGCGAAGATAGACATGAGCAGAGCGTAACAACGACGCCTTGCTCATCCGAATCTATCGTGACGCGGTCGTCTCCATGCGCGGCTCGAACACGATGACCGGCGTCTTCACGGCGACGCCAGGTGCGGCGGCGGCCGGGGCGCGCTCGCCTTTGGGACCGAGCTCGCGGATGTAGCTGTACATCGCGCGCAGATCCTGATCGCTCATGTCGCGGAGGTTGAACCACGGCATTGGCGGGCGGCGCGGCATGCGCGCAAAGGTCACCCACTGGTCTTCGGTGAGGCCGTTGACCGTCAATCGCAGGTTCGCCGCATACGACGTTCCCCACGCACCCTGGAAACCGACGGGCGCGCCCATCAGCCACGCGCTCTCCGGCACGTTGCCGGCCTTCTCGGCATAACCGGGAGTGTGGCAGTCGTTGCAGCCGCCGATCCGCACCAGGTAGCGGCCGCGCTCGACGGAAGCCTTGTCGGCCTTGATCTCTGCGGCGGAGCTCGGCCCGGAGAACAGCAGGCCGACGCTGGCTACCACCAAAGTTGCCATGATCGAGGCCGCCGCACCGAACGTGACGCGCTTGCCGAGGCTCGGCCCGCACTCGCCCAGGTCTTCGAATCTGCAGGTCATTTCAGTCTCCAAGTGGTTCGAAAGGTGAATCGAAGCTCTTGGATCGAGGACGCGTAAAACGCCGGCAAATCGGCTCACTTTTCTGTTGCGGCTGAAGACATTTCGGCAAAAACCGCTGCGGCGCTGCAGTGTTGCGCGCCGGGCAGGCGAGCGCGGACTATGGCCGGGCCCAGCGCTGGCGCTGGCAAAGGTCCCGGTTCATGCCGTTCGAGATTCACGATGAGGGCAGCTTCTATTCCGCGCGCTTGTTCGGCGTCCTGGACCACACCGATCTCGATGCGGTGACGGCCGAGGTCGAGCGCCTCGAAGACGTCGTGACCAAGGACCGGCTCACCGATCTCACCGCGCTCGAGCGCATCGATGTGGGTTTCGAAGAAGTGTTCGCGCTGGCGATGAAGCGCGCGCAGCGGCCGATTCCTGCGCCGATCCGCTCGGCGCTGGTCGCGGCCAAGCCGGTTCAGTTCGGCTTCGCGCGGATGTTCCAGATGCTCAACGACAATCCGCGGGTGCAGATCCGGATCTTCGGCAGTCTGCAAGAAGCCCAGCAGTGGCTGCGTTCATCTCGTCGATGACGTGCCGCGCGTGCCGGCCTTCGAGCGCGTCCCGCGTGAGCGGCTCCAGGGTCTGCGTCGCGCGCCGCGACCACTCGCCTGCCTCGCGCACGTAGTTCGATCGCAGATTCTTGGGAGTCGCGGCCTGCCGCGCGATCGCAGCGGTCACGCGCGCGAGGTTCGCGTACGTCACTCCGGGAAGCATGCGGATCTCGGCCATGTCCGTGGGTTGCGGCGGCGGTCCGTTGCGCAGGATCTTTTCGGCTTCGCTGAAATCGTGCATCGCCGCCGCGTGATCGCCGAGCAGCAGATGACTTTCGCCGCGGCCGTTGAGCAGGAACGCCGTCGCTTGCGGCGCGAGCTGATCGTCGGGATCGGCAGCGCGCAAGGGCTCGATGATCGCGAGGGAGCGCTGATAATTCGCCAGTGCTTCGGCCGGTCGCTGCAGGCTGTTCTGCAGATCGGCGATTGAAGACAACGTGAACGCTTTCGCACGTTGCAGCTCCGCATCGTCGTGATTCGCTGCGGCGATCGGTTCCACGAGACTCAACGCACGCTCGTAGTACGGCAGCGCCTTTGCGGGTTGGTCGACGCCTTCGCTGTACACGTCGCCCATGCGGCCGTTGACGACCACGAGGCTGCGCTGCGCGTCAGCATCTTGCGGATCCTCGGCCGCGAGCTGTTCGTGCAGCTGACGCGACTTCTCCAGCCACTTCATGCCGGCCTCGACGTCGCCCGCGAGCCCTTGCGCCCAGCCGTAGTTCATGTACGCCGCGGCGGCGTAACGGCGATCGCGTGCGGTAGCGCCTTTGTCCTGCAGCAGGCTGTCGCCCATCAGCGCGCCTTCGCGGCCGAGGCTCAACGCTTCGGGCACGGTGCTCTGGCCCATGAGCAGCTCGCTCAGTTTCACGCAGCTTCGCAGCAGCTCGCGGCGCGCATCGATAGTCGGATCGTGCTCTACGAGCGCGCGTCGCAGTCGCAGTGCGTGCCGATGACTTTCCAGCGCGCCTTGCGTGTCGCCGATGTTCGCTCCGATGTAGTCGCCCTGCACGTCGGCCAGCCGGTCGTAGGCGACTGCGAGATCTCGCTGCAGTTGCGGCGAGTCCTGCGCCTCGCGCTCGAGGCCCGCGAGATATTTGATCGAGTTCTCGACGAGAAGCTTGCGCGCCTTGGTGCCGCCCGGAAGAAAGGCGACGGCGTCGTAGACCTCCGCGAGATAGACGCTCGTGAGCTCGCGCACTTCGTTGAGATGCCGCTCGGCGCGCAGCCGCTGAACTTCAGCGCGATGGGCTTGCCAGCTGGTGGTCACGATGCCGGCGATCAGCGCCACGACGAACAAGGTGCCCGCGACGGCAGCGGACTTGTGACGTTGCGCAAACTTGCGCACGCGATAACCGGTGGTGTCCGGCCGCGCCGCGACCGGAAATCCGCGCAGGTAGCGGCGCAGGTCTTCGGCGAACTGCTCCGCCGATGGATAGCGCTCGTCCGGCGCCTTCTTCAGCGCCTTCAGCACGATGTTGTCGAGATCGCCCCGCAACGTCTTCGCGAACCGGCCGGAGCCGGTCGTCGCTTCTTCCGCGGTGGCGCTCGGCGGTCGCGGATCGTGCTCGCAGATCTGTTTCGCGAGCTGCCACGTCGTCGAGCCGGTGGCCTCGTACGGCAGGGCGCCGGAGAGCAGGCGATACAGCAATACGCCCAGCGAGTAGATATCGCTCGCGGTCGTGATCGGCTCGCCGCGCACCTGCTCGGGACTCGCGTACTCGGGCGTCAGCGCCAGGAAGCCGGTTGCCTCACGCGCCGCCGAGGGCGTTGGGCCGAGCAGCTTCGCGATGCCGAAGTCGAGCAGCTTCACGATCCCTTGTTCGGTGACGAAGACATTCCCGCCCTTGAGGTCGCCGTGCACCATCAAGTGCTGATGCACGTAGTGCACGGCGGCGCACAGATCCCGGAACAGATCGATGCGTTCGATCACGCCGAGCTGCCGCACGTCGCAATACACATCGATGGGATTGCCTTCGATGTACTCCATCACGAGGTACGGCGCGCCTTCCTCGGTCGCGCCGCCGTCGAGGAGGTGCGCGATGTGGGGATGGCTCAGCTGCGCAAGGATCTGCCGTTCCGCCTTGAACCGGCGCAGCAGCGAGTCGGTGTCGAGACCGGGCTTCAGCAGCTTGATTGCGACCTGCTTCTCGTACTGCTCGTCGTCGCGGACTGCCTTGAAGACCTGGCTCATGCCGCCGCGGCCGGCCTCGTCGACGATCCGATAGGGACCGAGCCTGCGTCCGATCCAGTCCTTCTTGATTGCGCTCGCAAGTCCGACGCGCTGCGCGGCTTCCCCTTCGATGAAGTCTCCAGCGGTGTCGAGCGCTTCGAGCAGCGAGATCACTTCGGTGCGCAGCTCGGAGTCGCCGCCGCACGCCTGTTCGACATAGCTGGCGCGCCGCGCTGCCTCCTGTTCGAGGGCGGCGGCGAAGACTTCTTTGACGCGGCTCCAGCGCTCGGGAGTCATCAGAAGTTCTTGCCGAGCTCGCGCCGCAGCCACGCACGCGCGAGCGTCCACTCGCGCTTCACGGTGGCTTCGGAGATGCCGATCGCCTCGGCTGTCTGCTCGACGGTGAGTCCGCCGAAGTAGCGCATCTCGACGATCTGC
>DASYRK010000079.1:0-20877 GCA_036004505.1 Steroidobacteraceae bacterium
CCGCGTCACATCGACGTGAGGGATGAAGTAGTCGGGGTCGGCGCTCTTGAACACCAGCACCTGCACGGTAGCGGCGGTCTCCGCCTGCTGAATGAGCGAGACCAGGTCGCGGACCAGCGCAGGTCCGAGCAGATTCATGGGCGGGGCAGCAATCTCTACGAACAGTACCGCGCCTGCCTGGTGCACCTTGAGCGTTGCAAAGGACCGGATCATTGCGAATAGCGAGCGGCCGCGTGGGCCTTGGCAAAATTCGGCAACATCGCGCGCCGTGCCGCATCGAACGCGTTCCACTGCCCGACATCCGGCAGCGATGGCAATGTGACGGCCTCGCGCCGATCGAACCCGACGAGAGCAGCGTCGACCATTTCGTTGACGTCCATCACCGCCCCCAGCCTGTTTGCATCGCGGCCGGAGCGCTCCCAGATCTCCGTGCCGGTCGCGGCTGGCAACACCGCCTGCACATAGATGCCGCGCAGACCAAACTCGCTTTGCAGACTCTGCGACAGAGTCAGCACATACGACTTGGTTGCGCCATACGCCCCCAGCGGGAGCTCAGGAGCGAGCCCAACCACGGAGGCGATGTTGATGATCGCACCGGCGCCTTGGCGCAGATACCGTGGAACGACCGCAGCCACCAGCCGCGTGAGCGCAATCACGTTGAGGCGTAGCAAGCGCTCGATGTCGTCGAGATCTGGCGCTGCAAAGGTGCCGTGCGCCGCCATGCCGGCGTTGTTGACGAGCATGCCGATGCGCTCGTCTTCGCGCGCCAGTGATTCGACGCGCGCGAGGTCTGCAGGCGAAGTCAGGTCGGCCTTCAGGACCTGGATTGCAGCGCGCGTCTCCTGTTGAAGTCGCTCGGCCAGCGTGCGCATCCGCGTCTCGTCGCGCGCGACCAGCACGAGGTCATGGCCGCGGCGGGCAAAGCGATCGGCATAGGTCGCGCCGATACCGCTCGAGGCGCCCGTGATGAGCACCTTGGGAAGTTGCGTAGACATGACAGCCTCAGCTCCTGCGGTTGCCTGCACCCAGCAAAGCAGAAGAGCGGATGAGGGGCGATTAGACGATGGTATACGCGCGAGTGCGCGGTCTAGACGACGCTCACGCCATCAGCGCAGGAGTCGCACGGAATGCAAAACGAGAACGTCGCACCTGGCCCATCATTGGCGCTGGCCCACAGCCGCCCCTTGTGGCTCTGGATGATGGAGCGACTGACCGAGAGTCCGATGCCCATCCCATTGGCCTTGGTGGTGTAGAAAGCCTCGAAGACTTTTTCGAGGCGCTGCGGATCGATCCCGACGCCTGAGTCGCGCACCGAGATGCGCACGTGGTCGGGCGCTTCGCGCGCTGTCACTATCAGCAGCTCGCGGGCGCGATTGTCAACCCCCCGCATTGCGTCGTTGGCGTTCAGCACCAGATTGAGCAGCACCTGTTGCAGCTGGACGCGATCGGCGTTGACGACCGGCAGCTGTTCGTCGAACTGCGTTCGCAATGTCACTTGGCCACGCTGCAGCTCGTTCATCGACAGGGCGAGCACCTCGCGCGCCGCGTCGTTGAGGTCGACGAGCTCGTACTTCGGCTCCTTGTGCGAGTACAGAGTGCGCAGTCGCTTGATCACCTCGGACGCCCGATTGCCATCGCGCAGTGTGCGTTGCGTAGTCGCAAGGGCGCCATCGATGTTGGGCGGATTCGCATTCAGCATGCGCAGGCAGGTCGCGGCGTTGGTGATGATGCCTGCCAGCGGTTGGTTGACCTCGTGAGCGATGGACGCAGTCAACGCGCCCAGCGTCGTGACCCTCGACATGTGGGTGAGCTCGGTGCGCGCCTGCTCGACCTGCTCCTGGGCTTGCTTGCGGTCTTCGATGTCGAACGCTGCCGTGTACCATCGCTCGACTTTTCCGTGCTCGTTGAGCAGCGGACTGTAGCGGATCAGGAAGCGCCGGTAAGTGCCGTGCTCGTCGCGCACCCGCTGCTCGAGCTCGAAAGCGCTGGAGTTGCTGAGCGCCTCCCTGCGCACCTGCTGCAGTCTTACGACGTCTTCCGGGTGGAAGAAGCGGGCGCGGTAGTCGTTGCGCACGTCGTCCAGAGTGGTGCCGTGGAAATCCAGTACCGCCCGGTTCGCATACAGCACGGATCCATCGGCGCGCAACACGTGGATGAAGGTCGGGATCATGTTGAGAGTCAGGTCGAGATTGCGCTCTTTCGATTGCAGCGCCGCTTCGGCCTGCTTGCGGTCATCGATGTCGGTGAGCAGGAGATACCAGGCGGCTATCGCGCCTTCCGCTGTCCGCACCGGCATCCCGCGGACCTGGAACCAGCGGTAAATGCCGTCGGCACGGCGGCAGCGATGCTCGATCTCGTAGACCTGACCCGTTTCAACCGAGCGCTCGCGGGCCTCGATGATCTGCGGCAGGTCGTCCGGATGAACGGCGCCGATCAGCGACCAGCTCCGCAGCTCCTCGTTGGTCTTGCCGAAGTATTCCAGCGTCTGGCGATTGAGGAACTCGACCTCGCCGGTGGCTCCCATCGTCGCGACCAGCCCGGGAATGTTGTCGACGATCTGGCGCCAGGACAGCTCACGCGCGCGCAGCGCGTCCTCGCCGCGCTTGCGATCTTCGATATCGATGTTGGTGCCATACCATCTGTAGATGTTGCCGTTCTCGTCGCGCAGCGGGTTGGCGCGAAACAGGAACCAGCGATAGGTACCGTCGTAGCGCCGCATGCGGGCTTCAGTTTCTACTGGTGTGCCGGCAGCCAGATGCAACTGCCACTGCGCGAAGATCCGGTCGCGATCGGCCGGATGAATGACTGCCGCCCAGCCCCAGTCGAGCGCTTGTTCGGCAGTCATGCCCGCGTAATCGAGCCAACGCTGATTGAGGAAGTCGCAGGAGCCGTCCGGACGAGCGGTCCATGCAGTCGTCGGAATCGTATCGACGATCGAGCGCAGGTCGCGCTCGCTCGCCGCGAGCGCTTCGCGGGCGCGTTTGGCATCTTCGATGTCGGTACTGCAGGCGAGCCATTTCAGGATCGAGCCCGATGCATCGCGCAACGGGTTGGCTCGAAACTGAAACCATCGATACGCACCGTCATGGCGTCGCAGGCGTGCCTGCGCTTCGCTCGGCTGTCCGGACTCGAGCGAGGAGCGCCAGCGTTCGAGCAATCGCGGCCGGTCATCCGCGTGAATTGCTGACTGCCAGTCGCAGCCGCTCGCCTCGTGCAAGGGCAGCCCGGTGTACTCGCACCAGCAGCAATTGAAGAGCTCAGCGCGGCCATCCGGCTGCGCAGCCCAGACCAGGTCGGGCAGCGAGTCGATCAGATGACTGAGTTCGAGCTCCATTACGCGTGAACTTCTATGGCAGACGCGTACGAGTCGCCGGCACGAACAGGCTCGGGCAGCGTCATATCAGACAGGGATTACAGCAGATGCGGCGTGGTATTCGATTGCACGAAGGTATAGGGCGAACCCGGTGCCGGCGACGATTGCTGAGCGCCAGGCAACACACAGATGGAACGAGCCCGATTTATCGCCCTATACGAACAGTTCATTGTTACCCCTCACGGACCGCTCCTACCGTAGGTGCGGATGGAGTAAGGAGCAGAGCAGACATGAACATGGGTCGGGCGATCCTGATCGCCACAATTTTGGGACTTTTTTCGACCGGCATAGGGGCTGCCGACGTTCAGCGGGGCGTTGCGCAGGCGCCGGACCGCGCCGAAGCGATGAACAGGATGGGCATCCTGTACGCGACCGGCACCGGTGTGCCGCAGGATTACGTCGCGGCGCTCGCGTGGTACCGGCGCGCGGCCGAGAACGGCTCCGCCCAAGCGATGAACAACATCGCCACGATCTACTTCCATGGACTCGGCGTCGCGCAGAGCTACGAGGAGTCCGTCAAATGGCTGCGATTGGCAGTGAAGCAGGGCGATGCCGTTGCTCAGAACAAGCTCGGCTCGCTGTATGACGTGGGCCTGGGCGTGCCGAAGAGCGCTCAGGATTCGTTCGAGCTGTTCAGCCTTGCGGCAGCCCAGGGTTATGCGCCCGGTATGGCGAACCTCGGCCGTGCCTACGCCGGCGGGCGTGGTGTGAAGCGAGACGAGATACATGGTTATGCGCTGATCAGTGCGGCCATCCAGCTCGGCGTGTCGCCAGGCGAGCGCGATGCCGCGCTATTCGAACTCGGCGCTCTATCGCAGCGTCTCGACTCGAAGCAGATCGAGCGCGCCGAGACCGACGCCCGCGCTTTGCTGGAGACGCGGTCCAAGGATCTGTCCGCGAAGCAAGACGACGCCGGGGGCGCCTACCGGCTCTAGTTCTATGCTTTGGCATAAGGGTGCTCGGTCGCCGAAACCCGCATCCTTGTGCCATGACCCTAGGAATTGCCCAGACCCTCGTAGCCGTCGTCGACGACGATGAATCCGTGCGCGAATCTCTGCCGGACCTGCTTGCGGAGCTCGGATTCGCCCCACGGGCGTTCGCCTCGGCGCACGATTTCCTGACATCCGAGTCTGTCGCAGCGACCCGATGTCTGATCCTGGATATCGCAATGCCAGGCATGTCCGGGCCGGAGTTGCAGCATGAGCTGACGCTGCGCGGGCTCCGTATTGCAATCATCTTCATCACCGCCCGCGCGGACCAGAGCGTGCGCAAGCAGCTCATCGCGCGCGGCGCGGTGGACTGCTTGTTCAAACCTTTCAGCGAGCAGCAGCTGCGGACCGCGCTGGATGCGGCGCTCCCGTATCCCGAAACCTTCGTGTAATCCCCCTCGCTGAGCGGTTGTGTTGCGATAGCGGGCATGCAAGAGCCCGAGTACCAATTCACCGCAGCCGAGCGCCCGCTGCTCCCTGGCAGCCCGTACTCGCCGGCGCATCCGCGGTGGCGGCGCGGCGTTTACGTGGGCGTTGCTTTCGTAACGGCGACTGCCGCGACGCTCGGCAACGGGTTGATCAGCACTAACGTCCCGAATTTCGCTGGCTCTCTCGGCGAATACGTGGCGGCGGTGACGCTGTTGCCGGCGATCTATGCCGCGATGAACGCGAGCGGCAATCTGTCGATCGTCAAAGCGCGCATCCAGTGGGGCATTCCGCTGGTCACGCAGGGCGTGCTCGCCTTGTACGCTCTCGCCGCGCTGGTTCAATTAGCCTTTCCGAACTTCGCCACGGCAGTGGTCACTCGCGCGGCGAGTGGCTTGACCGCGTCGGCTCTCATCACTGCGACGATCTACTACCTGTTCCAGGTGTTCCCGCCGAAGCTGCGGCCGGTGGCCCTGGTCGTGGGTATCGGGCTAACGCAACTCGGCACACCGCTGGCGCGCGTGTTTCCGGTCGAGATGCTTGCCCAGCAGCACTGGCGCAACTTGCATTTGATCGAGCTGGCGATTCCGCTGGCGGCGCTCGCGACGCTGCAGGCTTTCCCGCTGCCGCCGAGCGACAAGGGCAAGGCATTTCAGTGGCCGGATTTTCTGACGATTGGCCTGCTCGTGCCGGCGATGCTGCTGATAGCGATCGTGCTGAGCGCGGGTCGCCTGTACTGGTGGACCGATACGCCGTGGCTCGGCTGGGCACTCGCTGTGGCCGTGCCCCTGCTTGCCGCAGCGGTCCTCATCGAAGGCAATCGCAGCAAGCCGCTGCTTTATCTCGAATGGATGGGCAGCGCGGGCATTCTGCGCTTTGCGGCGGTGGCGATGCTCGTCCGAATTGCCCTGGCGGAGCAGACGTATGGGTCCGTCGGCTTGCTGGCGTCCAGCGGCCTCAACAACGAGCAACTGCGGACACTGTTCGTCATCGTTGCCGGCGCCATGTTTCTCGGCCTCGTGACCGCGGGGTTGACACTGAGCGAGCATCGCGTGCGCGAGCAGGTCATCGTCGCTGCACTCATCATCGCCTGCGGGGCGTGGCTCGACAGCCATGCGACGAACCAGACCCGACCCGAGGAGCTGTACCTGAGCCAGGCATTGCTTGGGTTCGGGACCACGCTGTTCATCGGCCCGGCGCTGGCGTTCGGGTTTCTGCGCATGCTCCAGCGCGGACCGGCCTATTTCATCAGCCTCGTCGTGTTGTTCAGCTCGACCCAGAACCTGGGCGGCCTCGCGGGTTCGGCCTTGCTCGGGAGCTATCAGGTCATCGCGACGCGGGCGCATCTCTCTGCGCTGACTGAACACCTCACCGCTGCGGACCCGCAGGTCGTCGCGCGGATCCAGGTGCAGGGCAGCGCTGCGCTGTCCCAGTCCGCAGGGCGAGAGGCAGCGGTTCTCGCGTTCAACGACGTATTCCGGTTCGTCGCGCTGCTCGCTGTTGCGACGGCGCTGTTCGTGCTGTTTTTCGTGCTGCGTGATCTGTGGAGGGCACGCAGTCAGGTTTCGCAAGAGGTGCGTGCATGAATGCTCAAGTGATCAATGTCCCTGCCGCGCCGTCGCCCGCGCCTCCCGCAGCGGCTGCACCGCCTGCGGCGCCCGCGCCGCAAGTATGGAATCCGCCGCGCCGGCGCATGCGCATGATTATGCTAACCCTGTTGCTCGCGGCGGGCGCGCTGCTGGCCGTGCTGGCTGCTTGGAACCTGCCGCCGTTTGCCGGCGGACTGGAGAAAACCGACAACGCGTACGTTCGCGGCTTGACGATGAACGTCGCTCCGCAAGTCACCGGCTACGTCGTCGCCGTGCAAGTGAAAGACTACGAGCAGGTTCGTGCCGGACAAGTGCTCGCACGCATCGACGATCGCATTTACACGGCCCGCGTCGCAGCTGCACGCGCCAATCTCAGCGCGCAGCTCGCGGCGCTGGCGAACGCGCGTGCTCAGCTGTCGCGGGCGCGGTCGGACATGGCTCGCGTCAATGACCTGGTCAGCGACGGATCGGTCTCGATCCGCGAGCGAGATCAGACTCTCGCAGCGCTACGCCAGGCGGAAGCGCAGGCTCGGCTGGCCGATGGCGGTCAGGGCGCCTTCGAAGCGCAGGTCGACGCGGCGCGCGCGCAGCTCGACCTTGCGCAGATCGATCTCGAGCACACGGTCATCACTGCTACCGCTGACGGCCAGGTGAGCGAAGTCGGCGTGCGCGTCGGCCAATACGTCACCAACGGCACACAGCTCATGTCGATCGTGCCGGCGGACCGTTGGGTTATCGCGAACTTCAAGGAAGCGCAGATCGCAAACATGGCGCCCGGCCAGCGCGCGACGTTCAGCGTCGATGCGCTGAACGGTGCGCGCTTCACCGGTCGCGTCGAGCGGCTGGCACCGGCGGCCGGATCGGAATTCGCGGTGCTGAAGCCTGACAACGCGACTGGCAATTTCGTCAAGGTGCCGCAGCGCATCGGTGTACGCATCGCCGTCGATCCGGGGCAGCCATTGGCGGCCCGCCTCGCACCGGGCATGTCCGTCGAAGCTGCCGTCGATACGAAGGCGAGGCACCAATGAGACGCGCGATCATCGGATTTGTCGCCGCACTGCTCGCCGCTTGTGCGGGTCCGCGGCCCAATACGCCGGCGGATGCTGCGGTTAGCGCGCCGGCTGCATGGCGGGATCGTGCGAGCGGTGAGGGTGCGATGACGGCCGAATGGTGGCAGACCTTTGGCGACCCAGCCCTTACGCTGATCGTTGAGCACGCGCTCGCCAACAATGTGGACATCGCCATCGCGGCTGCGCGAGTCGAAGAAGCGCGCGCGCAGTTCGGAGCGGCGCGCGGTCAGTTGCTGCCGAGCGTCGAACTGCTCGCGGGTGCCAGGCGCGAGCGCTTCCTGAATGCCTTCGGACAGGCCGCGTCGCAAACCGCCGAGCGGGCGGAAATCGACATCTCTTACGATCTGGATCTGTTCGGTCGGCTGCGGAACACGAGCGAGGCAGCGCGTGCGTCGCTGCTCGCGACGGAGGCAGCGCGCGACAACGTCAAGCTCGCGGTCGCCTCTTCCGCGGCGGCAGGGTACATCGGCTTACGGGCACTCGATGCACGCCTGGCCGTCGTGCGCGAAACCGTGAACGCGCGGGCAGGCTCGCTCAAGATTGCACAGCGGCGCGCGCAGTCTGGCTACGCGACGCGACTCGAGCTGGAGCAGGCCGAGGCAGAATTGCATTCGACTGAGCAGCTGGTTCCGGTGCTCGAGCTCGCCATTACGCGACAGGAGAACGGCCTGAGTGTCTTGCTCGGCGAGAATCCACGTGCGATCGAGCGCGGCGTCATCCTGTCTGGCCTCACGACGCCCGCAGTGCCGACTATGCTGCCGTCCGAGCTGTTGCGCCGCCGACCCGACATCGCGCAGGCAGAGCAATCGGTCGTCGCGGCGGATCGATCGCTCGATGCCGCACGCGCAGCTTTTCTGCCGAGCATCCGCCTCGGGGCCGCCGGCGGCTACGTGGATTCGACGTTGATCGGCGATCCGGTCGGCATTTTTTCTGTGGGCGGTAGCATCCTTGCTCCGCTCTTCGAAGGCGGCCGTTTGCGCGCGCAGGCCGACTTTGCGGTGGCTCGCCGCGATGAGGCGGCGTACTCCTATCGAAAGGTGGCGCTCAACGCCTTTCGCGAAGTCGAAGACTCACTCGCCGCGCTTCAGCGCACGAGCGAGCAGGAGCTGGTGCTGCAGCAGCAACGCGATGCATTGGCACGAGCGCTGGTGCAGGCAACCAATCGCTATCACGCCGGGTACTCGTCCTACCTGGAGCAGCTCGACGCACAGCGCGGCTTGCTGTCGGCAGACCTCTCGCTGGTGCAGGCGAACAACGATCGCCTGAACGCGGCAGTGAGTCTGTTCCAGGCGCTCGGCGGCGGGTGGACAGCCTCGCCATGAACACCGAATTCACGCAATCGATTGAACCGCAGCTGCGCACGATCGACGGTCTGTCAATTCGCTACGCCGAGAGCGAGCCGCGCAACAGCGACGCGCTGCTGCTGAGTCCGTGGCCTGAAAGCATTTATTCGTATGAATCCATGTGGACGCGCTTGGCAGAGCACGTCCATCTGGTGGCGATCGATCTGCCGGGCTTCGGGCACTCGGAGCGTCGCAACGAGCTCATGTCGCCCGGGGCGATGGGCGAGTTCATCGTCCGAGTCGCCGACGCGTTCGGTCTGGAGAAGCCGCACGTCGTCGGGCCCGACGTCGAAACTGCAGCGTCGCTGTTCGCGGCAGCGCTGTATCCCACTCGCTTTCAGAGTCTCACGGTCGGCAGTGGTGCTACCGCAGTGTCGCTACAGGTCGGCGGTTCGCTAAAGGAGTGGATCGAGGCGCCGAGCATCGAGGCTTATCGCCAGATCGACGGCCGCAAGTTCGTTGCGGCCGCGCTCGGGCGTCTGCTCGAGCGCTACAGCCCTGCGCCAACAGCGCGGGAAGATTACCTCTCATCCTACGAAGGCGAGCGATACGCCGAGTCGATGCGCTACGTCCGTAGCTACCCGGAGCAGCTGCCAGTCCTGAGTGAGCTGCTGCCGACAGTCACGACGCCCGTGCTGATCCTCAACGGCGCGAGAGATCCCGTCGTGCCGCCGGTGAACGCCGAGTATTTGTACGAGCGGCTGCCCGACAGCAAGCTGGAGCTCCTCGACGCCACGCACTGCATCTGGGAAGACGCGGCGGACGAGTACGCGGCTTTGGTCACGAGCTGGTGGCGAAGCCTCGCAGCGTAAGACCTACTTCGGGCTAACTCCGAGAGAGGGCATGTGCTGCTGCGGCATGCGATTGTCCTCCGCAAAGGAAGCGCCGCCGGCGCAGATTGCGCTGAGTAGTGCCGCGAGCCAGACCAGGTGCGTTCGCATCGCGAACCTCGATATCTGCCAATCAACGTTTACGCCGCGCAGCACCCAAGAACAGAAGTGCTTGCAGTTGTTAGTCAAGAGCCGATAGCGGGACTCGCCCAGGCGCGAACGCGCCCGCGCCACTGCTTCGCGGCTATTGAACCGCGCCGCTTCGCGTCGAACCCGAATGCCGCGGCCTCGCGCGAAATGCTCGAGAGAAACGTCCTCCACCGGTCCGCGCCGAAGTCCGTACGCGAGGCCGGAGTAGTGGATAACGCGCCCGCCGCCGACGTATATGCCGTGATGGCTGTAGAGCGTGCGAGGAGTGACAAGATGGGCGCCGAGCGGTGGCTCGTCGCCGGGACGAAGGAAGATGTCGCGTGCATTGTCGGTACTCCAATCCATGGCTGCGACGTTAGACGCCGGCACGCGCCAGCGCGATTGCACGATGGTTTAGCAAATACCTTGGATTAATGCCGCGATACGTCGGTGCAATGGTGTCGGCCGCCGCAGTCTTCCGTGCTCGCGCTTTCGCCGCTTCGAAGCTGCAAGAGATAGCTCTCCAATCGTTCCAATGCATCGCGCTTCTCATCGAAGTAATCCCAGAGGTCGTAGGTCTCCTCGAGTACGTCCTTGCTGTGGTTGATCACGCGCTCGCCGACAAAGGGAGAAACCTTGAGTCGTCCCAGTGTCGTTCGGCCGGTTCGGCGCAGGTCATGCGGCACAAACGCTTCGATGCCGTGCGCGCGAAAGGCGGGGAGGAGGCGTTTGACACTTCGTGTGATGAGCTTGGGATCGGCATGCGTCTCTGGATCCCTGGCCGGCAGTACGAACCGAGACCCGTTTGCCAGGACCTTCAACGCCTTGAGCTCGGCGATTACCCACTCTGTTAGCGGCACGGCGTGCTCGCGCTTGTTCTTGCTGTGTGGCGCTGGGATCTTCCATCTGCGATTGTCGAAGTCGAAGTCGGTCCACTTGGCCCTGGCGAGCTCCCCGCGGCGTTGCATAGTGAGCAGCAGCACCATGAGAACGTGCTTGCGCTTCTTCGTGCGGCAGATCGAATCAATGTTGGTGACAAAGGATCGCAGCTCCTCCTCGCTGAACACCCGTTTGCGTCGGCGTGGTTTGCCGCCAGGTCGATATAGGAGTTGAACCGGTGAGTTCTCCAGGGTGCCGCGGTGGATTGCGAACTTAAACATGTGACCGAGCATCTGCGCGAGATTGTTGGCCATCACCGGAGCACCGCGCTCGACGACTTTGTCGAGCAGCTCAATGACCTCACGTGAGGTGATCGTCCGACCATCGCGCCAATGCCACTTGGGCAGCACGTCCGCTCGAAGCATCCGGCACGCCTCCTTTGAATTCTTGCCTTGTGCTTTGAACCACTTCTCGATGTATTCGTGGGCAATGAAGAGGACGCTCGACTGGTCGCCCGGATCGGGTCGTGGAACTCGGTCCTTTGGAGTGGCGACGAGTCGCATTTCGAAGTCACACGGACCGGACGGTTCTTGCCCGGGTGCCAACGGATCGCACTTCGCCGGCGAGGTCGTCCGATCGTCGCTATTTCTTTTGCCGAGACGATCCACGGCTCTACGGGGATCTATCCCCTTGTCCAACCACTCGCGATTCTTCATCGCGAGCAGGCGCGCTTCGGCTAGACCGACAGAAGGGAACTTGCCGAGGGTGATCCGGGTGGGGGTGCCCTCCCACTTGAACCTGAACAGCCAGGCCTTCGATCCGCTGATTGCGACACGCAATACCAGGCCAGGAACGGCGGGATCTGAAATGTCGCAGATGGACGCATTCGGTTTCAGGGCGGCGACATATGCCGAGGAGAGCTTTCTCGACCCAGGTTCTGTGGACACGTTGTAGACACTCCGGCGTGCGATAGCCTGCAAGCTAATGCGACGGAATTCGACATCCGAGCAGCCTTCGGCACGAGTTTCGACCGAAAGGACTGTCGCAGCGCGGTCGAGCGACTGTCGCATCAGAGCCTTTAAAACAAGGCTTTTCTTGTCGCGAACAGTCGCAGCAAGTCGCGCCTTTTTGCGCGACTGCGCGGATTTGCCTCACCGTGAGGCGGAGCTTGAGCTCGCGGGTCCCGTTTCTTTGTAATCAGGGGGTCGTGGGTTCGAGTCCCTCAGCCGGCACCAGGTGCATGCGGGAGATTTGCGGAGTTTGGTCACCGCAGGCCCGCAGCGGCGTAAGTCCATCTGCCATGAACCTGGAGGGCGATCCCATGCGTGTGATCATCGTCGGCGCAGGACATCGGCGGTCTCGCCGCGGCCCTGCGGCTGCGTCGGCAAGGCATCGATTGCACGGTCGACGAACAGAGTGAGCCGATCCGCGAGTTGGGCTAGGCATCAATCTGCTGCCGTACGCTACGCTGTCAACGAGTTGGCTGAGCTCGCGCTGCTCGATCGGCTCGACGAGTTCGGGATTCGTACGCGGGATCTCTGCTACGCGCGTCGCCTCGGACCTCAACCGGGCTCCGCAGCAAGCTCGGCGGCACGCATCAATGACCGCGGTACGATAGCGATCGGCGTGTCTTTCCCGGGCCAGCTGTCTGGCGATGCGCACACTCAGCGCCGATCTGCACGAGGGCGAGTTCACGCCGCTCAATCCGCTCGGCGACTAATCTAGGACCGCCATGGCGGCTGCGATCAACAACAACGGTGTCGCGGTCGGTCAGAGCTCCACCTTCCAGCTGCCGTGGTCTTGTTCGTCGCAACGGTCTGGTGAAACGGAACTGCAGCAGATCTGAACCTATTGACCAGCAATGCGGATCCCTTGAAGCCGTTCATCCGCTCACCTCGGACTGGATCAAAGACCGCGGCCAGATCGTCGTTGTCGGCAAGGATTCGCGCGATTCGGGATTCACCACCTGCTACTACCTGTTTGACTCCGGTGCACAAGAACTAGCCAGCAAGCGCAACCACCCGCGCTGGAATCGTCTACGAGATAGGAGAGGCGGCGAGATTCTTGGCGATCCGCGGCCACGGCGCGCTCCGGGCAAAAAAAGCCCCGGGTCGTGAAGCCGGGGCCTCTTCTCGACGCAAGGATCAGTGCCGCGCGGCTTCATTGTGCGTCGTCACTTTCGAGCGGTCGCAGGAAGTGGCTGAAGGTCCACTCGGCCACCTGCTTGCCCTGCGTGCGTGCCGCAGTGTCGGCGAAGCGGAAATGGATTCCCAGGTAGACACGGGCATCGACCACATCCTGCGCCGCGTCCGAGAGACGCTCGTACGTCCGCGTCTTCTTCACCGCCAGCGGTGCGAGACTCGTGACCTGGAAAGTCATCCGGTCACGATGGAAGAAGAGAGCGAGCGTGCGGGTCATGGCGCCGGTCACGTTGTTGGCTCCCGAGGTGTAGTCGGGATAGTTCGGCGTGTTGATCAGCGGTTGCCACGACAGATCTCCCGCAGTGGCTGGATTGCCGTCGTTCTCGCCCTCGCGAATGGCCGTGATCGGACGCCAGAAGTTGTAGAACTTCTTGCTGTCCCACGCGGTGATGAGCGCATCGGCCGTCGCGAGGTTGGCCAGGGCAAAGAGCCGGGCACTGTCACCAATCTTGTGGAGACGGCTGGCGGCGATCCCCCGCAGGGCGCGGTTCCACTGCGTAACGAAGTTCTCGGTGTAGAAATACGCCAGGTCCGTCTGCCCCGCCGTGCGCTGGGTGCTGTTGAGCGATCCCAGCGCTCTGACCTCGTTGTAGTCCCGTGTGTAACGATCGCTGGTCACTGCGGGCGGTGGCGGCGCGCGAAACCGCGCCGGTCCGGTGAGAGTCAAGGGCTTGAAAGTGGCCAGCCAGGGTGCTGCCATCGGTGAGAAGGGCGGAGGTATCGGCGGATTTCCCAGCAGCGAATCCGTCGGGCGCCATTCGCCAATGCCGGTTCGCCCGGTAAACGGTGCAGGCAGCGGGTCGGGATCGAGGCGCCGCAGCGGAAGAATCGCGGCTGCAACCTTGGCGCCGACTTCCAGGCCCGGGTTACCGGTCAGCCCCTTGTCAGCAAGGTAATTGAAGTAAGTCGCATCGAGCGTCGCGGCCTGTGTGGGGTAGAAGCCGACGAGCACGCCATGCGCCGCGGCAGCAGCGGCTGCTGCGCGTGAGCCATGGGCCCGCGGGACCTCCGCGTAATAGGGCTCGAATCTGCGGTCGATCGCCTGCACCGCGTCATGCACGGCAACCTGCACGAGTGCCAGGTCCACCGGACCGGTCGGACCGGGGCGCCCGACGGTGACCGCGCCGGCGGCGATCTCGTTCCAGTCCGTGACTGCATCTGCGAAGGCGTTTTGCGCGCAGCTCAGAACCCCGCACAGGAACAGGCCCGCAAAGGCGGCGTGCCGGTCGAAGGAGCGAATCGATCTCGAGAAATTGGCGTTCATGACCGTCTCCTGGTTCACCGAAGGTGGTTCAACCACTCGCCGGCGGTGCGATGAGCTTCCGGCGATGGAGACGAGCGTGAAAACACCTGGGCTGTCGTGCATGAAGCGCAGCCCAAGATTGCTCAAAGATTTGCCGAAGGAGTCCCGGTTCGATCCGATTGAGCGCGCGAAGATCGGCGCGTACGATTTGAAACTGAGCGCGAAAATTCGGCCCAGCAGGGGGAAACCGTGCGGCCGACCAGGAATCGCGACCTCGTCGCCACCTGTCTCGTCGTGTGGCTGTGCAGCGATGCACACACGGCGGCGACTGCGGCAGAGCAGAACGAGACAATCACGGAGGTTATCGTCACAGGCACGCGCCTGCGGGTCACGCAGGCTGATTCGCCCGCACCGGTGACGGTTCTCAACCATCGCGACATCGAGCGAACTGGCGCGGACTCCGTTGCCAAGATCGTCCAGGCCCTGCCGATGAATACGGGCTCGCCGGTGAACACCAATGTGAACAACGGCGGCGATGGCTCCGCGCGCGTCGATCTGCGTGGTTTCGGTCCACAGCGCACGCTCGTGCTGCTCAATGGGCGGCGGTTTCCGAACGGTGGCGTGGGCGGCGACGCCTCGGTGGACCTCAACACACTCCCGGTCTCATGGGTCGATCGCATTGAAGTGCTCGCGAGCGGCGCCTCAGCGGTTTATGGCGCCGACGCGGTTGGCGGCGTCGTGAACGTGATTACGCGCAATGATCTGCAGGGCGTGGAGTTCGGCGGATCGAGGACGATTACGGAGCATGGCGACGGCGAGATCGTACGCGGGCAGGCGTCCGTCGGTGTCAATCTGCTCGGAGGATCCTGGAAGCTCGGCGTTGACTACGTGGAGCAGGATGGCGTGAGTCTCGCTCGTCGAAGTTACTCGGCCGCGCCGCTCGGGATCATCGACGCGAACGGCACGATTGGGTACATCGGCAACGGCGCGATTCCCGAGGGGCGCTTCGGCGTGCCGGAGGGAAATTCGCTCGGACTCGAGCCGGGTGCCTACACCCGCGTCACGGGCGCTCGTGGTCAGACGGCTGCCGACTATCGCCCCTTTACGAGAGACGACGCATTCAACTTCGCGCCCTACAATTACTCGCAAACACCCAACGAGCGCGCGTCCGTCTGGCTGCTCGGCTCTGCGCCGATCGCGCAGAGCTCGCGATTCTTCGTCGAGGCGCTCGTCCATCAGCGTGACTCGGAGCAGAAGCTCGCGCCGTCGCCGATGTTCACTCATGCTGGCGACGGTCCCGCGCTCGCGGACGGCACGACAGGCGTTCCCGCGGAGAACTACTACAACCCGTTCGGCGTCGATATCCGCGTCATCGCGCGGCGTGTCGTGGAGCAACCGACTCGCGGATTCACTCAGGACCTCGATCTCTGGCGAGTACTCGCGGGCGTCGAAGGCGAGTGGCGCGACTGGAACTGGAAGCTCGACATCGGAAGAGCCGAATCGGATACGAGAAACGTGGAGAGCGGCCTGCTGCTCAGGTCACGGGTAATGACCGCGCTTGGCCCGTCGGGGCCCGATGACTCCGGCCGCATCGTGTGCGGCGCGCGTGATTCCGCCACGGGCCGTGTGCCCGCCCCAAACATCATCCCGGATTGTGTGCCTCTGAATCTGTTTGGCGGCGCGGGCACCATCACTCAGGAGCAACTCGCTTACCTGATGGTGCCGCTGGTGAATTCAGGAACGAATGAGCAGGACATCGCAGAAGCGGTTCTCAGCGGTCGCCGGGGACAGGTGCTCGGCAGAGACGTCCAATGGGTATTCGGCGCCGAGTATCGACGCGAAGGCGGAAGTCTCATCGGCGACCCGCTACGCGCAGCGGGGACGACGTCGGGTCTCGCTCAGGATCTGCCCGCGGGCTCGTTCAATGCGCGGGAGCTGTTCGGCGAAGTCGAGCTGCCGATTCTGCACGATCGGGCCTGGGCGCACGAACTCGCTGTGAATCTGGGTGCGCGCTGGTCGAAGTTCTCCTCCTTCGACGAGAACACGGCCTTGCAAGCCGGTTTGCGTTGGCAGCCAATGGCAGAGATTACGCTTCGTGCGAACTACTCCGAGGTATTCCGCGCGCCGAGCCTCTTTGAGCTCTATCAGTCCCGCGCTGCCGAGGTCAACACCGGTCTCGATCCGTGCGGCAATGAGCCGACCCCCACACAGCAGGTGAATTGCGCGGCCAACGGCGTGCCGGGCGGCGCGTACGTACAGGAAGACGAAAAATTCGCCATCGTGTTGGGAGGCAATCCTGATCTTCAGCCCGAAACGGGACACAGTGTCGGCGCGGGCATCGTCTATACGCCGGCGTGGGCGCCGGGCCTGTCCGCGAGCGTCGACTTCTTCGACATCGAGCTCAGCGGTTTCATCGGGCGCCCGGACGTCGACACGGTGCTCTTCGAATGTGCCGAGCGCGGTAGCGCCGAAGTGTGTAGCGCGATACGTCGCTTCCCGGACGGCCGCCCAGCTGTTGTTTCGACTGTCGAGCGCAATCTGGGACGAGTCGAAGCAAGCGGGGTCGACGCCGCCGTCAATCTGGACACGACGACGCGCTTTGGAGACGTGCACGTTGGACTCGTAGCGACGTATCTGGAGAAGTGGGACGAGCAACCGTTCCCGGACGGCGAGGTGTTTCATCGCGCCGGCCAGATCCGCCTCGTCGACCTGCCGAGCGCTCGGCCACGCTGGCGTGCGTGGGGTCACATCGATTGGCACCGTGGTGCCTGGCACGCCGGCTATGCGGTCGAGTACGTGGGGAGCTTCAGCGAGCCGGTCGTCGGCAACCTTCCATTGTTTGGCATTGTCTTCGATCCCTACATAAGGGAAGTGGAATCCGCACTCTTTCACGATGTCGAGGGCGGTTACGATTTCGGCGGCGGGCTTGCGTTGCGCGCGGCAATGACCAACGTCACGGACGAGGATCCGCCATTCGTCGACAACCAAGTGGACGCCAACACCGACGCTGGCACCTACCCGCTGCTGGGACGCACGTATTTCGTCGAGCTGCGCTATGCGTTTCGCTGAGGGGGCTCGGAGTTGCTGATCAACACGGGGTTGGATTCGCGCTAGCCGCCCGCCGCGGCACTTCGCCGCGCTCGCGCATCTGCTCGAGCAATTTGCGCTGTGCGGCCGCATGCGCCCGGGCCTTCGCCGCGAGCGCCTGAAAGCGCGGATTGCTGTGCAGCGATTCGAAAGCACGTTCCCGCTCGAACGTGTACCACCATCGTATCCCGTCCTGCTCGAAGATCTGCTCGAGGCGGTCGATCGCCGCGTCGTGCTGACCGAGTATTGCAAACGCGATCGCCTGCGCCGTGATCCGCACCGGTTGAGTGTCGAGATCGAGTACTTTGAGAGCCAGTCTTTCTGCTTCGCGCCTATCACCCGCAGCGAGGCTCACTTGCGCGCGCGCGATCGTCTTGATTGCGCCATCCTCGCCCTCAAGTGGCGCTAGCTCGTTCTTTGCGTTGGCGAGACGCCCGCTGAGGAGCGCGGCATCGCGAATCACATACGCTTCAACATCCTCCGACAGGGGGTCCGACCAACGCTCCGGGTGAGCGCGCAAAATTTCGGCGGCGCGCTCCGGCTGTCGTTCGAAGAGACAGATCGGCAGCCATAGCGCTGCGCGCGCAGATTCCGCCTGCTCTGCCGCAAACCTCCGGGCCGCTTCAACGTCCCCGAGCTCCAGGTAGAAATGAACGGGACGCGTCAGTATCCAGGGCGCGCGCGGATCGATGGCGACAGCCTGCTCGGCGAGCGCCACGGCTTCAGCGAGGCGGCCCTGCGCACCACGCAGCACAGCAAGACGGGCGAGGGCGGGATGGAAGTCCGGAGCGACTCTCAGCGCCTGCAGGAACAAGGCTTCTCGCTCGGCGAGCGGGCCATGAGTGTCGCGCAGGATCATAGCCTTCATATAGTGGTTTCTCGGCGACAGTGGATCGATCAGGCGGGCCCTGTCGATCTCGACCAGTGCTTCTTCGAAGCGCTTCAGCTCTGACAGAAAATCCGCGAAGCGCTCGTGCCCCACGCCATCGTTCGGGCTGAGCGCCAGACCTTTGCGATAGTCAGCTTCCGCGCCTTTAGCGTCGCCATTGAGCTGCTTCACATTACCACGCGTGATGTACGCCTCGCCGAGTGATTCATCCAGCTGCAAGGCGCGCGTGAGCAGAGGCTGTGACCGATCCTGTGCTGCAGCCCTGATCGCTGAGTCAGTGCCGGAAGCGAGACTTGCCAGGTGCATGTGAGCGTCTGCGAGAGCCGCATACGCGGCTGCGAAATCGGGCGCGAGCTCGATGGCACGCGAAAAGTGCGCGATCGCGCGCTCGGCATCCGCCACCTTGCGAGTCGCAACCAGTGCCTTTCCCCGCAGGAAGGCCAGATATGCATCGGTGCCGAAGCGCGCAAAGGGATGCACACGCTGCGTGAGGCTCACCTCCAGCGCACCAGCGACACTTTGCGAAATCTCATCCTCCACGGCGAAGATGTCGTCTATCGTGCGATCGAATCTTAGCGACCACACCTGTACGCCAGTGGCTGCGTCGATGAGCTGCGCGCTGACGCGAAGTCGGTTCTCTCTGCGTTGCACGCTGCCTTCGACCAGATATCGTGCGTTGAGTTTGAGTCCGATCTCGCGGGCATCAGCCGGCTTGTCGCGAAACGAAAACGATGACGTTCGCGCAATCAGCGTGAGGTCGCGAACCCCCGCGAGCCGATGCAGCACGCCCTCGGCGATGCCGAGTGCGACGAATTCATCCTGCGCATCGCTGCTCAGATTCGCGAACGGGAGCACGGCGACGGTGTGCTCCGGCAGCGCAGACACCGTGACGGACGAAGGCGTCGCCGGCGTCTCCCGGGCTGACTCACGCATACGTGTGACCATGAAGGTGGTAGCCGCCGCTGCCAGCACTATGGTTGCTAGCGCTGCGGCGGGAATCCAATGCCACACCCGCGCAGATGAGCGGGGCTGCGCCAGGTCGGGCGCGGAAACGGAGGCGTCGCCCTGTTCCGGGGTAGCCGACGCAACTCGCAAAACGGGCGCGATCATCCGGTAGCCGCGACCGCGAAGTCCCTCAATGTACCGCGGTGCATGGGGATTGTCGCCAAGCGCGTCTCGCACCAGTTTCACACGCTGACTGACGGTCTCGGGACTCACGACGAGATTGGGCCACACCTCGTGCATCAGTCCATCGATCGATACGACATTGGGTGCAGCGCGCGTCAGTGCGAGCAGCAGGTCGAAGGAAAGCTTCGGCAACGAGATCTCATCGCCGCCGCGCGTGACCCGCTGAGATCCGAGATCGATCGTGAGATCACCGACACGAAACTGGGCGGCGGCTGCCGGAATGGCCGATTGATGCGACGCCAGAGACATTGCCGCTGCTGTTCGAGAGTCCTCCGTAGCGAGCTTACACCGACGAGCCGAGCAGCACCTTCGTACCTTCGCCGCATCGCTTCAAGGAGCAGCGGGATTCCTTCGCGAAATCTTGGGCTGATATTGGACCGCGCTTCATGCACGGCGGGCCGCCTCGTCTTCACGCTCGTCCCATCGTCGGAACGCGTCTTACGCGCAGCCGGCGAAAGCTGAAACCCATCGGACAAATCGAGGAGACGGTCATGAACGCCAAATTCCACAGCTCGAATCGCGCCATCGGCCTCCACACTGCACTCGCAGCCATCGCTTGCGGCGTCGCACTGGCGACGCCGGCAATCGCGGACCAGAGCAATGGCGAGCCACTGACGAAGGTCGTGAGCTATGCGGATCTCAACATAAACGGCGAAGCGGGCGCCCGGACCCTGTACGGCCGCCTGCGCATGGCGGCGGCGCAGGTCTGTGCGCCGTTGAAGGGCGGCTCGCTCGCGCAGAAGGCGAACTCGCGCGCATGCTTCGACCAAGCGATTGAGCGGTCAGTCGCAAAGATCGATAAGCCCGTGCTCACCGCGTATCACCTGAGCCGGACACGCAAGACTGAACCACCGTCGCAGGTGGCCAAAGACCGGTGAGCCGGCTTAATCGCTCGACGCACCCGCGCCGGACAGCTGCGAATGTTCGGCGCTGGGCCGGCGCACATCAAGCGAGTGCGGCCTAACAAACTCAGGAAATCGTTCGAGCACCTGATGTTTTTCGCAGGCCTGTGGAAGATTTGTGGGAGTTCGTGCTGCTTCGTTGTGCTCAGTCGTGACGATCTCAACGGGCGTCACGCAGGGGTTGGTTGAACCTATCTCTACTTAACGCGAGTCAAAACAGCTATCTACAATTGCGAGCAGCGTGCCGACCGATTTCCCTGATTTCGCCTCGATCGGATTTGTAATCAGGGGGTCGCGGGTTCGAATCCTGCAGCCGGCACCATCAAATCTCGCGCTTCTGTCCTGTGTTTGCAAGGGTTTGGTTAGCCCGGCCAAAGCAACAGGCAGTCGTTCTCATGCTCGGTATGCGGCCGTGTGGACACCTTTGTGGACACTCTTCAAGCTCGAGATTCCAATCCCCGTGCGCACGCGCCGGGATGCGACAGATTGCGACACTCGGGCGGAGGCGGCCCAAAACTAGCCGATTCGTGCGGTTGATCGACGCAGGCTATCCGGGTTGAACCTATCGCACGGATCCGCGAGCGAGCGCGACGCGGCGAGAAGGACGGCCGAGTCTGCTGCGACAGCTCATCGTGCTTCGCGAGTAACTCCTCTAGACGCCTCTTCATACACGCCGATGAAGCTTGCGTCAGGCGCAGCCGCTCGCCGCGCGCGACTCCATTCAATCCACGACCAATTC
>DASYRK010000080.1:0-5695 GCA_036004505.1 Steroidobacteraceae bacterium
CGATCCGCAAATTGCCGCGCAAGCGCTGATGGGCGCCGCGTACGGCTCGGCAGGCGAACGCTGCATGGCAATTTCCGTGGCAGTCGCAGTCGGCGACGTCGGCGACAAGCTGGTCGCGACCCTGCGCCCGATGATCGATGCACTCAGCATCGGCGCCGGCGCGCGCGACGGCGTGGACATGGGACCGCTCGTGACGCGCGAGCACCTGGAGCGCGTGCGCTCGTACATCGGGCTCGGCGTTGCCGAAGGCGCGACGCTGGTCGTCGACGGCCGTGAGCACGCGGTCGCCGGCCAGAAGAACGGCTTCTTTCTCGGCGCATCGCTGTTCGACAACGTCCGGCCGAGCATGCGCATCTACAAGGAAGAGATCTTCGGCCCGGTGCTCGTGATCGTGCGCGTGCCTGACCTCGACGCCGCGCTCGAGCTGGTCAACACACATGAGTTCGGCAACGGCACGTCGATCTTCACCGGCGACGGCCTCAGCGCACGCAAATACGTGCAATCGGTGCAGGTCGGAATGGTCGGCATCAACGTGCCGATTCCGGTGCCGATGGCGTTCCACAGCTTCGGCGGCTGGAAGCGCTCGCTGTTCGGCGATCTGCACGTCCACGGGCCGGACGGCGTGCGCTTCTACACGCGGCTCAAGACCGTCACTGCGCGCTGGCCGACCGGCAATCGGGGTCGGTCCGAATTCGTGATGCCGACGATGAAGTGAGCCCGGCCCGCCCTTGAAGTGAGGCGCGGCCGGCGCGACACTGCCGGCCATGAGCGATCAACCCGGCGATTCGTTACCGAAGGGCATGCAGCTGACGCCCTTCGATCCGCACTTCCGCGAGCATCCCTACGAGGTGCTGAAATCGGTGCGCGAGCGCGCGCCGGTGATGCACGACGACCAGTTCAACCGCTGGTACGTCACCCGCTTCGACGACGTGCGGCAGGTCCTGCGGGACAAGGACATGAGCGCCGATCCGCGCAAGGCGAACCCGGCCTCGTTCGTAGCGAGAATCGCAGCGATGGGCGGCACGTTGAACAGCTCGGCTCCGCAATCGATGCTGTTCATGGATGATCCGGACCACCGCCGCCTGCGCGGCTTGGTGAACAAGGCCTTCACGCTCAAGGCCGTAGAGGCGCTGCGGCCCCGCGTGCGCGAGATCGCGACCGAGCTGCTCGATAAGATCGATACCGCCGAGTTCGACCTGATGACCTCGTTCGCCGGTGTACTGCCGGTCATCGTCATCGCGGAAATGCTCGGCATCGATCCGGCGGACCGCGCTTCCTTCCGGCGCTGGTCCGAGGTCAGCGTCGCGGCATTTTTCAACCCGTTTCGCACGCCCGAGCAAGGCAACGCGGCCATGCAGGCGCAGCTGGAGCTGGACGAGTATTTCCGGAAAATGATCGCACTGCGCCGCGCCGCACCGCGCGGCGACCTGATCAGCAACATGCTGCAAGCCGAAGAGGAAGGCAGTCACATGACTGACGACGAGATCGTCACGCAGTGCAACCTGCTGCTGATCGCCGGCAACGTGACCACGACGGATCTGATCGGCAACGGCGTGAAAGCGCTGCTCGATCATCCGCAGGAGCTGGCGAAGCTGCGCGCGCGGCCCGAGCTGATCAACAACGCGATCGAGGAGATCCTGCGCTACGACTCGCCGGTGACGAACTCCGGCCGCAACGTGCAGCGCGAGCAGTCGATGCGCGGCTGCCCGATGAACCTGGGCGACAGCATCACGGTGTCGCTCGCCGCTGCCAATCACGATCCGGAAGCAAATCCGAATCCGGAGCGCTTCGACATCGAGCGCGCCGACATCCAGCATCAGTCATTCGGCGGCGGCAAACATACGTGCCTCGGCGCGCCGCTCGCGCGCGTCGAAGCTCAGGAAGGAATCACTGCGTTGCTGCAACGCTTTCCGACCCTGCGGCCGTCCGCACGCGGCCTGAAGTACCGCTCGATTCCTAGCTTCCGCGGCCTGTCGGAATACTGGCTGCAGTCGCGCTGACGTCGCAATTTCCGAATTTCAAACGTCGGAAATCTGGAATCAGCGTGTCTTCTTCTTGGCGGGCGTGGCAGTCACTGAAGCGGTGACGAGGGACGGAGGTGGCTTCACCTTTGCGCTGAGGCGGTCGCGGACGATGCTCATTGCGCCGTCGGCGACGCCGTTCACGACGACTCTGCCGTCGGCCTGACGGTTCGCGAAGATTACGTACCGGACGTTGCGCAGCAGCGCAGAAGAGCAGGTCGAATCGAGCGACTGCGTGAACGTCCAGCGTGCGCCGACCTGCCCTTTCCAGATGTGCTCGACGATGAGCTCAACTCGCGCTGCTCCTGGCTGCGTCTGCGTCGACGAGGCGACCGTGACGAGAGCGACGATATCGGCAGATGCCTGGCTGTCCTCGGTGTCCCACAGAATGCTGTCGCTCGGCGGCACTACACACGCGTGCACCTGTTGCGCTGACAGCAGCGCCACAGCCGCGACGGCGAGACACCGATTCCGCATAGGCATCACATCGAGCCGATCATGTTGATGAACACGCCCTCGCTGCGGAAGCTCAGGTCCGTCAGGTCTTCCGAGAAGTCGGTGAAGTTGTAGCCCGCGCCCACTTTGAAGTGCTTGCCGAAGTAGCGATACACCGCGACCAGCGCGCCGCTGCGCTGTTCGTCGAGGTCCACCATGTCGAGCATGCGGCCTTCGACCAGGCCTTCCCATTCGCCGAACTTCAGGTCGGTGCGCAGGATGTAGAGTTGCGCGCTGTTGTCGAAGAACTGCGGGTTCTCGCGGTCGAGGCTCAGCTGGCCGAGGCGATAGGCGTACTTGCCGCCGATCGACCACACGTCGGTGAGGTCGTAGGTCAGGTCGAGCGCCGCGACGTGGCTCTTCTGCACGAACTGCGCGATCGAGTTCGTCGGCGTCACCTGCTCGGTCGTCGGCACGTTGTAGAAATACGTGTACTTCGCGAGCGCATTGAGCCGGTCGTGCGCCACCGGGCGGTAGCCGTAGCCGACCACCGCTTCGGTGTAGCCGCCGTCGTAGAACTGCCCGAGCGAGCTCGCGCTCTTGGCGTGGTTGTACTTGCCGACGATGCGCCAGTCCGGGTTGAGCTGGAACTTGAAGCTGTTCCGGAACAGCCAGGTCGTGCGCTCTGACGTTTCCGCATTCGGCTGCTCGGTCTTGTCGAGGCGGTACTCGACCGCGCTCGACAGCTGCACCGCCTGGAAGCCGTAGCCCATGCGGATGCCGCCGGCCTCGCGATCGATCTTCGCGCCGGTCAGGTCGTCGGTGAGCGTGCCGATGTCGGTGTTCGCGCCGAAGTTCCAGCGCTCGTTCGGCGCGAGCGTCATGCCTGTCGCATGCGTCAGGCCCGACATGTCGTCGGTCTCCTGGTAGCGTTCCTCGACGAACATGCTGCTCGAGTCCGACAGCCGGCGCTTCATGCCCGAGATCAGGTTGCCGCGGCGGCCGCCGCGCAGCCCGTTGTCGGTACGCTCGTTCTCCAGCGCGTAGTTCAGGTACAGCGTCGTGCGCTCGGAGAACAGGTAGTTCGTGCCGAGCTTGCCGCCGGGGCCGAGGTCGCCGTCGGAAACTTCGGCATCGACGCGGAAGCGCTCGGTCATCCGGTAAGAGCCGCCGGTGCCGTAGCGGTCGTTGTTCGGCCGCTCTTCGCTCTTCGACAGCGTGTTTTGGCCGAAGGCGTACGCGCGCCACGAAGCACCCGAGTCATAGCCGACCTGCAGGACGCCGTCGGTGCGCTCGCCCTGCTCGCGGTTGAGCGGGACGATCGGGCCGGTGTACTCGCGCTCGTCCTTGCGCGCGCCGGTGCTCACGCTCCAGCGGTCGGTGATCTGGTAGCCGAGATTCAGCTCCTCCGTGTTGGAGCTCAGCCCCAGGTCCTGCGCGCGCTTGTCGGCTTTCGCGCGCACGTCGAAGCGCTCGAACATCCGCATGTTGAAGGTGCCGCCGGAGTGCTCGAGGTCGGTCATCGTGCCGAGGCCCGGCGCCGAGTAGCCCGCGCCGAGCGACTGCGAGTACATCGTGATGCGGCCGGGCATCCCTTCGATGAGATCGCCGAAGCCGACGCTGAGGTCGGCGCGATACGCGTCCGCGCTCGCGGAGTCGAAGCCGGCCGTGTCCGGGCTGACGAAGCCGAAGCCGCCGTCATCCGAGTACAGCGCGCTCGAAACCAGGCCTTCGCTGCGGCCGCCCTGGACCTTGAACCACGAATCCGAGCTCATGCGCAGCGTGACGTCGGCGCCGTCGAGGGTGCTCTGGGTCTCGCCCTCTTCGTTGCCGTTCGTCGTGAGACCGACCTTGACGTAGTCGTTCACCCAGACGTGCGCCTGGCCGCCGGTCGCGATCGAATTGAGCTCGGTGAACCCGGGCGTGTACTCGTAGCGGACCACGAGGTACGCAGCGTCGCCGCTGAGCGCGCCACTGCGCACGAGCAACTGATCGTCGACAGTCGAGTTCAACGGCTCGGCCAGCACGACGCGGCCCTGCAGGTAGTCGATGTCGTAGTCGAGCACCGGGCGCAGGTTGACGACGCCGGTGACCAGCCCCGAATCCTTGTCGCGCAGCTCGACGCGCACGCGCTCGGAGCCGACCAGGATGTCCTGGTTGTGCAGGAAGTACAGCGAGCCGCCAGTGCCGCGGAATTCCTCGCGGCTCGCGAGCGTGCCGGGCTCGGCAGCGAAGCCGTCGAGCGACAAGCGCTGCTCGCCGAAGCTCGTCGTGCTCTCGGTCTGGTAATGCAGATTGCCGCCGTACAGGCCGCGATCGACGTGCGCCAGCTCGTTCTCGGCGTAGTTGATCTTGAAGTTGCCCCACAGCACCGAGCTGTCGTCGTGCTCGAGCTTCACGTACATCTTGCCGAGCGTCGGCGCGACCTGTTCCACCACCGAGTCGTCGCCGAACGTCGGATAGTGATAGTCCGGATCGATGCGCCGGAACAGCGAGTCCGGCGCCTTGTTGAGGAAGTTGCTGAACAGCTCGTCGACCGGGCCTTCGCGCGTGTCCGCGCTCGCGCTCAGGTGCCAGTCCTCTTTGAACTTGCCGTTCGCGTAGAACGCGAGGCGGGCGTCCAGCGCCGAGTCATAGTCAACGGGCGCGTTCTCGCCCTGCAGCAGCTCCGCCGGGCCGCGCGTGTGCGTTTCGGATGCCGTCACGTCGGCGATGCCGACGTAGAACCAGTCGTTCTTCTCGAGCTCGAGGTCGCGCAGGAACATCGCCCCGTTGCCTGCATCGTCGAGCACCGCGACTTCGACCGTGTGCACGCCGGCCGGCAGGATTTCCTCCGCGAGGAAGTTGCCGGACGGATCGACCGGCACCGGCTTGCCCGCGACCCACACGCTGTGATGCGGCGGAATACTGCCGCCGCGAACCTTGATCGTGCCGCTGCCCAGCGCGATGTTGTGCGATGTCAGCCCGCTCGTGCCGTAGCTCGCGAGCAGCTCCTTCGATTGCTGGTCCTGCGGCGGCCCATCGGTGCGCGTGCCATCGTCCAGCACGAACCACAGAGGCTGCGGCGTGGTTTCGTCGAAGTTGCCGTCCTTGCCATACGCGCGCAGCACATATTTCAGCTCGCGCATCGGCGCAGTGGTCTGCTCAGCCGTCGGCTCCCATTCCGCGAAGCCGGCGGGATCGACCGGCAGCACTTGCAGCGGCGTGGCCTGCGTCGACTGGTCGGCCTGGAAGATGCG
>DASYRK010000081.1:0-164515 GCA_036004505.1 Steroidobacteraceae bacterium
GGTGCCGACCGATGTTCGATGCTTACGCCTCGTTCGGATTTGTAATCAGGGGGTCGCGGGTTCGAATCCTGCAGCCGCACCACTCCACACGCTCTTCGATCAACGAGTTGTACGCATATCTCTAACCCGCTCGACGCCGTAACCAGGTGCTTGCGGGAGATTTGCGGGAGTTTTCGTCGCAGACACGCTCCGCGGCCGCGATGAGATTCGCAAGTTCGGCCGCCGAGTAATGCGTCGTGATGCGCCCACTTTTGTGGCCAAGCAGGTCCTGGCGATCCTCGAACGACACACCCGCAGCGCGCAGTCGCCGCCCAAAGGTGTGCTTCAAGTCGTGGACCCGAACTCGCCGAAAACCCGGTTGCACTTCGATCTCTTCGCAGCCGCCGCAAGCGACCTTCTGGCCGGCAGTGAAGCCCTGCGTCGCATCATCTGCGATGCATATCCAGTGATCGTGCTCGATGAGTTTCAAGACACCAACGCCGCGGAGTGGCGGTTCATCAGTACGCTCGGCAAATCGAGTCGTCTGATTGCGTTCGCCGATGCACAGCAGCGCAGCTACGAGTTCCGCGGCGCTGATCCACGCCGCATCAGCGAGTTCGTCAGCGCCTTCGATCCGGACACATTCGATTTCGCTGGTGAGAACCATTGTAGTGACGGAACCTGCGGCGCGATCGTCCCGGCCCGATGCCAAGCTGGGTGTCGGCTGTCTTCATCGTTGCGTTGAGCGTGGTTGCGATTCTCCAGTTTCTGAATGTCGTCGGTCTGTTCTTCGACCGCGGAGCCGGGCCGTTTCTGGCCCGTTTGCTGGTGCTGCTTTGCGCCGCCGCCATGCAGTTCGCGTTTCTAGTGATCAGGCCGCTGAGCTCGGTGGCTTGAAGGCGTGGAAGTGCCGGTCAAACTGCCGCAACTGCGGAGCCTGTGAATGGCTCTAAGCGTGCTAACGCACCGATGGCGTGCCGGCGCAATGCTACCCTTCGCGCACTGACACCCAGCCCGGCCTCGCCATCTCGCGAGTTGCGGGCTTCAAGTGCTTCTGCGAAGCACCGCTCCCGAGCGAGCCAGCGATAGCCTGCCACCGAAGAGGGCGAGGCTGTTCGGGATCACCATCCGATTGCTTCGGGAATGGCCGAGCCGCCGTTCTGAACGAAATTCACTGGATTCGTATTGGAGATCACATGTACAGGCAGTATCACAAATCGATCCTCGCGTCGGCGATCGCTCTGGCGATCCTCGCAACGAGCGTCGCAGCCAGCGCCGAGACGATGTCGCAGGATGTCATCGATGCGCGGCAGGAAACCCAGATCTGGACGACCTATGCGCTCAGCCCTTATCTGCGCGCCAACGACCTGAAGGTGTCGGTTGACAGCGGCAAGGCGACGCTGACCGGCAACGTCGAAGAAGGCGTCAACAAGGATCTCGCGAAGCAGATCGCATTGGGAGTCGACGGCATCAAGAGTGTCGACAATCAGATCGTCGTGCAGTCCGACTACGTTGCGCCGAAGCGATCCTCGGCGCGGACCTATGGCGAATCGATGGACGATGCCGGCATCAGCGCGGCCGTCAAGTCGAAGCTCCTTTGGAGCAAGTACACCGACGGTATGACCACGGAGGTGGAAACCAGGTCAGGCAAGGTGACGCTGCGAGGCACTGCTGACAGCGCCGCGTCCAAGGAGCATGCGAAGAGTCTCGCTATGGACACCCGCGGCGTCGTGTCGGTGGACGATCAGTTGGTGGTCAAGGACGTCAAGCCTGCAATAGGCGGCGTTGCCAAGACCTCGGCCGGTCAGGACGTCGCCGATGGCTGGATTACGACCAAGGTGAAATCCACCTACGGTTACTCCAGCAGTGTCAACGGTTCGGGCATCGCAGTCAGCACCGACAGCGGCATCGTTACGCTGAGCGGCAAGGTCGACAGCGGCGCCGAACGCGCACTGGCAATCGAACTTGCGCAGAACGTCCGTGGAGTGAAGAGCGTGCAATCGAAAGCTCTTACGCTGTAGTACCTGGCAGCTATGCCGGGGGAGCCGGCCGGCGGTGAAGCTCGCTTCATCGACCTGCCGGCCATTTTGCGTCTGACGGAGTCCCATGAATCTTCGGAACACGAATCCCTGGCTCGCCTCCTACCGGGGCGCGGCGGCGCGCAACGGTGCGAGTGAAGCGCGCTGGGCAAGGAGATCATCGAGGCCTTCAGCGCGCAGTGCGCGCAGTGTGCGCTTGTGGGCGGTCGCGCTGGTCGCAGTCCTGTCGATGATCGCCATCACGTCCACCGAAAACGTGGAGGCCGAAGCAGCCGGTGCAAGCCCGGGTCACTATCCGCTCGATCAGAACGGCGGTATCGCCGTGTCATCGGCGAATCTCGCTCAATACCTGGCGACGCTGGAGGACCGCGCGACGGAGCGGCAATTCCTGCTGACTTTCGGCGATCTGCTGTTCAGTGCCGGCAGCGCGCAGATCGGCGACAGCGAGAAAGGCGAGTTGGTGCGCATGGCCGATTTCCTGCGCGCGCACCCGACAACCGTCGCGCTGATTGTCGGCCACGCCGATAATCGAGGCGATACGGCGGCGAATTCCCGACTGGCCGAGCAACGCTCTACCGCCGTACGCAGCTATCTGGTCGTTCGAGGCATCGACCCATTGCGGCTGACGGCAGTGAGCCGCGGAGAAGACAATCCGCTACGGGACAACGGCACTCGAGTGGGCCGCGCCGGCAATCGTCGCGTGGAAATACTCGTGCAGAAACCGCAGCTGGAGCTACTGCGTTGAGACACGCTGCGCAAGCGGTCATCGCCAATCGCATGAGCTTGCCGAATGCGGCAGTCCGAGCATCGACTAAGGCTGGTCCACTGCTACGTGTGTCGGCTCTTCGGTAAAGATCAGCTCGACGCGCCGGTTCGATTGACGTCCGTCCGCGCTATCGTTACTGGCGATGGGGAAGTTCTCTCCCTTGCCGAGTGCCGTGACCTGACTACGCGTGACATCGCGTTGCACCAGGGCGGACTGCACTGACTGCGCGCGACGTTCTGACAACCCTTGATTGCTCGCATCCGAGCCGACGTTGTCCGTGTGGCCCTCGATGAGCACCTTGCGTCCCGACTTCTGTCGTAACGCCGTGGCGAGGCGATCGAGCGTTGCGTAGGCGCCCGGCTTCAGGGTCGCCTGGCCCGTGTCGAACAGCACGTCGCCGAGCGTCAGTACCAGGCCGCGTTCCGTCTTCTGCACCTTGAGATCGGCGAGCTGGGCCTCGAGAGAATCTGCACGCAGCGCCGAGGCGTCGGCTTGCCGACGCGCGTCGCTCGCTTGGTCGGCATTGTGCTGCGATTCACGCTCGCGCGCCTGGAGCAGGACGGCTTGACGCTGGGCCGTGCCACTGGCGATCTCCTCGTTCGCTTGTGCGGTCAGGATCTTCTCGTTGGCGATCTGCGCGCTGGTCACGGCGTTGTTCGCTTCGTACTCGATGTCCGTTCGCTTGCCCTTCGCTTCGGCAAGGCGGTTGGCCGCCTCCAGCGACTTGCGCGCGTTGCTGATGTCCATCGCCGCCACCCCGGCGCGCGCTGACTTTTCGACTTCCGGCACCATGGTCCGCGCCGTTTCCAGCGATTCGTTGCGCGAGGGCGCAGCGCTGCACGCGCTCAGTATCGCGGCTATCGCCACACTCAAGACAACTCGGTTGCTCAACTTCATGACCTTGACCTCAGCTATGGATTCGGACGATATCGCTCAACGTTGCGGCGGTGCATTGCGCTCAGTCTCCTGACGCAGCATTTCGAGGCTCGCCAGCACTTCATTCGCAGATTTGCGCGCATCGGCGCTCTGCGACTTGGCTACCGCAAGCTCGGCGTAGAGATGCGCCTGCGCTGCTGAGCGCTCCGCTTCCTTTCCCTGACCTTTGGCCAGCGCGCTCTTTGCAGCGTTCAGCTTGTCACGCGCCTGCTGCAGTTCCACCGCGCCATGCTCGGATTTCCCAAGCGTCTGCTGTGCCTGTTCGACGGATGTTTCGCTTTGTGCCACGCGCTCTTTCGCGAGATCCGACACGCTGCTACACGCACTGAGCGCGCCGAGGATGCTCACGCCAAGCACCCATGCCACGGCATTCCTGACGGGATGGGTTGTGCGGTATTTCATGCGGTACTTCATGTTCGATCCTCTGGCTATGGAGGGAGATGATGCGCGTCGACCGCGCAGATCTCGGTACGCTGGCGTACACAGTGCATGGAGAATTACTCCTCTCATGTGTGCTGGCGTACATCACGGTAAGACTTACGTGCGTACCGTGTGAGCGAATGAAGAGAGGAACAGCATGGGCGAACGGCGCAGCGGGCGAGAATCGCCTGTTGGCGGCGTTGCCGCAGCGAAGCCGGCAGCACCTTCTAGCCAGCTGCGATCAGGTCGAACTGCGGTTTGCCGACGTGCTTTGCAAGTTGGGCGAGCAAGTCCATCACGTGTACTTCCCGACCGAAAGCTTCATCTCCCTCGTGACAGCGCTCGATGACAAGGCGCGGCTGGAAGTCGGCATCGTCGGTGACGAAGGGATGCTGGGCACGTCCCTCATCCTCGGCGTGAATCTCTCGCCGCAGCACGCGCTGGTCCAGGGCGCGGGGGCGGCACTGCGGATGAGCGCAGCGACTTTTTCGCGGCACTATCGACAAGACGCCAAACTGCGTGAGCGGCTGAGTCGCTACGTGTACGTGTTGATGAGGCAGCTCGCGCAAACGGCTGCTTGCACCAGTTACCACTTCGTAGAGGCGCGCCTTGCCCGCTGGCTGCTGATGAGTCGCGACCGTGCTCATCGAGATCAGTTTCATCTGACGCACCAGTTCCTGGCGTACATGCTCGGCGTGCGGCGCGTAGGGGTCACCCAGGCCGCGAGCTCGTTGCAGGAGCAGGGGTTGATCGACTATAGCCGCGGCGCCATCACGATCCTCGACAACGCGGGCCTGGAGAAAGCATCCTGCGCGTGCTACCGCGAGGGCAACGTGATGTACGCGCAGATACTCGGTTCGTCGCGCGCGGCACGACGCCACTAGCTACGCCTGCGTGGGCGGACGGATCGTCAACGTGATCTCCGTGCCTACCCCTGCCGGGGGCGTGTCAAAAATCAGCGTGCCCCGCAGCTGCGCCGCCAAAGTACGGATGAGCTTGAGGCCCATGCCGATCTCACTGCCGGTCGGGTACAAACCGATACCGGTGTCTGCGATTCGCAAGGTCAACCCATTCCTGGGCGTGTGCTGCAGGCTCATGGTGATCTCTCCTGCGGCGTCGCTCGGGAAAGCATGCTTGTAGGCGTTGGTCACGACCTCGTTCGCGAGCAGCGCCAACGGAATGGCCTGGTCGACCGGCAGGGAGATCGGATCGGACGTGAGTTGCAGGCTCACATGGGCCGCGGTCTTCGCGAATGAGTGGCGCAGCCCGTCCGCCAATGTCTGAAGCAATCCCGGCATGAGCACCGTCTGCGCGCCGTCGGTCTTCGTGCAGAGCAATTCGTGCACCTTGGCTAGCAGCTGCAGGCGCGCATAGCTGTCCAGCAGAGCCATGCGCACTTGCGTGGAAGGCGTTGCGCTTGCATGCAAGACCAGCAGGGATCCGGCTGCTTGCAGCGTGTTCTTCGTTCGATGGTTCACTTCATGGAGCATTGCATCCTTGAACACCAGCGCCCGTCGACTTTCGCTTTCCATCGCTTCGGCGCATTCGCGCAGGCCGCGCTCTTCGGCCAAGTCGTGCACCAGCAGCTGCTGTTGCGCCACTTGATGCGATTCGCGCAATGCCATCGCGTACTGATGCTCTTTGGCACGCTCCAGGAGATTCAAGGCCAGCACCGATTGCGCTGCAAGTTGCTCCGCGACTCGCGCATCGTCGGCACAGAAATGGGATTTGCGGTCGTGGTGCGCGATCCAGAGCGTGCCCAGCGGTTTGCTGGCGTTGTCGTACAAGGGAACGATCAAGTCTTCGACGATCTCAGGCTGGGTATCGCGCAGGGAGGCGAACGCGCGCTGCGGTCGCGATACACGGATCGTCGCGCCGGTATCGAGGCAGAGCCCGCAAGGGCTGGAGTCACGGGGCGTGTCTGTGCCTTCGTGCGAAGCCAGCGCGCCACTGATCGCCGCCCAGTGCACGACCGTCTGGCCGGCGCCGTCCTCGCGTAGCAAGCTCAGGCCTGCGCTGCCTGCGTGACAAGAGCCGCGTGCGATGTCGAGGAGGTGTCGCAAGGCAACGCATGGGTTGTCGGCGAGAATCTTCGACAGCTCGCAGAACGCAGCTGCCTCGGCTTGCAGGTTCGGCGCAGCTTTGCGCTGCTGCAACATTGCTCGGGTGACGAAGAGATCGGGCGGTCGGTTTTCTACGGCCGCGACTGTCGCAGTGTTCACGGCTTGTTGCTCCAGGATTTCCAGCCGATGCAAAGCGTACTCAGCAACTCTCACACGGACTGTACGCTACCGAACACAATGCCCGAGGCATCTGTGTACACGATGCTAGCCGCTGAGTTGCTGTCTCTCGATTCTCGAATAACATCGGCAAGCGGCTGCTTCGAGACCTGGCCGATCGAGGATCCTGATCCGGCCGCGGCCACAGCTGATCAGCTTGCGGCGCCACAACCGGCCGGCGATCTCGGTGACGGTGACGCGTCGCAGTCCGAGCATGGTTGCCAGAAAGCTCTGCGTCAGGAAGAGCTCCTGCGACTGCGCACGATCGCTGGTCATCAGCAACCAGCGAGCGAGTCGCGCATCGCTCAGATGGAAGCAATTGCAGGCGATCGTTTGCCTCGCCTGCGCCAGCATCGCGTCTGTGTGCCGGTACAGCTCCTGCTGCAATGACGGGCATTGCGGGAGCGTGGAGCGGAAGCGTGCGGCTTCAATACGCAGCGCGGCACCGCTTGCGGCCACCACGGCACGAACAGACGAAGCAGCAGCGCCCAGCCCGAGCGCAAGCCCAACGATTCCCTCATAGCCGACGAGCCCGACTTCCACGGCTTTGCCATCGGCCACCGTCGTCATCAGAGAAACAACACAACCGACAGGGAAGTAGATGTATCGAATCGGTACTGCCGGCTCGTGCAGGACTTGGCCCAGCTTCAGCGTAACCGGCTCGAGTCCGACGAGCAGCTGTCGATACTCTGCGCCAGGCAGTGCAGCCAGCAGGCTGCTCCCGCTTGCGTGCAGAGCGCGCCGCGCCGCGGGGAACAGAATCACATTGCTGCTCGAGTAGTCGACAATCGCGTCGATCTCGCCCGCGTCGATGGCCTGCTGTTCCGGACCGCCCTTGGTCAGCTGCAGCAGTGCACTTTGCAGACTCATGCAGGCCGCTTTCGGCTGTTGGGCGCCAATCCGAGCGCGAGCAGTACCTTGGCCCGGTCGCTGAGGTTGCCGATGACGTTCGCGGCCGGTAGCGGCGACAGCTTGGCCAGGCTGGGCGTGACGAGAACGCCTTCGGCCATCGCGCGCCGCGGGTGTTCGAGCACGTCGATGACTTCCAGCTTGTGAACGTCCTGCAGGTACTCATGGCAGATCGCCTCGAGATTGGCGATTGCCTGCAGCGAATTCGGCGCGCCGCCCGCGATGTACAGACGCAGGACGACCACGGTCGTCGTGTCGGCAGCGCGTGCCTTGGGTACTTTCTGTCGCCGGCTCATCTTGCCGCTCCGTTGCCGCGTTTGCGCGAGGACGGGCGTGGCGGGTCCGCGCTGCGTCGCCTGCGCAGCTCACCCTCCCGTTCGCTCGAAGAGATGGCACGCGCGTCATCCTCGCCGGCGTTGGACGTCAGTTCGGCACGTTGCCGCTGCAGGTCCATCCGCAAGGCCGTGATCTGGGCGCGGGTACTGGCTTCGGCAAATTGCAGTCCGCGGCGCTTTTGCGCGAATTCCGCCCGCTGCCGGGCCTTGCTGGCGCCTTGCTCTGCTTCCTTTTCCCAACGCAGCGTGCCCATCAGCACTTCGCCGCCCGCGCTATAAACATCGGTGAGCGTCGGTCCGGAATCGCTCAGGACCAACTCGCGTACCTGGTTGCTGTGCGCAGTGCCACGCGATTTGACGATGGTGAGGGCGCGATTGCGCTCGCCGCTTCGCACCAGGTACGACAGATGGATCCACGTATCCGCGATTGTCGAGATCTGCAG
Organism: Steroidobacteraceae bacterium; assembly: GCA_036004505.1. Classification (GTDB taxonomy): domain Bacteria; phylum Pseudomonadota; class Gammaproteobacteria; order Steroidobacterales; family Steroidobacteraceae; genus Steroidobacter. The sequence continues at coordinate 8,107 of DASYRK010000081.1, forward strand.
GTCGGTGGATTCCGCCCGCATGTCGTCGGTCTCGCTCAGCGCGGTCACGAACAGGGTGATGTCCTCATCCTTGATCATGTAGATGAGCCGGTTGGCGACGGCGCGCGCTGCGCCGAGAGTGCCCGCCTTGGCGATTGCCGTGAGCGGGTCGATGACTATGCAACTCGGCCGGTACTCGCGGATCAGCGATCTGAGCTTGAGCAGGTGGGCTTCCGCGCTGATGCCCTCGGTGCGCGCCGAATACATGCGCAGCAGGCCGGACTTGACGTGCGCCTTGAACTGAATTCCGACCGAAGACAGGTTGCGCATGATCTGTTCGGCGGCCTCATCGAAGCTCACGAACAGTACGCGCTCGCCCCGCCGGCAGGCCGCTTCCGCGAACTTGCCGGCCAAGGTCGTCTTGGAAGTGCCCGGCACGCCGGTGATCAGCGTGCTGCTGCCGCGAAATACGCCACCGCCGAGCATGGCGTCCAGACGCTCGAACCCCGCGGTGATCCGCTCGCGCGATGCGCGGTGCTCGATCAGCGCAAGGTCGGCGGCGCCCACCTCGATGCCGGAGGCCCCGATGCTCATCGGGAACTCGGCCATCGCGTAGCTCGAGCCCCGATACTTGGTGATCTGAATGCTCTGTGTGGCGACGCGGTCCTGCTGGCGTCGCTCCAGGCGTACTACGCAATCGACCATGAACTGCAGGAAGTCATAGTGCATGAGGCCGGACGCGCGATCGTCGACTTTGGCCGTGATGATCGCAGTCAGGGCGTTGTCGGCAAGCCAGTCGCGCAGGCGGTAGATTTCCCGCATTTCCGCGCGCCGATCCTGCAGCAGCGTCAGCAGCACGTCGATCCCGTCGAAGACGATCCACTGCGCGCCGATCTCCCGCTTCTTCGCCGCGAGCATGGCCAGCATGCCGCTCAGATCGAAGTCGCCGGCCGTGACGAGCGTCGGCGACAGATGAGCATCGAAGAAGAAGATTTTCTTGCTCGCGAGGCTCCTCGGCCCCCAGCTGAACGTGGTGCAATTGGCGAGGAGCTGAGCGGGACTCTCCTCGAACGCAACGAAAATACCAGCCGCGCGCTGCCGGCTCGCAGCGTTCACGAGGCACTGCAGAGCGAACACCGTCTTGCCCGCACCCGGGCCGCCGATGAGCAGGCTCGTGCGATGGCGCGGCAAGCCGCCGCTGCTCAGCTCATCGAAGCCCTCGATACCGGTGGCCAGCTTGGCCAAAGGTCGGGCCGCTTTGCCTCGTGTTCCGGCCACTCAGCCACTCCGCTGCTGCTGTTGTCTGATCTGTCGTACGTGCGCGTAGCCGACCAGCTTCCTGCTTTGCTCGTCCCAGAAGTGAAACGTCAGGCAATTCAGGCTGGACCACAGCGTGATGGGCCTGACTTGCTGGAACAGCCGCTCGCGCTCGTGGCAGTTCTGCAAGTTGTAGTTGGGAATGCGCGGGCTCAAATGGTGGATGTGGTGGAAGCCGATACTGGCCGAGAACCATTGCAGCACGCGCGGCAACTTGTAGAAGGAGCTGCCGCGCAGCGCCGCTGCCGTGTAATCCCAGTCGTCGCCGCGCTCCCAGTAAGCATCTTCGAACTGATGCTGCACGTAGAAGAGCCAAATGCCCGCGGCGCCCGCCACCAGCATGACCGTCGACTGAATCAACAGGTACGGCCCAACGCCGAAGATCCAGCTCATCAAGGCCGCCGTGCCCAGCAACATCAGGTTCGTCGACCAGACGGAGCGGCGCTGTCGCCGGTCTGCCTTGGGTGAGGCGAAGCGGTGACCGATCAGGAAGATATAGAACGGCGCCAGCACGAACAGCACCAGCGGATGGCGCGTCAGCCGATACCCGAATCGACGCCACCGCGACGCTTCGAGGTACTCCCGCACGGTCATGGTCCAGATATCCCCGGTACCGCGCTTGTCGAGATGTCCCGCGGTGCCATGATGGATTGCATGTTGCCAACGCCAATGATCGTAGGGGGTGAACGTCAGGGCACCGGTGATGGACCCGACGATGTCGTTGGCGCGGCGCGAGCTGAAAAACGAGCCATGACCGCAGTCGTGGAAGATGATGAACAGGCGCACCAGGAACGCGCCGGCCAGGATCGCCGGCGGGATCGTGAGCCAGAGCGATACTTCCAATGCAAGGTAGATGACGTACCAGAGCAGGAAGTACGGAACCAGCGTACTGGCTAGCTGCCACAGCGCGCGCTTGGTCGAGGAGTGCTGGTACCGGGCGACGATGGCTCTCCAGGCCGCCTGATCCACGCGCTCCCGCGCGCCAGCTGCACTCGAACTGCTGATGGTCATGGTCGCAGGTTCGCGCACGCCGGGACCCGACGTCGGTGCGCTAGCGAACACTAGGCAAACTAGGTGTTTGCAGTCGCGTTGTGTACGATGCCGAACATACGGGTCGCTCAGCTCGCAGCAGGCTCAACCGAGAGATCCTCCATGTCTGCAGCCCATGACCCCTTTCAGAATCACCTGCTCGCCGCGTTGCCACACGCGGACTTCGCGCGCCTGAAGCCGGGCCTCAAACTCGTAACGATGCCTCTGGGGGAGGTCCTCTACGAATCCGGCAGTCAGCAGCGGCGGGTGTATTTTCCGACCACCTCGATCGTCTCGCTGCTGTACCTGATGGCGGACGGCGCCTCCGCCGAAATCGCCGTAGTCGGCAACGAAGGCATCATCGGCGTCTCGCTCTTCATGGGTGGTGAGACGACACCGAGCCGCGCGGTGGTGCAGAGTGCAGGTCATGCCTATGAATTGACCGGCAGGCGCCTCAAACTGGAATTCAATCGGGGCGGCGCCATGCAGCACCTGCTGTTGCGTTACACGCAGGCATTGCTGACGCAGATGGCGCAAACCGCTGTGTGTAATCGGCATCACACGCTGGACCAGCAACTCTGCCGGTGGTTGCTGCTGAGTCTCGACCGCTTGGTCGGAACCGAGCTCGTCATGACCCAGGAATTGATCGCGAACATGTTGGGCGTGCGTCGCGAAGGCGTCACGGAAGCGGCAGGCAGTCTGCAGAAGGCCAGGCTGATCAAGTACAGCCGGGGGCGAATTTCCGTCCTTGATCGGGTGGGGCTGGAGGCGCGTACCTGCGAGTGCTACGCCGTCGTCAAGAAAGAGTTCGACCGTCTGCTGCCGGCCCTGATGGCGTCTTGATTCGCCCGAGGAGGCGCAGCCTCAGCCCTTCGGCCCGAAGGTGAGCGTCAGCATCGCTCTCACCGTTCGGGGCGCGATCGGCGAGAAGATGCCTGTCGGTGCGGCCCAGTAGCCTTCTGCGCCGGTGACGTTCGAGGCCAGCACTCGGACCTCGGCCGGGAAATGCACGTCACGGCTGCTGAGCGTTTTCTTCCGGACATTCTCTCAGATCGGCTGGAGAGCCTGGTCTTCGAGCTCCCGCTCACGGGGGCCATGAAATGCATCCGCACGACGTCGATCGGGCACTCGCAGCCGACTATTCCTCCAGACCAAGAAGCGGGCATTGCAGCTGGAGGCTCGCGCGCATATCGAAGTGCAGCGAATGATCGACGATGGGCAGGCGCGGGCGGTCTCGCCGTTGTCGGTCGAATACATTCTGTGGACGCATCGTGCTGCCGCCGGAGTTGCTGTCGATCGAAGATCCGAAGACCAAAGAGACGCTACCCGTCGTGCCCGGTAAGCTGCGGACGCGCAGCTCGCCGTCAGTCATCGGGTCAGGCTGTCCGACGGGCCACTATCATTGCGAGTGCAGTGAGCCTATAAGAATCCTTCGCTGCTGTAACACCTCGCGCGCCGCGTCCTTGCGCTGGAAGCGCACCTGACTACTTTTTTCGCGCGCGTAGTGCCCCAGCTGCCGCTCGCATTTGCCAACTTTTCCGCATAGCACACAGACGTCCTTTCGGATTTTGCTGGGCCAGACTAACGCAGCGCGTAGGCCACGAGTCGACTGCGTTGCGACAACAGCGGAGGTACCTATGGCCACCAATCTTCCTCGACTGATTCCCTCAACCGATCCAAACGATCGTGTCGAAGTACAAAACACGACTCTCGGGCTGGACATCGTGTCGCGTTATCACTGCAACACCTGGGACGAGGTCCTGGCAAACGGCGGCGCGCCCTTCGATGTAGTTGTCATTGGCGCGGGCATGTTCGGTGCGTACTGCGCGGAGAAGATCTACCGCAATGGCGAGAAGAGTCTCCTTCGCGTTCTCGTGTTAGATGCCGGCGGGCATCTGGTTTCCGAGCATGCGCAGAACTTGAGTCCTATGGATATCGTCGCGCCCGCTCTGGCGACAGTGCGCAACAACGCCGAGGACCCAGGAACCCGTAATCGAGTGTGGGGCTCGCCGTGGCACAGCAACCAGGGCTTCACGGGGCTGGCGTATTGCATCGGCGGCCGGTCGATCCATTGGGGCGGGTGGGCGCCGCAGCTGACCGCGGAGGACCTCGCCCAATGGCCAGCGCAGATCCGTGAGTACCTGACCGTGAAGAAGACAGGAACGGGCATCAAGAATGCCGCGGGCGTCACACCGCAGAACAACTACGAAGAGATCGAACAGGAGACCGGGGTTTTCGATAAGACCGACTACATTTCGGGCAAGCTCTTTGAGGCGCTGTTGGGCAAGGCGACCGAAATCGCCGGCTCGGCCGATCTCAAGATCAGAATCGCGACAGTCAAGGCGGCCGAGGAAGCGCCTCTCGCCGTGCAAGGGGCAGCGCCGCGATCGGGTCTGTTCAGCTTCGACAAGTACAGCAGCGTTCCGATTCTCTTCACCGCGGTGCGCGAAGCGGCGAACGGTCCTGATTCTGCGCGCCGAATCTTCGTCGTGCCGCGGGCGCACGTCATCCGGCTCAAGCGAAGCGGCAATCGCGTGACCGAGATCGACGCAGCGATCGATGGCCGGCGGGTCACGATCTCACCTGACAACGTGCTCTCGCCCGATTGCCAGATTGTGCTTGCGCTCGGCACGATCGAGACGACGCGCCTTGCGCTCGAATCGTTCGGTACGCCGCGCATGGGTCGCAATCTGATGGCCCACCTGCGCAGCAATCTCACCTGTCGCATCAAGCGCAGCGCGCTGAAGAAGGCCATTGATCCGACGAAGCCCGATTATGCGTTGCCGCTCGAGCTCGAAGCCGGAGCCTTCCTGGTCCGCGGATCGAATGGGGCGAGCCGCTATCATTTTCAGATTACCGCCGCCGCGTTGGGGCCGAGCAGCACCAACCCGGAAGACGTGATGTTCCGGGCGATACCGGACATTGAGCTGCTCGGTCGGATGTTGGCGAACGAAGATCCTGACTGGATCACTATCACCATTCGCGGCATTGGTGAGATGACCGGCGACAAGAACGCCGACCCCGCCGCGCCGGATGCGGCCACGAAGAGCTGGATAAATCTCGCGTTTGATGTTCCCGATCAACGCGATGAGTTTCAGGTGCGTCGCGCGTGGGTGAATCTGATGACGAGTACCGCCGACGAAACGCTGTGGACGGCGATGGACGAAGCCGCCATTAAACTGGCGCGCCGCCTGGCGAACGTGTTCGAGCCGGCGACGACGAGCGCCGACCTGGAGTTCCTGCATCCGGGCAGCGGCTGGAAGTCCAACCCGCCGGCCACCTTCCGCGACAAGATCGGCACCACCCATCACGAGGCTGGCACGCTCTGGATGGGCGAGAACAGCGCCGATTCGGTCGCAGATCTCGACGGTCGCTTTCATCACCTGGACAACAGCTACGTCGCCGGACCCGCTCTGTTTCCGTCGATCGGCTCGGCGAATCCTTCACTCACCGCGCTGACGCTGGCGCGTAAGACTGCCCATGCGATCGTCGAGCGGCTCGCTCCGAAGGTCGAGGCAGATTTCACGTCGCTGTTCGACGGCACCATGAATGGCTGGAAGATGGCTGGACCTGGCCAGTTCATTGTGGTCGGCAAGACGATTCTGGAGAGCGACGGCGGACCTGGGCTGCTCTGGTTCGCGCAACGGGAGTTTGAAAACTTCGAGCTGCGGTTGGATTGGCGCGTCAACAGTCCGCTCGACAACTCTGGCGTGTACCTGCGGATCCCAGCTCTCGGTGGCGACTTCCATCCCGCGGACACGGAGGGCTATGAGGTGCAGATCGACGAACGCGGGATCGATGAGAACGGCAATCCCGGCAGTCCACTGCATCGAACTGGCGCCGTCTACAAGCTCGCCCCGAGTACGGCGGCGGCTTCGAACCGCGTCGGTGCATGGAATCACTACGTTATCAAGGCCGCGGGCAACAAGATCTCCGTTGTGCTCAACGACATGCCGGTTGCCGAGCTGCAGAACGCATCACGGCGGAGCCGGGGCTTCATCGCCTTGCAAAACCACCATCTTGGATCGAAGGTGCAGTTCCGCAACATTCGCGTTCGAGCTTGACGGAGCGCTCGCTCACAGTAGCGGAGGGCTGTCAACTCGTCAGCCCTCCGCACTGCCCGGACACACCGCGTCAAAGGAGGTCGACGTTCACCGCGTTCGTCTTTCCGTCCGGAAGCGCAAACAGAACGACAACCAGCGACCTACCATCCTTGACCGCCGGGATCGCCGAGTACGGCGTGCCAGCCTGACCGCTCGCCGCCTTCTTCACGTCAATACTTGATGGCAAAATCAACCCACGTCGACCTCTGACCTCGGCCGACGATAGCGGAATGCAGCTTCCGCCGTCGACAGCTAGTCCTTGCCCCTCTATTCTGCGCACGGCTGAATCATCGTGCTCGCACCGAGGGCCAGCTAGGGCGACGCTACTTCGATGTCTGCTGCTGGCGGAAGCGGACGTGTGCTCATGCCCCCTCATCGCCGATCTTTCACTCTGCCTTAGCATCGGCGCCATGCTCGGATAGCTGTGCACCGAACCAACGATGTATTGCAGTGAGCAGATGTTTATCGTCCGTGCTGAAAACAATCTCTGCGCCATCGGATAGAGCCGCGTACGAGACTTTTATCTTGGATCCACCGGTCTGAAGTTCCTTCAGACCCGGCATGTCTTTTCCGTGCAGCATCCCGGGATCCGAATAGTCGCCCTGCTGGAATCGCTCTGCCTCCTGCCTCAGATGCTGCTGAATGGGGGCTATTTGCTCTTTGGCCGAGGCGTCCCTTATGACGACGCGTTGGATACCGCCTTGCTCAGTCATGCGGAAGATGTGGACGGTCTTCGACATGTCGAACGGCATGACCGTGTGAGCCGAACTGTGAACGTCCTCTTGTGGCGTCTGCGCCGGTGAACCACATGTCCACCAGGCCATGCACGCCGCCATCGCGAGAAGCGCAACCTTGGTTGTCACCCGGCGATTCATGTTCTGCTCCAGGGGTCTGAATCGAAAGAACGACTCAGCAAGGATGATAGTGCCGTCCAGGGATGATGCGGAACCCGTTGTCACGCCCTAGACTCGATCACTCGAATCAGCGAACCTTTGGTTACGCGCGCATGGCATTGAACCCCGAAGACAGCGCTTCAGCGACGATGCAATGGAGCGACGGCGGCTCGCTACTGGCGTCAGTCGTGCGTTCGATGTGGTCGCTCGCGGGGCCGGCCGAAGAAGCAGCACTACCCGGCATCATTGCGCCGGACGCGCACGTCGAATTTGTGTTCCATCTCGGTGAACAGTGGTTGGCGCAACGTATCAGTCATCCGGGGTGGGCAAGGCAGCCTGCCGCGTTCGTGTATGCGGCGAGTCACGGTGGACTGCAGTTCCAGCCGACAGGTCCCGTCTGTCTGCTCGCTTTTCGCGTCAGTCCAGTCGTCGCGACGCGGATCCTGCGCCACTCGGTCGCTGATCTGTGGGATGTGCCGGTCGCACTCGATGCACTGATCGGCACCGAGGCCTCGACTCTGATCGCGTCTCTGCGGAGCAGTCCGGACGAGGAACGCTTTGCTGTCCTACGACAATGGATCGCGAAACGGCTGAGAGGGTGGGGTGCGGACGACTGGAACTCGGAGCGCTTGTTCAACACCCTCCTTTGGCGATCGCGCAGTGGCTCCATTGCGCGGGTGAGTCGCACGTTGGGTCCGTCGGAGCGATCCTTGCGTCGCATTCTTGGTGAGCGCGCCGGGCTTTCGCCGAAAGCGGTGCAACTGAGCGGTCGGATGCTGGGTGCCTGCGCGCTCCTGCGTGAAGCGCCCTCGCTCGAGATTACCGAGATTGCAAGTCGCGTGGGCTTCTACGACCACGCCGCTTTCACGCACGCGTTCACCGGTCGCATCGGCCTCACGCCAACCCAGTTTCGCGCTGAGCCCATCGTGCTCTACGAGCGCGAGCACGCGCTGCCCTGACGGCAGCGGACATTGGCCGCAATTTACAAGCGCGTCGCGTGGCTTGAGCGTTACCCTTGTGCCCCTGTTCCGCTATCGAGGTAATGAGATGCTGCGCTTCATCGCCGGGTTGCTCTTTTCTTGCCTGATCGCCGGCGCCGCAAGCGCGCAATCGACGGACGGACTCGCTGAGCTTCGCTGGCTGATCGGCGAATGGCGCGGCGTGGGGCAGGGCGATCCGGGCACATCCGGCAGTGAGCGACACAATGATCCCTTTCTTGGCGGCCGCTATATCCGGGCAAGCGGGACTTCCGTGTATCCAAAGCAGGAGAAGAACCCTGCGGGTGAAATCCACGAGCAGCTTGACCTCTGGAGCTACGATCGCGCGCGCGGCAGCGTCATCCTGCGAACCTTCGATACGCTCGGCTTCACGTGCACCTACGTGCTCGATCGGGCCGCAAGCTCTGCGGATCGGTGGGTGCTCAACGCTGAGAGCCTGGAGAACGTCCCCAAGGGTATGAAGGCGCGCTACATCTATACGCGACCGTCGGAGAACGAGTATCACGAGGTATTGGAGCTGGATACGGACGGCAAAGGCTTCAAGCCGTACGTCACGAATCGATTCCTGAAGGTTCAGTCGCCTCGTTCGTAGTCGAGCAGCCGCAGCGCGGATGTGCGCAGTTCTGACCGCGCTCGATGGAGCCGGCTTTTCAGCGCACCAATGCTGATCGAAAGATGGCTGGCTGCTTCGGGCGCCGTCAATCCCTCGACATCGCGCAGCAGAATAACCTCACGATGATCCGCGTCGAGGCGAGCGATCGCATTGGCCAGGATGCGTTCGATCTGTTCGGCCGTGACTTGGTCCTCAATGAGATCCCGAGGATCTGCAAGTGTTGGAAGGACATCAGCGAGATCTTCTTCGCTTCGATGCTGTCGCACCAACCGATGGCAGGTATTCCGCACGATAGCGAATAGCCAGGTGGTAATCGCGGCGGCGCGGCGAAACTTCCTGATCGAACGTGCTGCCGCCCAGAGCGTCTCCTGAACGGCGTCTTCGGCATCCTCCGTCGTTCTGCAATAGCGAAGTCCGTACCGAAAGACAATTTCCCGATGTGCTGCCAGCAATGCTTCAAGCGCGGCGGGGTCCCCGTGCTGTGCCGCCTGCAGCAGCACAGGGTCGGTGTTATCTACTGCCATTGTCGTGAGGTCCGTACCGGTGATCTGGCCGAATCCTTTTGTAGGTGGCAAGACTCTAATGTCGAGACGAGGGGATGGCCAGACTTAGCAGTGGGTCCGAGAGCATGTCAGTTTGCGACAACGTAAAGGTGAAGCAGGCGCAGATCGCCAAGGGTGCGCTGGAGCAGGTGTGCTCGGGTGCACGACTGGATTGTCTCGCGCAGTACTACAGTCCACAGTTCGTGGACCATGTGAATGACTCCGAGTACCGGGGGCATGCTGGCGTGCAGACTTCGGTCAATCAGTATCGCAAGATCCTGTCGGACATCACGATAACCGTTCTGGACCAGGTGATTGAAGGGCAGCGCGTGGTTTCACGATTCGTGGTCAGCGGCGCTGCCTACGGACGCCCCGTGCGATTCAACGGAATCACGATCAGCCACATGGAAGACGGTTTGGTCGTCGAGGACTGGTCCGTGACGGATACGCTCGGCATGCTGCGCCAGCTCGGTCTTTGGCGACTAATCCGAGTGATGCTGGGCTCACTACGGCATTAATGGCCGATCAAGTCCGCGCTGCGCAGCCGCCTCAGCACGGTGTCGATCTCGGTCTCGGTGGTAGCCCGACCGAGACTGAAGCGGACTGCTCCCATACCGACGCGTTCGGGTACTCTCATGGCCGACAGAACGGGTGAGAGTTCCACGCGACCGGAGTGACAAGCCGAACCGGTCGAAGCGGCCACACCATCAAGCCGTGCAAGGACCTCGGCGCCGATCCTGCCGACGAACGAGACATTGAGAGTGTTGGGCAGTCGCAGCTCCGGATGGCCGTTCAACACCACAGCTTCGCCGAAGATTTGGCGCAGTCCCTGCCACAACCGATCGCGCAGCGCGCGGACGCGCTGCATCGGCTCCAGATCCATTGCCAGGGCGCAGGCTTCGCCGAGTCCCACCGCGAGCAGCGCGCTCTCCGTCCCGGCGCGTTGGCCGCGCTCATGACCGCCTCCGTGAATCAGCGGCTCCAGAGTAACGTTGCGTCGTACGTAGAGCGCGCCGACGCCTTTCGGCGCATAGAACTTGTGTCCAACGACAGTCAGCAGATCGACACCAAGCTCATCGACGTGTACCGGAACCTTGCCGAGGGACTGCGCCGCGTCCGTGTGAAAGCGGATGCCATGCTCCCGGGCAATCGCGCCGATCTCCGCAATCGGCTGAATCGTGCCGACTTCGTTGTTGGAGTGCATGACGGTGATGAGGATCGTGCGTGGCGTAACCGCGCGACGAACATCGTCGGGATCCACACGGCCGGAGCTGTCGACAGGCAGATAGGTCACTCGTGCGCCGCGCCGCTCGAGGAATCGGCATGGACCGAGCACAGCAGGGTGCTCGATCTGCGTCGTGATGATGTGCTGACCCTTGTCGGCGAGCGCAGAGAACGTGCCCTTGATTGCAAAGTTGTTCGCTTCGCTCCCGCCGCTGGTGAACACGATCTCTTCCGAAGCGCAGCGGAGCAGGCTCGCAACCTGTCGTCGTGCGTTCTCAACCGCGTTCCTGGCCGGCACGCTCGCCCAATGCCCGCTCGACGGATTCCCGAACGCTTCGTCCAGGAACGGACGCATGACTGCAGCGACTGCGGGATCGATCGGTGTGCTCGCGTTGTAGTCGAGATAAATCATGGCTTCCTCTGCTCATTCATTACGAAGCTGACCACGGCGCCGGAGAGAACCGTCACAGCGGCAATTGCGACGATGGCCCAGCGCAGCCCGAAGAAATCCGCAATGAGTCCGGCACTGACGGCGCCAATGGCGTAGCCCAGATCTCGCCAGAACCTGTACACGCTGAGCGCGCGAGCGCGCCAGCTCGGGTGTGCGACATCCGAGACGACGGCGAGCAGGCTCGGATAGACCATTGCCGTTCCAACGCCGAGCAGCAGGCTGCCGACAAGCCACCCGCTGAAATCACGGCTCACCGCCGTCACCAACAAGCCGATCGCCTGCACCCACATCCCGGTGACGATTAGGCCCTTGCGGCCCCAGCGGTCGCTCAATGGACCAGTGATCGTCTGGAGAACGGACCATACTGCCGGATACGCAGCCTTGAGAATGCCGATTCTCTCGACGCTCAAACCGAACGAGGCGAAGTAGAGCGGGAAGATTCCCCAGCTCATGCCGTCGTTGAGATTGTTGACGAGTCCGGCTTGGGAAGCAGCGAACAGATTACGGTCGCCGATCGTGGTGAGGCGGAAGACCTGGCGGAAGCTCAGTGACTGTGCCGGCGCAGGGTGACTCTCGGCTTCGAGCCGCACGTGTCCACGGGTGTCGCGCACCAGGAGAACCGCGAGCGCCAGTCCGAGGACGCCGTACACGATGCCAAGATAGAACGGAGCCGGGCGCAGCCCGTATCGCTGGGCGATGTAGCCGCTCACGAAGGCTGTCACCGCGAGCGTGAAATAACCCGTGAACTCATTCAAGCCGACGGCGAGGCCGCGCGACTTGGGTCCCACCAGATCGATCTTCATGATGACGGTGGCGGACCAGGTGAGTCCCTGGCTGACGCCGAGCAGCGCGTTGGCGGCGATGATCCAGCCCCAGGCCGGCGCCCACATGATCATGAAAGGGACCGGCAGCGCGACGAGCCAGCCGAGAACGAGCAAGCGCTTGCGACCGTAGAGATCGGCGAGGTGGCCGGTGAGCAGGTTGGTGAACGCCTTTACCACGCCGAAGCTGACGATGAACGAGGCGATCAGCGTTGTGGAGGCGATGCGGAATTCTTCCGCGCCGATCAACGGCACAACCGTTCGCTCGAGCCCGACCATGCCGCCCACGAGCGCGTTCACGATCATCAGCAGCAGGAACTGCGGCAGATTCTCTGCGAGTCCCAGCCGCACTCCTGCCGATTCGACGGCCGAGCTCATTGCGTGTGCCGGTTACGCCGCGCCGGCCAGGCCGGCGTTGACGGCGCGAATCCGTGCTGCATCGACCGGCGATCGAGGAACGTCGCGGAGCATGGTGCTGACGAATTCGCTCTCGTCGTTCATCGCGAATGCCTGATTGTGCCGTCGCTCGAAACCGATGGTTGACCAAGGCTTGCCGCTGAGTCGTCGGCCGCAGATCGAACCCGAGAACGCGCCGGGCAGCACCTCGACGTAGTCTGGAAGGTGCTTCAGGCGCTGCACGCTCTCAAACATTGCGCGGGCACCATCCTCGGCGGAGGCCGCCAGCTCGGTCCGGCCGAGATCTCCCACCATCAGGGTGTGGCCGGTGAGGACGAACCACGGCTCAGCAGCACGGGTGCCGTCACTCACCAGCAAGCAGATGTGCTCCGGGGTATGGCCGGGCGTATGCAGGATGGTTACAGCGACATTGCCCAGCGACAGCGCGTCGCCGTCATGTACCGGGTGAAAAGGGAATGAGACGTTGGCAGTCGCCGATAACACGTACTGCGCACCTGACGCCTCGGCCAGTCTCCGGGCGGCAGAAGGATGATCGGCGTGAATGTGCGTGTCGATGACGAATCGGATGCGCATGCCGGTCTCCTCCGCCGCGCGCACGTAGACCTGGATGTCGCCGACCGGGTCGACCACTGCCCCGGCGGCCTTGCCGCCGCAGCCGAACAGATAGGAGATGCCGACCGGAGCGGTGTGCAGGAACTGGCGCAGGATCATCGTGTCGCTCTCCGCCATGGGCCGATAGGGTAGTTTACTTTATTCTATAGAATTGTAGAATGAAAGCTGGATCGAGCGACGGGGAGCGCGCCATGTCCAGTCAGATCAGCCGGCGGATTCGCTTTGGCCGGCATTCGCTCGAGCCGGCAACCTGCCGGCTGTGGGCCGGGGAGGCCGAGGTCAGGCTGACGCGAAAGTCGGCTGAGGTGCTGCGCCTGCTCGTCGAACGCGCAGGTCAGCCGGTGAGCAAGGAAGATCTGTTCGCCGCAGTCTGGCGCGGCACGGTAGTGAGCGACGACGCACTCGCCACGTGCATTCAGGAGCTGCGCAGGGCGCTCGGCGACGATGCTAGGCAACCGCAGTACATCGAAACGCGGCACCGCTATGGCTACCGGTTCATAGCTCCGCTGGCGCCCGACACCGGGGCACAGGTCCTTGCAGCGATTGCCGTTTTACCTTTCACGGACATGAGCCCGGAACGGGACCAGAGCTACTTCTGCGAGGGTGTCGCCGAGGAGTTGATCGCTGCCCTCAACGGTGTTGAGGGGCTGCGCGTCTCGTGCCGCAGCTGTTCCTTCAGGTTTCGCGACCCGGGCGTAGACGTGCGCGAAGTGGGGCGGGAACTGGCGGTCTCGGCCGTGGTGCAGGGGAGTGTGCGCAAGGCCGGCGATCAGTTGCGCATCACCGTGCAAATCGTCGACGCTGCCAGCGGCTATCACGAATGGTCGCGACGGTTCGAGCACCCGCTCGGTGACGTGTTCGGGATTCAGGACGAGATCGCGGAAACGGTGGTGATTTCGGTGCGCGAGGGAGCGCTATCCTCCGCTATTTTTCGACCGGCAGACCCGCGGCTTCCCATTGCGGATAGCCGTCTTCCAGTCGCCTGGCCTCGAATCCGCGACTCCGCAGCATCGACACGGCCTCGAATGCCAGCACGCAGTACGGACCGCGGCAGTACGCGACCACTTCCTGTTTCTTTGGAAGCTTGCCCACTCGACGCGTAAGGTCGCGCAGCGGGATGTTGACGGCATTCGGCAGGTGACCCGCAGCGAACTCATCCGGCGGGCGGACGTCGAGCACCGTCACCAAGCCATCGCGTAAGCGGCGCGAGAGTTCCTTGCGCGAGACCGGCTCCATTGAATCGCGCTTGTTGAAGTAGCCCGCTAGCACCGACTTGACCTCGCCCAGATTGCGCTCAGCGAGGCGATGCAATGCCGCCGTCAGGTCGAGCACCGCGGGATCGCTCAGCCGATAAAGGATCCGCTTGCCGTCGCGTCGCGAGACGAGCAGGCCGGCTTGTCGCATGAGCCGCAGATGCTGGGAGGCATTGCCGATCATCAGTCCGGCACGCTCGGCCAGCGACTCGACGCTGCGCTCGCCTTGCGCCAGCAATTCGAGGATTTCGAGGCGATGCGCGTGACCGAGCGCCTTCGCCATTTCTGCGAACTGCACGTAGAGCTGCTGTTTGGGGCCTGGGCCCGCGGCCGCGGTCTTTGCTGCTTTCATTCAACAGAATTATGCAATCAGACCGTTCCACTGACCAGCTGCGCATCGCGGCCCGCGCGGTACGCGGAGGGAGTCAGCCCATGTCTGTCCTTGAACGCTCGATTGAACGCGACGATGGAGCCGAACCCGGCCTCGAGCGCCATCGTGAGGATCGGCACTTCGTCCTGGCGCGGATCGAGCAGCCGTCGGCGCACTTCCTCGAGCCGGAAGGCATTCACGTAGCTGGAGAAGTTTCTGAAGCCGAGTTGCCCATTGATCAGCTCGCGCAGCTTCTTTTCCGTGACGCCCAGGCGGGACGCCAAGGGCGCGATGGCAATGGTCGCATCGCGGTAGGCTGCGTCTTGGGTCATGAGCTCCTGCAGGCGCTCGATGATCTCCTGGTCGCGATTGCGCGCAATGACTTGTGCCGGTTCAACCTGCGTTGCAGCCGGCGGTGGTGTCCAGCCGAATGCCGATCGTACCGAGGGACCAATGTCGAGCACGAAGCAAGCAAGACTCAACAACAGCACGGCGAGCAATGCGGCGTTCAGTAACAGAATCTCGGCGCTCGGCGGCCGCCCGCGCAGGACCAGCTCGACAGACATGATCGCAATGCTGTAGATGCCGGATGAGACCAGGATTGCTGCACGCAACCTGCGCCGTGCTTCGACCAGATCCTGGCGCCAGCCTCGAAGCACGTTCACCAACGCGGCTACGACGAACCCAATCCCCAGTACCGAGTGCAGCGTGACCGTAACCGCGTGGAATCCCGGGCTGGTCGTGCTTATTCCCAGGATACCGATGGCAAGGAGGAGGGCGCCGGCGGCGATTCCGACCGGCGAGAGCTTGAAGTCATCCTCCATGATGGACACCGTCCATCCCCAGAAGAAGAAAGGAACTTCGACTGCCAGCAGCGCGACCGGGCGCAGCCAACCCACCGAGCAGACGGGCGACGAACCCGAACACGCGAGGTATGTGGCCACCCCGACGCACAGTGCGGCTCCGAAAAGTCTGCTTGCAAGCGTTGCGTGCCGGGCGCGGAACAGCGCGACTGCCAGGATCAGCGCGGCAGTGCAGGCGCCGGTGCGAAGGATGAGCTCGAGGGTCGTCATGGTTGACGCATTCTGGTCCGTAACGAGCGGCCAGGGCTGATCGTTTTCGGCACAACTCTAGTCGAATCCGGAAGTGCCTGTACTTTGGTGGCCTACGCGCAGACCTGCGACCGGGCCGCGCTCATCGTAAGTCGCAACGGGAACGAACCCGCAACTGGAGCGACGTTCATGGATTTCATGACCCCCTGGCCCGCCATCTTCGCCTTCGATCTCGGCCGCTATCTCCTTACCGCGATGGTGATCAGCGCCATCCTTCTGCTCACACCGCCCGCCGTAGTGGCTCTGCGCCGCGTGCGCGATCGCCTCCCTAGAGCGAACCAACGCTGGCACGAGCTCCGTCACTCTGTCGTCGCGACGAGCGTGTTCTCCCTCGTCGGACTGGGTGTCTACCACGGCGCCCAGCACGGTCTCTTTCGGGTTTATTCCCAGCCGGCCCAGTACGGATGGGTGTACTGGGCTGCGAGTCTCGTGCTGGTCATCGTCGCCCACGACGCCTATTTCTACTGGGCGCATCGCTGGATGCACCGGCCGAGCGTCTTTCGTCGCGTGCACCGCACACATCATCTGTCAGTGGCGCCGACGCAGTGGGCCGCGTACTCGTTTTCCGTCAGCGAAGCGGCTTTGCAAGCTGCGTTCTTGCCGCTGTTCCTGCTGGTTGTGCCGACGCACTCAACCGTTCTTTTGATCTGGATGGCTCACCAGGTCGTGCGCAACGTCGCGGGTCACTGCGGTGTCGAGCTCGAACCGAAAGCATGGCTTGCGACGTGGTGGGGGCGGTGGTTCACGACGACGTTGCACCACGACATGCATCACGAGCACGGCCGATACAACTACGGGCTGTACTTCGCGTGGTGGGATCGGTGGTGCGGCACCGAGCATCCCGACTATCGCAGGCGACTTGCGAGCCTGTTGAGCAGCATCGAGGACGGCCGGGCAATGCAACCGCGAGCGACGGAGGTGTGACATGCGCCGAGAATTGAGTTTGGTGGGAGCGTCGTTAGTCGTCTATGCGTGCGCACTCGTGCTCGGCACATTGGTCATCTGTGGGACAGGTCATGCGAGCGAGGTCGTGGGCGAATGGGCGACACAGGGCAATGCTGCTCATGTCCGCATCGAACGGTGCTCGACCGCACTGGAGTTGCTTTGCGGGCTCGTCACGTGGCTTTGGGAACCGATCGATGCAGAGGGCGATCCGCTGTGCGGCACGCCGCCGAAGCCTTACGGCTTGAATGCGAGCATCGAAACGCTTTTGACGCCGAACTTCTTGCTTGCGCCCCGCGCGTTATCCGAAATGAACTGATAGGCGGGATTTTCCTCGATCGTGTCGAGCCGCAGGCCCGCAGCTTCGATCTGGTCGCGGTAACTTTGCTGTTGGGCGGCGCCGCCAATGCAAGCCGCCCACAAGGTCGAATTGCACACGATGTTTTCCGGCAGTTGCACTTCGGTCACGATGTCCGAGATGGCAAGCCGACCGCCAGATCTCAGCAGACGGTAGACCTCACGGAAGACCTTGGTCTTGTCCACCGCGAGATTGATGACTCCGTTGCTGATCACGGCATCGACCGAAGCAGGCGGATAGGGGACATCCTCGATGTAGCCCTTCAAGTAGGTGACGTTGGTGAACTGATACAGATCGCGTAGACGGTTGGCTTTGGCGAGCTGCTCATCCGTCATATCTACACCGATGACCTTGCCGTGACGCCCGACCTTGAGGGAGGCAAAGAATGTGTCCATGCCCGAGCCGCTGCCGAGATCGAGGACGGTTTCGCCGTCTTTGAGTCGGGCGAGATGGAAGGAGTAGCCGACCCCGGCAAACGATTCGATCGCCTGCTCCGGAATAGGATCGAGATCAGCGGGAGGATATCCAAGACGTTCCGCCATCGCGCGTCCCATTTCGAAATGAAAGTCGCCGCGCGGATTCTCGGCCACGCTGCGGTACATGGCCTTGACCTTCGTTTCGAGTTCTTTGGGATCGAATGCCTTTGACGTGGTCATGATGAGTCCCCCTACCGATCCGTGAACGCAACTACACTAAGCGGCGCACGACTCGGGAGTCTCGGGAGAACTCCGGGAATAAACCAGGATTTCACCGTGAGAACCGTGAGAATCGACGAAACCGACCCGACCACGCAGCAGCGCGCAGCGACGAGCGCTCAATTTGCGCGCTTGCGCGCGGCATGATGCTCTGACTCCAGCATCGACATCACGACGAGCGATCGCCATTGGCCATCTCGAAGGACAGCTTCCCTGAGCACGCCTTCTTCCTTGAAACCCAGAATTCGGTACACGTGACGCGCACGGTCATTGTCCGTGAAGACATCCAACCACAAGCGGTGTGCACCAATTTCGTCGAACGCCAAGTCGATCACCTGTCGCAGGACGGCGCGGCCGACGCCCTTGCCTGGGTCCGCGCACAAGACACGCACAAGTTCTATGTTCCTATGCGGCGACCGAGCGCCAGCGATGATCGCAAAGGCAGTCAGCGACCGATCCATGCCCTGGGCAACGAAGTAGCGCTTGTCGGGGTCGCGCATTCCATCTTGATGCCGAGGCACGTCCCAGCGGAGGATGTACTCCGCGAACTGCGGCCGAGACTCCAAGTCGACGATCGACGCGAGGTCGTCCTCGCGTGCTGGCCGGACGGTAATTTTCATGGTCAGGCAGTCACTCCAAGTTGAGTGCATGAGTCTCGCGCGAATGAGCGTCCGGTTCTGGCCGCTCGATGCACGGCGACGAGTTCGGGGCGCGCGAGAAGGTCGCCACCGTGGAGAGAATGAGGCTTGGGTGCCAGCTGAGCGATATCGGTTTCGCGGCGACATCGCCGACACGGAGGCAGTCAGGCACTGGATCGAGACCGAGATCTTGCCAAGGGATGCGGCGGCAAATGGGAAATGGGTTCAGACCGCAGTGCTGAAAGGCCCGAGTGTTGAGGATCCGCGCGAGCGACCGCACGACCGTCACCTTACCGGTTTGCTGTCTGGATGAACGAGATAATCGCGTCCAGAGCGTCGGCATTGCGACCGACCAAGGCGTGACCGCCTGTTGGAAAGATGACGGCGCGGCCGTGGGCCACATTCGCAGCGATATACCTCGCCCGAACGGCAGTGCCGAACCGATCGTCCTCGGCGCTGATCGTCAGGACGGGGCAGGCAATCTTCTCGATGGGGTACGGCTCGCGTGCGGCGGCGGTCTTGACGTCGAACTGCATTCCGCCGACGCGCGACACATCGTCGCGGCGCAAGTCCCCGAACCACATCACCGACGGTGAATTTGCCGTGGCGTTCGCGATCGTCTTCATGTCAGTGGAGCCGTCGGACGCGCGCGCGTACTTGGAACGAGTGCCACAGCACGGGTTGATACGCGCGCTGCGACCACTGCGCGGTATCGACTGCGACTGCTTGCACCATTGCCGTGCTCCTTGTCTGCGTCGGCCAGCGTAGCGAGTCCGTCTGCGTTGACCACTGAGAAACCGTCGTGCGCCATGCTTGCACTCCAGGACGACGGACTTACGCAGCACCCGCACCGTGCGATCCGTCTATTCGCATGCCGTCCCTGTGCTCCCGCGCATGATCCTTCAGGGAGCGCTTCACAATGTCGAAGGCGTCGCGCAATGCCACGTACACGTCCGCGTGTGCCGCGTCGTCCGTGCGCTCGCTATGCACGTTGATTTCCGCGCCCGGCAAGCTCAGCGTGATCTTGACGTTGAACGGCGCGCCCTTGTGGCGGTGAGCCGCCGGTGCTTCGACGATCACCTGACAACCGGTGATGCGGTCGTGGAACCGCTCAAGGTGCTCCACGTGCTCGCGCACGCGTGCTTCCACAGCCGGGGACGACTGCAGGTGACGGAATGTGATTCGCAGTGGCGTTTGCATGATCTCGTCTCGCATGAATGCCGGCATTCTGGGGTTTTCTGCTCGAGCGCGTATGCGGAGTTCCCCGTTGTCCTTCGGTACGACCCCTGATGGAGCGGTCAGGGCGAAGTAGGATGCTTGCGGCAAGTGGCAATGAGGTTCCGATGCAGCTCGCATTTTTCGGCGCAACCCAGACCGTGACCGGCTCGCGCTATCTGCTTACTTGCGACGAGCGTCGCGTGCTGGTCGATTGCGGCCTGTTCCAGGGCTACAAGCATCTGCGACTCAAGAACTGGTCACGGCTGCCGTTCGCTGCCAACCAGGTCGATGCGGTTCTATTGACGCATGCGCACCTTGACCACAGCGGCTATCTGCCGTTGCTGGTCAAGAACGGGTTCGAGGGACCGATCTATGCGACCGATGCGACCTTGGAGTTGTGCCGCATCCTCTTGCCCGACAGCGGCCACCTGCAGGAGGAGCAGGCGCAGTTCGCCAACCGTCACGGCTTCTCGAAACATTCACCTGCATTGCCGCTGTACACGGAGCAGGACGCCCACCGTTGCCTGAAGAAGTTCCGCCCGGTGTCGTTCGAGGAAGGCATCGAGCCTGCGCCTGGTGTTCGTGCAGCATTCACGCATGCGGGGCACTTGCTCGGCGCTGCCAGCGTGCGTGTCCAGCACGGTGGCCAATCGATCCTGTTTTCCGGGGACGTTGGCCGTCCGCACGACCCGTTGATGCGGGCACCCGCAGCGCCAATTGCTGCGGACTATCTGGTGGTCGAGTCGACTTATGGCGATCGCACGCATCCAGCGTCGGATCCTCGGACCGAGCTGCGCGATGTGATTCGCCGCACTTGCGCGCGCGGCGGAGTCATCGTCATTCCGACATTTGCGGTCGGACGCGCGCAACTGCTGTTGCTGCTGATTGCCCGGTTGCAGGCATCCGGTGACATTCCCGGCATCCCGGTGTATCTCGACAGCCCAATGGCGATCGACGCGACCGGGTTGTTCGCACGGTTCGCGGCGGAGCACAGGTTGTCGAGGGACGAAGCGGCCGCCATGGGCGCCGCCGCTGCGCTCGTGCGAACGACGGAGGAATCGAAAGCATTGGACCGTATCCGCGTGCCGGCGATCATTCTTGCGGCCAGCGGCATGGCCACCGGCGGACGTGTCGTGCACCACCTCAAAATCTTCGCGACGGACGCGCGAAACACCATTCTCTTTTCAGGATTCCAGGCCGGCGGCACCCGCGGCGCGGCCCTGGTGGCTGGCGCGCCGCACATCCGCATTCATGGGGAATCTTTTCCGGTCCGTGCCGAGGTGGCGCAGCTGCAGTCTGCATCGGCGCATGCCGATGCGGACGAGCTCATCGAATGGTTGCGCCAGATGCCGTCGGCGCCGCGACAAGCATTCGTTACGCACGGCGAGGAGAGCGCCAGCGATGCCCTGCGCCGCAGGATAGAGACGGAGCTCGGTTGGTCGGTGACCGTTCCGGAGTATCGGGACGAAGTCGCGCTGTAGCGCGCGCACGGATGCACCCGGGAAGTGCGTGCAGGCTGCGGGGAATTCCGAGTTCGCTGGTGGTTGTCGCGTGACTAGCATCTCTGCACGGCGAGCCCTGACGAAGCCGTCTATTCACGCGAGGTCACAGCCATGTACCGCAAGCTTCTCGTTCCAGTCGATGGCAGCGCGCCGTCCAATCTGGCATTGCTCGAAGCAATCAAGTTCATCAAGAGCATGGGCGGCGGAAAGTTGCGCCTGGTCCACGTCGTGGACGAGTTCGTGATGGATGCGGCGTACGTTCCGAGCGTCTACTATGAGGGCATGATCGAGGCACTGCGCAGCGTCGGTCAGGCAACTCTCGACGCCGCGGTCGCGACGGTACGCCAGCACGCCCTGGAGCCGGAGTCGATCTTGCTCGAGACGATGGGGCATCGCGTAGCAGACCACGTCGCATCGCAAGCCAAGACCTGGCCCGCGGACCTCATCGTGATGGGCACGCATGGCCGTCGCGGCGTCCGCCGGCTGCTGATGGGGAGCGATGCGGAGCTGGTGGTGCGAACCTCCCCGGTGCCGATCCTGCTGGTGCGAGGTCAGCCGGAACCCGTTTGAGCGCTCACGCGCGGGACCTGATCGCGTCGGCGACGCGCTGAACGGCATCGGCCTCCGTAACCTCGATCCGTATGACGCGTTCCTGCTCGGACGCTTCGAACGGCTGCATCTCGCGCAGCTGCCTGTCGAGAACGGTCAGAGTTGCATCGGAAGGGTCATCATGTCTGCCGGCCCGCTCCAGAACGTGAGCGGCCAGGCTGACCGGATCGGCCTGGCACGACACGATCAGGAATTCTGCGCCGATGTGTTTGGCGAGCGCGCGGAAGACCTCTCGATCGGCTGCTTCCAGGAATGCAGCATCCACTATGACGTTCAATCCCGCGCGCAGGCAGCTTGCGGCGCAGTCCGCCAGACGGCTGTAAGTCCGATGGCTGAACTGCGGGGAGTAGATGCCTTGCCGCACGCCCGCCGTTGCGGACTCCAGCGCGTCGATGCCCGCGAGTCGCTTGCGTTCCAGGTCCGAGCGTATCCGGACGGCTCGCACCTCCGGGACCAGGCGCTCGCTCAGCCAGGATTTTCCGGAGCCCGACGGTCCGTGCATCAGGATCAGCGTCGGTTGCCGCGGGGTCATCCAGGCGGCGGCGGCACGAATGCGGTGCTGGAGTCGCGCCAGCAGCTCGGCCTCCCTCGCCGGCACGCTCTCGGCAGTGATTGCATCGACTTTCGCCCGGACCAGAGCGCGATACACGGCATAGAACGGCAGGACCCGCACACCCTCGTAATCGCCAGTGATTTCCAGGTAGCGACTCAGCAGCAGGAAGGCCAGATCAGCTCGCTGGCGGCTCACGAGATCCATGACGAGGAAGGCCACGTCGTTCATCACATCGATCCAGCGCAGCCTGGGGTCGAACTCGATGCAGTCGAAGGCGACCAGGCGATCGTGCCATCGGGCGATGTTTGCAGCGTGCAGATCACCGTGACACTCGCGCACGAAGCTGCCGCGCTCGCGCATCTGGAAAGTGGCTTCGAGATCGTGGGCGTTGTCGTGAGTCCAGTCCACGAGCCGACCCAGCGCCGGTACAGGCGCGAACGGTCCGAGATGCGTAAGGAGCTGTGCCAGGTTGCCGAGCACACAGTCGTACATCTGCTCCGTCTTCTGCGGGACATCGCTTGCCGGCGCCGCGGCCGCCTGCAAATGAAATCGGGCGAGTGACTCACCGAATGCCGCGATTTCCGCCGCCGACACAGCGGCGTGCGCCAACAGCTGCGGCAGCTCGGCCGCTGCCTCGAACTGCTGCATCTGCACTGCGTATTCGACGACCTTGCCGGTGCCGTCGACAGTGAGGCGGCCGTCGTCGCGGGTGATCGCAACCACGCCGACGTAAAGATCCGGCGCCAAGCGTCGATTCAGGCGCAGCTCGTCCTCGCACAGTTGCCGGCGTCGCTGCAGCGTCGAAGCGTCGATGAAAGCGAATTTCACCGGCTTCTTGACTTTGTACGCATACGGCCCGGTCAGGATCACCCAGGAAATGTGCGTCTCACGCAGCTCCAGGCGGGTCACGGCGTGCGCAAAGGCTTCCGACCTCAACAGCTCCTGGATCGCCAGGGGCGCTTCAGAAGCGGGACGATCGCTAGTCTTGCGCTGCATGACTGCTCCATCGCCGCAATGTGGCTAACGCCGCGTGCGCTGCTCGCGTACCTGTTCCTTGCCGACGATATCCAGCAAGCGATTGGCCTGTGCGGCGTGCACGCGCAGCATGTCATCCAAGGTAACGATACCCACCACACAGCGCTCATCATCGATCACCGGCACTCGGCGCACGCCATGCGTGGCCATGCGCTGCAGGGCCTCGGCGTAATCCTCGGACGCGGAGGCGACCACGAGTTGCGTGGACATGATCTCGCGCACCGTGGTTTTCCCGGGATCGCGCCCTTTGGCCAGCACTTCCACCACGATATCACGATCCGTGATGATGCCCACGGGCTCGCGCTCCTCGTCGGCATTGTCGAGGACCACCAGGTCGCCCGTATGGTATTGGCGCATGAGCCGAGCGGCCTCCGCGATGGTCAACTGAGGTGTGCAGGACGCGACGTCGAGCACACAGAGGTCTTTCAATTTCATGACGATTCACCTTTCACGTTGGTTGCAGCGACGCTCGATTCAAGTAGCCAGCTCCTGCGCCAGGTGCAGCAACTGCAGATCCAGCGCAGCCGTGCGAGCCGCGACTTCACCCAAGGACGTCATCGCGATCGCGCCGCGACGCAGCCCGACGAGGACACCGCTGTGTCCGGCGAGGAGCCCTTCGATGGCGGCCGCACCGAGGCGAGTCGCGAGCATGCGGTCATACACGCCCGGTGCTCCGCCGCGCTGGACATGGCCGAGCCGGGTGATTCGCAGATCGATGCCGAGTTCCCCCTGGTGTTCCTGGAAGTATCGCGACAGCGCATCTACGCCGTAACGCGCGCCCTCTGCGACGACGACGATGGCGTGGCTCTTGCCTCGCTGGTGCGACGCCTGCAGTTGTCGGGCGATCCCCTCGGGCTGGGTGTCGAGCTCCGGCACCACGATCGCCTCGGCGCCGCCCGCAATCGCGACGACCGCCGCCAGGTAACCCGAATGTCGACCCATGACCTCTACGAGGAATGCGCGTCGGTGAGACGCGGCCGTCACGCGCAGGCGATCGACAGCCTCCATCGCCGTGTCGAGCGCAGTGGTGCAGCCGATGGAGACGTCCGTGCCGAGCAGATCGTTGTCGATGGTCGACGCTACGCCGATCACCGTCATGCCGCGCTGGGCAAGAGCGTATGCGCCGGTCTGCGAACCGTTGCCTCCGATCACGATCAGCGCATTGATATCCCGACGTCGCATTTGCTCCAGGGCGGCGCACTGTCCTTCGTTCGTCTTGAATTGCGGGCACCGGCTCGTGCCGAGCATCGTGCCGCCCTGGTGGATGATTCCGCCGACGTCACGCGGCCCAAGCGGAAGAAACTCGCCGGCGATGAGTCCTTCGTAGCCGTTGCGCACGCCGAACATCTCGCACGAGCGCACCACGCCGCTGCGAACGACGGCGCGAATCGCCGCGTTCATGCCGGGTGCGTCCCCGCCGCTGGTCAGCACTGCAACGCGTTTCATAGGCCTGTGGTCCCGCTGAATCCTGCTGCCCGGTCGGCAGAGTACGCGGTGCAGGAGCAGCAAGAACCCGCGTCTTCCCGAGAGCAGCTAAGCGGGGTTCCGGATGTTGAAGCGAGGGCGCGTGCCGCTACCTTGGCAATCATGCAACCGCTTCCACACATCTATTCGGTCACAGGCAGCGCCGCCGCTGCCGGGCAAGTGACCCTGAGTACCGCAGGCGCGCCGGATCTGGCGAGCGCTGCACCGTCGCAGTTCGGCGGGCCAGGAAACCACTGGTCGCCGGAGTCGCTGCTGACAGCGGCGCTCTCGAGCTGCTTCATTCTGAGCTTTCGCTCCGTGGCCCGGGCATTGCGGCTGGAATGGCGTCGCGTGGAATGCACGGTCGAAGCCACGCTCGAGCGAGTCGAAGGCGTCATGCAGTTCACTCGCGTCGTGACCCGCGTAACGCTGACCGTCCCGGAATCGGTCGCTGCGCTGCTGTGCGAGCGGGCGCTCGCAAAAGCGGAGCACGGGTGTCTCATCGGCAACTCGCTGCGCGGCCAGCGTGAGTTGCAGTTCGAGCTCGAGAGGGAGCCCGCTGGCCAGCTGCGAGCTCAGGCCGTCTAGCGTCTGCAGAGACGGGAGTTGTCATGCGTAAGATGATGGGAGCAGCCATAGCGACATCGTTCGGGCGGCCGCTGATCCTGAGCGATATCGCAATACCCATTCCCGGACCGGGCGAAGTGCTGGTCAAGGTCGCCGCTTGCGGCGTGTGCCACACGGATATTCACGCAGTCGACGGCGATTGGCCGGTGAAGCCGCAGTTGCCGTTCATCCCGGGGCACGAAGTCATCG
Source organism: Steroidobacteraceae bacterium (assembly GCA_036004505.1). Lineage (GTDB taxonomy): Bacteria > Pseudomonadota > Gammaproteobacteria > Steroidobacterales > Steroidobacteraceae > Steroidobacter. The sequence continues at coordinate 33,671 of DASYRK010000081.1, forward strand.
GCCACGTTGCAGCACTCGGTCAAGGTGTCACGCGGTTCAAAGAAGGTGATGCCATCGGCGTTGCATGGCTGCACGACGCGTGCGGCGCGTGCGAGTACTGCGGCACCGGATGGGAGACGCTTTGCGCAAGTCAGCACAACACCGGCTACAGCATCGATGGCGGCTATGCCGAATACATGGTCGCTGATGCTGCATACGCCGTGAAGATTCCCGCTGGAATGGATCTCGTGAAAGCGGCACCGATCCTGTGCGCCGGCGTGACCACCTACAAAGGCATCAAGGAAACCGACACGAAGGCTGGCGACTGGCTTGCCATCAGCGGTGTGGGCGGGCTCGGCCACGTCGCCGTGCAGTATGCAAAGGCGATGGGTCTGCACGTGGTGGCGATCGACCTGTCCGAGGACAAGCTGGCGCTGGCGCGCCGGCTCGGCGCCGACATCGCATTGAACGCGGCCGTGCCGGACCTCGCAGCGGAAGTGTCCCGGCGCACGGGCGGCATGCATGGTGCACTGATCACTGCGGTTTCGGCGCCGGCGTTCGCCCAATGTCTGAACCTGTTGCGCCCAGGAGGCACCATGAGCATGGTCGGCCTGCCGCCGGGTTCGTTTGCGCTGCCGATCTTCGACGTCGTACTCAAGCGCCTGACTGTGCGCGGCTCGATCGTCGGCACGCGTCAGGACCTGGCGGAGGCGCTGATGTTCGCCGCGGAAGGGAAGGTCGCTGCCCAGGTCGAAAGCCGGCGCCTGGATGAGATCAACGCGATATTTTCCGAGCTGAAGACGGGGCGGGTGCGCGGACGTATCGTGCTGCAGATGAGGTGATGGCGAGTGCGCTCGCCCGTCGCACTCATCTGTTCCGCAGCAACACTCCGGACGCGAGCACGAGCGACACGCTCGCAACGATCACCGCAAGCACGGCAGCGAGGGACGGCTGCGCAAACTGGAAGATCGCAGCCGCGCCCGGCACGTAGATCGCGACGCCCAGGGCGACGCAGGCGAGCGCGGCGATCCACCAGTAGACGCGGTTGGGCTTGACGACGATCTGCGCGAAGCTCTCGGTGCGCGAGCGGCTGACGAAAATCAGCGCCAGGTTGGCGGCGACGATCGCCAGAAACGCCAGTGCGCGCGCCTCGCCTTCCGACCCCAGCCGCAGCGTGATGCAGTAGACGATCGCGCTCATCAGCAGCACCAGCAGGCCCAGCGACAGACTCCGTTTGAGCATCGCTGCCGAAAAGAGCGATTCATCCGGACGCCGCGGCTTGCGCTGCATGATGTCCGGCGCCTCCGGATCCGCTTCGAACACGAACGCACAAGCGGGATCGATGACGAACTCGAGGAACAACACGTGCATCGGGAAGAACAGGAGGGGCCAGCCGAACAGCACCGGCAACAGGCCCAGCCCGGCGATCGGAATGTGCACGGCGACGATGTAGCTCATGGCATGACGGATGTTGCTGTAGATCCGCCGGCCCAGGCGCACCGCCGCCACCAGCGACGCGAAATCGTCGTTGACCAGAACGAGGGCTGCCGCTTCTCGCGCGACATCCGTGCCTCGGCCACCCATCGCGATACCGATGTGCGCGGCACGAAGTGCGGGCGCGTCGTTGACGCCATCGCCGGTCATGGCGACGACGTCGCCATTCGCCTTGAAGGCCTGCACCAGGCGCAGCTTGTGCTCAGGCTTTGCGCGCGCGTAGATGTTGGTCTCGCGCGCGCGCAAGCTCAGCTCTGCGTCGGTGAGCGACTCCAGTTCAGCCCCCGTCAACACGCCGTGGCGTGTGTCGAACCCGGCTTGCGCAGCGATCGATAGCGCGGTTCCCGGATGGTCGCCGGTTATCATCACCACGCGAATTCCGGCCTGTGCGCATTCGGCGAGTGCCTGCGGCACGTCGCTGCGCAACGGATCCGCCAGACACAGCAGGCCGGTCAGCTCGAGCTCGAAGTCTCGTGGAGTGTCCGGCAGAGTTGTGAGTGCAAACGTACCCCGCGCAACGGCCAGGACGCGCAGTCCGCCGTCGGCGTGAGCGGCGGCTCGCTCGAGCACTCTGGAGCGCGCATCGCCCGTAAGTCGACACAGATCGACTACTGTCTCCGGTGCACCCTTCACCGCTATTTCAAAGTGCGTGGATCCACGTTGCTGCCAGGCATGCGTGACCGCAAGCAGCTCGGGTGTGAGATCGTATTCCCTGACGAGATTCATCGTGCCGAGGCGCTGGGCGCTCGCGGGAATCCACCGACGTGCCGCTTCGTGAATTGCGCGTTCCATCGGATCGAAGGCGTCGCGCTCACTAGCCGCCAGTGCGGTCGCCAGTAGCGCCGTCGCGCGATCGTCCAATATGACATCGGCATGCCGCAGGTCGACCCTGTCGTGGTCCGTTGCGATCAACGCGACCCGCATCCGGTTCTCGGTCAACGTGCCAGTCTTGTCCACTGCGAGCACGGTCGCGGCGCCAATCGATTCGACCGCAGGCATCCGCCGCGTCAGGACGCCGGCGCGCGAGATGCGCCAGGCGCCCATCGCGAGAAAAACGGTCAGCACCACGGGAAACTCTTCGGGGAGAATACCCATCGCCAGCGTCACGCCGGCGAGCACACCGCCCAGCCAGTCCGTGCGCGCCACTGCGTAGATGACTGCGATCGCTGCGCACAGCAGCAGCGCGCTCAGTGCGACCCAGCGAACGATATTGCGCACCTCGCGAAACAAGGGCGTCGTTTCGTCGGTGAGCGTCGTGAGAGCGTGCCCGATCTTGCCGATCTCGGAGCGCACGCCCGTTGCTCGCACCTCCGCGGCGCCGAAGCCGCGGACCACGAGACTGCCGGAGTAGACGCGTGCAGCCTCGTTGCTGCCGGCGGTCTTGTCGACCGGCAGAGATTCCCCGGTGAGGATGGATTCATCGACGCTCAACGCAGTGGCGCTGAGCAGGACTCCATCGGCGGGGACGCGGTCGCCTTCGCGCAGCAGAACAACATCGCCCACGACCACTTCACGGCCGGCGATACGCCGCTCGACGCCATCCCGGATGACGAGTGCACGCGGACTCGACAGGTCGCGCAAGGCTGCAAGCGCGTTCTCCGTGCGGCGCTGCTGCAGCACCGTGATCAAGACGATGATCACGATTGAGGCGGCGAGCACCAACGCTTCCCGGATGTCACCGAGGACAATGTAGATCGCCGCCGCAGCGATCAGCAGCATGAACATCGGCTCGCTCAGCACTTCGCGGACGATCGCGAGCAGGTTCCGCGGACGGTAACCGGGCAGCTCGTTGGGTCCGTCTGCATTCAGACGGCGCGCGGCTTCGGCTGCGCTCAACCCGGCAGCGCGATCATGGCTCAGCAGCGGTGTCGGGTCGGCGGTTTGCATGCATCGAGTTAAGCGGTAGCCGCTAACCTGCGCGGGGATTCCCTGGGACCGTGGCGCCGCGCGACCATGATAAACAGTCCCTGGCGGATGACATACAGGACTCCAGCCGAGCACACCATGATTCACGCAATCGTCGCCGACGTCCGAACCGTCCGCGTCTTCGAAGCATCGCCGCCGGGCCGGACGCTCGTGGAAGTTGCCGTGTTTCGCAACCCGCTCGGTGAATTGAAAAGGCGCCTGCAGCCTGCACTGAGTGCTGCCGCGCTCAAGGCAGTGCGTGCGAGACATGGTTGACACCAATCCCGGGGGCGGTGGCCTGGAAGACAAAGTGCAGGCGCTCCGGTCGGTTGCGATCTATCCGGAACATCCGGCAGCCGTCGAGACGATCGAAACGCATTTCGCGTGGGTGTTTCTCGCCGGCGAGCGGGCCTGCAAACTGAAGAAGCCGGTCAACGTTCCGGGCATGGATCTGCGCACGCTCGATGCGCGGCGACTGAGTTGCGCTGAAGAGCTGCGCCTGAATCGCAGGCTCGCCCCCGATGTCTATCTGGACGTTGTGCCGCTGGTTCGCGGTGCGGACGCAACGTTGCACCTGGGCGGAGAGGGTGCGACTGTAGATTGGCTCGTCCGCATGCGTCGCCTTCCGGCAGCGCTGATGCTCGATCGGGCCATCGCCGCGGGCACAGCTTCGGCGGCGAGGCTGACGGCTGTGGGGGCGATGCTCGCGCAGTTTTACCGCGCGCAGCCCCGCCTTGAGTTCGAGCCGGAGCAATACGTCGAGCGCATCACCGGGCAGATCCATGCCGACAGGCACGCGCTGTTTGCGCCTGAACTGCATCTCGACGATCACTGCATCCAGGCGGCCCTCGCCGCTACCTGGTGCGCCGCTGCGCTTCTCGAGAGCGAGTTGGCTCAGCGCGCTCGCGAAGGACGAATCGTGGAAGCACACGGGGACCTGCGGCCGGAGCACATCTGCCTCAGCGACCCGCCGTGCATCATCGACTCGCTCGAGTTCTCGAAAGATCTGCGCACGCTGGATCCCGCCGAGGAGCTCGCGTTTCTGTGGATCGAATGCGAGCAGGCCGGGAGCGCGCGAGCTGCAGCAGCCGTGCTGGAAGCGTATTGGCAGGGTTCCGGCGATCGCGTCAGCGAGCGCCTGCTCGATTTCTACCGCAGCCGGCGCGCCATGGTGCGGGCAAAGATCATTGCCTGGCACCTGCAGGATCCGGCAGTCGTCGATCTGGCGCCCTGGCGTGAGTTGGCCCATGCATACCTGGCCAGGACGGAACACTACGCACGGCGCGTCGTAGGCACGGACCTGTGCGCCGGTATGGATTGACGCTAGTCTCAGTCGCCGGCGCCAGGGTGGAACAACTCAGTGATCGTTCGCGCAATCAGCGGGGCGACCGAGCAGATCCTCAGGCGCTCACCGACCTGCGACGAGAACGCCGGCGCGAGTGCAATGGAATCGCTCACCAGCAGCGCGTCCGCGCCGTTGTCCTCGATGATTTGCATTGCCGCAGGCGCGAAAGCGGCGTGAGGTGCAGCAACGTACACGTGGGCCGCACCGGCTCGGCGTGCTGCTTGCGCAGCGCGCAGGATCGTCGTACCCGTGGCGATCATGTCGTCGTACAGGACGACCTCGCTGCCCTCGACCTGACCGACGAGCGCATGACCGGAGACGATTCCGCGGGCCCGTCGCTTTTCCACGAAGGCGAAGTCGATGTCGCGCCCCAGCTGGCGAGCGAGGATCTCCCGCATGCGCTGGGCGCGCTTCACGCCGCCGACGTCAGGCGAGGCGACGACAACGGACTTGCCGCCAAGGTCTGCGGCGAGCGCCGTTGCGAACACTTCCGCAGCCTCGAGCCGCACAGTCGGGCAGCGGAATGCATTGTCGAATGCCGCCTCGTTGTGCACGTCCAGTACGACGACCCTGTCGATGCCTGCGGCCTCGAACATCGCAGCGACGTAGCGTGTGGTGACCGGGTCCCTGGGTTGGGTGCGGCGATCCTTGCGCGCGTATGCAAGGTACGGAACCACGGCAGTCACGTGCTTCGCTCCGGCATCCTTCAGGGCGCCGACGAAGAACAGCAAGCGGCATAGCTTGTCATTCGCCGACGCCTGCGCGTCGCCACATGTGCTCTGGATGACGCACACGTTGCGACCTTGCACGTCGGCCAGCGGGCGCATCTTGTGCTCACCGCCGTCGAACTCGCGCTCCTCGCTCGGCGACAAGGGATGATCGAGGAGCTCCGCGACGCTGCGGGCGAATGCGGCCGAATGGTTCGGAGCAAAGAGCATCATGACCCTACTGTCGCTCGCCGGCGGCCCTGCCGCCACCGCCACAGCCACGCAACGTCTCCGGTGATCTACGTAACCCACCGGGAACTCTCACGGCTGCGCAAGCCACGGCCGGCTGTCAGTCTTTCCCCGGCGGTGGCAGGAGGGCGGGTGATGTTGCAGACGCAGGATCGGTGGGAAACGCACTGGGATGCCGGCCACAACTGGGCGCTCGTGCTGGCCGCCGGCGAAGGCAGTCGGTTGCAGGCATTGACGATGACGGCGTCCGGCGTGGCAGTTCCGAAGCAGTTCTGTTCACTCGGCGGCGGCAACTCACTGCTCCATGGTGCCCTCCGGCGTGCCCAAGCCGTCGCACCGCCCGAGCGTACGTGCGCAGTAGTTGCGGATCAGCATCGCCGCTGGTGGCAGGCCCTGCCGCTGGACATCCCCGCAGACAATCTCATCCTGCAGCCTCGCAATCGGGGGACTGCGAATGGCATCCTGTTGCCGCTGCTCCACATCGTTCATCGGGATCCCGATGCAGCCGTGCTCGTGCTGCCCTCCGATCACTACGTTCGGAACGAGCCGGTGCTGGCCGTCAGCTTGCGGCGCGCAATGATCGAGCTGCAGCGTGCCAGCGGCCACCTCATCCTGCTGGGCATGACGCCGGACGAGCCGGACCAGGAGCTGGGCTATATCGTCGGGGAAGGCGAAGAGGGCTCGGACATCCGGGCCGTCGCAGAGTTCGTCGAGAAGCCGAGCGCTGCCACCGCCCGAGCGCTCATCGCGCGCGGCGCCGTGTGGAATTCATTCATCTTCGCAGCGACCGGCCGAACCCTGTTGCGAGCCTTCGAGGAGCGCTGCCCCGACCTCGTCGGCGAAATGCGGCACATCGTCAGCTCGCCGGCGCAGTCCGCGACGCGCGCTGCGCGTCTTGCGGCGCTCTACGAGGAGTTGCCTGAGCTCGATTTCTCCCGCGACGTTCTGACACGCTCGCCCGCGCTGTTGCGAGTCCTGACAGTGCCTGCATGCGGGTGGAGCGACCTCGGGACGCCGCGACGTGTCGGCGAGACAGTCAGCCGCTGCCGCCCGACGACGGGCGCCCCACTGTCGATGGCGCCAGGGAGGACGGCTTTTGTCGATCTCGCGGCCCGTCACCTGCAGATGCACGCCGGTTGAACCTGGCGCGAGGTCCCGTCATGAAAGCCTTGATTTACATCTTGCCGGCATTGCTGCTGCTGGCCGCATGCGCGACGACTGATCGGTATGCACGCGGCGGCGCGCAACTCTCCGGCGTCGAGATGTACGAGCAGCTGTGTTCGAGCTGTCACGGCCCCGGCGGACACGGCGATGGCCCCGTTGCCTCCCTGATCAAGATTGGCGTGCCGGACCTCACGCGCATCGCGCTGCGCGACGGTGGCGAATTTCCCACGGAAGATGTGCGCCGGACGATCGACGGCCGTTGGGATCGTCGAGCGCACGGTGCGCGCGACATGCCGGTCTGGGGCTGGCAGTTCTACGATAGCGCGAACTCCAACGATGCACAGGAGCGGGCCATCGTCGATTCGATGATCAACCGGCTGGTCGAGTACCTGCGCAGCATTCAGGTGGAGCAATAAGATGTTGCGACCTTTGATCGCACTGGCGGCGCTCACGCTGTACGGGAGCTCGGCATGGTCAGCGGACTACGTTGCGATGTCGGGTAAGGATCTCTATCAGCGCTTCTGCGCTGCCTGTCACGGAGCCGAGGGCCGCGGCGACGGGCCGGTTGCAGCATCGTTCAAGGTCGAAGTTCCTGACCTGACGCTGATCGCCCGCCGTGCGGGCAACACCTATCCCCGCGAGCGCGTCGTTCGCATCATCGACGGGCGGTTCATCATCGGCGCGCACGGTTCGCGCACGATGCCTGTGTGGGGAGAGGACTTCAGTCGAATCGAAATCGGCACTCCCGACGCCGAACGGGCCACTCGCATCGTCATCGACAGACTCGCGGACTATCTGGGCGAACTGCAGAAACCAGCGACGCGCTGACGACGCGGACACCGAGAGAGAACTGTCGTGAGCAAGAAACGGTGGCAAGTAATCCTGGTCGTGGTGACCAATCCATTCGCTCGCGAGCAACTCGCAGCGACCAAAGCGGCCGCCGTGGCGCGGCGCTGCGGCGCCCGCGTCGTGCTGTTCAACACCTTCATGGTGCCGCAACCGGTCGCGGACGTACCGATGGATTCGCGCGAGCAGATCATCGGGTCTGCGATACGTCAGCGCGAGCAGCAACTCGCACAGATCGTTGCGCGGCTGCGTCTGCCGCGGACCACGAAGTGCGTCGTGCGTTGGGATTACCCCATCTACGAGGCCATCGTCCGACAGGTGCGGCAGACCAAGCCGGACCTGCTCGTCACCGAGTCGCATCGCCATACGAAGCTTGCGCGTATCGTGCTCGCGAATACGGACTGGCAGCTCATGCGCGAGTGTCCGTGCCCCCTGTGGTTCGTGCGCTCGCCGGAGTTGCCGAAACAGCCTCGACTGCTGGTCGCTGTGGATCCGCGCCATACGCATGCGAAACCTACCCGGCTCGACGATCGCTTGCTGCAGGCGGCGCACACCCTCACACGACAGCTCGGCGGTCGAATAGCGATGGTGCATGCTTACGAGACACCGGCGAGTGCAGTTCCCGGCATCTCACTGCAACGTACGCGTGATTTCATAGCGACGACGACCCAGGCCGTGACGAAGCTCGCCGACAAGCATCGAGTCTCTGCAGCCGCTTGCGTCGTGCGCGAAGGCACGGCCAGCGATGTGATTACGGCGGAGGCGAACCGCCGCAGCTCCGACGTCCTGGTCATGGGGGCGGTCTCGCGGAGCCTGCCGGCCCGGCCGGTCATCGGCAGCACTGCCGAACGGGTGATCGACCATGTCGATTGCGATGTCCTCGTCATCAAGCCCGCAGGCTTCGAATCGCCGGTGAAACGTTCATCGGTGAAGGTGTAGCTGAATCGCTCTGATGCTCGCACCAGCTACCAGCGGAACAGAAGAGTATTCGCGCACGCAGCAGACAGCCGTCTACAAGCGTGCGGCGATTCTACTGGTGCTGTGTGTGATTCTTGCCGGCGTCGCGTCTTCGAGCGACTTGCACGAAGCTTTGATGGGCGTGCTCGCTGTCACCGAAGACATCATCGGACAGCATCCGATTGCCGGCGCAGCCGCATTCGTGCTTCTCGCAGGGATTTCGGCGATGTTCACGTTCGTGTCTATTGCCGTCGTAGTTCCGGCAGCAGTATTTGCCTGGGGACCGGCTGCGAGCATCGGCCTGTTGTGGCTGGGATGGATCCTGGGCGGCGCTGCGACCTATGGCATCGGCCGTTTTTTCGGCCGGCCGGTCGTTCACTGGCTCACGGCCGGCGAAACGCTGCGCCGCCTGGAATCGCGCATTCCCGACAATGCGCCGCTGTGGCTGATTACGCTCCTGCAGCTGGCTTTGCCCTCCGAGATTCCGGGCTATGTGCTCGGGCTCGTGCGCTATCCGTTTTCCCGGTACGTCCTGGCGCTGGGACTGGCCGAGCTGCCGTACACGTTCGCCACCGTCTATCTCGGCGCCAGCTTCGTGGAGGGGCGCGTCGGCCTGATCCTGATCACCGGCGCGCTCATTGCGCTTCTCAGCCTGGTCACCTTCTATGCATTGCGCAGGACGATGGGAGACGCGCACAGTCGCGCGCGGTAGGAGACGGACATGAGCTCGCCACAAGCCAACGCATTCGCGCCAGCGTTGCTGACCGATCTTTATCAGCTGACCATGCTCGATGCCTACTACACGTTGGGCATGGAGAAGCCTGCAGTATTCGCGCGCACGGCGCCGAAGCAGCTGGCGACAGTCGAATCCTCGAGGCGCTTCGGCATACCCGCCGCGGGCACGATGGCCGCCTCACAAGACGCCCCGTCACTCGACTGCGCTTACAAACTGCAGCAGTACGCTGGCCGAATGTGTCGCAAGCGCTCGCAAATGTCGACCGCCCTGTCACTGACCGAGGTGCGGACTTACTGCGCGGAGCAGCTCGCGACGCTACCGACTGGACTCAATACGCTCGAACACGTGACTTACACACCCGCGAAGGTCTCCGACAAGCAACATGCTCTGGTTGCTGAGCTCGACCTCGTCGCGCATTGACGCGAGCGATGCTCCAGATCGCACACAAGCTCAGCATCGATGCATGCTGGGCGCTTGCCCCATCGCAGGTGCTGGAGCGGATCAGCAGCACGCGGCAGGGACTCTCGTCCGAGCAGGCTGCCGACCGTCTGCAGAAGTTCGGCCCCAATCAGCTGCGGGAGGAACGACCACTGTCTCGGTTGCGGGTGCTGGCACGTCAGCTGGCAAGTCCGTTGCTGCTGCTGCTGGTGTTCGCCGCCGCAATTGCAGCAGCGACGGGCGAGTTTGCGGATGCGGCGATCGTGCTGGCAATTCTGTGCGCAAGCGTGTTCATCGGCTACCGACGGGAGTACAGCGCGCACGCGGCGGCCGCAGCGCTGCGAGAGCGCATCAAGACTCGCACGAAAGTCCTGCGAGATGGCCGTGAGCAACAGGTGCCGATAGAAGCAATCGTTCCCGGCGACATCGTTTTGCTGTCCGCCGGCAGTCTCGTCCCGGCGGACGCATTCATATTGGAGGCGACGGACTGCTATGTGAGCGAGTCAGTGCTCACAGGGGAGAGTTTTCCAGTCGAGAAGGCGCCAGGCATCGTTGCCGCCGACGCGCCACTGAGCAAGCGATCCAATTGCGTGTATCTGGGAACCAACGTTCGCAGCGGCACGCTTCGGTGCGTGGTGGTTGCCACGGGCGGGAGCACGCAGTTCGGCGCGATCGCCCACCGCCTGACGCTGGACCGGCCGCAGACCGAGTTCGATCGCGGGATCCGTCGCTTCGGTTACCTGCTCACCAGCGCCATGCTCGTGATGGTGTTGCTGGTGTTCGTGGCGCACATGTTCGCCGGGCGGCCGATTGCGGAGACGCTGTTGTTCGCCATTGCCCTGGCCGTCGGTCTGAGTCCGGAGCTGTTGCCGGCGATTCTGAGCGTGAGCCTGGCGCGCGGTGCGGAGATGATGGCGCGGCAAGGCGTTCTGGTGCGCCACCTGGACGCAATCGAGAATCTGGGAAGCATGGACGTGCTGTGTACCGACAAGACCGGCACGCTCACCGAGGGTGTCGTCAAGCTGGAAGGTGGATACGACGCGGCAGGAGTCCCGGCGCCGGCCGTCGTCGAGCTCGGCGCCATCAATGCTGCGCTGGAAACCGGGCTCTCGAGCCCGCTCGACGACGCCATTCTCGCGCATTGCAAGCCGGACCTGTCCCAGATGCGCAAGCTTGCGGAGATTCCCTTCGATTTCGTCCGCAAACGCGTCAGCGTCGTGGTCGAGCGAGAAGGTGGCGTGGAGCTTGTCGCCAAGGGCGCATTTCATCAGGTGCTGGATGCTTGCACGACTCTTGCGAACGGCACGGAGCTCGATGACCTGCAACGCTCGCACCTCGAGCAACACTTTACCGATTGGACCCGTCGCGGCATCCGGGTCGTGGCCGTCGCGACTCGGCCGCTGGCGAGCAAGGAGAGCTACGGCCGCGCCGATGAGCAGGGCTTGGTCTTCAACGGTTTTCTGACATTTCTGGATCAGCCCAAGGCTGATGTGGCGCAGGCGCTGGTCGCGCTCGCCCACCTCGGCGTGTCGGTGAAGCTCATCACCGGAGATACGCGGCTGGTCGCGCAGCATATTGCCGAGCTGGTCGGCATGAAACACGAGCGGGTGCTCACGGGCGCACAGCTCGATGAGCTGCACGATGAAGCCTTGTGGCGCGAAGCTGAGCGTACGGACCTGTTCGTCGAGGTCGATCCGAACCAGAAGGAGCGGATCATCCTGTCGCTCAAGAAGATGGGACACGTCGTCGGCTTTCTGGGCGATGGTGTCAACGATGCGCCGGCGATGCATGCTGCGGATACGAGCCTGTCGGTCGAGCAGGCGGTGGACGTTGCCCGCGAGGCGGCCGATTTCGTGCTGCTGCAACGTGACCTCGATGTGATCCGCCGCGGCATCGAGGAAGGACGCCGGACTTTCGCCAACACGATGAAGTATGTGCTGACGACCACCAGCGCGAATCTCGGGAACATGGTCAGCATGGCGGCTGCTTCGATGTTCCTGCCGTTCCTGCCGCTCACCGCCGGCCAGATCCTGCTCAACAATTTCCTGTCCGACATTCCGGCAGTGGGCATCGCCGACGACAGCGTGGATCGGGAACTGGTCGAGCGTCCGCGGCGCTGGAACACCCGGTTCATCGGCCGCTTCATGATCGAGTTCGGATTGCTGAGCTCGGTCTTCGACCTGCTCACGTTCGGTGCGCTGCTGTGGCTCTTCAACACCTCGGTGGAGGCGTTCCGCACTGCCTGGTTCGTGGAGTCACTGCTGACGGAGCTGGTCATCGCGCTGGTCGTGCGAACGCGACGGCCGTTTTTCAGAAGCCGACCCGGCAGGGTATTGCTGGTTTCGACGCTCGGCCTGATCGTGCTGGCGCCAGCGATTCCCTATCTGCCGTTCGTCGACTCGCTCGGATTCGTGCCGATACCTTTGCCGCTTACAGCGGCTGTGCTCGCAATCACAGCTTGCTACGTGCTGGCCGCAGAGGCGACCAAGCATTGGTTCTATCGTGCAGGCAGCAACGCTGCCTGATCTGTACTGTTGCTCGATACGGATCTGCCGCAGAACGCTGAGCAGGATCGCCAAATCACTCACTACCTGTACGGCGGCGATGGCGTACCTGCGCTGAGCTGCCAGAGCACGCACATATATATATGTGTAGGCCGCGCGTAGCGGCGGCCGCTTTACATATCGCCGAGGAGACAATCTTGCAGATCCCAAACGACTCCAGTGCGCAGATGCGATCGGCCAGCTATCGGTTGCCGGTGGAGGACACGGCATTCCTTCTCAGGGATGAGATGCGCGCGGTGCGGTTTGCGATGGAATATTCCAAAGCAGACCTGCTGCTGCGTGATTGGGGCATCCGTTCGACGATCATCGTGTTCGGCAGCGCGCGAGTCCCGTCACCCGAACAGGCGGAATCCATGATGGAGGCGGCCCGCAGCGCCGGTGACCACGATCTCTTGGCGCGCCTTTCGAGGCACCTGGCCTGGTATGAGGCGGCGCGAGCTTTCGGCAGAATTGCCTCGCAACGCGGCGGTGCATTGGCGCCTCAGCATCGCTGGCGGGACAACGTCATTGCGACCGGCGGGGGGGCTGGAGTGATGGAGGCTGCCAACCGCGGCGCAAGCGAGGCGGAAGCACCCAGCATCGGTTTCAACATCACTTTGCCGATCGAGCAGACGCCAAATCCGTACACCACGCCGGAGCTGACATTCCGCTTCCACTATTTCGCGATGCGCAAGATGCATCTGGCCCTGCGCGCGAATGCGCTTGCCATCTTCCCGGAGTCGCATTCGGCTTCTCCGGGGGAATCCGCAACGCGCTCATGGAAACCCCCGGATGCGAGCGAGTGCGGTGCGGAGCAGGCTTGCCGTCGTAGTGGGAGGGCAACAATGCTGCAGCGAATGTCGAGGATGCACTCGTTCTGGCTGTGGGCGAGCGTGGCGATCATGGTGCTCGTCTTCGCCCTGATCGCGCGATCTGCCGCCGCTCAAACCGAACGAGGAACGGAAATCATCGAGCGCGCGCTCGCCGCGAAGCCGGACCAGCGCGCTGGTGCGAGGATTTTTGTCGAGCGCTGCGCGTCGTGTCACGGGAGAACCGCGACTGGCAGCGCCGACCCAGTCACGCCGTCGCTGGCCGGACAGCAGGCGCTCTACTTGATCAAGCAGATGGTGGATTTTGCCGAAGAGGATCGTAGCGCGCCGGACATGCACCGGATTGTTGCGCTCAAGGATCTCAGCACCCCACAGGCGCTTCGCGACGTCTCGAGCTACTTGCACGGGTTGCCCGGCAACACGCAGCCCGAGACCGGAGACGGCAAGGATCTGGCCGCGGGCAAACGCTACTATGACGGCCTATGCGCCTTCTGCCACGGCACACGTGGCGAAGGGAACGAACAGCACGCCACACCCTTGCTGCAGGGACAACACTATTCGTACCTGCTCATGCAGTCGCGCAGGATCGCGGCAGGTCACCGATACAGCGTGCCGCTCGAGGTCATCGAAGTTCTCGAGAGAGTGCCGTTCGATCAGCTGATGGCGATTGCGGACTACGCCTCGCGCCTGCCGGTACAAGCCAAGGTGACGCCAGCCGCGGCTGACGCGAGTCACCCATGAGCAGGAACATCGTGATCCTGGACGGACATCCCGATCCTGCCAATGACCGGTTGATCCATGCGCTGGCCGCGGCGTATCGCGAAGGAGCGCAGGCTAGCAACCACACGGTGCACGTGATCCGGCTGGCCGACCTCACTTTTCCGGTGTTGCGTTCGCAGGCGGACTACGACAAAGGTGAGCCTGTCGACTCCGTGCGGAGGTGCCAGGACCTGATGAATTGGGCCGACCATGTCGTCATCCTGTATCCGTTGTGGCTCGGCTCCATGCCGGCACTGCTCAAGGCGCTGCTGGAACAGATGCTACGCCCGGGATTCGCCTTCAGCACCCTCAAGCTCGGCAAGTGGCCCGTCAAATTTCTCAGTGGCAAGAGCGCACGCATCGTCATCACGATGGGCATGCCTGCGCCGATATACCGTTGGTATTTTCGTGCGCACAGCTTGCGCAGCCTGCAGCGGAACATTCTCAAGTTCGTCGGCTTCAGGTCGATCCGCTCCACGCTCATAGGCAATGTCGCGGACCTCAGCAAGGCCAGGCGCACACAGTGGCTCGACAACTTGCGCGCCCTGGGGCGAGCGGCGGCCTAGCAGGTTGTCCGCGTGCGCTCAGTCGGACGCTCCATCGAGCAGGCCGCGCAGCGTCTCTTGGGTCTTTGCGGAAGTATTCGAGGCAGCGGGCGCTGTGGCCACTCCGGACATCCGCGGAGGCGACTGCGGGCAGCCACGGAACAAGGGGAATCCCCGGGTTCCATTCACGTTCCCCGTAAGGCTGCGAACCCCGCGCGCGTGCACACTTCATAGGCCGTTACACACCATGGGAAACCGCCGACATGGCGCACAAGCAAGTCACGTTCCAATCGGCCGCTCGCGAAAAGATCCTGCGCGGCGCCACTCAGCTGGCGGATGCCGTACGGATCACGCTCGGCCCGAAATCGAAGTCGGTGCTGATCCAGAAGTCCTGGGGCGCACCGGTCGTGTGCAACGACGGCGTCACGATTGCCAAGGAATTCGACCTTCCCGATGCCGAAGAGAACCTGGGCGCACAGATGCTGCGCCAGGCGGCCGAGAAGACCGGCGAGCTCGTGGGCGACGGCACCAGCACCGCAACGATCCTTGCGCACGCCATCTACGCCGACGGGTTGCGCAACGTAACCGCGGGCGCCAGCGCCATCGACCTGAAGCGCGGTCTCGATCGGGGATTGAAGGTGGCAGTCGACGCGCTCAAGGCTCAGTCGAAGCCGGTAGTGAGCCGCAAGGAGAAAGCGCAGGTCGGAACGATCTCGGCGCACAACGACGAGACCATCGGTGAGCTGGTTGCCGAGGCGATGGAGAAGGTGGGTGGCGAAGGTGTCATCACGGTCGAAGAATCGAAGACCACTGAGACCGTCCTCGAAGTCGTCGAGGGGATGCAGTTCGACCGCGGCTACATGTCGCCCTACTTCGTGACCGACACGGAGAAGATGGAAGCCGTCCTGGAAGACGCTTTGCTGCTGCTCACCGACCGCAAGATCAACATCATGAAGGATCTCATCGGGCTGCTGGAGCAGATTGCGAAGAATGGCAAGCCGCTCCTGGTCGTGGCGGAGGACGTGGAAGGAGAGGCGCTCGCCACGTTGATCGTCAACCAGATCCGCGGCGTGCTGAAGAGTGCCGCCGTCAAGGCGCCGGGCTTCGGCGATCGACGCAAGGAAATGCTGCAGGACATGGCAGTGCTCAGCGGCGGCCAGGTGATCTCGGAGGAGCTGGGCTTCAAGCTGGAGGATACGACGCTGCAGCAGCTCGGGCATGCGAAGCGCGTCGTCGTCGACAAGGATGCGACCACCATCATCGGCGGCGCAGGCGGGCGCAAAGAGATTGAAGCGCGGATGGCGCAGATCCGCCGTGAGATCGACAAGTCGACGAGCGACTACGACAAGGAGAAGTTGCGGGAGCGCTTGGCGAAACTCGCAGGCGGCGTCGCGGTGATTCGCGTCGGAGCGCCCGCCGAATCCGAGATGAAGGCCAAGAAAGATGCTCTCGACGACGCTATCAGCGCGACCAAGGCCGCGGTGGCCGAGGGCATCGTTGCCGGAGGCGGCCTGGCCTTGCTGCGATGTATCGACGCCATGAGCCGCCTGGAAGCCCAATGTGAGGGAGACGAGCGCACCGGCGTGCAGATTCTGAAGCGCGCTCTCGAATCGCCCGCCCGACAGATTGCCGTGAATTCGGCGGTCGACGGCGGCGTCGTGGTCAACAAGATGCTGGAAGGCGCTGTGAACGTCGGCTTCGACGCCGCTCGCAATCGCTATGTGGATCTGTTCGAGGCGGGAATCATCGATCCGACCAAAGTCGTGCGCGTGGCGCTGGAGAATGCGGTGTCGGTGGCAAGCGTGCTGCTGCTGACCGAGGCGACCTTGACTGAGATACCGGACGAGAAGAAGCACGCAGCGGCGGCACCTATGGAGATGTGAGCGGCGATTTACAGAGCCGACATCGGCAGGAGACAGCAAATGAACATCACACGTTGGGAACCCTTCCGCGAAGTCGAGGACATGTTCCGTCAATACTCCCCGTTCTTCAGCCGCGCACTACGTCGCAACGACGCGGCAGCGGGCGAATGGACCCCCGTCGCGGACATCAGCGAGACGGACAAGGAGTACGTGATCAAGGCAGAGCTTCCGGAGGTCAGGAAGGAAGACGTGAAGGTCACGCTGGACAACGGCGTCATCACGATCTCCGGCGAGCGCAAGCACAAGAAGGAGCAGCAGGATGCCAACGAGATCCGCATCGAAAGCTTCTATGGCACGTTCTCCCGCAGCTTCTCGCTGCCCGAGAATATCGATGCGAAGGGTATCCGTGCAGAGACCAAGGACGGCGTTCTGCGCGTCAGGATTCCGAAGACCCAGGCCGAGGCGCCGCAGGCTGTTTCGATCGAGGTGAAGTGAGCGCGAACGCGAGATCTGCAGATTGCCGGAGAAACACCCTATGAACGTTCAGGAACAAAAATCGCCGCGTCGCGCACGACGCCAGGCTGCCACAGCGGCAAGCGGCGCAGTGGCTAACGCTCGACAGGACGCGGATATCGCGCAACTGACTGCGGCGGAGGCCGAAGCGCGCGCTGCGGACCACGAGGTCAAAGTGGCGCTGGCGGCCTATTTCATCGCAGAAAAGCGCGGCTTCGAGCCCGGTCATGAGCTCGAGGATTGGCTGGCGGCAGAAGCGGAAATTGCCAAGGCCGAATCTCCGTCCGTGTTGACGTCCATCCAGTTGAGTCCAGTGGAGAGCGCATCATGAAGATCGGTGAATACTGCAAGCGGACCGTGGTCTCGATCGCATCCAGCCCGGACGCCGCCGATGCGGCGAAGCTGATGCGCACGGAGCACGTCGGGTTTCTGATCGTGTACCGCGAGGGCGATGAGCTGCGCAAGCCGGTCGGCGTGCTGACCGACCGCGATCTGGTCCTCGGCGTGCTGGCCCGGGATGTCGATCCGCACTCAGTGACCGTTGATGACGTGATGACACGTCAGCCGCTCGTCGCCAACGACAGCGACGAGTTGGGCGACTTGCTGCAGGCCATGCGGCTCGCAGGCATTCGCCGCGTGCCGGTTGTGGACGTGCGCGGCGCATTGATCGGTATCATGGCGATCGACGACGCGATCGATGTGATCACCGGTCTCATGTGCGATCTCGCCGGGTCTCTCAAGAGTGAGCAACGACAGGAGCGGCGCGCCAGAGCGGGATGAATGGGTACACGTATTCCGATAGCTGTCTCGGCGCGCCATGCGCACTTGTCTCAGTCGACGCTCGATCGCGTGTTCGGTCCGGGCTGGCAGCTGCGGCCTCGCACTTGGTTGTCGCAGACCGGGCAGTTCGCTGCGCAGGAAACAGTCACGCTCGTCGGACCCGCCGGTCGGATTCAGAACGTGCGTGTCATGGGGCCGCCGCGGTCGCGGGATCAGGTCGAGCTGTCGCGAACCGACGAGCTCACTCTGGGGATCGAAGCGCCGGTACGAATCTCCGGCGATCTCGACGGCACGCCGGGCATCGTCATCGAAGGACCGGCGGGGCAGGTCGCGCTGTCGAGCGGGGTGATCAGCGCTCGCCGGCATGTTCACATGAGCCCGCAGGATGCGGGACGGTTGGGCGTGCAGGACGGGCAGAGCGTTCAGGTGAAGGTCGACAGCCGGGATCGCGATCTGGTGTTCGGTGACGTGACCGTGCGAATCGCAGCGGATTTCCGGCTCGAGCTGCACCTCGATACGGATGAAGCCAATGCAGCCGGCATCAGGAATGGAGATTCCGGCGAGCTGTTGATCCGGGGTCGACCGTAGTCAGGCGTCGCCGCCCAGCATCAGGTGCATCTTCACCAGGTGGGCCACGGAGCGTGCACCCATCTTCTCCATCACATTGGCGCGGTGGATTTCGACCGTACGCTCGCTCAGCCCCAGGTCGATTGCGATGACCTTGTTCGCCTTGCCGTCGACCACCAGGGCCATGACCTCGCGCTCGCGCGGCGTCAGGGAGTCGGAGCGCTGCTTGAGATCGGCCAGCCGATCGACGCTCGCGCGGTTCTCCGCATCCAGCTTCAGCGCGCCATTGATCCGGTCGAGCAGGTCCTGATCGCGAAACGGTTTCTGCAAAAAATCGAAGGCGCCGTCTTTCATCGCCTGCACAGCCATCGGAATGTCGCCGTGGCCGCTGACGAGGATGACCGGCAGCATCGAGCCGCTGCGATTGAGGTGCTGTTGCACTTCCAGCCCGCTCATCTCCGGCATGCGGACATCGAGCACCAGGCATGCTGGCTGGCTGGGGTCGTACTTCGCGAGAAAGTCACGCGGGCCGGCGAAAGCCGCCGGTTGATAGCCGACAGTCGTCATCAGTATGCCGAGGGCGCGGCGCATGCCATCGTCATCGTCGACGATGTAGACGGTTGGCTTGCGCTTGGATTCCTTGGTCGCAGTCACGCTCATCGTTCAGATCCCCTCTTGCTTGACGGCTGCTGGCAGGCGCAGCCAGAAGCAGGTGCCGCCTGCCGCCTCGTTCTCAAAACCGATGGACCCTTCATGAGCTTCGATGATCGCTCGGCTCGACGCCAGGCCAAGCCCCGTACCGTGTTGCTTGGTCGTGAAAAACGGGTGGAACAGGTGCCCCTTGTCGGTGTCGGGAACACCGACACCTCGATCCGTGATGGCCACCCGTACGCCATAGCGGTCACCGGTCACTTCGATGGCTACGCTCGCCGGCTCGCCACGAGCGGTGGGTGCTTCGAGAGCGTTCTGCACCAGAGTGAACAATACGTGCTGAATGCGCAGTCGATCGATCGCTACCTTCGGCAGCGTTCCCTGGGCGGCGAACGCTAAGGTCGCACCGCGAGGCTGTGCCAGCAGCTCGAGAACGGGCATGAGCTCCGTGACGACTTCGACGACATCGCATTCCGTGCGTCCTTGCGCATGACCGTTGAACAGGCTTCTGATGCGCCGAATACCTGCACCGGCGTTCAGAGCTTCCTGGCTGATGTGCTGAAGGACTTCGGCCGTCGGTTGAACCATGGGATCCGGCCGATTGAGCATTCGCTGAGCGGCTTGCGCAAAGGTCGCGATGGCTCCGATGGGTTGATTGAGCTCATGAGCGATGCCGCTCGCCATTTCCTCCAGCGCCGACATTCGCGCGATCTGCAGCAGCTGCTCCAGCAACAACGCTGTGCGCTCTTCTGTCTGACTCGACATTGTGGAAGCCGCCACTCCGAGGTTCCTCATGGGGGGAGCCTGCCCTAAGCGGGCGCCCCTGACACCCGCGAATTCCACGGAGGGACTCGTGCCCGTCCCGTAGAGACAGCCTGCCCTAACTGGGCGATCTTACAACCCGAGCTCTCCCGACGAGAACCGAGGCCCCATGTCAGCTCCCCAACTGGACCAAGTCAAGCAGCTGCTCACCACCCGTCGCAATGCCCTCGAAGAGCGGCACGCCCGCGTAGCCCGCGACCTCCAGCGTCGCAACGATCCTCTGGTCGCCGATTGGAGCGATCGGGCAATCCAGCTGCAGAACGACGAGGCCCTGCAGGCGATCGACGATGCCGCCCAGGACGAGCTGGCCGCCATCGACGAGGCTCTGCGAAGCCCTGCACGCAGTGACCTGTGCCCGGTGCGCGACAAGTTGAAATTGATCGCTCACCTCGGGGCATAATCCAGACCTCCCTGCAACGCAGATGAGTACACAGCCTGGGTCAGGAGGGGACAATCCCTGCAGCGGGTCGATCTTCACCATGGAAGAGCTTCGTCAGATTACCGAGCACTTGCTGCAGTTCTCGCCCGACGCACTGATCGTCGTCGATGACGCCGATCGCATCCGTTTTGCCAACGAGACAGTCGCACAGCTCTTTGGCCACCGGCCGGAGAACCTCATCGGCAAGCCGCTCGATACGCTGATTCCCGAGCGTCTGCGGGCCCATCACGGCAAGCACACTGCGAGCTATGCGCGTAACCCGAACAATCGCGAGATGGGCGCTCGCATCGCGGATCTCTTTGCAGTCCGCGCCGACGGCAGCGAATTTCCTGCCGGTATCCGCCTGGCTCCGTTTCGCATCGATGGCAAGCTGTTCGTCGCGGCAGCGATTCGGGACACGACCGAGCGCCGGATCATCAATGACGAGCTGGTCGCCGCGCAGCAGGAGGCCGAGCGCGCCAATCGCGCCAAGAGCCGCTTTCTCGCTACTGCGAGTCACGATCTGCGCCAGCCCATGCAGACTGTCCGGCTGCTCAATGCAGCGATGATGAAGATCGTGCCGCAAGTGGAGGCCCGGGAGTTGCTGTATCAGCAGAGCCAGGCAATCGAGAGCATGACGCGCCTGCTCAACGCTCTGCTGGACATCAGTCGCCTGGAATCCGGTGCAATCGAACCAGTCAATGTCGACGTGCCCCTGGCGCAGGTCTTCGAGGAGCTGCGCAGCGAATTTTCGTCGGTAGCAGCTTCGCGCAACGTCGATCTCCAGGTCGAGCTGCCGCCATTCGTGCTGTCGACCGATCGGACTCTCCTCTACCAGCTGCTGCAGAACTTGTTGGGTAACGCGCTCAAGTACACGGATCGCGGCTGGGTACGGCTGAAGTGCTCGCACGATTCGAACGACATCATCATTGCCGTCGCGGACTCGGGCATCGGCATCCCTGCGGACAAGCTGGAGCGAATCTTCGATGAGTATTACCAGGTCGACACCCACGGCGCCAAGCGCATGGGTGTGGGCCTGGGCCTCGCGATCGTCAAGGAGGTCGCACGCCTGCTCGGATTCTCGGTGAAAATCTTCTCGAAGGTCGGCGAAGGAACGCAGGTGGTTCTGCACATCCCGCGCCGCTACGCAGTGACAAGAGCTGCAACGAAGGTCGAGCCCGTTCCCGTGCCGGCGCTCGACCCGCACGCGCGCAAGGCGCGCTTGATCCTGGTCGAGGACAACGATGGCGTGCGAATTGCGACGGAATTGTATTTGAAGCTCGAAGGTTACGAGACGCGCAGTGCCGCCACGCTCGCTGAGGCCGAAGTCTTGCTGGAGCGGCTGCAACCCGGCGATATCGTCATCGCCGACTATCATCTGGACGAAAAGAACACCGGTCTCGACATGCTGATGCGCTTGCGCGAGCGTCTCGGCTATGACGTCCCGGGCGTCGTGTTGAGCGGCGATCTGCCGTCCGTGCTGCGCTCCCTTCGTGCCCCGGTACCGTCGTGTCGTTTTCTGAGCAAGCCGGTCGACACCGTCGCATTGGTGCAGGCAATAGCCGAGCTCAGTGCTGTGTCACGCGACCAGACACGCGGCGTCGCCTAGCTGAGTTGCACCGCTGGACAGACGTTACTGCGTGCGCTCGCGGCGGCGACTCCACGGCAACATGCTGCGCAGGACATTGTCACGATCGAAGAAGTGATGCTTGAGCGCCGCGGCGGCGTGCAACGCTGCCAGGCCGAGCAGAACGTTGAACAGCGCTTCGTGTATTTCTTCGAGCTGATCCTCGCTCAGCGTGCCGCCTTCGAGCGGTAGCTGCGCGCCAAGCCGCAATTGCGGCAGGTCGAATAGCCCGAAGAAGCTGGTGGCTTGCTGCTCAGCCGTAACGAGCGCCCAGCCGGTGAGAGGCAGCGCGAACAACAGCGCGTAGAACGCGATGTGTGTAACGCGCGCCAGCACGCGCTCATACTTCTTCATGGTCTGCGGTAGCGCCGGCGGCAGCTCTACTACCCGCCACAGCACGCGCAGCAGTGCGAGCGCCAGGATCGTGATCCCGATCGAGTTGTGCAAGCCCGCCGCACTGAACGCGCTTGGGCGTGCGCCTTCATGGTCCTCGGCAGCCTCCGCCAGAAAGTACTGCGCGACAATGCCCGCCACGATCACCCAGTGCAGTGCTGTTGCGACGTAGCCGTATCGCGAAGCCGTATTGCGCCATTGCATGTCGAATACCTCACGGCTATTAGAGACGAAGCGGGAGTCGGCCGAATCGGGAGGTCCGCGTGCCGGGTGCGGAGAACTCCGGGTTCAGCGATGCCGAGTTGGTATTGCGGACTGCGCCGGTGCCGGTGCTACTGGTGCGCGAGCCGCAACCGCCGCTTGGACGCATGGCCAGCGACAAATCAATTGCGGATCGCTGCCAGAACCTGCGGATGGCCGTTGTGAGCTGCATGCTCTGCGGTCGGGATTGCTGCCCACGCGAGCCAGACGCCGAACAGCAGCAGGGCCATGCCGCCAAGTTGTCGACGACGGCGCACCGCCAGCCACCGGCTCACAGTTCCTCCCAGCACGCTGCCGGAGAGCATTGCCGGCAAGGTCCCCGCGCCGAACGCCAGCATTGTACCGGCGCCGCGCAGCCCGCTGCCGCTGAGAGCCGCAAGCAGCAATACCGAGTAGACGAGGCCGCAGGGCAGCCAGCCCCATAGAAGCCCAAGCAGGAGGCTGCGTCCCGAATTGCTGCTGCTCGCCGCGCCTCTGGCGATAGGCTGCACGAGCCTCCAGAAGCGCGCGCCGAGGCGCTCGATCCAAGCGAGCCCGTTCAGGCCGAACAACACCTTCACGCCCGCCAGTACCACCAGCAGTCCTGCTACCACGCGAGCCGTCGTGGCCAGCATCGGCAGATTTACGATCGACTGCAACGACGCACCGAACAGGCCGAACAGTGCACCGCCCATTGCGTAGCCGCCCAAGCGACCGACGTGATACAGGGATGCGTCACCCCACGCGTTGCGAACGGGGGATGTCGCCACGCGGTTGCGCATGCTGAGCGCGCCGGCCAGCCCGCCACACATCACTACGCAGTGCGCGCTGCCGGCGATGCCCGCCATGAACGCCGCCGACAACGTGATGCCAGTAGTTACGTCACTCATCGTCACGCAGGCAATCCCAGGCGGCCGACCCAAGGTCGTCGAACTGACCGTTGCCGACTGCCCAGAAGAAGGCCCAGCCGGCGAGTAACACCAGGCCGAGGCTGAGGGGTACGAGAACAAACAGGATGCTCATGAAAGCACCGCCTGCGGCGAGCCGGAACCTGCGTCCGCGGCCGGAGCGCGCGGCAGCAGGCGCGCAGCGTTGAGCACGACTGCGATCGAGCTCAGCGACATGCCGAGCGCGGCGAGCCAGGGCGGAATCAGCCCGAACGCTGCGAGCGGCAGCGAGCCGAAGTTGTAGACGGCGGACCAGATCAAATTCTGGCGCGCGATGCGCAGCGTGCGGCGCGCTAGCCGGATCGCCTCAGGCAGGCAAGCGAGATCGTCTCCGATCAGGATCATGTCTGCGCTCGCGTGCGCCAATGCAGCGCCGCGGCCCATGGCAATCGAGAGATCCGCGGCTGCGAGCACCGGCGCATCGTTGATGCCGTCGCCGACCATCGCGACGCGTTGTCCCGCCGCTTGCAGGCGCTGCACGTGAGTCAGTTTCTGCTCAGGCGACTGGCGGTCGACGTATTGGTCAATCGCGCAATACGCTGCGAGCGCGGCCACTGCCGCCCTGTCGTCGCCGCTCAGGATCTCGGCCGCGATGCCCATCTCGCGCAGACCCGCAACCGCAAACCGTGCGCTGAGCCGCGGAGTGTCCTGCAGCTCGAATAGCGCGAGCTCGCTGCGAGCATCGCCGAGGCTGACGACGGTTCCGATCAGCTTCGTCGCGTCGCTCGGCGCCGCGGCGCCGCGCAGTGCCGCGACGAAGTCGCGCGTGCCGATGCGATAGAGCTGCCCGTCGCTCGTGCCTTCCAGGCCCGCGCCGGCAACGGTGCGGACGTGTTCTGCGCGCAAGCTGTTGCCGAATCGTGCAAATGCCCGCGCCAGGGGATGTTCGGAGGCCAGCTCGAGCGCCGCCGCGATTCGCAGGCAGTCGTGCTCACCGCGGGTACCGAGCGTGACGCAGCGCCCGACTGCGATGTCGCCGTGAGTCAGCGTGCCCGTCTTGTCGAATACGACGCGATCGATCCGCGCGAGGGTTTCCAACGCATCGATACGCGTGAGCAGCAGGCCGTGACGAGCGAGCTGCGCAGTGGCAGCCGCTATCGCGGCAGGTATCGCGATCGCAAACGCGCAAGGGCAGGCCACGACGAGCACGGCCAGCGTCGCCGCGAACGCCCGCGACGGATCGGCGACCAGCCAGGAAGCGCAGGTGAGTCCGGCACCGACGAGGACGAGCTGCAGAAAGCGCGCGGCTGCCAGGTCGGCCGCCTTGCTTAGCCGCGGCCGCTGGGTTTGCGCCCGCTGGAGCAGCGAAACGATGTGCGACAACGTCGTATTGTCCGACACGGCCGTAACGGCGAGGCGAAGCGCATGACCGGCGTTCAATGCTCCCGCGGCGAGCCGAGCTCCGCGGCGCTTGTTGACTGCCACGGACTCGCCGGTCAGGAGCGACTCGTCGATCGCCGCCTGCGAATCGAGCAGCTCGCCATCGGCCGGCAATACCTCGCCGGGCCGCACCAGAACGACGTCGCCGCATTGAAGCGCAGCGAGCGGCACGTCCCGTACGACGTCGCAGTCCACGCGGTGTGCGCAAACCGGCAATTGCCGGGCGAGCGCGTCAGTGACGCCGGTCGTGCGGTGACGAACGGTCATTTGCACGAACCGGCCCAGCGTGAGGAAGAAAACGAACATGGTCACAGAGTCGAAGTAGACAGTGGCGCCGCTGTCCCGGAACGTGTTCCAGAGGCTTGCGCAATAGGCGAGCAGCAGCGCGGCGGCGACCGGGAGGTCCATGCCGATCGTGCGAGTCTGCAGATTGCGGCGCGCACCGGCCAGAATCGGCGCTGCGGCGTACAAGACGACGGGTGTTGCGACCAGCATGCTGACGACGCGGAAGAACTTCAGGAGCGAGGCATCCATGACTTCGCCTGCGAGATCGGCGGAGTACGTCGCGACGGCGAACATCATCACTTGCATCATGCCGAAGCCCGCGACCATGAGCTGCTTCAAGGCGTCGCGCCGCTCCGCCTGCTGCAGCTCGAGCGCGCCCGCGTCGCTCAGCGGATGCGGAACGTATCCGAGGTCAGCGATTCTGCGCACCACGTCACCGAGCGACAGGCGACCGCGTAGCCACGAGACGCGCGTTCGGCCTGTGGCGGTATTGGTCGAAACGTCGGCGATTCCCGGAACGCTCTGCAACGCGCGATCGATCAACCAGCTGCACGCCGCGCAGCGCAATCCGTCTATGACCAGTGTTGCGCTGTCCAGCTCGCCGGAGCAGCGCGTGAACTGGCCGGCCACTTCAGCCCGGTCGAGGGCAGCCCAGCGATCGTGAGCCGATGCCGTGCTTTCCGGTTTTGCTCCAGGCGCGTCGCGCAGGCGGTAGTACTCGGTCAGCCCGGTGCATGCGATGAACTCGGCGACCGCGAGACAGCCGTGGCAACAGACCGGCTGCGCGCGTCCGTCGATGTGGGCGGTGAGCGTGGAGCCCTGCAGCGGTTCATCGCAATGAAAGCAGCGGTTCACAGTCGGGCCTGCGGGGCGAGAAAGCGCGCGTCGGCGCTTGACTCTATGGGATCTGCATCGTTGGAGCGTGCGACTATGTCCAGCGCGTGGCTGCCGCCGGACGTGCGCGGTACGCGCACGCGAACGGCCACGCTAACTACTTCGCCGCCGCCCACACGATATTCCGCGCGGTCCGAGTCGAGCGTCGCGCCCGCCATTCCCTGCACCGACAACCGCAGCGTGTGCGCCTGCGTGTCCTTGTTGATCAACCGGATCGTGTAGACGTTCTCGATGCGGCCGTCGTCGAGCTGGCGATACAGGGAATTCCGGTCGCGCATCACATCGACTGCCACGAGCTGACGCTGTGCCACAGCGACGCCGAAGCCCGCGATCAGCGCCAACAGCAACGTGCCGTAAATGAGCGTGCGTGGACGCAGAACGCGCGTCTTCTGCCCGTCCATGGAGTTCTGAGTCGCGTAGCGGATCAGTCCCGGCGCGTACTGCAGCTTGTGCATGACGTCATCGCAGGCGTCGATACATGCCGCGCAAGCGATGCACTCGAGCTGCAAGCCCTTGCGGATGTCGATGCCCGTCGGGCAGACCTGAACGCACAGGGTGCAATCCACGCAGTCGCCC
Organism: Steroidobacteraceae bacterium; assembly: GCA_036004505.1. GTDB lineage: Bacteria > Pseudomonadota > Gammaproteobacteria > Steroidobacterales > Steroidobacteraceae > Steroidobacter. The sequence goes on from DASYRK010000081.1 coordinate 60,123, forward strand.
AGGCCGCGCGCCTTGGGATCGGCATTGCGTGAGCGAGCGCCGCGCGGCTCGCCGCGCTTGGTGTCGTACGAGATGATCAGCGTGTCGCGGTCGAACATCGCGCTCTGAAAGCGCGCATACGGACACATGTACTTGCAGACCTGCTCGCGCAGGAAGCCCGCGTTGCCGTAGGTTGCAAAGCCGTAGAACACGACCCAGAACGTTTCCCAGCCGCCCAGCGATGCGGTCAACAGCGATGGCACGAGCTGGCGGATCGCCGTGAAGTAGCCGACGAAGGTGAGCCCCGTGTAAGCGGCGAAGGCAACCCAGAGCAGCTGCTTGCCACCCTTGCGCACAACCTTGCGCGGCGTCCAGGGCGCGCGGTCGAGCTTCATGCGCTGCATGCGGTCGCCTTCGCACCAGCGCTCGACGTACAGAAAGATATTGGTCCAGACCGTTTGCGGGCAGGCGTATCCGCACCACAGGCGCCCGGCAAGCGTCGTGAAGAAGAACAGCGAGAGCGCAGCGATGATCAGCAGCCAGGTGAGCAGGAAGAAGTCCTGCGGAAGGAACATCAGACCGAAGATGTGGAAGTGGCGCGCCGGCAGGTCGAACAGGACCGCCTGGTGCCCATCCCACTGCAACCAGGGCAGGCCGTAGAACAAGCCGAGCAGAGCGCAGGTCGCGATCACCCGCAAGCGGTCGTAGCGACCCGAGACCTCGCGCGCATAGACTTTCTGCCGCGCGGCGTACAGGCGGCCGTCGCTATCGGGCACGGCGCTCACGGTTGGTCACCGTCGCCGGAACGCGTGTCGATGAGATAGGCCGTCAGGAAGCTCGCGATCGTGCACACGGCCCAGAAGAAGAAGAATCCCACCGCGTAGCCAGTCATGCGATCGGCGAGCCATGCCGGCGGGCCGGCGTCATGGGTGAGCAGTACCGGGTCGAAGTACGCGAAGAAACACATCGTGGCGATGCTGGCGGCAAGGAAGGAGGCCCACAACAGGACCCCGAGATCCTCCCGGAACCGGGGCCAAGTGCGGCGACGCCGGGGTGCCGGCGAATCAGGGTTGGTCGCCATCCGCTGTCACGTGCGCGACGCTAGCCGCTGCCTCGTGCTCCGTCGGTTTCGGGGCGGACAGGCTCAGTACATACGCGGCGAGCAATCGCACCTTGCTCTCCCCGAGGGCCGTGGCATGCGCAGGCATCTGGTTGTCGCGACCATTCGTGATCGTCGCGCGCACGGTGTCGAAGTCGCCGCCGTGCAGCCACGTGCTGTCGGTCAGATTCGGCGCGCCGAGCAGCTCGTTGCCGCGTGCGTCGGCGCCGTGGCAGCCGGTGCAGACCAGCGCGAAGCGCTCCTTGCCTGCTGCGACCCAGTCCGCCGGCGCCTGCTGGCCGCTCAGGCTCAACACGTAGGAAGCGACTTCGTTGACGCCGGTGTCGCCGAGCACGCTGCCGAGCGCGGGCATTACGCCGTGCCGGCCGTTCGCGATCGTTTCATACACGGTTTGCTCTTCGCCGCCCCACAGCCAGTCGGCGTCCGCGAGGTTGGGGAAGCCGCGCGCGCCGCGCGCATCGGAGCCGTGGCAGGTCGAGCAGTGAGCGCCGAAGAGATTCTTCGCCGTGGACATCGCTGCGGGATCGACAGCGAGCTCCTGCAGGCTCTTGTCGCGGAGCGGCGCGATGCGCTGTTCGAAGCGCTCGCGCTGCTGCGCCATCTGCACTTCGTAGCGCTCGACCGAGCTCCACTTGCCGACGCCGGCGAAGTTGCCGAGGCCCGGATAGAAGATCAGGTAGGCGGCGCCGAACAGCACCGTGATGATGAACAGCCCGAGCCACCACAGCGGCAGCGGGTTGTTCAGCTCCTCGAGATCGCCGTCCCACACATGGCCGGTCTTGGCCACCGCGCCGGCCGACCGACCGCCGCCTTGCGGCGCCGCGTGGTCGCCCGGGGCGGGCGAGCGCGCCGTCCACCACATCAGCCACAGGCACGCGAGCACGTTGATCGCGGTAAACACGATCACGAAAACACTGGCGGGGTGCGTCATCATCGCGCGTCACCTTGCGCCAGGTTGGTCGCGTCGTCTTCGAGCGGCAGTGCAGCGATCGCTGCGAAATCTTCGCGCCGCTTCGAGCTCCACGCCCAGAACCACAGCGCGATGAACGCGGCGAACAGCACGGCGGTCAGGACGCCCCGGACCATGCCCAATGTCGTCACGTGAGTTGCGACGTCGTTCATGGCTGCCCCTTGCTCGACGAGCCGTCGACCGACGTGCCGTCACCGCGAAACTTGAGCGTCTGCATATAGGCGATCAGTGCATCCATTTCAGTGTGTCCAGAGACGGCAGCGGGCGCGGCCGCGATGTCTGCATCCGAGTAGGGGACGCCGATCTTGCGCAGCGCGCGCAGCTTGGCGGCTACGTCGGCGCCATCGAGTGAGTTATCCGCGAGCCACGGAAAGCCCGGCATGTTGGACTCCGGTACGACATCGCGCGGGTTCATGAAGTGCACACGATGCCAGTCATCCGTGTAGCGGCCACCGACGCGCGCGAGGTCCGGGCCGGTGCGCTTCGAGCCGAACTGGAACGGATGGTCGTAGACCGCCTCGCCGGCAATCGAGTAGTGGCCGTAGCGCTCGGTCTCTGCGGGCAACGGTCTCACCATCTGCGAATGGCAGTTGTAGCAGCCCTCGCGGACGTAGACATCGCGGCCGGCGAGCGCCAGCGCCGCGTAGGGTTGCACGCCCGGCGACGGCTTGATGACCGACTGCTGCGCGTACAGCGGCACGATCTCCACCAGGCCGCCGACGCTGATCACGATGGCGATCAGCGCGCCCATCAGGCCGACTTTCTTCTCGACTGTCTCGTGACTCATTGAATGACTCTCTTGATCGTGCGCGTCTTCACGCGGGCACCATGACGGGCACTTCGGCCGGCTTCGCTTCGCGAACCGTGCGCAGCACGTTGTAGGCCATGATCAGCATGCCGCTCAGGAACAGCACGCCGCCCAGCAAGCGGATGGCGTAGTACGGGTACGTAGCCTTCAGCGCTTCGACGAACGTGTAGGTCAGCGTGCCGTCCGGGTTCAGCGCGCGCCACATCAGGCCTTGCATGACGCCGGCGATCCACATCGAGGTGACGTACAGCACGATGCCGATCGTCGCGACCCAGAAGTGAACTTCCATGAGGCGCACGCTCCACATCTGCGCGCGGCCGAACAGCTTCGGGATCAGCGCGTACAGGCACGCGACGGTCATGAACGCGACCCAGCCGAGCGCGCCGGAGTGCACGTGGCCGATCGTCCAGTCGGTGTAGTGCGAAAGCGCGTTGACCGTCTTGATGGACATCATCGGGCCTTCGAACGTCGACATGCCGTAGAACGACAGCGACACGACCAGGAACTTCATGACCGGATCGGTGCGCACCTTGTGCCACGCGCCCGACATGGTCATGAAGCCGTTGATCATGCCGCCCCACGAGGGCGCGAGCAGGATCAGCGAGAACACCATGCCGAGCGATTGCGCCCAGTCGGGCAGCGAGGTGTACTGCAGGTGGTGCGGGCCCGCCCACATGTAGATGGAGATGAGCGCCCAGAAGTGCACGATCGACAGGCGGTAGGAATAGATCGGCTTGCCGACCTGCTTCGGCACGAAGTAGTACATCATCCCGAGGAAGGCCGCGGTGAGGAAGAAGCCGACCGCGTTGTGCCCGTACCACCACTGCACCATCGCATCGACGACGCCCGAGTAGACGATGTAGGACTTGGTCGGCGAGACCGGGATCGCGATGTTGTTGACGATGTGCAGGACCGCGATCGTGATCACGTACGCGGCGAAGAACCAGTTGGCGACGTAGATGTGCTTGACCTTGCGCTGCGCGATGGTGCCGAAGAACACCACGGCGTAGGCGACCCACACGACTGCGATCAGCAGATCGATCGGCCACTCGAGCTCCGCATACTCCTTGCTCTGCGTGATGCCGAGCGGCAGCGTGATTGCCGCCAGCACGATAACGAGCTGCCACCCCCAGAATGTGAATGCAGCCAGGCGGTCCGAAAACAGTCTGACGTGGCACGTGCGCTGGACGATGTAATAGGAGGTGGCAAACAGCGCGCTGCCGCCGAACGCGAAGATGACCGCGTTCGTGTGTAGCGGGCGCAGCCGGCTGTACGTCAGCCAGGGAATGTCGAAGTTCAGCGCCGGCCATAGCAGCTGGGCGGCGATCAGCACGCCCACGGCCATGCCGACGATGCCCCAGACGACAGTCATGATCGCGAACTGGCGGACGACCTTGTCGTTGTAGAGCGTGACTGCCGGGGCCGCGACCGCAGCTGGCTTCGTCAGCGACACTTGCGAGGACATTACTGCGGACATCTGCTGCTCTCAGGGCTAGGCGAACGTGGCCGTGACCTTACAGGGCGCCCTGCTGCATTGAATTACGGGGAGCCCGAGAACGGATGCGCGGTACCCCGGAGTCGACACGGCGAAGCGCGCGTTGCGCGTCACCGTTGAGTGCGACTCAGGGAATGCCTGAGAGCGCTTCGAGGAGGACGGCGTCTGGCTTGGCCAGCACCGTGCTTTGCACGGCGATCTCGCCGCGTGGCGACAGCAGCGTGATCACGCTGGAGTGATTGAATCCGCCGTCTGGCAGTTGCCGGTACTGCACGTTGAGCACGGCGGCAATGCGGCGGACCGTTGCCGCATCCGCACGGGCCAGCGTCCATCGCGACAGGTCGATGCGCCGCGTCTTCGCCAGCTCCTGCAGGCTTTGTACGCTGTCGCGCTGCGGGTCGATGGAAATCATGATCACACGCAGTCGTTGCCGCTGCGCCGGCGGGGCGGCGCGCTCGATTGCGCGCAACGTGTCGATGAGCAGCGGGCACGCGGCCGGACAGCTGCCGTAGAACATGGTGATGAGAACCGGCTGGCCCGCATAGACATCGAGGCCGTGCGCGACGCCCGACTGATTCGTGAGGTGGGCGTCGAGGCGGTAGATCGACTGCGGGGGATACGCATCCCCGCCCAGCGCGAGTCTCGTAGCGAACAGCAGCAAGAGCGCGAGATGCTTCACCTTGCGGTGCTCCGAGCATCGACTGCGCACCGAAAGCCCATCGCTGCGCCTGTGTATCGCGCCTGCATGCTGGACAACAGTGCGATGCGCATCAGCGTCGGGTAATTCTCTTTCTGCTCCATGGTCAGTGCGCCCGGGCCGCAGAAACGCAGCGAATCCGGATCGCTCTGCTGGCGGTTGTCGCCGGCGACCAGCATGCCGGCGAAGTCGTCGACCCATTCCCAGACGACGCCATGCAGATCCTGGACGCCGTAGTAGTTCGCGGGCGTGCGGCCGACATCGGCAAGCGTGCCGCTTGCCGAGCGCGAGTACCATGACAGCACGATCTGCTGCCAAGCGGGGTCGTGTCTCGCGTCGGGCAGCGTCGCGCTGGCGGCGGCGGCATATTCCCATTCATACCAGGTCGGCAGGCGCGCGCCGCGCGCTTCGCAGTACGCGGAAGCAGCGAACCAGCTCACGCGCACGACGGGTTGATTGCGAATGCTGCTGCCCGGCTCGGTCGGTGAGGGCCACTGCGAGAGGTATCGATCATCGGCGAACAGCGCGGCGATCTTGTCGCGCCGCCACTCGGGATGCTGCTGCACGAAGCGGGCGAATTGAGCGTTGGTGACCGGCGTGCGATCGAGACGGAAATCCGCGACGGTCAGCTGCTTCACGCCCGGCGCCGGCGGCAGGACGGATTCGAATGTGCCGCCATGGACGGTGGCCATGCGCACGCTGATCGCAGCGTGGTCTGCGGCGGCCTGCAGCGAAAGCAGGCCGCCGAGCAGCGCGACCAACCAGCGTGACACATGGCCGCGCATCGGCCGGCTCAGTGCGCCGCGCCTTCCGGGCGCTTGGTCTTGGCGCGAACGTCCGCAACCTGCTTGGCGGTGATCTGCGGCCCGTCGTTACCCCAGTTGCTCAGCACGTACGTCAGGATGTTCGCCACCTCGTCGTCGTTGAGCTGGCTCATCGGCGGCATCACGGAGTTGTAGCTTGCGCCGTTGACGGTGAGCGGGCCGGTCAGGCCGTTGAGCACGATCTCGACCGCGCGCTGCGGCGTCTTCGCCAGCAGGTCCGACTTGGCGAGCGGCGGGAACACGTTAGCGAGGCCTTCGCCGTTCGGCTGATGGCAGGTCGAGCACGTGCCCTTGAACAGCAGGCCGCCGGCCGCGTTCTGCTGCTCGCGGGTCAGCGTGCCGGAGACGCTGGCCTTCGTCGCTTCCGTGACCGGCGCGAGACTCGCCAGCCTGTCGCCCAGATACATTTCGTCGACCTGCTTGCCGGAATAGATGTCGGTACGCAGGTCGCCCTTCACTTCGAGCAGCGCGAGCGCGCCCTTGTTGAACGCGCGGAAGATCGAGTGATCGACCAGGATGTAGTTGCCCGGCACCTCGGTGTGGAACTCGACGATCGCCGCGCCGCCGGCGGGGATCAGCGTGGTCTGCACGTTCTCCTGGAAGTGCGAGCCGCCCTCGTATTGCACCTTGTCGAAGATCTCGCCGATCACGTGGAAGCTCGAGATGAGATTCGGTCCGCCGTTGCCGACGAACAGCCGCAGGCGCTGCCCGACGTCGGCTTGCAGGGCGCGCGGTCCCGTCAGCGCCGACTCGGCCCCGTTGAACAGCACGTAGGTCGCGTTTTCGTCGATGGCCTTCTGCATGTCGAAGGCCTGGTGACCTTTCTCGCGATACTTGCCGACGGTATAGAAGTCACCCTGCATCACGTAGTACTCGTGATCGACCGGCGGCAGCCCCTCGGGCGGCTCCACCAGGATCAGGCCGTACATGCCGTTCGCAACGTGCATGCCGACAGGCGCGGTCGCGCAGTGATAGACGTAAACACCCTGGTTGAGCGCCTTGAACGTGAACTGCGACTGGTGTCCCGGCGCGGTGAAGCTGGAAGCCGCGCCGCCGCCGGGCCCGGTCACGCCGTGCAGGTCGATGTTGTGCGGCATCTTGCTGTCGGGGTGATTCTTCAGGTGAAACTCGACGGTGTCGCCCTGCCGCACGCGGATGAAGCTGCCCGGCACGGTGCCGCCGAACGTCCAGAACGTGTAAGTGACGCCTTCGGCGATCTCCATGTCGACTTCTTTCACTTCGAGGTCGACGATGACCTTGGCGGGAGAGTTGCGCTGCGTTGCCGGCGGCACGTGGGGCGGGCTGGTCAGCACGGCGTGGATCGGCTCGCCTTGCGGCGGCCCGAAATCGCCCTTGAGCGAGCCACCGGTGTCGGCGGCCGCGGCGGCAGGTTTCACAGGAGCGCTGGTTTGGTCCGAGCAGGCGCTCAGCGCAAGTGCTGCGGCACCAAGCAGGATCGCCAGGTCTCTTGTTCTCATGTCCGTTGTCTCGACAATGGCCAGTGGCCAGATAGAAGCAAGCTAGCCGCCTGCGGGCGTGCGTACTCTGAGGCAGGTCAGGCTCTGGGTCCGATACGCGGATCCACGAGTCGATGCCGTGGCGGCCGCAACGATGGCAATGAGCCTGAGGCGAACCCTACTCAGCGCACCAGGCGCTGAGCACGCCGAGCGGATTGTGCGTGCGCGCGACCGTCACGATGAACAGGTAGACGGCGAGGGCGGCGAGCCAGCAGGCGACTCTGACCGCGCGAGTGCGCCCGCGCTTGAGCGCAAGGCTGCCCAGCACCACGTAGACGAGCAGAAGCAGGACCTTCACTGTCAGCCAGCCATGGACGAAGGGATACTGATGCAGGATTGTCACGAGCATCAGCGCCGCCGTGAGCAGCACAGTGTCGATCGCATAGCTGAGATACCGCAGCGGAGCCGCCATCGGCCATGCGGCGCCCGCATGCAGCGCGAGCCCGCGGATGAAGAACAGGATGCCGCTGGCGCTCACCGCGGCAATGTGGACCCACTTGATCTGCGAGTAGAACTCGATCACTGGACGCGCGGCGTGAGGTAGATCCAGCACGAGCGTGCGACCCAAGGCACGAAAGCTACGATCCAGCCGACGGCTGCGACCGCCTGCCAGCCAAGCGCATCGGTCCGCAGCTCGGCGAGGATGCGTAGCAGCGCAACGACTTGCACTGCGATGAAGGCGAAGCCAGCAACGCGTCCGAGGACGAGCGGTCTGCCCGAATGACCTTGCGTGACGCGAGTGACCATTGCGACCAGCAAGCTGCCGAAGAAGCCGATGAACAATGCGTGCGCTGGGGCGCGGCCGAGTATGAAGACATCGCCGGCGGCATACCACAGGCTTTGCAGGCTGAAGAGCCCGAACGACGTCGGCAACCATGCGAATCCGATGAACAGCACGTGCAGCAGCGCAGGCATCGCGGAGCGCCGCGGCCACCATGTGTGCAGCAACCAGAGCGTGAGTGCGGCCATCGGCAGGTCCGGGACCCACAGCCACGCATAGCCGTGCCGCAGCTCCAGCCACACATGGAAAAGAGCGAGGATCCAGAAGACCGCGAGCGTCCACAGCGGTCGCGGCGCGCGATAGTCGGGCAGGGCAGCGCCGGCGAAGAAAGCGAGCATGCGATGACAGACGGTGAAGTAGATCGGCAGCAACATTGCGACACTGCCGATCTTGATCGCTGCGAACATCAGACGTGCGTCCGGCATGTTCAGGAACATCGTGTACATCATCAGGCCGAGCGCTCCGAAGGCGAGCGCGAACGTGCAACTCACCGCGTGCCACGTGCGGTACCGGTCGCGATGGGTCAGCCGCACCAGCAAAGTCAGCCCGAACAGCCAACCGCCCATCGTGAGGAGAGCCCCGGCCTTCAGCAGCGGCAATCCGCCGGTGAGGCTGGCCAATGTGAGCAGCTGCCCGCCGAACATGCCGATGCCGACCGGAACGTAGTGCACGCGGCGCAACTCCGGGAGATTCATCCAGCGCGGGAATACCGTCAGCAGGAAGCCGAACATGAACGATGGCAGCACGTGGTACTGCATGATGACCGCGTGCAACCAGCCTGCCGGGATCGGTGTGCGCTGCAAGCCGAAGACTTGCCAGCGTGCATCGATGAGCCATACAGCCCACCAGGCCATCGCGAGCAGCACGTTGGTCGCACCGATGAAGAACAGCAACCGGTGCGGCGCGGCGGCGAGCGTTCGCGCCAGGTCGCGGGGCAGGGCAATGGATGGAACTGCTGACATGGCTTCCACTCTCCTAGTGTTTCGCCGGCTGTACTGCTTCCGGCAGGACAACCGGTGCGCGCTTCGGCGCGATCCATAGGCGCAGGACGAACCACGCGAGCGACAGCGCGCCGATGCTGAAGATCGTGTCGCCCGGTACACGCAGCCACACCAGCAGTTGAATGATGGGCTTCTGCATCAGCTCGGCGGAGCGTGCATACCAGTAGCCATGCTCGATTGCGGCGCTGAGCTGGATGATGCCGATCGGCAGCAGGGTGAACAGCGCCATCGCCGCCAACCCGATGTTGAAGCACCAGAAGCTCACGCGCAGTGTCTTCTCGTTCCAGATCGCATCGGGCTTCAGCCCGCGCAGGCAGAACAGCATCAGGCCGACGCCGAGCAGGCCGTAGACGCCGAACAGTGCAGTGTGGCCATGGAGCGGCGTGAGATTGAGCCCCTGCATGTAGTAGAGCGGCAGCGGCGGATTGATCAGGAAGCCGAACAGCCCTGCGCCGACGACGTTCCAGAACGCCACGCCGGTGAAGAACATGATCGGCCAGCGATAGCGCTGCATCCACGGCGTCGCGCTGCCAAGCTTGTAGGTGTGATAGGCCTCGAAGCCGATGAAGGCCAGCGGCACCACTTCGAGCGCCGAGAAGCTGGCGCCGAGGGCAATCACTGCGGTCGGAGTGCCGGTGAAGTAGAGGTGATGCAGCGTGCCCAGCACGCCGCCCGAGAGGAACACGATCGTCGCGAACAGCACCGCGGTGGTCGCCGAGCTCGCGCGCAGCAGTCCGAGACGTGTGAACAGGAAGGCGATCACTGCAGTCGCGAACACCTCGAAGAATCCCTCGACCCACAGGTGCACGACCCACCAGCGCCAGTACTCGACCATCGAGATGTGCGTGTGCTCGCTCCACATCAGGCCGGCGCCGTAGAACAGGCCGATGCAGATCGTCGACAGGAACAGCAGCACGATGATCGACTTCGACTCGCCGCCGCGCCGGATGGCGGGCATGAGCGCGCGACCGACCAGCACCAGCCACAGGCCGAGACCGACGAACAGGAACCATTGCCAGAAGCGGCCGAGGTCGACGTACTCCCAGCCCTGGTGGCCGAACCAGAAGTTGCGATCGAGGCCGAGCTTCTGCATCACTGCCAGCCACTGCCCGGCGAACGCGCCGACGACGATGATCAGCAGGCATGCGAACAGGAAGTTGACGCCGAAGCGCTGGTACTTCGGCTCGTGGCCCGAGATAGCCGGCGCGATGTACAGGCCCATGCCGAGCCACGCCGTCGCGATCCACAGCACCGCGAGCTGCGTGTGCCAGGTGCGGCTGAGCGAGTAGGGCAGGTACTGGGACAGCGCGAAGCCGTACGCCTCCTGGCCCTCGACCTGGTAGTGCGCAGTGATCGCGCCCAGCAGGATTTGCGTGAGGAACAGCGCAATCACGATCCAGAAGTACTTTGCGGTCGCGCGCATCGACGGCGTGATCCGGATCAGCGCCAGCGGATCGCTGGCGGGCAGCGGCGGCGCGGGCTCGTCGCGATGGCGCGCGTGATGCCACGCGAGCAGCGCGATGCCGGCGATCAGAAAGAGCACGCTGAACACTGTCCACATCAGGAGGTGCCCGGGCGGCGTGTTGCCGACGAGCTCGTCGTGCGGCCAGTTGTTCGTGTAGCTGATGTGCTTGCCGGGTCGGTTCGTGACCGCCGACCACGACGACCACCAGATGAAGGCCGTCAGTGCGCTGCGCTTGTCGGCGTCGAGCACCGTGCCTTCCTTCATCGCGTACGCCTTGCGTAGAGCGCGCAGCTGCTGATCGTTACCGAACAGCGCGGTGTAGTGCTTCTCGACCTCGGCGATGGCGGCCGCGCGGTCGGCGGCCACGGTGATCCGGGAGGTGGCCGAATCGAACGTGTTCTCGCGGATGCGTGGGCGCAGCTGCGCGGCGAGCGCGGCCTGCGTTTCCGGCGCGAGCTCCGCGTACGGCGCGCCGGAGTCGCGCTTTGCGACGACGTCGAGCCATGCTACGGCCTCCCGATGTAGCCAATCCGCGCTCCAGTCGGGGGCGACATAGCTGCCGTGACCCCAGATCGAGCCGAGCTGCTGGCCGCCGATGGATTGCCACACTTGGCGGCCACGCTCGATCTCGGCGCGTGTGAACACGGTGTCGCCTGTGTAGGTGACGACTGCCTCGGGAATGGGCGGCATCACGCGATGGATTTCGCTGCCGACCCACAACAACACGCTGAACGAAGCGGTCAGCAGTACCGCCAGACCGATCCACAAACGACGACTCGAGCTCATAGACTTGTCTCCCATGCGATACGGGAGATGCTGCCCGTCCGCATGGGGAGCTGCCCTGACCTGGATCAAGCTGCGCGGGGCACGAGCTAAGGGGATTCCCGCTGACGGGACGTCTATTCCCGTAAGACGCTGCGCGCGAGCTGCGCGAGCTGCGTCGGCTGGAGCAGCTCGATGTCGCGGCGCTCGACGCGCAGCAGGCCGTCGTCCTGGAAGCGGGTCAGCACGCGGCTCACGGTTTCCGAGGCGAGCCTGAGATAGTTGGCCATGTCGGTGCGCGTCATGCTCAGCCGGAAGCGCGTCGCCGAGAAGCCTCGCGCGGCAAAGCGACGCGAAAGCGAAACAAGGAACGCGGCCATGCGCTCATCCGCGGTGAAGTTGCCCGCCAGCAGGGAGGCCTTGCCTATGTCAAGGCTGAGCAGCCGGAACAGCTGTTGCTGCAGTCCCGGCATGCGCGCGGCGAGCGCAGCGATATTCGGGAACGAGAAGCGGCACAAGACGACGGAGTCGAGCGCAACGGCGTTGCACGGGTAGCGCGGGTGCGAGATCGCACTCAGTCCGATCACTTCGCCTGGCAGGAAGAATCCCTGAACCTGCTCGCGTCCCTCAGTGTCCGTGACGTAGGTCTTGACCGTGCCGCCCCGCACGGCCGCGATGGCGTTGAACGCATCGCCCTCGCGAAAGATGTGCTCGCCCTCGCGGAATGGACCGATGTGCTCGACCAGCACATGCAGGTCACGCAGCTGGCTCTTGTCGTAGCCCTGCTCCATGCACGCAGCCGAGAATGCGCACGTGCTGCAGAAGTGCAGCGCATCGCCGTCGTCGGCGATGGGCGTGCGCCCGGGAGCAGCCTTCATCGCGCGGCTCCGCGCCGCGCGCTCAGATAGCCCGCGAGAAGCGCGGCGCGGCGACGTCCCGGCCGCACTCGTTGAGGTAACGGTCGAAGCACATCGCGATGATACGCAACAGCAGCCGGCCACGAGAAGTGGCGGCAATCCGTTGCTCATCGACCGTGACCAGGCCGTCGGCGGCGAGCGGCCGCAGACGTGCGAGGGTGTCCGCGAAGTACGTCCGGAAATCGATCTCATGGCGTCGTTCGACCGCCGCGCGATCAATGCTCCCCAGGCACATCAGCTGCTGAATGACGTCGGCGCGCAGCACGTCGTCGAAGTCGAGGTGCCGTCCGCGCCAGACCGGCAGCCGGCCCTGATCGATCGCAGTTTCCCATGCCGGCAGATCGCGCGCATTCTGGCTGTAGCTGTCACCGATGTGGCTGACTGCGCTTACGCCGAGCCCGACCAGATCGCAGTCCGCGTGCGTGGTGTAGCCCATGAAATTCCGATGCAGAGTTCCGCCGGCTTGCGCCCGCGCCAGCTCGTCGTCCGGCAACGCGAAATGATCCATGCCGATATAGGCGTAGCCGGCCGCGCTCAGTTTCTCGATCGAAAGCTGCAGCAATCCCAGTTTGTCTTCGGCGGATGGCAGGTCTGCAGCGTCGATCTGGCGCTGGGCTCTGAACATGCGCGGCATGTGCGCGTAGCTGTAGACGGCCAGTCGATCGGGCCGAATGCGCAACACTGTATCCAGCGTTCCCTCGAAGCCGACCCGGGTCTGCTTCGGCAGACCGTAGATCAAGTCGATGTTTGCCGACCGCCAGCCGGCAGCACGACACTCGTCGATGACGCGCTCGGTCTGCTCCACGCTCTGCAGGCGGTTCACGGCGCGCTGTACGTCAGGATCGAAGTCCTGCACGCCGAGGCTGGCGCGATTGAAGCCGAGATCAGTCAAAGCGGCGATGTAGCCATCGGCCACGTAGCGCGGGTCGAGCTCGATGGAGAAGTCGCGGCGCGGCGAACTGCCCAGATGGAAGTGACTGCCGATGGCGGCCAGCACTTCGCGCATCTCGCGCGGCTCGAGGAAGTTCGGCGTGCCGCCGCCGAAGTGCAGTTGCACGACTTCGCGGTCCCGATCGAACAGCCCGCCGACCATTGCGATCTCGCGGATGAGTCGGTCGACGTACTTGCGGCCCTTGCTGCGGTCGTAGGTGATGATGCGGTTGCAGCCACAGTAGAAGCAGGGGCTGAAGCAGTAGGGAACGTGCACGTACAGCGACAGCTCGCGGGGGATGGGCTCGGCATTGCTGCACCGGATGTACTCGCGCAGCATCGCCTCATCGAAGTGCGGGCCGAAGTGCGGGGCCGTCGGGTAGGACGTGTAGCGCGGCCCGGGCAAGTCGTACTTGCGCAGGGCCGCGGCGGCGAAGAAGGGAGCGGTTTTCATTCTTCCAGCATCTCAGCACGCGCACGCCGGCGCTCTGATCTGGATCAGACCACGATACCGATCGCGTGGCGCTCGCGGACTTTCCCGAGACGCTACGAGGGTCTCCGTAAATCCCTGCACCGCCTCAGTCGCTAGTGTTCGCTCGTGCGCACACGTTCGATACGTCTGGTGACAGGAGATGCAGCTATGAACGTCGATCGTCTGGTGCTTGCAACCGCCGGTTCCCTGATCGTCGTGAGCATCCTGCTCGGCAACCTGGTCCATCCGTACTGGTATGCGCTGGCTGCATTCCTGGGGGCGGATCTGGCCCAGGCGTCGGTCACTGGATACTGCCCGCTGGCTGCAATGCTGCGGCGGGCGGGCGTGCGCTTTGGCGCGGCTTTTCACGGCTGAAGATCTGTTCGACCGGGATTCTGCGGGGCCGTTACGCGGATCCCCCGATGGTCGGGAAAGTGGCCGCGACCAACACTCGTTCCATGTGCACTCCACGATTGCTCCTATGCGCGTTGGCCCTCCTGCCGATCGGTATGGCGGCGGCATCGCCCACCGTGGTCGACGAACAGGTGCGAAATGCACTGCAGCTCGAGGCGAATGCCAAGCGGGGCGCTGGCCTGTACTCCGTTCACTGCGCAGCCTGCCACCGCAAGCAGGCGCTCGGCGATTCGAAGAATGTCATTCCCGCGCTGGCCGGGCAGCGCCAGGCGTATCTCATCAAGCAGCTGGCGGATTTCAGCGAGCTCGAGCGACGCAGCACCGATATGCACAAGGTGGTGTCGCGCCAGGCGGTGGGCGACGCGCAGGCGTGGGCCGATCTTGCGGGCTACCTCAGCAATTTGCCGCCAGCCCGCGTGCCCGAGACCGGTGATGGGAAGGGAGTCGAGCTGGGCGAAGCCATCTTCCAGGAACAGTGTGCGTCCTGCCACGAAGAGGACGCCCGCGGCGATGACGATGGATTTATCCCGTCGCTACGCGACCAGCACTATTCCTACCTCATACGTGCGATGCGCGGCATCGGGGCCTCGCATCGACTCAATGTCGACAGCGATCTTGCACGCTTCCTCGACAGCTTCGATACGGAAGAGATCACAGCCGTCGCGGACTACCTGTCGCGGATGCGCGGACCGACGCGCGACCGGGCGAAGTTGAACGAGGACGGTACGCTGCGCAATTGAGGAGTAGGTGAATCTGCTATGAATCGGATATGCAACATCCTCGTGATCGTCGACCCGACGGTGAGCGAACACCCGGCCGTAGCGAGAGGCGCACAACTGGCGCAAGCGTTCAAGGCCAGGCTCGAGTTGTACGCCTGTGAAACGAAGGCTTCGCGCGAAGCGCGACTGGCGGCGCACGTCCGCAAGCATTCGAAGGAACCGTTCGTCGTCGATCTCAAAGCGATGCTAGAGAGTTTGGCGGCGCCGTTGCGAGCGGAAGGAGTGGATGTCGCAACCGAGACCGAATGCGCGGATCCGCTGCACGTGGCGCTGCTCGATCGGGCGAAACGGACGAGCGCGGAACTGGTGATCAAGGATACGCACCATCACACGCTTGCTCAGCGCACCTTGTTCACGAACACCGACTGGCAACTGATCCGCGGTTGTCCCGTGCCGCTACTGCTGGTGAAGCCGGGCCCGTGGGCGAGCTCGCCGAAGGTCGTGGCCGCGATCGACCCAGGTCACGCCAATGATAAGCCGGCAATGCTGGACCACTGCATCCTGCAGCATGCGTCTGCATTCTCCAAGGTTGTCAACGGCGAGCTGCATGTGCTGCACGCCTACATCCCGCCAGCAGTCCTGGCCGCCGCGGCGTCTGTCCCGCCGATGGCGATGACAGTCTCTGCCGAAGAACTGGCTCGTGAGGAAGAGTCGAAGCGCAAGGAGATTGCAGCGCTGGTGTCCGACTACGGCGTTCGGAGCGGCAACATCCACGTCTCGACGGGCGGCACCGTCAATGTGTTGCCTCGCGCGGCGGAGGCCATCAAGGCTGACGTCATGGTACTGGGCGCCGTTTCGCGCAGCGGCCTCAAGCGTGTCTTCATCGGGAGCACCGCGGAGGATGTCCTCGAGAAGCTGCCCTGCGACGCATTGATCATCAAGCCGCCGGATTTTGCTTCGATGCTTCCGTTCTGAGCTCTGCACGTCGCAGCCCGTTTTTCCGCCCGATCGAGCCGTCGACGCGTGCGTGAAGGCGTTCGTGGACAGCTATCTGCCGGACCGAGTCGTGCAAGTGCACAAGCAGCTGCCGGCTCCCGGCCCGCTGGATAGGTATATCGCCGCGTACACGATCGTGCTCACTGCGGAAGGGAAGGCTAGCGCCACGCAGCTCCCGGCCAGTCTTACCGGCTGCTGGACGACGCCGACGCCGTCCCTCCTGCATACATATATATGTACGCATTGGCAGCAGATGATCGACGGCGCAGCGGTCTGAACTTCCGTGGCTTCGCACGATAGAGTCGGGCTCCGAGTTTGAGCGCTTTGCGCTGCAGCCTTGCGCGTTGACGCTTGATCGCATCCGCGCAGCACAAGGTTGAACTCGCATCGAGATCTGCGGCGGCAACGCGCTCATGCAGCATCGCGAGGTCGTGATCTTTCCCGAGCAGGTCCGCGAGTTTCATGCACGAGCGGAGCCGTTTGGCCGCCTTCGCAGAGCCGATCGAGCCCAGGGCTTCGAGCTGGTAGGTGCAGTACTTCACTTGCCTGCGCCACGCGTGCAGTCGATCGTCAGAAGGGGATTGGCACGCAGCGCGATAGCAAAGCCGCCCCTTGCGATAGGTCCGTTGCATTCCCCTTGTGAGCAGGTCCATGTCGTTTGCGACAGACCACTCGCGGGTTCGTCGCCCGGCTTGCATGAGGACTGCCCTGGCGTTGGGCAGCTGCCGCTGCAAGTTCGCCGCGGTCGCACGCCGTCGTTCCTCTCGCAACAATTTGTGCAGAGGTTCCAGAGTCGCATGCGGTCTCGCTTCCTTGAGGGAGCTGCGTAATCGGGCGAACGCACGCAACAAGACTTCCGCGTCGCGCACGTCGTTGAGCATTTGGGCGGCGCGGCGCAGTTGTGCGTCCTCGTCGTTGTACTGGTTCGGAGCAATGGCCTCTCGCATGAGACGCAGCGTTGCGCGCGCCCGCTGCAGCTCCTTGCGGGCGGCATGGATTTTCGCTGCACTCGGTCCGCTTCCGGCGAGATGCGTGAGCGCCGCGGCAACGTGACCGCGAAGCAGCCCAACACCCTGGGATCCGGGATGATACGTGGAGGTCAGCGTGAGCTCGGAAGGAGCATGCATGGCGTAGTCGCCCTCGGCCACCATGGCCGAGTCGATTGTTGCATCGGGAACCCTGCCAGGGATGCACGCGGAACTGCGTGCGAGATGCGAGGAAGTCCCCCCTTCGCGTGGTCCGCGCAGGCACAGCGATGTTTCTCGTATGGAGCGGCGCGGGTCGCGGGCCTGCGTTGACTCAAGCCAACTCGTGCCCTTGGCAGATTCGACGCAAGTACCGCGGGAACTCGAGCGTGAGGCGGGATTGCAGGCGTTGAGCGCGCGACTCAAATTTCGCGGTGGTCGGCAGCGGAATGCGCCGTCTGAACGCGAACAACAACAGGTTGTCATCGGCAACCACGGGTACGAGCAGTATGCTGCCGCCGAAGGCCGACCTGATTCGCTCGATGTGTGTGACGTAGCGGTTGGCCGCTCCTGAGAAGTTCATCACCATGACACCTCGCGGCGACAGGCGTGTTGCGGCTTGCACATAGAAATCCGAGGCGGCGAGCGTCGGAGCAACTCCGATCGGGTCGAAAGCGTCGACGAGAAGCACATCGACGGGGTCCGACCGTTGCGAGATGTAGCTCGCGCCGTCCTCGCAAACGATGCGGAAGCGCTCATCATTAGCGGGGACGCAGAACTCATCCCGCAGAGCGATCACGCGCGGATCGATTTCCACCACGGTAATCCGAGCTTCGCGCAGGTTGCGATAGCAGAATTTCGCCAGCGAGCCACCTCCCAAACCTATCATCTTGATGCGTTTCGGAGCGGGGTTGAACAGCAGAAACGCCATCATCTTGCGTGTGTATGCAGCAATCAGTGCGTCCGGTTCGGCGAGGCTCATGATGCTCTGCAAGTTGCCTTGAGTGAAATAGAGGCAACGCTCGGACGAAGTCTCGAGAATGTAAGGCTGCTGCGCCAGCTGCCCCTTCATCAAGCGCTCGCGGACCTCGTCGGCGCCCAGGCCCTCCGGCGGTGAAGGCAGCCGCACCTTGCCCGGATTGAAGAACCATGGACTGTCGAACTCCATGAAAGACACCGGCTGCTCGGTCATACGGTGTGCTCAAGCAGCCCCGGGCGACGCTGAGCCAGCGGGCACTGTCGTGGAAATTGCCGTCAGAATGCCGGCGAGAATCTGTCGCGGGCTTGGCGGACAACCCGGCACGGTCACGTTCACAGGTATGACGTTCGCGACGCGACCGCAGCTCGCGTAGCTCTCACCAAAGATTCCTCCGCTGCAGCCGCAGTCGCCGATTGCGACTACCAGCTTCGGGTCCGGCGTCGCCTCGTACGTCCGTCGCAGCGCGACCTCCATGTTGCGGGAGACAGGCCCGGTGACCAGGAGCAAGTCCGCGTGGCGCGGACTGGCCACAAAGCGGATGCCCAGCCCTTCAAGATTGTAGAAGGGATTGCCGAGCGCGTGGATTTCCAGCTCGCAGCCGTTACAGGAACCTGCATCGATGGCGCGAATGCACAGCGCACGGCCCAGCACTGCGAGGATGCGCTCCTGCAACCCCGCCGCGACACGCAGCGCTTCATCGGTCGACGGAGGCGGCTCGGTGGCAATGCCTGTGCGATGAATCTGACGTAGCGTCTTCCACATGGCCCGTCTCCATCACCTACAGATCGTGCCCGCTGTAGGACAGGTTGAAAGACTTATTGATGAGCGGAAAGTCCGGCACGATGTTGTCGATGATTGCGTGCTCGAGCACCGGCCAGTTCTGCCACGATGGATCGTGCGGATGGCAGCGCAGGATCTTCCCGGCATCGCCGGCTTCCAGACACACCAGGACCGGCCCGCGCCATCCTTCGATGAGACCGAGACCCCAGGATCCCTTTGCTGCGGCGGCCATCGGCCGGCGATGACCGCCATCCGGCAGTTGCTGCACGATCTGTCGTACGAGACGGATGGACTCGGTGACTTCGTCGAAGCGCACGGCAACCCGCGCCGCGACGTCTCCCTCGGTGCGCACAACTTTTCTGGGTGCCAGCTCTGCGTAGGGTTCCCACGGCAGGTCGCTGCGTAGATCAAAGCCCTGGCCGCTGGCTCGTCCCGCCAATCCCGTCAGACCGAGCCTGGCGGCCAAGGTCGGCGTGACCACACCGGCCCCGACGAATCGATCGCGCAGGCCGGAGTGCTCGCCATAGATCACGCGCAGTGTCTCGACCTCGGTAGCAATCGACTCGATGCAGTCGATCAACCCGGCTGCGCCGCTCGCTGCAAGGTCGACGCGCGTCCCGCCCGGCACGACCAGGTCCATGAGGTAACGCTGTCCCAGCGCCTGTTCGGTGGCGCGCAGCAGTTGTTCCTTGAGTCGGGAGAATTGGGCCAAGCCCACGGCAAAGCCCGCGTCGTTGCCGAGCGCGCCCAGGTCGCCCAGATGATTCGCAAGACGCTCCAGCTCCAGGGCAAGCGCTCGCAACCATATTGCACGTGGCGGTACGCGCGCAGCGCTCATCCCCTCGAGCGCCTGGCAATAGGCCCACGAGAATGCGACGGCGGAATCGCCGGAGACCCGAGCGGCCAGCCGGTGGCCTTCGAGCAAGGGCAGCTCGGTGAAACGCCGCTCGATGCCCTTGTGCACATATCCGAGGTGCTGCTCGAGCCTGAGGACCTTTTCGCCCACGATCGAAAAGCGGAAGTGGCCGGGCTCGATGATGCCCGCGTGCACCGGTCCGACCGGAATCTCGTGGACGCCTTCGCCTTCGACCGGCACAAACGGGTAGTCATCGCTGGCAAGCGGAACCTTCTGATCGGGAATTGCCATGTCGCTCAGCGGATGGAAGGCGGCGGGCCACGCGGCATGGCGCAGCCACGGCCGCTGATCCGCGTCGGTGCTGTACAAGCCGCTGAGATCCGCAACGGCGCGCTGCATGCGGCTTGCACTGGGGAACGATTGCGCGAGCCCGGGATAGTGGGATTGCGACTCAGTCAAGCGCAGCGTCAATACGAGCACACCCGAGTCGGCTGCGAACGCGGTGCGCACGAGATTCTCGCCAGCGGTGTCGCGACCGGCCCAGAGTGCGATCAATCGTCCACCGCCGGCGGCGATGTTTTCGGTCGCCTGACGCCACTGTTCGGAAGTCACGGCCAGCTCCCAGGCATTGGGCGGACCTGCGATCGGTGCAGCGCCTTTCGCATCGGAAGGTCGGACCGCCTGCTCGAACCAGTCCTGCATGACGCCTCAGTGCCCCGCGATCAATTGCGCCGCTGCGCGATACCAGTCGGCGAGATACGGCGGGATGAAGATACCGAGCATCAGCACCAGCGCGAGGTGCGTGAACACCGGCAGCAGCGCCGGCGGATGCGGCAGCCGCTTCGCGGTAGTTTCCCCGAACACCATCGGCTGCACCCGACTGAAGATCGCCGCGAACGCGACGCCGAGCGCCAGTAGCAGGATCGGCGTGGCCCATGGCTCCTGCTTCATCGCGGTGGTGAGAATCAGGAACTCGCTCGCGAACACTCCGAAGGGCGGCATGCCGAGGATCGCGAGCGAGCCCATCATCAAGCCCCAGCCGATCGTGGGGCTCAGCGTGATGAGGCCCCGGATGTCCTCCATCAGCTGCGAGCCCGCCTTCTGCGCGGCATGCCCGACGGTGAAGAAGATTGCTGACTTGGTCAGCGAATGCACCGTCATGTGGAGCAGCGCGGCGAAGTTCGCCACCGCTCCGCCCATGCCGAACGCGAACGCGATGATGCCCATGTGCTCGATCGATGAGTAGGCGAACAAGCGCTTGATATCGCGCTGCCGCCAGAGGAAGAACGCCGCGAGCACGACGGACAACAGGCCGAACCCCATCAGCATGCGGCCCGGCAGAGTTGATCGCAGCGATCCTTCGACGAGCACCTTGCAGCGCACGACCGCATACATGGCGACGTTCAGCAACAGTCCCGACAATACTGCCGAGATCGGCGTCGGGCCTTCGGCGTGGGCATCGGGCAGCCAGTTGTGCAGCGGCGCAAGCCCGACTTTGGTCCCGTACCCGACGAACAGAAAGACGAACGCCAGACCGAGCACCGCGGGCTCGAGTTGCGCCTTCACGACGTTGAGATGCGTCCACAGCAAGGCGCCGACGCCTTCGGCCCCGAGCACTTTTTCCGCAGCGAAGTACAGCAGGATCGTACCGAACAGCGCCTGCGCAATACCCACGCCGCAGAGAATGAAGTATTTCCAGCCTGCCTCCAGGCTGGCGGGCGTGCGATACAAGGTCACGAGCAGCACGGTCGACAGCGTCGCGGCTTCCATTGCCACCCACATCAGACCGAGGTTGTTGGTCGTCAGTGCGATCAGCATCGTCGTCAGGAAGAGCTGATACATGCTGTGGTACAGGCGCAGCTGCGCCGGGCTAACGCGGCCATGCTCGGCCTCAATACGCATGTAAGGGCGCGAGAATAGCGCGGTGGTGAGGCCGACGAAGGCGGTGAGCGTCACGAGAAAGACGTTGAACGGATCGATGAAGAACTGCTCCTGCAGCACCAGAAGATTGCCGTGAGTGATGACGCGGGATGTGAGCACGCACGCCGCCAGAAAGGTCAGCACCGAGAACGCCACGTTGAGTGTGGGCGCCCAGCGCTTTGCGCCGAGCAGGCCCAGCAGCAGCGCGCCGAAGAGCGGGGTGCCGAGCAGCACTGCAAACGTGAGGATGCTCGACACCTACTGATCCTCCTTCAGCGATTCGAGATGCTGCAGATCCAGGCTGTCGAACTGCTCGCGAATCTGGAAGAAGAACACACCGAGCACGAGCATCGCGACCAGCACATCGAGCGCAACGCCGAACTCCACGATCATAGGCATGCCGTAGGTCGCGCTCATCGCGCCGAAGAACAGGCCGTTCTCCATGGACAGAAAGCCGACGACCTGCGACATCGCCTTGCGCCGTGTGATCATCGTCATGAACGCGATCAGGACGACGGCGACTGCGATACCGATCGCATTGCGAGTTGCCGTACTGGCGAGCGCCGAGATCGGCTGGGCGAGTCCGAACGAGAACACCACGACGAGCACGCCGACCAGCATGGTGCCGGTGATGTTGAGCAGCGGTTCGGTATCCCAATACACGCCGAGTCTTCGTATCAGCCGGTGCAGGAGCCACGGCAGAAAGACCACCTTGAGCGTCAGGGTCAGCGCGGCGGAAAAGTACAGGTGATTGGCGCCGGTGCGCCATGCCAGCAGCACCGTTGCGATACATAGCAGCGCACCCTGCACGGCCAGGAGGTTGACGAGGGTGACGATGCGCCGCTGCGAGAGCATCGCGAACGAGAGCAGGAGCAGCAGCGCGGCGAGCGTGTTGAGGATCTGCAGGTCGAAGGACAGTGCTTCCACGCTCACGCTCCCAGCAACAGCCGCACCAGCAGTCCGAGCACAGCGAACAGGAAGGCCGTAGCGAGAAACTCCGGCGCGCGGAACACACGCAGTTTGGCCGACACCGTTTCGATCAATGCGATACCGGCGCCAGCCAGCACGAGTTTTACTCCCAGCAACAGCGACGCTGCGGCCAGACCGAGCGGTGCCTGGCTCGTGGCCAGCCCCCACGGGATGAACAGCGCAAAGCCGATGCAGACGTAGTTGAAAAGCTTGAGCGCTGCGGCCCATTCCATCAGTGCCAGATGACGCGCGGAATACTCGAGCAGCATGGCCTCGTGAATCATGGTGAGCTCGAGATGCGTCGCCGGATTGTCGACGGGAATACGTGCGTTCTCGGCGAGCAGCACCATCGTGAACGCCACGGCGGTAAACGCGAGGCTCGGATACAGCGCCAGCGCCTGCGTCGCCAGCAGCTCCGAGATCGCCGGCAGCGCCGTCGTCGCACTGATCAGGGATGCCACGAAGATCACCATCAGGAGCGCAGGCTCCGCCAGAAAGCCGATCATCATTTCGCGGCGCGCACCGAGCGTGCCGAACGCCGTGCCGACGTCCATCGCGGCGAGCGATACGAAGACGCGCGCCGTGGCAAACAGGCCGACGAGTGCGATCGCATCGGCGGCGCGCGTGAATGGCAGACGGGTGGCGATCGAAGGAATGATGGCTGCGGCGGTCACCATCGTGCCGAACACGACATACGGCGCCAGGCGAAACAGCGGTGAAGCGTTCGCAGCGATCACCGCATCCTTGTGGAAGAGCTTGCGGATGCCGCGATACGGCTGCAGCAGAGGTGGCGCGGACTTGTTCTGCAGCCAGGCGCGGCACTGGTTCACCCAGCCCAGAAACAGCGGCGCCGCCAGCAAGGCAGCGAGAATGCCGAGTACCTGCGCGACCCAGTCGAATGCGTTCATAGCATCAGCGCGAGCAGCACGACGAGCGTGATGAAGCTGTAGAGCAGGTAGGTTGAGATCCGTCCCTGCTGCAGCCACGCCACGGCGTTGGCCGCGCGGCGCACCAGCCCACCGAGCGGCAGATACAGGCCGCGCCAGATGCGATCACCGACGACCACGCGATAGCGCGGCGCCAGGTCGAACGGACTCGGCAGCTCGCGCACCATGGCAAAGAAAGGACTGAACAGGTGACGGACAGGTTGTCCGAAGCCTTCCGCAGTGTCCTGCATGCGGGCGTTCAGCCGTCCGAACCCGCAGTCCCAGGGCGCACCCAGACGCACACGCTCATGGTAGAAGAATCGCACCGCCACGATGGTCAGTAGGACTACGGCGAGGATGACCGCGAGGAATATCAGCGGTGCGTAGGACGTCTGGCGTTGCGGCAGCGGTACGAGCAGCCACCAGGATCTGTCGTCGAGCGCGAGTCCGCTGAACCCCAGCGGCTGAATCACACGGCTCAGCAGCGGAATGATCTGCGTCGGAAACAAGCCGAGCAGGGCGCACCCGAGCGCCAGCCAGATAAGCCCGATGCGCTCGACGATGCCGGCGTCGTGCGCGGAACTGAGTGCGGCTTCGCGCGGCTGGCCGAGAAAAATCACGCCGAAGAACTTGACCATCACGTATCCGGCCAACGCCGCGGCGAGCACGAGCAGCGCCGCACCCAACGGCAGCAGCATGTTGACGAAGGCGCGCGGCAATTCGTCGGCGAACAGAAACGACTGCAGCAGCAGCCACTCGGAGACGAATCCGTTGAGCGGCGGCAGCCCGGCAATCGCCAGGGCCCCGACGAGCGTCAGCCACGCAACCCATGGCATTCGATGGATCAGCCCGCCAAGGCGTCCCAGGTTGCGCTCGCCGGTGGCATGCAGTACCGCCCCGGTTCCGAGAAACAGCAGACTCTTCATGAACGCATGATTGAGTGCGTGGTACAGGACAGCGATGAGGGCGAGCGACGCGGCGGCGTGCATGCCGGTGCCGAAGAACAGGATTGCAAGTCCCACTCCGGTGAAGATGATTCCGATGTTCTCGATCGATGAGTAGGCCAGCAGGCGCTTCATGTCGGTCTGCGCGGCGGCGAAGATCACGCCGTACAAGGCCGTGAACAGGCCGAGGGCGAGCGGCATCAGTCCCCACCACCACTGCGGCTCGCCGAGCAAATCGAACGTGACGCGCAGCAGGCCGTACAGCGCAGTCTTGAGCATCACCCCGCTCATGAGAGCGGAGACGGGCGAGGGCGCCGCCGGATGCGCTTCCGGCAGCCACACGTGCATCGGCACGAGGCCCGCCTTCGCACCGAATCCAAACAGCGCCAGAAGAAAGGCGAGCGCAGCCCACGTGGGGTCGAGCCGAGCGCCGCGCATGGCATCGAAGGTGAACTGCCAGCTGCCGCCTTGTAGGACGCCGAAGCTCAGCAGGATCGCTATAGCGCCGACGTGTGCAATGAGCAGATAGAGAAAGCCCGCGCTACGAATTTCCGGGATGCGATGCTGCGTCGTCACCAGGAAATAGGACGACAACGCCATCGTCTCCCAGGCCAGCATGAAGCTGTAGGCATCGTCGGCCAGCAGGACGAAGCCCATGCTTGCGAGAAACAGGTGATATTGCAGGCACATCAGCCCGGGCGGCGTGCCCTCACCGCGCCGGAAGTAGCCCGCTGCAAAAATCGAAATGCCGCTTGACGCTGCGCCGAGCAGCAGCAGAAAGATGCTCGACAGGCCATCGAGCCGCAAATGAATGGGCAGATCCGGCAGACCGATGGGCAGCACCATCTGTTCGGCACCGCCGGTGAGACTCATCGCCGCCACGCAGGCGAGCGCTACACCGCAGACTGCGCCCAGCGGGAACAGCGTTCGCCCGACGAACGCGACGCTTGCCGGCCGTATCAGTCCGGCGAAACCGAGCGCGGCCCATGCAGCGAGCAGCAACGCGCACAACGTCAGCGGAGAGTTGAGCGCCTGAATCACAGCGCACCGCTCGATCGGGTCGGCGGCTGGCCAGTCAGCGCTTGCATTGCGGCATCAATGTCCTGATTGCGACGATGTGCGATTTATTATAATTTCGTGCACATCCAATTGTCACTCCATGAGACCCCCGTTGGCCATCGAAGATCGCACCGCACGACTGACCATCCTCATCGATCCCCGGAAAAAGGAGCTGTTCGAGCGGCTTTGCGCGGAGGAGGACGCCACGCCCTCGCAGGTCGTGCGCCGGCTGCTGCGTCGCTATATCGAGGAGCGGACGGGCAAGCCCTGGGCGCCCTCCGCAGAAAACCCGAGTACCCCGCGACAGACCCGGAGCACCGCGCGCCGCCGTGGCGCCGCTCGATGAAGTCCGGGGCGGGCGCATGACTGAGTTCACCTCGGCAACGATTGGCGCGCCCGCCACGCTGCTACACGAGCGCCTGCAGCGATGGATTGCCGAGGTGGCGACGTTGACTCAGCCCGAGCGGATTCACTGGGCGGACGGTTCGCAGCAGGAATACGATCAACTGTGCGCCGGGATGGTCGCGAGCGGAATGCTGATGCGGCTCAACCCGCAGAAGCGGAAAAATTCCTATCTCGCCTGGTCGGATCCTTCCGACGTCGCCCGCGTCGAGAGTCGCACCTTC
This sequence comes from Steroidobacteraceae bacterium, assembly GCA_036004505.1. Classification (GTDB taxonomy): domain Bacteria; phylum Pseudomonadota; class Gammaproteobacteria; order Steroidobacterales; family Steroidobacteraceae; genus Steroidobacter. Next base: position 86,014 of record DASYRK010000081.1, read on the forward strand.
ATTTGCTCGGCAAGGAAGGAGGACGCGGGCCCGACCAACAACTGGCAGGACCCCGTGAGCATGCGCGCAACGCTGCACGCGTTGTTCAGCGGCTGCATGCGCGGCCGCACGATGTACGTCATTCCGTTCTCGATGGGGCCGCTCGGCAGTCCGATCGCGCATATCGGAGTCGAGATCACCGACAGCCCCTACGTGACCGTCAGCATGCGCACCATGACGCGGATGGGGAGCGAAGTTCTGCGTGCCTTGGGTAGCGCCGGGCAATTCGTACCTTGCGTGCATTCGGTAGGCGCTCCGCTCGCAGCCGGTGAGCAGGACGTGCGCTGGCCGTGCAATCGCACCACCAAGTACATCGTTCATTTTCCTGAAGCACGGGAAATCTGGTCCTACGGCTCGGGCTATGGCGGCAATGCACTGCTCGGCAAGAAGTGCTTCGCGCTTCGCATAGCCTCGAACATGGCGCGCGCAGAAGGTTGGCTCGCGGAGCACATGCTGATTCTCGGTGTCGAGAGTCCGCGCGGCGAGAAAACCTACGTTGCGGCCGCGTTTCCATCTGCCTGCGGCAAGACGAATTTCGCCATGCTGATTCCGCCGCGCTCATTCGACGGCTGGAAGATCCGCACGGTCGGTGACGATATCGCCTGGATCAAACCGGGCGCGGACGGTCGGCTGTACGCCATCAATCCCGAAGCCGGTTTCTTCGGCGTTGCGCCCGGAACCTCGGAGAAGACCAACCCCAACGCGATGGCGACTCTGAAGGAAAACGTCATCTTCACCAACGTTGCACTGACCGACGATGGCGATGTGTGGTGGGAGGGTATGTCGCAAGAACCGCCGCCGCACCTCATCGACTGGACGGGGCAGGACTGGACGCCGGAAATCGGCCGCATCACCGGGCGCAAAGCTGCGCATCCGAATTCGCGCTTCACGGCGCCGGCGAGCCAATGTCCGTCCATCGATCCAAACTGGCAGGATCCGAAGGGCGTGCCCATTTCTGCGTTCATCTTCGGCGGACGCCGCGCGGCGACCGTGCCGTTGGTCTATGAAGCCTTCAATTGGAATTTCGGCGTTTACCTCGCGGCAACACTCGGCTCTGAAACAACCGCTGCTGCCGTCGGTGAGCAGGGAATCGTGCGGCGTGACCCATTCGCGATGTTGCCCTTCTGCGGCTACCACATGGGCGACTATTTCAGTCATTGGCTGAGCATCGGCGCCCTCGTGAAACACAAGCCGCGCATCTTCTGCGTCAACTGGTTCAGACGCAACGACCGGGGCGAATTCATGTGGCCCGGTTTTGGCGAGAACATGCGGGTGTTGAAGTGGATTGTGGAGCGTGCCCAGGGTCGCGCCGGTGCAATTGAGACGGTCCTCGGATGGATGCCCGAATTCGCCGACCTCGACTGGACGGACAGCCCGATGACGCAGGCCGAGTTCGAGCCGCTGATGCAAGTCGAAGCACGATCGTGGCTCAGCGAGCTCGCGCAGCACGGCGAGTGGTTCGAGCAGCTAGGTGATCGCTTGCCGGTGCAGTTCGCGCTCAAGCGTGAACTGCTGAGCCTGCGGCTGGCGCGCGGCGAAGCGGCGCATTGAAGAGGCACGGTCAATCCGACCGTCCTGTCGATTGAGGCCCTTGTGTTTCGTTCATCCAGATCTCGATCCAGCGGCCCTCTGGAGACACCGGCTCTCTTGCCGCCCCAGCTGAGCGAGCTTGGACATCGGCCCTTTACATCGATCGAGTGGGAAGCGCTGGCGTGCTTGCTGCGCGAACCGGCCTGGCCACGGGGCACGCTGAGCATCGACGGACTCGAGGGCTACCTGACCGCGTTGCTCGTGTGGCCCGCTGCGCTGCAGCCCGGCGCCTGGCTGCCGCCTATCTGGAATGAGGCGAGCTGGAAGGTGCACCCGCCGATCGACACGGTCGAACGTCATGGGCGGTTTCTGGAGCTCGCTGCGGGATTGCTGCGCACGATCGATTCCGATCTGTTGCAGACGCCGCCGCGGTTCAGTCGCCTCCCACATCTCAAATCCGCTCGCGAGCTTCCCGACTTGAAGGCGCGCGCACAAGGATGGGCGGAGGGCTTCGGGCGAGGTCTCAGGCAGAGCGTTCAAGCCAGAGGTTCGCCTGATCAGGGGACGCGCGAGGCTGTTCGACACATCGCGGCGTTTGCAGCAAGCGAGTCTTGGCTCACGTGCGCCAGCGCGCACCGAGCCGGCCTCATCCTGACCGATGCGGTTTTAGCTCTCGCGAGCACGCGGATCTCACGAGGTCCGCTTGGCGCCTTGCCGAAGGACGCGGTAGCTCCAAAGCGGATTGCTTCGCGGCAAACGCAGCGAACAGCAATTCCGCCCGGCTGCGACTCCGGCTGACATGCTCTGCGTGAGGATGAGCCTGCGTCAGCGGCGCTTGTCGCGGCGCGAATCTCGCGGACGGGCGTGCGCCCAGCCGTGAAACGCTCGGGCAAAGTTGGCGGGATCGTCATAACCCACGAGATACGCAATCTGCTTGATCGACAGGTCCGTGGCGCGCAGGTATTGCAGAGCGAGCGTATGCCGAATCTCGCGGTCGAGAGCGCGAAACGACGTGGCGTCCGCGGCCAATCTGCGTCGCAGCGTCCGCACGCTCAGGTGCAGCCGCTCTGCCACCTGCTCTATGCCCGGGAATTCGCCCGGGGATGCGATGAGCGCCCGACGCACTTCCTCTGCCAGCGCGCTTTGGCTATCGAGCTGTGCAAGCAACTGCTCGCACCGCTCGCGACAAAGCTCTGCGGTCGCGGGGTCCGCGAAGCTCAACGGGAGATCGAGCCACGCCGAATCGAAGTGCAGCTCGACCGCCGTCGAATCGAACAGCACCGGGCATTTGAGCACTGCCGCGTACTGCCGCCAGTGTGCAGGCTTGGGGTAGCTCACCCGCACCTCGCTGGGCTTGAAGGGTTTGCCGGTCAGCGAGGCGATCACGGCAACCCAGCTGCTCAGGAACTCCTCGACCGCAAACTCCTGCAGCGAGCCGAGCGCCAGCATGTTGTGACGGCGCACGATAGTTAGCCGACGCTCGGTGTGCATCGAGAGTCCGAGCAGCGGTCCCGTCATGCGCTGGTAGCGAATGAAAAGCTCGAGCACTTGGCGGATGGTGCCGCTGCTCAGCAGTGCATGCCCGATGACACCGTAATGGCGCAGGCTGATGCGCTTGCCGAAGTGCAGTCCGAGGTCGCGCCGGCGGCTCAATTCCATCGCGCTGCGGATCACGGCCAGGTGCTGCTCGCGCGCGATGCTGCCGCCGGGCCGCGTGAGCGCCGAGCGCGCCACTGCGGCTCTGGTCAGCACTGCACTCGTGTCTATTCCCCATTCCTCGAGCAGCTCGAGCAGGGTGAGGGTGAGTGCGATGGGGAATCCGGCTGCGCCCATGGCCGATTTTAACCAGTGAGTGGCCGGTAATGACAATCGTGGGAGCCCGTCGCGCCATATATTCAGTGGCGCGATGTTGGGACCCACCGACTTCTTTGCTCCGACCTATCGCGAGGCGCGCGAGCGTCTGCTCGAAGCTGCGCGGCCGACGAGCGCCTTGGTGACTAGTCACCGATATCCTGGGCCGTCGCCAGACGCCAGCCCGCTCTTTACCGACGTCGTGCGCGTGGGTCCGCAAGACGCGCGCCAGATTCTGGTGGTCATCAGCGGAACGCACGGCGTCGAGGGATTTGCCGGCTCGGCGATCCAGATTGCAGCTTTGCACAGCGTGCGGACTCAGCCGCTACCGCGCGGCACCGGTCTGATATTGATTCATGCGCTCAATCCATACGGCTTCGCCTGGTGCCGACGGGTCGATGCACAGAACATCGATGTGAACCGCAACCTCATGGATCACGACGCTGTCGCGCCGGACAATCCGGACTACGAGTTGCTGCATGGCTTGCTGTGTCCGCAGGAATGGAGCGAGGCGACTCGATTGGACGGCGCGCGAAAGTTGTCTGATTTTCAGGCTCGGCATGGCCGCACTTGCCTGGAGAACGCGCTCGCGAAGGGGCAGTGCAGCCACGATGACGGGCTCTTCTTTGGGGGGCGCGAGCCGAGCTGGTCAATCCAGCTGCTGCGCTCGACGCTGGCGAGCAATGTAATGCGTGCGGATCGCATCATTCTGCTCGATGTACACACCGGTCTGGGCTCTTATGGCGGTTGTCAGCTGATCTGCGGAATCGAAGAGGGCAATTCACGCGTAGCAGCCGTGCGCCGCTGGCTGGGAGAGGGTGCGCTCTTCTTCGGAGAAGCTTCTGGCTACCAGCGAATGGCCGGCGCCATCGACTCCGGCATCGAAGCGCTCCTCGAAGGAATCGAAGCGACTGCTGTCACCGTCGAGTTCGGCACGCTTCCCACGCTCGACGTGTTGCAGGCACTACGCGCTGACAACTGGCTTCATCGGCACCGTGCGTGCCCGGATCTGAACGACCCTATCAAGCAGGACATGCGTCGGGCGTTCAACCCGCAGGACGAGGACTGGCGCGAGCTCGTGCTTCTGCGTGGCCGACAGGTGATCGCGCGCGCGATTCAGGAGTTGCAGGCATGACCCAAGGGCTGCGCAACCGCAGGGGAGCGCCGCCCGGGGGAATCCCCCGCGGAGAGCACTGCCCAAGTCGCAGTCGAGCACTACGTGGAGATTGCAGCCGATCGCGCGCGTGTCTGGCATGCGCTCACCGAGCCGGCGTCGGTCGTCATCTGGGATGTTGGAATCATCGCACCCTTGGATGCACCCCCGGATTATCCGCAGCCCGGGCAGGTTGTCCGATGGCGATACCGGCTGCTCGGATTTCCCACCACGCTCGTCGATCGGCCGCAGGAAGTGGTGCCGCAGGTGCGGCTGCGTACGCTGATTGACCTCGCTTTCCTTCGAATCGACGAGACCTACACGCTGGAGCCATCGCACAGCCGTCCTGAAGGCACCCGCCTTACGGCGCAGCTCTACTTGAGCAACACGCTCCCCCTGTTGAGTGGCGCCTTCGATCGGCATCTCGGCCGAGGCTTGGCCTCCAGCACCATTTGCGAATCGCTCACCGCCATTCGCGATTTCTGCGAGAAGAACCGGAGAAACGCATGAACATCCGTCTTGTCCTCCTCGGCCTGATGATCGCTTCGCCGCTCCCGGCCACTTCTGCAGACATCGAAGAAGGTACTCTCGCCGAAGTGGTCGTCACCGCGCAGAAGCGCGAGCAAAGCCTGCTCGACGTCGGCATCGATATCAGCGTCGTGACGGGCGAGGATCTCGCCAGGCTGAGAGTCGATGAGATCGACGACCTCTCCCGCCACATCTCCAACATGAATGTGAAGAACACGCTCGGCGCGACCAATCCGGTCGTGACGATCCGCGGCGTTGGACTCAACGACTTCAATGCGAACAGCAATCCGACTGCTGGAGTGTACGTGGACGAAGTCTTCCTCACCTCGACCGCGATGATGGGCTTCCAGCTCTTCGACATGGACCGGGTCGAGGTGCTCAAAGGACCGCAGGGCACGCTTTACGGGCGCAACACGACCGCCGGCGCCGTCAGCTTCATCACGCGCAAGCCCACGCGCGAATTCGAGGCCTATGCGCGAGCGGGGTATGCGGACTATCAGGCGTTTGAGTCCGAAGGTGCAATCGGCGGACCGATGGGCGAAGCCTTCGCGTTCCGTCTCGCGGCCAAATACGAGGACCAGGGCACTGGATTCTCGAAGGACCGGATCAGCGGGGATGACTTCGGAGCGGCGGACCGATTTGCCTGGCGTGCGCAGCTGGAGTGGCAGCCCAGCGAGACGCTATCCGGTACGCTGAATGTCCACGGCGGAACGGATCGCTCCAACAGCTATGGTATCGAGCACTTCGGCACGCAGGATCCGGTCACCTTCGATGTCTGCCAGCCGATTCTCGAAGGGCGCGTCGATCCATCTTCTTGCGTGGATTTCTTCGGGTACAGCGATACAGATGGCGATCCGTACAAGGGCGACTACGATCTGCTGTCCAGGGTCGATGTCGAATCGTTGGGAGCCTCTCTGCAGGTGAATGCGGATCTCGGCGCTGTCCGACTCACTTCGATCACGGGGTACGAGTCACTCGAGCGCAAGCAGGCCGAAGACTTCGACGGCTCGCCCTTCAGATCCGTCGACTCCACCTGGGATGCGAACGTCGACCAATATTCCCAGGAGCTGCGGCTCAGCTCCAGCGGCAGTGCGATCAACTGGCTCGCCGGCGTGTTCTATTCCTACGATCAGGTGGATACGGGCGGCGGCAACCGCTTCGACAGCAGCGATCTGTTTTTCACGATCCTTTCAACGGACTGGCGCCAGCGGACTCAGTCCGCCGCTGCGTTCGGGCACGTCGAGTGGCCGCTCAGCGATGCACTCAGTCTGGTCACTGGCCTGCGCTACACGTGGGAAGAGAAGGAGTTTGTCGGCGGCACGACCGATCTGAATCCGACTGGCTCGAGCTGCATTCTCGATCCCGGCTGCGTTCCGGGCTTCGTTGGGCCGTTCGCACTGACCTCGACGGATGATCGGATCGAAGAAACCGAGCTCTCCGGCACGATCGGCCTCAACTACAAGCCGAGCGCGAGCTGGCTCGTCTATGGCAGCGTCGGCAAGGGCTTCAAGAGCGGCGGATACTTCGGTGGGATCACTTTCAGCAACGCCGAGCTCGCGCCTTTCGATCCCGAGAAGCTCATTGCCTACGAGAGCGGATTCAAGGCGCGGCTTGCGGGCGACACACTGCAACTGAGTGGGGCCGCGTTCTACTACGATTACCAGGACATTCAGACCTTCGTGCAGGTCTCGACCGGCGGCATCTCAGTGCTGAAGCTCGATAATGTCGATGAGGCCGAGGTGTACGGAGTCGATTTTGATCTGGCATGGCGGCCGGCCCGCGGTCTGGATCTGCGCGCCGGAGTCGGCTATGTCCACACGAAGCTCGGCGCTTTCGTCTCCGAGCTGGGTCCGCAAGGCGCGGGTAAGCAGCTGCCCAATGCGCCGCAGTGGACGTTCGAAGGCATGGCGAGCTATGAGTGGCCAGTCGGCACGCAATACTCGATGAGCGTTGGCGTCGATGCGAGCTACACCGACAGCGTCTTCAAGGAGGCGCTGAATTTCGGTTATCTCGCAGCGCCGTCATACTGGCTCACCAACGCGCGTGTTGCGTTCGGTGCAGCCGATACGCACTGGGAGCTCGCAGCCTGGGCGCACAACCTCGGCGAGGAGGAATACATAGTGGACGCTTTCGACAACGGCGTCGGCAACGGCATTCGCCTGTTCGGCGAGCCGCGCACGTACGGTGTGACATTCACCTATCGGTGGGAGTGATGCTTGCCGCGGCCATCGGGCTGAGCATCGCGGGAATCGCCGCCTTCTCGATCCTGCCGGTGATGATCGGTGCGATAGCCGACGCGCAAGGACTCGGTGCTAGCGAGGCGGGCTTCATCGCAGCCGCGGATCTTTGCGGGTTTGCGCTCGCCTCGTTGTGGGCAGGCATCTGGACTCACGGCTTTGATGGACGCCGCGTTGCAGCCGCCGGTCTGCTCGCGGCACTGATCGGCAATGCTTTGTCCGTGTACGCACCGGGATTCGGGTTGTTGCTGGTTGTGCGGTTGCTGTCCGGACTCGGCGGCGGGCTCGCTTACTCGGTGGCCATGAGCACCCTGGCCCGATCCGCGCGGCCGGATCGCGACTTCGGACTCATGGTGGCTGCGCAGATCGCCTACCAGGTCATGGCACTGTTTGCCCTGCCGCGACTCGCGACCGCGCGCGGATCGGATGCAATTTTTCTGGTGCTTGCAGCAACAGTGTGCGTGTCGTCTCTTGCGCTCCTCTCAACAAATCTGGTCACGCGCCGCGCAGAATCAAGTGCGCGTCTCGCATCGCGCTCTGCTGCTGCATGGCTCGCTCTGGCGGCCATGGCGCTCTTCAGTCTCAATCTCGGCGCGCTGTGGACTTACGTGGAGCGGATCGGTGTTGGCATTGGTCTTTCCTCACCTCAGGCGGGAACGATTCTCGCGGTGGCGCTCGCCCTGAGCATCGTGGGTGCGCTCGGTGCTTCATGCCTCGGCGACCGATGGGGTCGACGGGTCCCGTTGATGCTGGCGTTCATTACGCAACTCATCTCGCTCGTGCTGCTGATGCGTACGGACGCGACCTCCTATTCGATCGGGGCGGTCGTCTACAGCCTGGCGTGGGCCTTCGCCGTGCCTTATCTCTATTCGTTCGTGGCGAGTCTCGATGAAAGCGGACGCCTGATCGTGCTCGCTCCGGCTGCACAGGCTGTCGGTGCTGCTCTGGGCCCAGCCGTAGCAGCGTCGTTACTCAATGGAGCGGCATACGCGCCTGTCAGCGCAGTTGCCGCTGTAGCCCTCGTTGGATCGATGTTGTGTGTGATTCGAGTGCGCGGCGCCGTGGCGCCAGTTCAGTTGCCCGGCAATTGAGCGACGGCGCTACTGATGCATCCACAGCCGGTGGTGGCTGACCGCAGTCGGCTGCTGGATCTGGCGCTGATGGTCCTGTTTAGATGTTGATGTAGCGGCCGGCCAGACTTCGACAGATGGCGACGCGCAAGCGCGTGATGCACAATCCCTCCGGCATTCGACCGGGGAGAACGCGGCCATGCTTGAGAATGCTGATGTGCAACCGCGAGCAATGATTGGCGATGCGCGGGCAATGGCGCATGACGGAGTCGCGCCTCCGCTCGCACAAGTCGTGCGTGAGCTCGAGCGGCGAATCGAGCTCGAGACCCTGATCACGTCGATCTCGACGCGCTTCGTCAGCGCTGATCTTGAGCACCTCGCCGGCGAGGTCGACGCGGCACTCGGAGAGGTCGGCCGGTTCATCGGCTGCGACCGCGCGCTCATGTATCGTTTTTCGCCCGACGGTTCGGTCGCGCGACTCGAGCACGACTGGCAACTCGGCTCGGGCCATGCGACGGACTCCGCGCTCGCCGAAATTCGTCGTGCGCAGGCCCCGGAGGTCATCGGGTATTTTCTCGCCAAGAATCGTCTCAATTCGCCGCGGCCGGAGACTTTGCCGCCCGGCTTCGCGCAGCTCAACGAGCTGCCGGGCGTGGATCGGGTGCAGTCCCGAATCTCGGTGCCGGTGGTGCAGGGGAGCGACGCGATCGGCATCCTCTGCTTCCACTCGCTGAGGATCGAACGCCATTGGCTCGATGAGGATCTGCGTCTGCTCGGCTTGCTCGGCGAGATCATCGGCAGTGCGCTCGCGCGCGCGACGATCGAGATCGACCTGAAGAGCGCGAAGGAGGGAGCGGAAGCCGCCAATCGCGCCAAGAGCGAATTCCTGGCGAGCATGAGCCACGAGTTGCGCACGCCGCTGAATGGCATTCTGGGCTATGCCCAGCTGTTGCGCCGGCGGCCATTGCCGGACGAAGACATCGAGGGCATTCGCGCCATCGAGCGTTGCGGTGAGCACCTGCTCACGCTCATCAACGACATTCTCGATCTCGCCAAGATTGAAGCCGGGCGGTTCGAGCTGCAGACCACGCGGTTCGCGCTGGGCGACCTGCTGCGTGAAGTCGCCGACATCGCGCGCCTGCGCGCCTGCGACTCAGGGCTCGAGTTCGTCCACGAAACCCGCAGTGAGCTCCCCGAATTCGTCACTGCCGCGCCACGCAATCTGCGGCAGATCCTGCTGAATCTGCTGGGAAACGCCGTGAAGTTCACGTCGCGCGGTCGGGTCACGCTACGCGTTTCCGGCGAACCGCGTGCCGTGGATCTCTTCCGGTTGCGCATCGAAGTTGAGGACACCGGTTCCGGCATCGCGCAGGAGGATCTGGAGCGGGCGTTCGAGCCGTTCCAGCAGCTCCGCAATGCCGAGCGGCGGGTCGAGGGAACCGGGCTCGGCCTGTCGATCAGCCGCAAGCTCGTCGAGCTGATGGGCGGCAAGCTGACAGTCGTCAGCCGCCTCGGGGAGGGCAGCAGATTCACCGTGGAGATCGACGTGCGCGCCGCAGAGTTCGCCGTGCAAGGCGCGGTGCAGGCGACGCGGCCGATCGTGGGATACGGTGGCGCTCGACGCGGCGTGCTGATCGTCGATGACACCGAAGACAATCGGCGAATCCTCAGGTCATTGCTGACATCCATCGGCTTCGAGGTGCGCGAGGCGGTCGATGGCTTCGAGGCCGTGGCTGCCGTAGCGGCCGCCACGCCAGACATCATATTCATGGATCTCGTCATGCCGCGGCGGAATGGCTTCGAGGCGACACGCGAGATTCGCGATCTGTCGGACGCGTGTGCATCGCTGCCGATCGTGGCGGTTTCCGCCGACGCTTTCGAGTCGACGCGCCTTCAGAGCGAGGCCGCTGGCTGCAACGCCTTCATAACGAAGCCTGTGCGACTCGATAGCGTGCTCGCCGCCATAGAGAGGGAGCTCAGCGTCGAATGGATCTACGCCGCAGATCCAGCAGCCGTGCCCGGTGCCGCGCAGCTCGCTCCCGAGGAATGGGACGGGATCGGTTTGCCGGGCGACATTGCGCAGGAGCTGCTGCACCTCGCGCGCATGGGCGACGTGCAAGCCCTCGCCCGACGTGTCCAGGATCTCCCCGCTCTCAACTCGCGTCTGCAGGGACTTGCAGAGACGCTTGCAGGGCTCATTCGCTCGTACGACCTGAAGGGCGTGCGGAAGCTCCTGAGCAAGAGTGCGACAGCGAGCGCGTAGCCGCTCGCTCGACTTCGTCTCGACATCAATCATGGCGGCCCGAACGGTGGACGGGCCGCAACCTTTGCTAGACACCCGCAACTCGCCGCAGCACCTCCACAGCGGGTAATGGTGGATGCGGCTCCCTGATCTCGTAACGCACTGATCGCACGAGCCGCCTGCAGTGGCACGCGTGCTGCACATCTGCATGCGCCCCCCACGGGCGGATCGATCCTGTTCAACAACCAGGAGAACTACCATGAGGCACGAGTGCGATCACTCTACGCGAGCGACAAATCCCCCAGGGAGTGTCGCGAGATCGAGGAGGACCCGTCGACACGCTTTTCTCGGGAGCGCTGCGCTGGGGTTCGTTGCTGCAGCAATGTGCGGTCACCCTGCGGTTGCAGACGACAGGGACAGTCCGGTGCAGTTGCGCCAGTTCATCGACCAACAGGTTGGCGGAATCCACAAGTTTGTCGTTCCGGCGACCGATGCGGCGATCCCACTGCCGCGCAATCCGGACGGCACTGTCAACCCGCGTTACAAGACAACCGAGGAGAAGCGCTTTCTTGGGAAGATGCTCTTCCACGATCCGGTTCGCACAGCGCGAATTGATCCGACGTACGGGGGCGAACCTGCGACAGCGCAGACCGGCTCCTGCGGCAGTTGTCATCTCGGCGAGGCCGCGACGAAAGCGGGCCAGGTATTCAACTTGAATGTCGGCGGCGAGGGGCTGAGCTACACGGACGCCGATGGGAATCTGATCATCCGGCGACGCACGCGATCGGACCTGCCGATCCTGCGGCAATCTGCGCTCTTCCCGGGCGACACGTTGGTCGACGCGCTCCCCACGCTGACGGACATCTACCACATCCCAGTCCCCGCACCGGGGCACATCGAAGTAGCCACTCCGGCGCGAGGCAGAAAGCTGCCGCTGCCTGACAGGCTGCTGGCAACCGGTCGACTCGATGCTGTCGACAGCGTGGCGCGCCAATCGCCATCCGTCATCGGCTTCGCGTTCAACAACCGTCTCCTGCTCGGCGGATTCGCGGGTGAGCCCGACTCGGCGCCGGGTGGCCTCAACCCGTTCAACGATCCGGCGCAGGAGAATCTGACGCTGCTGCTGCTGGACGCGCACCGCATGCTGACGGCCGAGGCGGCGGAATTGCAGAAGTATCCGGCCTTCGTGAAGCTCTTCAGGGATGCGTTTCCTGAAGAGGCCGCCGCAGCGAGCACCGCCAAGGACCTCAACGTTCTCATCAATGATGAAACTGTCTTGCGTGCAACGGCAACGTTCCTGAGGACCGTAGTGACGCGGAACACTCCCTGGGACAAGTTCCTCGCCGGAAACAATCGCGCGCTGACACCTGCGCAGCAACGCGGCGCCAGGCTCTTCTTCATGCCGGCCACGGGCGGCGCCGGCGGTGCCGGTTGTTTCTCTTGCCACAGCGGACCGATGCTGAACAAGCAAGTCAACGACCCGGACGCCAGCGGCATCGGCGCCTTCGTCGAGGAGAATTTCATCAACATCGGGATTGGCGACCACCCGCTGCAGGCATTGGGCAGGCTCGCGAGAAATGACCCGAACTTCCATGACGAAGGCCGCAAAGAGATCACCTTCAAAGAGGACGATGCATTCAAGTTTCGCGTGACGACGCTGCGACAACTGAAGGATGCCCGCACCTTCTTCCACAATGGTTCCTTCACGAAGGTCAGGGATGTGGTCCAGTACTTCAATGCCGGTGTGCCACAGGACGCCGTGGCCGGTGCCGCTGCGACATTGTCGACACGCTTCACGAACCCGCGCGGACCCGGTTGGCCGCGGGGCCTCGGCTTGAGCGAGCGGCAAGTCGATGATCTCACCGACTTCATCGAGAATGCTTTGTACGACCCTGCGTTCGTTCACGATGATCCGCGCTCGACGACGAAGGTGTTCCAGCCGACGCGGCGCGACCTGACTTACTCGAAGTATCGACCGGACCTCGCCGCGTTGAAGGCGACGGACGGTCGCATGATCAGCGGCTTGCCGGTGGACAACGACGATGCGCTATCCCGGCGTGACATGGGTCTTGAGTTTCTCGATGTCACTGCGCGGGTGAGCATTGCGGGGCCGGAGTGGCATCACAACGTCCGTGGACGAGATCGGGACTCGTATCGATTCACCAACATCAGTCCATCGGTCGTGGATACCCATCTGATCGTGATCGTTGAGGGGCTCGAACATGGCGTTCGTCTGGCTAACGCCAGCGGCATTACCAGCACGGGAGATCCGTACCTTCGCGTGTATCTGGCGGACGGGGTCCTGCGTTCCGGAGAGAGCATAGTCCGGACGCTGGAGTTCACAGGGCGGCGCGACAAGGGACGTGCGCGTTACACACTGCAACTTCTGTCCGGGCAGGGTAAGCCATGATCGAACGTTGATCGGCTCAGCGGCCCGAGGTCACGTGCGACAGCACGGCCTCGGGCCGCATTCAGACAACGAGCGCCGTGGAACAGGGGGCGTCAGGCGGGACGATGGCCTGTGCGATTGCGAGGTAGCGATGTTGTTGGGGCGTCGAGCCGCAGATCCTTTCGAATGCCAGCGTCCACCAACCGAACCGGCGCAAATCTGCGCAGCCATCGCAGGCGATTCGCGAGCCCGCCAGCCGTGTACCGGAGTTTTGGCCGGGCGGCGCTGGCCGCTTGCAGCACGACGTCGGCAACGACGCTCGGCTCGTCAGCAGTTGCCATTACCTCCTTGAGCACCTGATCCAGGAGCGCGCGCACTTCGCGATACTCATCGAGCTTCGAATCGGGGGCCAGAAAGTTCGTGTCGAACTGCGTTCTCGTGTGGGCGGGCTCGATCACCGAGACCCGGATGCCTCTGGTGAACGGTCGTTGGTTCCGCAGCTGTCCCGCGCGCGGCGTATCCGGGCCAGTGCTGCGAAGGATTTGCAGGCGCCACGCGTCTAACCCACGTGGCCGAAATGGTTCACGTTGACAAGGCACTGGCTCGCCGCGTGCTGCACGGCGACGCGGCAGCCTTTCGCGCTCTGTTCGACAGCTTTTTCCCGCGGCTGTACCGCTTCGCGCTGCCGCGTCTCCATGGAGATCAAGACGCTGCGACCGAAGTCGTGCAGCGAACCTTCTGTAAAGCGATCGAGCGGCTGGACAGCTATCGGGGCGAAGCGGCTCTGTATACCTGGTTCTGCCAGGTGTGCCGCAACACCATCATTGATTATCAGCGCGCCGCGCGGCGCGACTCGCGTACGGTGGTGCTGCTCGAGGATCAGCCGAACGTTCGCGCGATTCTCGAAGCCTGTACGGCCGCAGTCGTCCAACCTGAATTGGCAATGTGGCAGCAGGACGTGCGCCGGCTCGTGCAGGCCACTGTGGACACGCTGCCGGATCGCTACAGCGACGTTCTCGAATGGAAGTACGTCGACGGCCTGTCGGTCGAGGAGATCGCTGCGCACTTGAATGTCGGCGTCAAGGCAGCGGAGTCGCTGCTGGCGCGTGCGCGTGCGGCTTTTCGTGAGGCAATCGGGGCGCTGGCGGAAGTGTCGGATGTGTTGCAGCCGCCCGGTCAGGGCTCGAGTCCCTAGGTAGACAACCTATGCCGGAGTTCATCGACGATCGTGACAGACCCGCGGATGAAACCGATCTCGTCGCGCACCTCATGCGCGCGGCGGGGCGACGCATCGAGCCGCCGGCTGCCACCTATGAACGTGTGCTCGCCGCGGCGACCGCGAGTTGGGAGACGAAAGTGCGGCGCCGCAGGTGGTTGCGCGGCTCCGTCGCAGTTGCTGCATCGATCGCGATCGTCAGCGCAGTATTGGTGCTCCTCGCGAACCCGCAGCGCGCACCGGCCACGCTCGTCGGACACGTTGACCGTGTCGTCGGCGCGTTCGAGGTTCGGCGCGACGACGGCTGGACTGCATTGTCGGCTGCGGCCGATCTCGGCGCAGGAGAGCGTATTCGCACGCACGGCGACAGTCGCGCGGGAATTCTTCTCGCCGGCGAGATTTCGCTGCGGCTCGCCGATCGTACCGAGGTTCTGCTCGAGTCTTCATCGCGCCTGCGCGTGCTGGCGGGAAAGATCTACGTCGATACGGGCGCGTCCGCAGCGAGGGCGCATCCGCGCATCGAGGTTGTCACGGCGGCTGGCGTCGCCGCGGACTACGGCACGCAGTTCGAGGTGCGCTACATCGAGGGGGCTTTCCGCGTGCGCGTGCGCGAGGGGCAGGTCGGGATCGATCCCGCGGACTCGGCGTCGCTGAGGACCGTCGCGGGCGATGACGTCATCATTCGGGCCGGTTCGGTCGAGCGTCTGCGCATCGTCGCGGCGGACGAGGAATGGCAATGGGTGGAATCGATCGCACCCAAACCGGCGATCGACGGCCGGCCCCTGTCATTCCTGCTCGCCTGGGTGGCGCGCGAGACCGGCAGGCAAGTGCGCTTCGATGGGCCTGCCAGCAGCCGCAAGGCTGACACGACGATCCTGCACGGCGATATCGGCACCCTCGCGCCGCTCGACGCGCTTGGGGTGATGCTGGCGACCACGGACCTGGAGCACGCGATCCTCGACGACGGTACAATCCTGATCCGACTCAGGGGTAGTCAGCAGCGGTAGCGGTGAACGTCATGCCGCGAGAGGCCGATTGGCGGAGTTGCCGGCGCGCGCTGGGGCGAAGCGTGCGCGCCGTGCTCGTCGTGGTGGCATGCCTGGCGTTCGCACCTGCCGCGGCTGCGTCCTTCCGAGGCCAGACGCTCGAGCAGGCTTTGCAGCAGCTCCAGCGGCAGGGACTCAACGTTCTCTACAGCAGCGATCTCGTGCGACCGTCGATGCAGGTTCGCGACGAGCCGCAGGCGAGTGATCCGCGGAAGCTTCTCGAGGAACTGGTCGCGCCGCATGGGCTCACGGTGAAGGAGGGGCCCAACGGCGCGTTGCTGCTGATCCGCACCGCGCCGGGAGCCGCAGCGCCGCTCGCTGCCTCTGCGCGGTCGTCACTGCCCATGGGAGATCTCGAAGAAATCATCGTCAGTGCGAGCGAGTACCGCTTCGTACAGGACGATGCGCTCGCCACGGCTACATTGAGCGCTACCGACCTGCAGCTTTCTCCGGATCTCGGCGACGATCCGCTGCGCGCCGTGGCGCGCCTGCCGGGAGTGGCGGCCACCGAATTCAGCGCGCGCGCCAATATCCGTGGCGGCGAAGCGGACGAGACTCTCGTGCGCTTCGGCGGCCTGAACCTGAGCAGCCCGTATCACTTGCGGGATTTCCAGAACGTCTTCAGCACCATTGCGCCGGGACTGGTGCGCGAGATGCGCATCTACGCGGGCGGCTTTCCGGTGACGTTCGGCGATCGCATGAGCGGCGTCATCGACATCGATCCGCTGGCGCCGGACGAGCCTTACGGTGAGCTGTCGCTCACCTTCTTCAATGACGCGGCGCTCTTCGCCGGTCGCTCTGGCGACGGCCGCAACGACTGGCTGCTGTCTGCGCGCCGCGGCAATCTTGACCTGATCGTCGAAGCGCTGAACTCCAACATCGGCCGGCCGGCATACGCCGACTTCTACGGCCGCGCGGGCCGACAACTGTCGGACTCGATCGCGCTCTCTGCGAACGTGCTCGCGTCAGACGATTCGGTTGTGCTCTACGACAGCGATCATGAGGAAGCAGCGCGCGCCGACTATCGAGACCGTTATTACTGGCTCAAACTCGATTACGAGCCGGATCGAACACTCTCCGGAAGAGTGCTGTTTGCACGCAGCGCTCTCGACAGCGTACGCAGGGGCAACGCTGACCAGGACGGCGTGGCCAGCGGTTGGCTCGACGACGAGCGCGATTTCACTATCGACAGCCTGCAGACCGACTGGTCGTGGCGAATCCATGATCAATTGTTGCTGCTGTTCGGCGGCGAACTGCGCGACATGCGCGGCCGTTACCGCTATCGCGACGAGGTCGACTTCGACTTGCTGTTCGATGTGCCGGGCGCGGCAACGGATACGACTCGTATGCGCGACATTGAAGTGCGGCCGAGTGGCAATCACTACGCGCTGTACGGCAGCACTCGGTTCGGCACGCCGCAGACGCTCGTGACGGATCTCGGGCTGCGCTGGGATCGCGACACGCTTGCTCCGGACAGCAGCGATCAGATGAGTCCGCGGATCAGTGTGCTGCATGCGTTCGGCGAACGCGTGCACCTGCGCGCCGCCTGGGGCCGCTTCTTCCAGACACAGTCAATCGACGAGCTGCAGGTGGCCGACGGCGTAACGCAATTCTTTTCACCGCAGTACGCGCGTCACCTCATCGGCAGCATTGAGTATCGGCACCCGAACGGCATTGAGGCGCGACTCGAGGCCTATCGCAAGGATTACCGTCGGATCCGACCGCGCTTCGAAAACCTGCTGAACACGTTCGTGCTGCTGCCCGAGCTCAAACCGGACCGCATCCGTATCGCGCCGCGAGGCGCGCGAGCGAGCGGGTTGGAGCTGACCGTGCGGCGCGTGACCGCGCAGCCGTTGGGCTGGTGGCTCAGTTACAGCCACTCGTCGGTGAAGGACGAGTTCGACTCTGGCGACGTCCAGCGCAGCTGGAATCAGCAGCACCTGTTCAGCGGTGGATTGACCTGGCGCGGCCCGCGTTGGGAGCTCAGTGTCGCGGGCACGTACCACAGCGGCTGGCCGACCACTGCCGTAGCGTTGACGCAGACCGAGCCGATTGCGGTCGTCAGCGCTGGACCGCGAAACGCGCGCCGACTGCATGACTATCAAAGCCTCGACGTGCGCGCTGCGCGCCGTTTCCAGCTGTCCGGCGCCGGCGAGCTCACCGTGTTCGTCGAAGCAGGCAACATCCTCAACCGTGGCAACGACTGCTGCGTCAAGTACGAGCTCGAGAGCGAAGACACGCCTGAGCTGACTCTGGACGAGAGCACACTCAGCTATCTGCCGATCACCCCTTCGCTGGGCGTCATCTGGCGCTTCTGAGCGGCTCTGCGCGCAGTCGCAGCGCTCATAGCAACGTTTGGGCAACGTTTGGGCAACGTCTGGCCGCCGTCGAAGGATCTTCCGGCGGGTCCCGTCTAAAGAGGCATTGCACTCGTGCACGTTCCTCAACGACGGAGACGACTCATGAACGCGACGCTCGCTACCCTGATCCGCCATGCTTTGACTGGTGCGACGCTTGCCGTCGCGACGACCGTCGCAGCTGCTCAGCCCGGCACGAAGGTCGAGAGCAAAGCCAGGACGGTCCCGCTCTCAGCGGCCACGATGATCATCGAGTACAACTCTTCCGCTGAGGACATCGGAGTCCAGTTCTTCCTTGACCTGAGTGAGGGCTGGCGGGACATCGAGATCTTCGATCCGAGCGGCCGGGAGATCTTCGGCGCCGAAACGGAAGGCCGACTCACGCGGCAGGGCGGCGGCACCGAGCTGTTCCTCGAAAGCGTGGAACCGCCGATCGCGGACCTCCCGTTCGAGAAGTTCTTCAGGCGCTTCCCGGAAGGGACGTATCGCTTCCGTGGGCACGACCCCAAAGGTAATCGCATCACCGGCGAGGCCGAGTTCACGCATGACATTCCGGCCGGACCGGAGATTCTCCTGCCGAGGCCGGCGCCGGGAGCGGAGTGCGCCGTGGGTGTGCCGTCCCGAGGCGCGGTCGTTGCGTGGAATCCCGTGACGCAATCCATCGATGACGAGCCGCTCAACATCGTACGTTACGAAGTGATCGTCGAAAACGACGACCTCAACTTCGACGTGAAGTACCCGGCGCAGACCGGCACGATGCTCACCGTCTCGCTGGAACTTCTGCAGCCGGGCACCGACTACATCGGCGAAGTGTTGGCGGTTGAGGAAGGCGGCAACCAGACGATCACGGAATTCTGCTTCCGAACGGCGCAATGAAGCGCCGCGGCGGGTGTCGGGGCACCTCGTGGCATGCGCAGCGAGGTGCCGCTGACGACCCTCTGCGGCTAGAGGAATTTACTGCGCCAAACCCTTCGCAGTTTGTCGCGCACTGTGAGCCGCTGCTGCGGTTTGTCGATACCTTTCTCGGCCAGGAAGCGGCGCGCCGCCGCCAGATCCTTCGCGCTGTTTCCCGTAGGTTCGATCGACTCGACCTCGACACCATTCAAGAAGAGAGTCTTCGGGTTGGCCTCTGTGCCCATACTTGTGCGCCCCGCTATGACACTTGATGCTCGTTCGGAGCTCTTGCGGCCGGTAACAAGCAGGATGGTTCGTTGGATGCACGAGCACTTTACGCCAGCGGCGCGCAGCTGCAAGGTGTATCCAATGCCGGACATCGTCATGATTCTGAGAATCGGCAGTTCGAGGGCCGCAGGTGCGAGATTTCAGCAACTTACTTCTGCAATCCAAACGACGCCGCCAGCTTCGACTGTAAGTAAGCGGGGAGCCGGCTCCGTCGCTCGCACAGCCCGCTACGTCCGCGATTTGCAGCTGTTCGTCGCAAAGCGGACGAGGTGACCGGTCGACTCGGTACAGTGCGACGCGTCGCGTGCAAAGGAGACTCACTGTGCCAATCGGAATCCTGAATCGCCGGGGCCACTGCGCACTGCTCGCCACTCTCGCGGTGATGATGAATCTCAGCACCGCTGCAATTGCGGCCGACGCGCCTGCTGCACCAACTATCGAACGCAAGGGTGACTGGCGCGCCGCCGTGCATCGCTTTACCGAGGCCAACCTGAAGCATCCAGCATGGGGACTGTCGCACTCGGTGCGGGACTACGAGCTGGCGAAAGAGCTCGCAGCGGCAGATCAGGTGACGGTGGACGACGATGTCCTCTATGCAGCCGCTTACCTGCACGACGTGGCCGCGTTCGAACCCTTCCGCAAGCCCGGCGTGGATCATCAGGATGAGGCTGCGCGAATCGTCGAGTCGATGCTCGCGGGCACCGGTTTTCCGGTGTCGAAGATCGAAGCTGTGCGCGGCGCGATACGCACGCATATGCCCGGACGCGACCCCGTGGGACCTGAAGCGATCTACCTTCACGACGCCGACGCGCTCGACTGGCTCGGCGCCATTGGCGTCGCTCGTGTCTTCGGTCTCGTCGACCCCAAGGGTGGCGATCCCGACGGACCGTCAGTCGTGAAGGACCTGGAACACTCGCTGACGGCAGTCCCGCCGCGCATCGTCTCCAAGGCGGGCAAGGCTCGCGCGCCACACCGTATGCGTGAGCTAGAACAGTTCCTACGCGATTTGCGCGCCGAATCGGCGGACCTGAGATCGCTCTAGTCGTAGCAAGGCGATGACACCGGCAGCGGGCCGGGTCACCACACGTACTCGAGTTGTACCCACAGCTTGGTCGTGTCCTGATACGCGGCCGGCGTGCGACCTTCGTGTGCCTCGTAGGCTGCGTACTTGATGAGTCCAGAGAAACGCTGCACCTTCGCCTGCAACTGCACGTTCACTTCAGTGCCGAGATCTGCGTCGAGCTTCTCTGTGCTGTATTCGTGGTAGGCCAGCGTCGCGGACAGCGCATCGAACACGCTTGCTCCCTTCAACGCATAGATCACTCTGGCGTAGCGATCGTCGAGACCGTTCGCAGGTGTGGTCAGGAACTTGTCGGCCCAGCCGTTGAAGGGATGCAGCGTCGCGAGCGGCGTCGCGAAGCCGGTCGTGCCGTCGCCTTGCAGCACTTCATTGCCGAGCGTGAGTCCATAGCGTCCGAACGTGCCGATCATCTCTGCCGAGTAATAGTCGAGATCGAAGCTCAGCGGGTTCGATCCGTAGTCGCTCTGCTGCGCATACGAGGCCGCGTAACCAAGCTTGCAGGACGCGATGGCGCGTTCGCCGCTCAGTCGCGCACCGTACGTGGCAGTGGAGACGCGCTCGGGATTGAGGGCGGCGGCCTGAACGGCTGATAGCCCGGGGAAGCGGGTGAGCGGCTCGAAGTCGAGCACGTAGGCAAACGTCGTGAGCCTGATGATCGGGAGTTGCCACGCGACGTTGCCGAGCCATCCGTCGCCGTGCCAGCGGCCTTGCGGCGAATCCGGACCGAAGGCGCGGTTGACCTGATCGAGGTAGGTGGCATCGACGGTCAGCGTGGGCACGCTCTTGTTGACTACGCGCACGGCGTCGAAGGTTTGCTCGTTCTGTCGCCAGGCGCCATTGCCGACGAAACGCTGATCGTCGAGCGCGATCCGCTGGCGGCCGAGTGTCAGTGTCGTGCCTGGCAGCGTGGTGTTCGTGAGCTGCAGGCGGTTCGCTTCGTAGCTTTCCGGATCTGCTACAACCGGGAATGCAGTGCGCGTCGGGCGTGCCGGGTCAGGGCGATAGTCGCCATCGAACGGCGTCACGAACTCGCCCTCGGCGAGCAGCGCAGTGTTCCATGCCTTGGCGGACTCGAAGCCCGCTCGCAACCGCAAGGTTGCGGCCTCGGCATCTTCGGCGAGCGGCGTCTGGTCGACGAGCTCCGCACGCATGCGGGCGTCGATGATCGGCTTCCACGTCCTGAAGCTCTCGAGCAGCGGGGTTGCATCTTGCGCGCAGGAATCGTTGCAGGTCGTGCTTGCCAACAGTGCGAGCGCGAGCAGGGAACCTGCCTTGATGTGCATTCTCAACCGCCGAACTGCTCGACGCCGAGCTCGCGCAGGATGGCGACGCGCAGCTCCTGCGCCGGCGCGCTGGCCAGCCGACGCGGATGCGGGAACGGAACGTCGAATGCAGCCTGGAGTCGTGCCGGTCGCTGCGAAAGCACGAGAATGCGGTCAGCGACGTGGATCGCTTCCTCGACGTCGTGCGTGATCAGCATGACTGTGTGGCGCTCCTCCGCGAGGATCCGCAGCAGTTCGTTGCGCACTCGCAGGCTCATCAGCGCGTCGAGCGCCGAGAACGGCTCGTCCATGTACAGAACTTCCGGCTTGACCACGAGCGCCCGCGCCAGCTCGGTACGCTTCAGCATGCCGCCCGACAGCTCGTGCGGGTAGCTCGCCTCGAAGCCCTTGAGGCCGACGATCGCGGCGTAACGATCGGCGATCTCGGCCTTGTTCCGCGGCGCATGTCCGTTGAGGCCGAACATCAGGTTCTCGCGCACCGTGAGCCACGGGAACACCGAGCCGTGCTGCGTGATCAGGATCCCTTTCGGGTCGGGCTTCAGGCGCGGCATCCCATCGACGACGATCGCGCCGGCGTCCGGCCGCACGAAGCCGGCGATCATGTTCATCAGGGTCGTCTTGCCGCAGCCCGACGGGCCGATGATGGCCACGGTCTCACCGTCGCGAACCGTGAAGCTGACGTCCTCGATGACGACCAGGCGACCCTGGTCGGACTCGAAGCTCTTGCTGAGGCCCTGGACTTCGATCTTACTGCGCATAACGCCAGCGAACCCACCTGATGCGTTCCAGCCGGCGCATGCTGCCGTCGAGCGACAGGCCGATCACGCCGATGATGATCATCCCTGCGATCACGAGATCGTAGCGATTGCCCGCGTTGCGCGAGTCCATGATCATGTAGCCGAGTCCCGAGCGCAGCGCGATCATTTCCGCGGCGACGACGACCAGCCAGGCAACGCCGAGCCCGATGCGCATGCCGACCAAAACCTGCGGCAGCACGGCCGGGATGACGACCTGCGTGAACAGCGTCGCGCGCGACACGCCGAAGTTCTCCGCCGCGCGCAGGTAACGCTTGTCGATCGTGTGCACGCCGACGGTGGTCTGCACGATCATCGGAAACACCGACGAGATGAAGATCAGGTAGATCGGCGAGGCGTCGCCGACGCCGAACCACAGGATCGCAATCGGGATCCAGGCGATCGGCGAGATCGGGCGCAGCATCTGGAAGATGGGATTCAGCGTGTTGTACGCGCCGCGCACCCAGCCCATCCACAATCCGAGCGGGACAGCGACGCATACGGCGAGCGAGAAGCCCGTGCCGACGCGCAGCAGCGACGCGCCGATGTGCCGCCACAGCGTGCCGTCCTGAAGCAGCTCGATCGTGCCGGCGACGACGCCCCACGGCGTCGGAAATATCAGACTCCGCGTGGCGACGATCGCGCCCCACCAGGCGAGCAGCAGTGCGGCGATGACACCCAGTGCGGGCAATGTGTTCCTGATTCTGTTCATAGTCTTCGTGCGCGCCACATGATTCTGGCCCACGGCGTATCAGGATACGAGTCCACGATGACCCGCATCTGTCCGCTCGCGTGCGCGGTACAGGCGAACTGGTATTCCGCTGCCTGCTCGAACGGGAGCCGGAAGCTCTGGCCCGGCATCATGAGCGTCGGGCCGAAGATCTGGGGCACCTCGTCCAGGTTGTGCAGCACGAGGATATCCCGGATTCCGAGCGTCAGGCGGATTTCGTCCGGCAGGATCCCGAGATCCTCGCCCGACCGCCGTCGCGCCCACGTCCCGTGCGGGATCTCGAAGAGTTCCTCGCGGTCTGCGCCGGTCCGGGGTTCGATCGGTGTCAGGCCGGCCCAGGAGATCACCGCTACCGCAGCTGCACCGCATGCCAGCAGGACGCTCCGCAGCAGCGAACGCATCACTGCTACTCCGCGAGCAGGATCTTGAGGTCGTGCACGTAATCGTCTGCGCCGTGGCCATAGGGCATCAGTGCACGCAGTTGCCCGCGGCGGTCGATCAAGTACGTGTAGGAGGAGTGCGCGACCGAGTAGCTGCTGCCCTTGACATGCTTCTCCGCGACAATGCCGTAGTCCTTGCGTACCGCGGCGAGCTCACGCTCCCCGCCAGTGCCGCCGATGAAAGTCGGATCGAAGGCGTGCAGGTACTCCTTCATGCGCGGCGGATCATCGCGCTCGGGATCGACGGTGACATAGACGGTCTGGACGTCATCTGCTGCGGGGCCGAGCTTGCGCCGCGCCTGCGCCAACGTTGCGAGCGTGACCGGGCACACGTCCGTGCACCACGTGAAGCCGAAGCCGAGGATCACGATCTTGCCGCGATAGTTGCGCAGCTCCAGCTTGCCGCCGCCCGAACTTTCCAACGCAAACGGCGGGGCCTCGCGGGGCGGGTCGAAGACTCCGGCCTTGAGCGCAGGCGCACCGGCCACCGGCGCCGCAACGATCGCTGCGAGCGTCAGCAATACAGAGCTCAAGGTGCGCGCGCTCACAACGGGATGACTGACGGCTTCGCGCTGCGCGCGAAGCGCTCGTCGACGTACTTCTCGTACGGGATCGGATGCTTGATCGTGCCGGCCTGCATGGACAGCTGCATGAGCTCTTCGAACTCGCTGCGAATCATGCGCAGGTCACCATAGGTGACCCGGTCGGTCGGGTTCTGCATGACGAAGCGGATGATCTTCGGATCCTGGTTGAAGTACGGGCGGCCGGCTGCGATCTGCACGGCCTTCTCGCGGTTCGCCGGTTGCTGATCGAGCCAAACGCCGGCGCCGAGCACGTGATCGACCAGGTCCTGCACCATGGCGGAGTTCGTTGCGATCAGCTCTTCGCGCACGGTGAGTACACAACAGATGTACCTGGGCCACTCGTCGCGTGTCATTCGCAGCGGCCTCGCATATCCGGCACTCTGTGCAGCAGCCCCGAACGGCTCACCGGTGCAATACGCGTCGACGGCATTCGCATACAGCGCAGCCGGCATGTCCGGCGGCGGCATCTCGACGATCTCCAGCTGCTCCACGCGCATGTCTTCCTCGGCGAGCATGCGGCGCAGAAACAGGTAGTCGACCGCGAAACGGCTCGGGATCGCGACCCGGCGGCCGGCGAGCTGGCGGAAGTCCTGGTACGGCGACTCGTTGCGCACCATGATGACTGCACCCGAACGATGCCCGAGCGAGACGATCTTGATCGGGATGCCGCGGTCGGCCAGATCCATCACCAGCGGCGCCAGCATGTAGGCGGCCTGGATGCGGCCCGCCATCAGCGACTCCTTGATCTCCGGCCAGCCGTTGTACTTGCTGTATTCGAATGCAAACTTCGCCGCACCGGCGGCTGCGGTGCCGTTGGCCGCAGCACGTGCGACGCACGCGACCGGCAACGTCAGATTGCACGTGACCGGCAAACCGCCGACGACGAGGGCATTCGGGTTCTGCTGAGTGCAGGCACTCTGGCCTAGCGGCAGTGCGGCCGCCATCAGTCCCTGGAGCACGGCGCGTCGGGAAAGGGAGTATGGGCTCATGGGCGCCTCGATCTTACATTCAAAGGGCCCGCAAGCGCACCGCCATCCCGCCGCCCGGCGCCATCGCAATGTCGAGTGAATCCTTCGAGGTAACCGTCCGCCTCTCGATCGTCAGGCTGGCCGGCGCCGTCCGATAGTCGGCGCCGTCGCCGTCGCGATAGATCTGGGCCTCATAGCGCCGTCCCTTCGCCAGAAAGGTCAACGGGACGCGCAGGCTCCGCGCGTTCTCGTCGGTAATCGCACCGAGATACCAATCTGCGGCGCCGCGCTGTTGACGAGCCACCACGACGTAGTCGCCGATCGCTGCCTGCAAGGTCAAGGACGTTTCCCAATCCGTCGGCACGTCACGGATGAACTGGAATGCATCCGGACGCGCCGCGTAGTTCTGCGGAAGATCGGCAGCCATCTGGATCGGGCTGTAGTCGACGACGTACAGCGCCAGCTGCGTCGCGAGCGTCGACTGCACGCGCTCATTGAGCTGTGTCTTGCCGAACGTGAGATCGAAGATTCCGGGGGTGAAATCCATCGGCCCGGCGAGCAGCCGCGTGAAGGGCAGGATCGTGAGATGCTCCGGCGGATTCGTCGGACGACCCCACGCATTGAACTCCTGACCGCGCGCTCCTTCGCGACTCAGCATGTTCGGCCAGGTGCGGCGCAGGCCCGTATCCTTGACCGGCTCGTGTGCGTCGATGGAGATCCGGTGCCGGGCAGCGGTCTCGGCCACGAGCAGCTCGTGCCGCACGCGGTATTGTCCGGCAAACCATTCGTGGCCGGTGGAGCCGTCTGCGAGCGAACGCTCGATCGTGCCGTTGTTGCGCACATAGCCTGTCTTGACCACACGCACGCCATGCGAGGCGTAAAGCTCGAGCGCATCGTCGAGCTGACGCTCGTAGTTCTCGATCGCGCCGGCGGTCTCATGATGTCCGATCAGCGCGACTCCACGCTGGCGCGCATACTCGCAGAGCTGCAGCAGATCGAAATCGGGATAGGACTGCGTGAAACTGAAGTCGCGCCCGTTGACGATCCAGTCTCCGTCCCAGCCGACGTTCCAGCCCTCCACGAGCACGCCGACGAAACCGTTGCGCGCGGCGAAATCGATGTAGCGCCGGACGTTCTCGTTCGTCGCGCCGTGTCGCTCGCCGCTGGCCCACGTGGAGCGGTTGAGGTGCATCTCCCACCAGACGCCGACGTACTTGCCGATGCTGATCCAGGACGTATCGGCCAGCCGGTTGGGCTCGTTGAGATTGAGCTCGATCCGCGAGTCTGCAAGGGCCATCGGCGAGTCGCCGATGAGGACCATGCGCCAAGGCGTCGTGAACGCGCCGGTCTTGCGCACGAGCACGCCGTCCGACCACGGCATCAGGTCGGCCTTGAGCGTGCGCTCGGCGGTGCGGCGCAGGTTCATGCTCGCGTAGTCGATCAGCGCCGCCTCGTGAATCGAGAGATAGAGGCTATCCGCGCTCTGCAGCGTCAGCGGAGTTTCGGCGAGCTGCACATCGAGCAGGGGCGCTCTTCGATAGAGATACTCGTCGCGATCCGGTTGCCTCGCCGGATACCACCATGCATTCCAGTCACCGACCAGCCGGAACTCGGTCAGCTCGTCGCGGATGGCGACGGCCTCGCCGGCAGGAATTCGCTCGTACGCATAGCGAAATCCAAACCCGTCGTCGAAGACCCTGAAGATCACGTCGAACGGTTGGCTCTCGCCGCTCGCCGTCGATAGCGTCACCCGCAGCTCGGCGTGACGGTCACGAATCAGACGTTGCTCACCCCACGGCTGCTCCCACGTGCGATCGACGCTCGTGCGGCGCGGAGCCGAGATCTGTTGTGCCGGCGACCACGGCTGCCCGTCGAGCAGCAGGCCGAGCGCAGCGGCATCGATGATCTGCCGATTGCCGCGATAGACGCTGTAGTTCGGGCCCCGGACGTCGGACGACACGCAGACCGTCAGTGTTGCACTCGGAGAATCCACGCAGGTCCCCGGCCGTGCCGCAGACGCAGGATTCGCAAAGACAGATGTGAAAGACAGCGCGGCGGCAGCGCCCAGGGTTGCTCGGCTGACCACAGGTTCCCTCTACGGAGAAATCCCCTTCAGTGATTGACGAATGAGCAGCTCGTTTTCCTCAGCAGCGTCACGAGCGCTCTTGCGCAAGTGAGGAAAGCGCCCCCGCAGAACGTCAACTCGTCAGAAGCGAGAACATGCAACGAAGCAGGGGGATCAATGAGATCAGCGACTCGCGGGCGACGCAGCGTTCTGCTGCAGCGGGCAGTTTCCATGGCGACATTGGCCGCTGCAGGAGTGGCGCCTGCCTGGGCGCAGAACGTCCAGAGCGGCGAAAAACTCGAGGAAGTGGTCGTCATCGGCTTTCGCGAGGCGCTCGAAACAGCGCAGGCGATCAAGAAAGATGCCGCGACCTTCGTCGACTCGATCACGGCAACGGACATCGGCGCCTTCCCGGACAAGTCGGTGGCCGAGGCATTGCAGCGCGTGCCCGGCATCACGACCTCGCGATTGCAATCGAGCGATGACAGCAACCACTTCTCCGCGGAGCCGTCATCGGTCCTGATCCGCGGACTGACGTTCGTGCGCACCGAGGTCAACGGCCGCGATTCATTCTCGGCGGACGGCTACCGCGGCCTCAACTTCAACGACATCTCGCCGGAGCTGATGCAGGGCATCGACTCGTACAAGAACCAGACAGCCGACATGACCGAAGGCGGCATCGCGGGCGTCGTCAACTTGCGCACGCGCGTTCCCTTCGACGGCACCGGCCAGGACATTGCATTGACCGGGCGCGCGAACTACGGCGATCGCTCGGACGAGCCGACGTACGAAGCGTCGGGCCTCTACAGCAACGTCTGGGAAACGGATTCGGGCCGCTTCGGTGCGATGGTGAACGCTGCGTATTCGCACATCACGACGCAAACCGAAGCCGTCAACATGACTCGCATCAGCACGTTCTGTTCCGACTACGCGGGACCGAGCGGCACGCTGCCCGCGGTCGTGAGCCCGGACGGCACGATTCCCTGCAACAACAATCCGTACGGCGGCACGGGTTGGGTGTACGCGCCGAGCCAGGTGAACTTCTCGCAGGTGGAGTACGATCGCAAGCGCTACGGCGCCGCGGTAGCGCTGCAATACCAGAGCACCGACGAGAGCGTCCTGGTCACGGTGCAGGGCATCGATTCGCGCTACAAGAATCCCTGGCTCGAACGCAGCTCCAACATCAGCTTCAACAACGGCGCCGGTTTCGGCACGCCGGTCTGGTCGCCCTTCGCGTCTCCGGCCTGGCAGCCGGTCACGGGTTCTTTCAATTTTGGCCCGAATGGCATGCTGAGCTCGGGCGTACTGGGGCAGCCCATCACCGCCTCCGGATTCGACAGCGGGACGCCCGGCGGGAACATCAATCGCGGCTCGGCGGTGCCCGGCCTGCCGTTCGTGAACGACTGCGACATGGATCCGGTGACGCCGGGCATTCAGACCGGCGGCTGCAATCAGCTGACGGGTTCGAACGTGAGCGACGAAGCGCGCATCTTCGATCACGTCGAGGGCACGCGCGATCTGTCGTTCAACGTGCAGTGGGACGTCACCGACCGGCTGCACACGAGCTTCGATGCGCAGTACATCAAAGCGAAGACCAACAACTACGACATTCTGGTGGCGGCGAACTCGCTCGCGACCGCGAACTATTCGACGAATGGCGACGGCACGCCGCGAATCGCGCTGACGCCCGCGCCGAACACGAATTACGCGGATGGATTTCTCGCCAATCCGCACAACTACTGGATGCAGTTCATCCAGGACCATTGGGAGAACAACGACGCCGAGGAGAAGGCAGGCAAGTTCGACGTCGAGTACGACCTCGGCGGCGGCGGCTGGCTCAACTCGCTGAAGGCCGGCGTGCGCTTCGCCGATCGCGATCAGAAGGTTCGCTACTCGACCTACAACTGGGCGCCGATCGCGCCTTCCTGGAGCTGCAACGGCGCGGCGTGGAACGTCGACACCTCGACCCCGACGCCGTATCCCGTCGACGGCGCCGGCAATCCGCTCGCGGGCTGTCCGACGGGCACCTTCCAGGGCTATCCCGCAGGCATCTGGGAGTCGACGAGCCTCAACGGTCACTACAACGGTAGCGTCTTCCCGAACGGGCCGATGGTGTTCCTCAACCGGGACACGTTGCGCAACTACGGTCTGCACACGCAGGGCCTGGCCGACAGCAACATCAACGCCCCGCAGGGATGGAATCCGTTGTGCGATCGTGACGCCAACGTCGACGGTTGTTTCACGCAGCCCGAAATCGTCGACGTCAATGAGAAGAGCAAGGCGGCGTATCTGATGCTGAACTTCGGCGGGCCGGATGCGAAGATCTTTGGCGGCATCAACGTCGTGGGCAACATCGGCGTGCGTTACGTGAAGACCGACGTGACGAGCGCCGGCAGCGTAATCTTTCCGACGGCGCAGTGGTACAACTCTGCCGCCACGGGCGGGCAAGGCGCCTGCGACCCGAGTAACAACGGCCCGACGCAGGCCACCGATATCCAGTGCTGGCTGACACCGGGGTTGCTGGCGTTCAGCACCGGCAGCGGCATCCGCAATGCGCTCGACAAGTCCTACAGCAACGTGCTGCCGAGCTTCAACGTGCGCTTCGGGCTCACTCCTGAGCAGTACATCCGCTTCGGTTACTCGCGCGGCATGTCGCGTCCGGACTTCGGCCTGTTGCGCAACTTCGTCTCGATCAACGCGCCGCCGATCGATACCAGCCTCACGTCCCCGTTCCTGATCCGCGACTCGGCGGGTAACGTGACCGGGTACAACTTCGTGTTCGCCGCGGAAGCGGGCTATGCGGGACTGGAGCCGGTGACGGCGGACAACTTCGATCTCTCCTACGAAGCCTACCTGAGCGCGAGCAGCTCGTTCACGCTGGGGCTGTTCTACAAGCAGCTGGACAACGCCATCGCGTACGGGCGTTCGGGACGCGCGTTCACCAACAACGGTACGACCCAGGACGTGACGATTCGCGGGCCGAGCAACGGTGACGGCGGCGGCACGCTCAAAGGATTCGAAGTCGCGTATCAGACGTTCTTCGATTTCCTGCCCGGTGCGTGGAGCGGACTCGGTGCGCAGGTGAACTACACGCGCACGCAGCAGTCGGACATCAACAACTCGAACCTCGCCGTCCAGGCGGGCTACATCGCCGGCAGCACGACTGCGTTCGGCGGCGGCAACAACACGTCCACGGGCGGCAACGGCAACGCCGGCAATCCGCTCTCGTTCGCCAGCAACGTGATCGACGCACACCGGCTCGCCGGTATCTCGGACCACTCGTTCAACGTCGTCGGGTTGTACGAGCATGGCCCGATCGCGGCGCGCCTCGCGTACAGCTGGCGATCGGAGTTCCTGACGGCCAATCTCGATTGCTGCATCGGCCTGCCGATGTGGCAGGACGACAGCGGTTACCTGGACGGCTCCGTGCGCTATCAGGTCAACGACGGCCTGGAGGTGTCGCTGGATGTCTCGAACATCCTCGACACGACGGCTGTCATGCAGCAGCAGATATTCGGCGACTCGCCGGGCAGCCCGGGCGCCAAGCCGGTGAAGATCGACTCGGGTTGGACCCGCAACGACCGCCGCTTCCAGCTCGGCATTCGTTTCAGGTACTGACGAGGAGCAGCGTCCCCCGGAGGGCGCGCCGCGGCGAGAGCTCCGTTGCGGCGCGCCTTCATACAGCAGAGCAGGATGATCAAAGTCGTCATCGTCGGCGGAGGCAGCGCAGGGTGGATGTGCGCGGCCGGCCTCGTGGCCGTGCTGCCGCGCTCGCACTACCAGGTCACACTCATCGAGTCCGATGAGATCGGCACCGTCGGCGTAGGCGAAGCGACGCTGCCCGCGCTGAAGGACTTCAACGACCTGCTCGGCATCGACGAGTCGAATTTCATGCGCGAGACCCGGGCGACGTTCAAGCTCGGCATCGAGTTTCGCGACTGGGATCTGCCGGGCGACCGCTACGTCCATCCCTTCGGCAGCTTCGGCCAGCTCTGGGGCGGGATCGAGTTCCAGCACCACTGGATGCGCGCTCGTCAGCGCGGACTGAATCCCGACCGATTCGAGGCGTACTCGTGCGCCATCCGCGCCTGCCAGCGCAACGCCTTCGAGTTCCCGGACTCGCAGTTCACGCGCTCCACGCACTACGCCTATGCCTATCATTTCGATGCAACGCTGTACGCGGACTATCTGCGCCGCTGGGCGATCGGCCGCGGCGTGCAGCGCATGGAAGGGCAGGTGACCGAGGTCGCGCTCCATCCGGAATCGGGCAACATCGCGACGCTCACGCTCAAGTCCGGCGCGCGCATCGAAGGCGATCTCTTCATCGATTGCACCGGCTTCCGCTCGCTGCTGCTGGGCCAGACGCTGGGATCGGAATGGCAGGACTGGAGTCACTGGCTGCCGTGCGATCGGGCTCTGGCCGTTCCCTGCGAGCGCTCCGGAGATCTGACGCCATACACGCGCTCGACGGCGCAGACGGGCGGCTGGATATGGCGGATTCCCCTGCAGCATCGCACCGGCAATGGCTACGTCTTTTCCAGCCGCTTCATCAGCGAGGAGGATGCGCGCGAAACGCTGCTCCGCCAGCTCGATGGCAGGGCGCTCGCGGAGCCCAAGCTGCTGCGCTTCCGTGCCGGGCGGCGGGTTCATGCATGGCAGCGCAACTGCGTTGGCATCGGCCTCGCGAGCGGATTCCTCGAGCCGCTCGAGTCCACGAGCATCTTTCTCATTCAACGCGCGATCCAGGATCTGCTGCGGCTCATGCCCGTGACGGGAGCAGCCGACCTCGCGGACCGGCGATTGAGCGATGAGTTCAACCGCGGCTCGGATGCGCTCTACGATCGCATCCGCGACTTCCTCATCCTGCACTACGTGGCCAATCGCCGCAGCGGCCAGCCGCTATGGGACCACGTCCGGGCACAGGAGCTGCCGCCGAGCTTGCGGCACAAGATGCGCCTGTTCGAAGTGCGCGGACACGTCCCTTACTACAAGGATGGCTTCTTCTCCCGCGACAGCTGGCTCGCCGTGCTGTTCGGTCAGGGGCTGAGGCCGGCTGCGTACGACCGAATGGCGGATGGTGTTCCGCTCGCGCAACTCGATGCCGGGATGCGCGAACTGCTCGACCGCATCCATGCGCACGTCGAGCAGATGCGCCCGCACAGCGAAGTGATCGAGAACTACTGTTCCGATGTGCCCGCTGCGCGCCAGGTGGCTTCGCTGTGACCGCCGGCGCACCCAGGGAAGTGATTCTGGTAGGGCGCGATGCTCCCGTGTGGCTCGCGGCGTGCGTGTTGCAGCAGGCGCTCGGGACAGCCGGGGTGAAAATCACCGTCGTCGAATTGCCGAGTCGATTGCAGGCAGCGGACGTGTACGCCACGTTGCCGGCGCTCGAGCCTCTGCACACGCGCCTCAGGATCGAAGAGAGCAAGCTGATCGGCGTCACCCGCGGCGCTTTTACGTTGGGAAAGAGGTTCGTCGATACCTCGGGCTCGGCGCCCGCGTTCTTTCATGCTT
Organism: Steroidobacteraceae bacterium; assembly: GCA_036004505.1. Taxonomy (GTDB): domain Bacteria; phylum Pseudomonadota; class Gammaproteobacteria; order Steroidobacterales; family Steroidobacteraceae; genus Steroidobacter. Next base: position 118,313 of record DASYRK010000081.1, read on the forward strand.
ATGGTTCGCATGGCGCGCGCATCGAGCAAAAGGAATTCCTGCCGTGCTGGCTGCGAGCTCGCAAGCTCGGTCTGCAAGTGGGGCTCGAGGACTTCTGCTTGACTGCGGCTGCTGCGAAGCAGGGACGCATGCTGGTGCCCGACTCGCAGATCGAGGCGCACGGCTTCACCGACTACGCTTATCACCTGTCCGCGATCGCCTATAGCGCTCTGCTCAAGTTCATCGCGCTGAAGCGTGGTGTGGCCGCGCACCAGGCGCGGGAGGCCAGAGCCGTATTGCACGCGGACGGCGCAATCGCGGGCGTCGAACTGGAGGGTGACAGGCGCATCGATGGCGACTTCTTTCTCGATGCCACCGGCGAAGAGGGCCAGCTGCTGTCAGCGCTGGCTGTGCAGCGAGCAAGCTGGCGCGATCATTTCGTCGCGGATCGCGTGCTGGCGGCCCACGGCGCTTCGATCCATCCGGTTCCCGTCTATTCCGAAGTTCGCGCCTGGGCCGATGGGTGGGTTGCGCTCTACCCGACGCAGATGAGCACTCATATATGTGTGGCCTATTCGAGCGCATTTCTCAGTGACGAGACCGCGTTGCAAGCCGCCGCGCGCGTCGCTGGAACTGCTTTGCACGGGGCAGCGGTGCGAGCGTGCGAACCTGGCCGACGCGCTGTCGCCTGGGAGCGCAATTGCGTGGCCATCGGCCAGGCTGCGTGCGTGTTCGATCCCGTCCATTCCGTGGACCTGCAGGCCGTCCAGGTCGGCCTCGTGCATTTGCTGCACCTGTTTCCGGTGCAGGCCGACTACGGGGTCGAGCGCGCCGAATACAACCAGAACATCCGCTCGGCGTTCGAGCGCATCCGCGACTTCCAGTGCGCGCACTACTTGCTCAACCGCTTCGGGAATTCGTCATTCTGGACGCGCGCCCGTGAGCAGGTGCTGTCGCCGGAGCTCACCCACAAGATCGCCACGTTCCGTGCGCGCGGCGACGTCGCGTACTACGAAGACGAGACGTTCATGATCGACGACTGGCAGGCATTGCTGATCGGACACGGCGTCATACCCGAAAGCTACGATCCTGCAGTCGAGCGAACATCGCCGGAAGTCACGCAGCGCGAGCTGGGACGCCTGCTGAGCTTCATCAGAGCCAAGGTGGAGGAACAGCCATCGCACAGCGACTACCTGCAGACAGTGTGCGCCACGACGCCCCGGGCCTGACGTCGCAGGATCTCGACGCGCTGCCGCGGGTCTCCGTGCGGCGCGCCGAGTCTGCAGCAGCATTCCAGGCGATCGTCGCGGCCGAAGAGCCTGTAGTCATCGAGGGCGCGCTCGAGCACTGGCCGGCGCTCGCGGCCGGTCGATGCTCTGCGGCCGCGATGAACGAGTACCTGAAGTCCATGGACACAGGCTCGTTCATCGAAGTGCTCGAAGCACCGCCGCAGACGCAGGGCCGCTTCTTGTACACGCCGGATCTTCGCGGTTTCAACTTCTCGCATCGTCGCAGGCGGATATCCGAGACGCTCGATCATCTGCTGCGTTCGCTCGGCGAGCCGAACGCGCCTTTCATCGCGATCCAGTCGTTGCCGCTTGCGAGTCACTTGCCGGAATTCGTTCGCTGCAATCCCGCGCCGTTTCTGCCGCCACAAGTGCTGCCGCGCTTGTGGGTCGCAGGCCCGGTGCGCACGCAAACCCATCACGATCCGGAGCACAACCTCGCGTGCGTCATCGCGGGTCGCCGACGGTTCCTGCTGTTTCCGCCGGAGCAGGTCGCCAACCTGTATGTCGGGCCGATCGACAAGCCGTTTCCGCCGCCGTTGTCGCTCGTCGATCCCGCGGCCCCGGACTTCGATCGGTTTCCAAGATTCCGCCGGGCATTGCAGGCTGCTCGCGTCGCGCATCTCGAAGCGGGCGACGCGATCTTCATGCCGAAGTACTGGTGGCACCACGTCACCTCGCTCGAGCCGTACAACGCGCTCGTGAACTACTGGTGGGGTAACGACGCGCGGGGACTGGAGCGCCCCATGGAATGCTTTCTGACTGCGTTGCTTGCGATCAAGGATCTGCCGCCCGGCGAGAGAGCCTACTGGCGGACGATGTTCGACACTCACGTCTTCAAGGTTCCTGGCGAGGATCCGGTCGCGCACATTCCTGTAGCGCTGCAGGGACTGCTCGGCAAGCTCGACCCGGAGCTGCGCGCGCGGCTGAAGCAGCAGCTCCGAATGACCTACCTCAAGTCATAGCAGCGGTACTTGTGGAACGTCTCCGTCATTGCCATATTCGCGTAACACCAGGGGGCTGCCCGCCACGAGCGAGGCAGGTCGTGCGAGAAGCAATGTCCGAACTTCCGACGAACAGGAAGGGCTGGCTCGGCATTTTGCGTGCCGTCCGACGCGTGGTCGGCGAGTCCGACGTGGCCGAGGACTTGCTGCATTCGGCGTTCGTGCGGCTGTCCGAGTATCGCCAGCAGCATACGGTCGATAACCCCTCGGCATTCCTCGTGAAAACGGCCGCCAACCTCGCTGTCGACGAGCGGCGGCGGACGCAGGTGCGGCGCGAGAGTCCGATCGATATCGGCGAAATGCTGGATCTTTCCGACGGTCAGCCCCTGCACACTGAGGTTTTGGCCGCCCAGGAACGTCTTAATAGGATCATGACCGGCCTCGATTCGCTCGGACCGCGGACGCGGGAGATCTTTCTGCTCCATCGTATCGACGGCCTGAAGTACCGGGAGATCGCGGCGCAGTTCGACATTACGGTCAGTGCCGTCGAGAAACACATCGCGAAGGCGAGCCTGTTTCTCGTGAACTGGGTGGAGCAGGAATGAGCGCGCGCCCACGGGAGCGCGACGAGCAAGCCGTGCGCGCGGAGGCTGCAGCCTGGCTGGCGCGCCTGCGTTCGGAGGAGCGAACCGCCGAGGACGAGCGTGGCTTCCGGGCGTGGCTTGCGGAAAGCGAAGCACACCGCGCTGCCTTTGAGGTGACGAACAGCGTGTTCGAGATGGCCGGCGCGGCGCAGCGCCGTGTCGCTCGCCCGCAGGTTCCACTCGTCACCCGGCGACACGTGCTGCGGACCGGTGTGGGTCTCGCGGCCGCTTCGGTGGCGGGCATCGTGGTCTATCTGCGCTCGGGCACGACCTACGCAACCGAAATCGGCGAGCAGCGCGACGTGTCCCTCGAAGACGGCACGCGCGTGCGTCTCGATACGGATTCCGAAATTCGCGTCTCGATGAATGAGGAGCTGCGCCGCGTGCAGCTGCGGCGCGGGCGCGCTCACTTCGATGTCGCTGCGGACGCAACGCGACCTTTTCAGGTGATCGCACTCGATCAGCTCGTGAGCGCACGCGATGGCGAGTTCGATGTGAGCCGGGACGGCGTGCTGGTCTCGGTGCTGCCGCAAGCAGGGCCGGTGCAGGTCTCCACCAAGAAGGCGGCAGCGGCCATCGCGCCGCCGCGCACGATCATGCCGGGGCAACTCGTCGTCTTCGCCGAAGACAAGCTCGTGCGCGAGGAGCAGCCGGAGATGAAGCTGGCCAGCGCCTGGCGCTACGGCCGGCTCGCGCTCTTCGAGGAGCCGCTCGCAGAGGCGGTCGCGCAGATGAATCGCTACACGCGCCGGCCCATCGTCATTCTGGATGCCGGGATTGCGCAGCTGCGCATTTCCGGCAATTACAGCGTCGGGGACGCTCAGGCGTTCGCCACTTCGATCTCCGTGCTGCTGCCGGTCGAGGTCGGGCTCGAGCGCGATCGAATTACCTTGCGCGCTGCTTCCGAGGAGAGACAGCGCCCGATTTGAAAAACACGGCGGCTACGCGGGGGAGCATGTCGTCGAAGCTGAGTCGCGCGGTTCGCATCGCTGTGCGGTGCGTTGCTGCGGCCGCCGCCGTGGCGACGACCGCGATCGCGGCTGCGCGACCGACAGCCGTCGAGCTGCGGATCGAAGCGCAGCCCCTCGACACGGCGCTGCGCGAGTTGTCGAGTCTCACCGACACGAACATCCTGTTCTCGCCCGAAGCCGTGCAGGGAGTGCGCGCGGATTCCGTCGTCGCCAGGCTGACGGCCGAAGAAGCAGCGCAAGCGTTGCTTGCCGGCACTGACCTCGAGGTGGTGCGCGATCCGGCGGGCGCGCTGATCGTGCGCCGCCGCCGCGAGTGGCTCTCATCCGACCCGCTCGAAGAGGTCATTGTCGTCGGCGTGCGGCGCTCGCTGGAATCTTCGCAGGCGATCAAGCGCGAGTCCGATACGTTCGTCGACTCCGTCTCCGCAACGGATATCGGCTCATTTCCGGACAAGTCCGTCGCCGAAGCGCTGCAGCGCGTTCCCGGTATCACCGTCTCGCGCCTGCAATCCAACGATGACAGCACGCATTTCTCGGCCGAGCCCGCCGGCGTGCTCGTCCGCGGTCTGACGTTCGTGCGCACCGAGCTGAACGGCCGCGACGCCTTCTCCGCGGACGGCTATCGCGGTCTCAACTTCAACGACATCTCGCCGGAGCTGATGGCGGGCGTCGACGTGTACAAGAACCAGACGGCGGAAATGGTCGAAGGCGGCATCGCCGGCACCGTCAACCTGCGAACGCGCTTGCCGCTGGATCCGCCCGATCGCGTGTTCTCGTTCACGGGTCGAGCGAACTACGGGGATCGCAGCGACGATACGACCTACGAAGGCTCGAGCGTCTACTCCAATACGTGGCAGACGGACGTCGGCCGCTTCGGCGCCATGGCGAACCTTGCCTACTCGCACGTGAAGACACAGACCGAAGGCGTGATCATGCAGCGCATCGGTGCCTTCTGCAGCGGCGGCTACGTTGGCGGTGTCGCGGCGGACGGATCGATTCCGTGCACGTCGACAGCTTACGGCGGATCCGATTGGCAGTATCTGCCGAGTCAGGTGAACTTCTCCGAAGTGCTCTACGACCGCGTGCGCCGCGGCTCATCCGCGGCGTTGCAGTTCGAGAGCATCGACAAGCGCGTAGTCGCGAGCCTGCAGTACCTGGATTCGCAGTACGACAACGCGTGGCTGGAGCGCAGCTCGAACGTCTCTCTGTTCGGATTGTGGGCGACACCCGCATATTCGCCGCAGACGAGCGCGTTCATCGCGCCCGCGGATGGCTCGCCGGCGTTCACATTCGGGCCCGACGGGATGTTGCGTTCCGGCGTGCTGACTCAGCCGACTGGCGATTGGCTCGGTGGCAGCACGCAGGGCAACGTCGGCTACGGCTCCGCAGTGCCCGGCGTGCCATTCGTGAACTACTGCGGGCCTCAGCCAGGCGGCGGCCCTTCGGCATGCACGACACAGCGCGAGGGCATCTACCTGACAAACGAGGCGCGCAACTTCGATCACTCCGAAGGGACTCGCGACATCGCCGCGAACGTGCGCTGGGACGTCACTGACAGGCTGCGCGCCACAGTCGACGTGCAATACATCGAAGCGCAGACCAGCAACTACGACATTCTGGTCCCGACTCGCACGATGGTAAATGCACAGTACGAAACGAATGGAGACGGCACGCCGCGCGTCACGCTGCTGCCGGGATCCAATGTGAACTACGCGCCGGGATTTCTCACGAACCCGCACAACTACTACATCCCGTTCATCCAGGATCACTACGAGGACAACGAAGCGGATGCCCTGGCGACGCGCCTGGATTTCGAGTACCGGCTCGCGGCGGACAGCTGGCTCGACTCGCTGAAATTCGGTGCGCGCCGCGCCGGCCGCGAGCAGCAGGTCCGCTACTCGATCTACAACTGGTCGCCGGTCGCAGCGCCATCGATCTGCAATGGGCCGGGGTTCAACATCGACAACACGAGCCCGGCGCCGTATCCGCAGAGCTGCGGCGGCGCGCCGCGCGTATTTCAGGGCTACGGCTCGAACATCTGGGAGATGGCAAGTCTCGGGGACTTCTACGACGGCAGTGTCTTTCAGAACGGTTCGATGATCTTTCTCAGCGGCGAGACGCTGGCAGATCGCGCGCGTCACATCGCAGCGTTGAGCGGAGCGACGACGAACTCGCCGCTGCTGTGGACGCCGCTATGCCAGCGCGCCAACAATACTGACGGCTGCTTCATCGATCCGGAGATTCTCGACGTCACCGAAGTCACGAATGCGGCCTACGCGATGCTGCGCTTCGGTGGCGACAACCAGAAGCTGTTCGGGCGTATCGGCGTGCGCGGCAACATCGGCGTGCGTTATGTGCGAACGCAGGTGGAGAGTGACGGCGGCGTCGCGTTCCCGGTGCCGGCCTGGTACTCGCTCGTCGCAGCAACGCCCTGCAACGCGCCGCTCGCGGGCGACTCGGTCACGAACGTTTCCTGCTGGCTGACTCCCGAGCTGCTGGCTTTCAGCAATGGAACCGGCGTCAGGAACGAGCTGAGCAGGGATCATCACGATCTGTTGCCGAGCTTCAACGTGCGCTTGCAGGTCGACGACAATCAGTTCGTGCGCTTCGGCGCCTCGCGCTCATTGTCGCGCCCGGACTTCGGCTTGCTGCGCAACTACGTCGGCATCCAGCCGCCAGTGCTCGATACCTCTCCCAACTCGCCCTACGTCATCTACAAGGCGCCGGGCGCAGAGCATACGCCGCAGAACGTGGCCGGCTATGACTTCGTGTTCCAGGCCGACTCGGGCTTCGGCGCGCTCGAGCCGATCACGGCGGACAACTTCGATCTTGCCTACGAGAACTATTGGGGCAAGAGCAGTTCGTTCACGCTGGGCCTGTTCTACAAGCACCTGAACGGCAGCATCGCGTTTGGCGAGTTCGAGCGCACATTCGACAACAACGGCACGACGGAGCGGGTCGTCGTGCGCGGGCCGCGTAACGGCGCAGGCGGCGGGACTCTCAGGGGAGTGGAGGTGGCGTTCCAGACGTTCTTCGACTTCCTGCCGGGCGCATGGAGCGGCCTCGGCACGCAGCTCAACTATACGCACGTGCGACAGTCGGGCATCAACAACTCGAACCTTGCTGTGCAGCCGGGCTACGCGCCAGGCGGCACGATTGCATTCGGTGGCGGCTTGCAGTTCGGCGACGCGGTCATCGACTCGCATCGTCTCGCCGGGCTTTCGGATGACTCGTACAACATCGTGGCGCTGTATGACTACGGCCGCATCGGTGCGCGCCTCGCGTACAGCTGGCGATCGGAGTTCCTGAGCAACAATCTCGACTGCTGCATCGGCCTGCCGATGTGGCAGAAGGCGAGCGGCTATCTGGACGGCGCGATCCGGCTGCAGGTCGGCAACAACCTGGAGCTGTCGCTGGAAGGCTCGAATCTGCTCAACACCACGACCGTGAGTCAGCAGCAGCTCTTCGGGGATTCGGCATTGACGCCGGGCGCTGCGCCCGTGCGGCGCGATTCTGCATGGATCAGGAGCGATCGGCGGTTTCAGCTCGGAGTGCGGCTCAAGTATTGACCCTATCTGAGGCAGACTTGTGCGGCGGCCGCGCTTGCGTCTAGATTGCTGACCTGGTCCGCTGCCGCAGGTTCGCAGATGAGCGCACTAAGAGCCGCACTACTTGCAGCGCTGGCCGCATCGCTCGTCGGCTGCGGCAAGGCAGCGGATCAATCGCCAGCCGCGCCCGAGGTCATGGTCGCGCCGGTCCTGAGCCAGAAGATCACCGACTGGGACGAATACACGGGGCGTTTCCAGGCGATCGACACCGTCGAAGTGCGGCCGCGCGTATCGGGCTACATCGATCAGGTGCAGTTCCGCGAAGGCCAGGCGGTGAAGAGAGGCGAGACGCTCATCGTCATCGACCCACGCCCCTACCAGGCGGACTTCGATCGCGCCAAGGCCGGACTCGCGCTGGCGAAGGCGCAGCGGGAGCTGGCCACGCTCGAGGCCGAGCGCGTGCACAAGCTGAAGGATTCGGGTGCAGTCTCGCAGGAGGAGTTCGATGAGCGGCTGAGCGCGTTGCACCAGCAAGAGGCAAGCGTCGCCGGCGCGCAGGCGGAATACGACGCGGCGGCGCTCAATCTCTCGTTCACGAAGGTGACGGCGCCCATCGACGGCCAGGCGAGTCGCGCGGAGGTCACTCGCGGCAACCTGGTCACGGGCGGCAACAACGGCGGCACGCTGCTCACGACGATCGTCTCCACCGATCCGATGTACGTCTACTTCGACGGCGATGAGCACGCCTACCTGCGTTACAACCAACTGGCGCGTGCGGGCGAGCGACCGAGCTCGCGCACGTTCGCCAACCCAGTGCGCGTCGGGCTCGCGAACGAAGAGGGCTTTCCGCACGAAGGCCACATGGATTTTGTCGACAACCAGTTGAACGTGCGCACCGGCACGATTCGCGGGCGCGCGGTGCTCGACAACAAGGATGGCCTGTTCACGCCGGGCATGTTCGCGCGCGTGCAGCTGCTCGGTGCCGCCGAGCGCGAGGCCATTCTGATCGAGGAGCGCGCCATCGGCACCGATCAGACCCAGAATTTCGTGCTGGCGGTCACCGCCGACAACAAGGTCGAGTACCGACCGGTGCAGCTCGGGCGGTCGATTCGCGGTCTGCGCATCGTCAACAAAGGCCTGAGCGCCGGCGATGTCATCGTCGTGAACGGATTGCAGCGCGTGCGCCCCGGCACGCCAGTCACGCCCAAGCGGACGACGATGGGCTTGCCGCAGGCGCCAAGCGCGGACCGCTGACGGTGCCGTCATGAACCTTTCTTCTTTCTTCATCGATCGACCGATCTTCGCATCGGTGCTGTCGATCATCATCGTGGTCGCCGGGCTCATCGCGCTGCCGCTGCTGCCGGTGAGCGAGTTTCCCGAAGTCGTGCCGCCCACCGTCGTGGTCACCGGCCGCTACCCGGGCGCATCACCGACAACGATCGCCGAAACCGTCATTACTCCGCTCGAGCAGCAGATCAACGGCGTAGAGCATGCGCTGTATCTCAACTCCTCGGCCGATCCCGACGGCAGCTTCACGATCACGGTGACGTTTCGCCTCGGCACCAATCTCGATGACGCGCAGGTGCAGACCCAGAACCGCGTGAGCCAGGCCGAGCCGCGCCTGCCGGAAGTGGTGCGCCAGATCGGTCTCGTGACGCAGAAGCGCTCGCCGGATCTCACGATGGTCGTGTTCCTGCGCTCGCCCGACCGCCGTTATGACTCGCTGTACCTGCGCAACTACGCGGTGATCCAGGTCCGCGACGTTCTCGCGCGGCTGCCCGGCATGGGCGACGTGCGCGTGTTCGGCTCGGGCGACTACGCGATGCGGCTGTGGCTCGATCCCGGCAAGATCGCGGCCCGGGCGATGACAGTCGACGAAGTGCTCAGCGCCGTGCGCGAGCAGAACGTGCAGGTCGCCGCAGGCCGCATCGGCGGCCAGCCGGCGCTGCCGGGTACTCAGTTCGGCTACATCGTCAATGCGCAGGGACGGCTCACGAGCGAGGCCCAGTTCGCCAACATCATCATCAAGACCGGCGACGATGGCGACGTCGTCTACCTGCGCGACGTGGCGCGCATCGAGCTCGGCCCGGAGACCTACAGCCTGCGCAGCATGCTCGACGGTGCACCGGCCGTCGGCATTCCGGTCTTCCAGTTGCCGGGCGCCAACGCGCTTACTCTGTCGAACGAGGTGCGCGCCACGATGCAGGAGCTGTCGCGCAGTTTCCCCGAGGGATTGACCTACGACATCACCTACGATCCGACCGTGTTCGTCCGCAACGCGATCAGGGCCGTGGTGGACACGCTGCTGGAAGCCATCCTGCTGGTCGTGCTGGTCGTGGTCGTGTTCTTGCAGACCTGGCGAGCGAGCGTCGTGCCGCTGATCGCCGTGCCGGTCGCGATCGTCGGGACGCTTGCCGCGTTGTTGCTGCTCGGCTTCTCGATCAACGCGCTGACGCTGTTCGGACTGGTGCTCGCAACGGGCATCGTCGTCGACGACGCGATCGTCGTGGTCGAGAACATCGAACGCAAACTGGAGGAGGGTCTCGATGCGCGCGCAGCCGCGCACGCAGCCATGGCGGAAGTGACGCGCCCGATCATCTCGATCATGCTCGTGCTGTGCGCCGTCTTCGTACCGGTCACATTCCTGAGCGGCATCACCGGCCAGTTCTATCGCCAGTTCGCGGTCACTATTGCCGCCTCGACGGTGATCTCGACCTTCAACTCGCTGACCCTGTCGCCGGCGCTGGCGGCGCTGCTATTGCGACCGAAGCACGCGCCGCCGGACCGGTTTCAGCGCGGCATCGATGCCGTGCTGGGCAAGCCGTTCGCGCTGTTCAATCGGTTTTTCGAGCGCATCTCGCACGCGTACGGATTGCGCGTCGCGGATGTGGCGCGCTGGCGGCGCGTGATCCTCGGCGTGTTCGTGCTCTTGCTGGGCGGCACCTGGTTGATGTTCAGCATCGTGCCGGGCGGATTCATTCCAGCGCAGGACAAGGGGTACCTGATCGCGCTGGTGCAGTTGCCGAATGCGGCATCGCTCGATCGGACCGAACAGGTCGTGCGGCAGGTGTCCGAGCTCGCCCTCGAGACACCCGGGGTCGAACATGCGATCGGTTTCCCCGGCCTGTCCGCGAACGGCTTCGCGAACATGGAGAACGCGGCGCTGCTGTTCCTGCCGCTCAAGGACTTCTCCGAGCGAACGAGCGCCGCAACCTCGGCGGCAGGGATCGTGCGCGCTCTTTCGGCGAAGTTCGCGAGCATTCCCGATGCCTACGTGCTGGTCGTGCCGCCGCCGCCTGTGCAGGGGCTCGGCACGACCGGTGGTTTCAAGCTCTATGTCCAGGATCGTGGCGGCGCCGGGTATAACGAGCTCGCGCGGGTCACCGGCGAGCTCCTTGCCGCTGCACACGCACAGCCCGAGCTGCTCGGGCCCGCCACCTACACGAGCTTCCAGAATTCCGTGCCGCAGCTGTACGCGGATGTGGACCGGAACAAGGCCAAGCGCGAGGGCATCGCGCTCTCGAGCATCTTCAGTACGCTGCAGACCTACCTGGGTTCTTCGTACATCAACGACTTCAACCTGTTCGGACGCACCTTCCGCGTCTACGCGCAGGCCGAGGCGCGCTTCCGCGCGCGCCCGGAGGACATCGCGAATCTCAAGACCCGCAATGCCGCGGGCGACATGGTGCCGATCGGATCCGTCGCGACGGTCAAGTTCGTCACCGGCCCCGATCGCGTCCTGCACTACAACGTTTATCTCGCAGCAGACGTGAACGGGCAGGCGGCCCCCGGATATTCTTCGGGTCAGGCGACTGCAGCGATGGAGCGGGTGCTCGCCACGGCGCTGCCGACCGGTTACGGCTACGAGTGGACGGAGCTGGCGTTCCAGCAGAAATCCGCCTCGAGCGCCTCGCTTCTCGTCTTCCCCCTGTGCGTGCTGCTGGTCTTCCTGATCCTCTCCGCGCAATACGAGAGCTGGGCACTGCCGCTCGCGATCGTGCTGATCGTGCCGATGTGCCTGCTGTTCTCGCTGCTCGGCGTCTGGCTGAGCAGGTGGGACAACAACGTGCTGACGCAGATCGGCTTCATCGTGCTGGTCGGGCTCGCGTGCAAGAACGCGATTCTGATCGTCGAGTTCGCGCGCGAGCGCGTCGAGCAGGGCATGGGCGTGATCGAGGCGGCGATCGAAGCGTGCCGGCTGCGGCTGCGGCCGATCCTCATGACCTCGTTCGCTTTCATCATGGGCGTGATGCCGCTCGTCACCGCAACCGGCGCCGGCAGCGAGCTGCGTCGTGCAATGGGTATTGCGGTGTTCTCCGGCATGCTCGGCGTCACGCTGTTCGGCTTGTTCCTCACGCCGGTATTCTTCGTCGCGATCGAAATGGCTTTGCGGCGCAAGCAATCGCCTCCTCTGGAGCCTGCGGCGGCGGGAGCGTCGCAGTGAGGCACTGCACGGTCGTACTCGTACTCGGCGCGATCGCGGGGTGCGCCGTCGGACCGGACTATCGCGAACCGACGCAGTCGGTGCCCGACCGCTTCAATAGCGCACCGCAGCCGGGCATCGGCGAAGGCGAAGTCATCGCGCAGTTCTGGACGCTGCTCCACGATCCTGTGCTCGACCGACTGGTCAGCGATGCGCTGGCTGCGAACAAGGACCTGGCACAAGCGGCGGGGAATCTGCAGGCTTCGCGCGCGGCGGCGCGACTCACGGGGTTCGATGCGTTTCCGACCATGACCGCCGGCGGGTCCTATTCGCACGCTCGCTTGAGCAGCAACCAGTTGCCTGGCGCGACCCGCGAGCAGCGAACGATCGATACGTACGACGCGGGCTTCGATGCCGCGTGGGAGCTGGACCTGTTCGGCCGCGTGCGGCGCTCCAATCAGGCGGCGCGCGCCGATGTCGGCTCGGCAGAGGCGACGCTGCGCGACGCCATCGTCAGCGTGACTGCCGAAGTCGCGCGCAACTACTGCGTGCTGCGGGGTTTGCAAGATCAGCTTGCGGTCGCTGAGCGCAACCAAGGCAATCAGCGGCAGACGCTCGATCTCACGCAGGTGCGGCTGGATGCGGGCCGCGGCACGCAGCTCGATGTTTCACGGGCCGGCGCACAGCTCGCAACCACCGAGGCGACGATACCGCCACTGCGAATTGCAATCGCGACCACGATTCATCGCCTCTCGGTGCTGACTGGACGGCAACCGCAGGTCCTGGCGCCCGAGCTCTCCGCGTTGCGACCCATGCCGGCACTGCCGGCGCTGAATGCGATCGGCGGTCCAGAGGCGCTGCTGCGACGTCGGCCGGATGTTCGGATTGCGGAACGCAACCTGGCCGCTGCGACTGCGCGCATCGGTGTCTCGGTCGCTGACCTGTTTCCACGCATCACGCTCATCGGGTCGGCAGGGTATGACTCGTCATCGTGGAGCAAGCTCGGCAGCGTATCCTCACAAACCTATTCGGTGGGTCCGAGCATCACCTGGGCGGCGTTCGACCTCGGACGAGTGCGAGCGCGAATTCATATCGCGCGCGCCGAGACGGACATCGCATTCGCCGCCTACGAAGCCGCAGTCCTGAATGCGCTGGAGGACACGGAGAACTCACTCGTCAGCTACGGCGAGTCGCAGCGCCGCGAAGCAACTCTCGAGCGTGCAGCGACTGAGAGCACGACAGCGGCGCGACTGGCGCGACAGCGATTCGAAGGTGGGCTCAGCGATTTTCTCAGCGTGCTGCAGGCCGAGCGTGATGCGCTCGCGGCCGAGGACAGCCTGGCGCAGGGGCGCACGCAGACTGCCACATCGCTGATTGCCGTCTACAAGGCGCTTGGCGGCGGCTGGATGTCGCCGTGACTGCGCAGACGAGCATCGAGGCCTGATGACGCTGCGCCGGCCCATGCCCAGGCGCCCGGCGATCTCGGTGAACTTGGCTCGGGCTGCGATTGGCACAGGGACGTTTTTTTACAATCTACGAGCCGGCTACGAGCGTACCCTCGCTGGGTCTGCAGCAATGTTGCACGCGAGGCCGCGGCGATGAGCAATCCTCCCACTGGTTGGCACACCATCACTCCAAGGATCTTCGCCGAGGACCCGCAGGGGTTGGTTGGCTTCGTCAAACAAACCTTTGGAGCCACCGGCGACTATCGGGCAACTCGACCCTCGGAGATCCGCATCGGTGATTCGATACTGATGATCAGCGGCACTGAGTTCAGAGCCAGGCAGACTGCTTGCCTGTATGTCTATGTGAGTGACGTGGATGAGGTCTTCGACAGATCGGTCAATGCAGGAGTGAAGGTGATCGAAGCGCCAACGAACATGCCCTATGGGGACAGGCGCTGCACCGTCGAGGACGGTTGGGGCAACGTGTGGCAGATCGCGACGCGCTAGTGCGCGTCCGCGCTACGCCGCCTTCACCGTGAAGTTCGCTCGAGCCCACGCTGACAACCTGCTCGGCTGCCTGCCGGCGATCTTGTTCGCGAGTGCTATCCGATCGGTGGAAGGCGAGCCCAGGTACGAGTGAGCTTCGAAGTAGCTGAGCATTTCCGCGATCTCCGCGGCTCCCGGAAATGCCGCAGCAAAGGCTTCCTTCGGCACGCGGGTGAATGAAAATCCCCGATCCAGCGTGTCGATGATTTCGTTGAAGCTCATGAACTCGCCGACCAGCGGCAGATACTCGCCATGGCCTGCCTCATCGGGGTGTGCAAACGCTCCGGCGACGATGTCGCCGAGCTCGCCGATGTCGCCCATGTGAATGGCACGCACGGTTGGATCGAGCGGCAGAGCCCAGCCCCGGGATCCGTCGGCTTGCGGCTGCGGAGCCATGGCTCCGAGGAGGTTCTGGTAATAGAAAGGCGCGATGACGAACGTGTGATTCTCAAAGCCGGCATTCCGCACGATCTCGTCGATCCTGGCCTTGTCGGTGAAGTGCGGAACGTGCAGCTTGCCGCCGCTGATTGTTTCCACGTTCGGTAGCGTTGACCAGATGAAGTGCTTCACGCCGGCATCCTTGGCCGCGCGTACAGCTGCCGTCGCCTGCTTGAGCTCGTCCGTCCCTGCATCCCAGAAATTGGTGACCAGAAAAACGCCGTGCGCACCCGCGAATGCGGCTTGGAGGGTTTGCGGACGATCCAGGTCCGCCTCGACGACTTCGTCGGCGAGTTGGCGATGCTTACCCGGATTGCGGCTCAACGCGCGCACCTTGAATTGGCCGCTGGCTTGCAGGGCGCGCACGACGCCGCCTCCCTGGTGGCCTGTAGCGCCAACCACGGCGATCAGTTTTCGATTGCTCGATGACATGTGAAGTCACTCCTGTGGATGCGTCAGACGTGGCCGCTACTTCGCGAGGCGACGGTCCAGGCTCAACGCGCCGGCCCCGTTGGCCGCCAGCAGCAGAAAGCCGCCCGTGATCGCAACGTTCTTGAGGAACATGATCATCTGGATCTGGTCGCCGAAATTGCTGTGGAAGAGCACGCCCGCCAGCAACGTAAAGCCGGCAAGCAAGACAGCAGCGATGCGAGTCTTCCAGCCGATGATGATCGCGATCGCACCGAGGACCTCCAGCGCGATGACTGCGGGCAGCAGCGCGCCCGGAACGCCGACCGAAGCCATGTACCCGGCAGTTCCCGCGTAAGCACCGATCTTGCCGAGACCGGAGATCAGGAAGATCGCGCCGAGGAGTATGCGGCCGGACAGCTCGGAGAGGTCGCGGAACAGGGCGGGATTCGAGTCGCGGACTGCCGTGGCGGAAGAAGTGCTCATGTGAAACTCCAGAGTTGATGAATAGGTGATCGACAAAGTGACAACGTCCAGGCCAGGTCGCTTACAGCCGACCCTCGGCGCGCAGCCGCTGGCCGATGCGGCAAATTTCTGTTTCGCCGCGCCTCAAGGCATCGCTGCTGGTGTGAACCGTGATCGAGGAACACGAACGGCTTGATGCGCTCGCCGACGTCGCAGGGGCTGACGAGGCGTCGGATCGGGCCGTGCTGGTAGCCGCCGGTGCGAAGGACAATTCGGCGAGCACCCACGACGTGCTCGGCCGACCGAGTAATCGCTGCTGTTGGCGTATTCACCGGCGACAGGCTATGGGCTCGCTCTGTATCTGAGAAGCCTATATATTTCGATACCAAGTATCGTCAGAGGCGATAGACATGCTCGACGGAGTCACCCTCGATCAACTGCGCACCTTCATTGCTGCCGTCGACGAAGGCAGCTTTTCCGGTGCGGGCCGCAAACTGCGGCGCGCGCAATCGGTCGTCAGCCAGACGCTCGCCAATCTCGAGGCGCAGCTGGGAATAAAACTGTTCGATCGTTCCGCGCGCTATCCGCAACTCACTGAGGAAGGTCGCAGCTTGCTGCCCGATGCCCGAGCAGTGGCCGACAACATCGATGAATTCAAAGCCCGGGCGCGCGCGATGCGTGAGGGACTCGAACCCGAGCTCGCGGTCGCCATGGACGTGATGTACCCGATGGAGGCCGTGACCAGAGCGGCGACGCAGAGTCGCAAGGCATACCCGCACACGCCGCTGCGCCTCTATGTCGAAGCGCTCGGCGCGGTGATCAAACCGGTTCTGGATCGAAACTGCAGCATCGGAATCGTGGGTTCGGTGCCGACCCTTCCAGATGAGCTCCTGGCCGAACCGCTGCTGGACCTTCCTTTCGTAACCGTCGTCAGCCCGGGTCATCCACTCGCTGGCAAGCGCGGCGCAGTTTCCAGCGCGGCTGCTGCCAAACAGGTGCAGCTGGTGCTTACAGACAGAAGTGCGCTGACCAGCGGTCGGGACTTCGGCGTGGTGTCGCCGCTGACCTGGCGTCTCGCGGACCTGGGAGCCAAGCACGCATTCCTCAAGGCCGGTCTCGGCTGGGGGCACATGCCCTTGCACATGGTGCAAGACGATCTCGATAAGAAAGCGCTGGTCAGGATTCGCGTAGAAGGCCTGCCGCGCGACGTGATCATGCAGATGAGAGTCGTCTTTCGCCGCGACGCGTTGCCAGGACCCGCAGCGCGCGCGTTCATTGCCCAACTCAAGCGCTGCAGCTCGCGGTGAGCGGGTTCCGCACGCCCAGGTGCCCGAACGACGCAGCCGATCAACGAACGCACGGGAGGCATGCTGAGCTCGCTGCTGCTCGGGTCGATCGCACTGAATGCGATTGCCTGAATCGGCGGCAGCGCCGTAAGCAACGGCGTCATCTGCGCGCGCGATTGCAACCAACGCGCTGGATCGGTCACGCCTCACACTTCAGGCGCTGCGCGGAGATCCGAGCGTCTCGGCCACGCTAGTCGAGCGTGCACAGCGCCGCTGCGATGAACTGATGCGGCGCCGGGAAGGTCTGCGCTTCACGCTCGGGGAACTGGAAACGCAGAGCGAGCGGCTTCAGTAGACCCAGGGCAAGGAATGAGGTTCGTGCAACGAGTGCCCGCTCGCGGCGGGCGAAAAGCTACGGGAATTTTCTGCGCCATGTGCCTCGCATTTTGTCGCGCACCGTGCATCGCTGCTGCGCGCCCCGCTATAGCTCTTTACGCGAGTGGCGCACAACTGCAAGGCGAACCGTCATCGTCGCGGGCCTTCGGTCGCAGCTTCGCGTTTCGCGGGTAGCGTGAAGCTGAAAGTCGCGCCCTCTCCTGCGTGCGCCTCGGCCCAGATGCGTCCGCCATGGCGCTCGACGATCTGATGGACGATGCACAGCCCTACACCGGTGCCTTCGAACTCATCTGCTCTGTGCAAGCGCTGAAAAATTCCAAACAGCTTTTCGGCGTCGCGCATGTCGAATCCGACGCCGTTGTCGCGAACGCAGTAAGTGGACTCGTCCGCGTCGCAGCGACCGGCAATCTCGATCATCGGTCGGTCCTGGTGTCGCGTGAACTTGAGCGCGTTCGCTTCGAGATTCACGAAGACTTGTCTGAGGAGTGCAGGGTCCGCAAAGGCATCCGGCAGGTTCTCCACGCTGATCCCGACCTCGCGATCCGGCTCCTGGGCGCACAGCTCTCCAAACACTTCCTGGACGAGACTCTTTACGTTCACCACTTGTTTGGCGAGCGGCTGTCGGCTGAGCTGGGCGAAGCGCAGCAGGTCCGCAATGAGCTGGCCCATGTCATGTGTCTTGTTGGATATCCGCTCCAGGTGCCTGCGGGCGTCTGCGGGCAGCTCGTCACGTAACTGCTCGGTCAGCAGGTGACAGGAGGCATCGATGGCGCGCAGTGGCGCCCGCAGGTCGTGCGATACGGAGTAGGCGAACGCTTCGAGCTCCCTGTTCATCGATCTGAGCTCGCTGTTCGCTGCTTCAAGCTCTGCCGAGTGCTCCTCGACGCGTCGCTGCAGAGCGGCGTTTTGCTGGCGCAGGCGACGAATCGCAAGTGCACGCGCCAGCACGGCGCGAATGCCGTCGAGATTGAATGGCTTGAGGATGTAATCGAGCGCACCACTCTTCATCGCTTCCACTGCACTGCTGATCGTTCCATGACCGGTCATCACGATCCCCACGAGGTCGGGCTCGATCTCGCTCGCCGCGCGCAGCAACAAAATGCCGTCCATTTCAGGCATCGAGAGGTCGGTGATCAGGATGTCGAACGCGCCTTGTCGCAGCGCTGCGAGGCATTGGGACGGCAGCGTAAAACCCGTGGCGGAGTAGCCTTCCGCCTGCAAGGTCCGGCAGAGTGCCGTGACCTGCGCGGTCTCGTCGTCGATGATCAGCAGCCGTACCGGAAGTTCTGAGCCCATGGATCCTCTATCGTGACGAGGTTGACTCGCGTCCTTTGCACAGCTCGGCCAGCGCAGCGCGCAACTCGGCGAGCCTGGGTGGCTTGCTCAGCACGTGATCGACATACGGCGGCAAATCGTTCTCTGCACGCAGTCGATGCCCCCAGCCGGTGAGCAGCACGACGGGCGTGTCCGGCGCCGCCGATTTGATCGCTGCGGCGACGGTTCGACCGTCGACCTCGGGCATTCCGAGATCGGTGATCACCAAGGAGAACCCCTCGGATCTGTTCAGTCCCGCGACAAAGGTGTCGATGCCTGCCTGGCCGCCTTCGGCGACGGTGACGTCATGGCCGTCGTAACCGAGCGTCGTCTGCAACGATTCGAGCAGCAGCGGGTCGTCATCGATGACGAGCAGCCGCAATGGCTGCAACGGCTGCACTGTTGCTTCCCGCTGCCTGTCCACGATGCCGGCATTGACCGGGAACACGAGCCGCAGCGTCGTGCCGACTCCAAGTTCGCTCTCGATCTCGAGTTCCCCACTGTGCCGCTGCACCATGCCGTAGACCATGGCCAGACCCAGGCCCGTACCACGTTCGCCCTTGGTTGTGAAGAACGGCTCCAGGCAGTGGCTGCGGACAGCTGCAGTCATTCCTACGCCACTGTCGATGACATCGATGAGAACCCGGCCACGTGTCCGTGCGCGCGTATCGACACGGGAGCGCAGCATGAGGGTTCCACCGTAGGGCATAGCATCGACCGCATTGAGGATCAGGTTCGTGATCGCATCTCGAATCTCGTTCTCCGCTCCCATGATGACCGGCAGATTTTCATCGAGGTCCAGTTGCGCGCGAATCACGTCGCCGCGCTCCTGCGGCATATCGCTCCATCGCGCGCGCGTGAGGTCGAGGACCTGCTGCAGTGTGTGGTTGAGATCCACGGGCCCGAGCGTCAGCGCCGCCTCCCGCGGCCGGTAGAACTCCCGCATGCGGGCGACCGTGTTGGAAACATCCTCGATTGCGCGCTGGATGATGACGAGGTAATCACGCGCCTCTGCGCTCAGGTTCGAATCGCGCTCCAGCAGCGATTGGGCGTAGAGGGCGGCGGGCGAGAGCGCGTTGTTGATGTCATGCGCGATGCCGCTCGCCATGAGCGTGAGGGCACGGAGCCGTTCCTGCTGCATGATCATCTGCTGCGACTGGCGCAAGTCGTCGTAAGCGCGCTGCAGCGCGCTGTACAGCTGAGCTTGGTGGGCCGCCAGCGCGACGTGCTGGGTCAGTTGTCGCAGGAACTCGCATTCGCCGCTCGTGAAACAGTTGGCCTCGCGTCGTGCAGCAACCATGACTCCGAAAACATTGTCCTGAACCAGAAGCGGCGCAAGAACGACCGAGTGCAGGCCGGCCGCTGCGAGGCGAGTTGGGAACGGCGAGTCAGACGCACGAGTGTCGGGTTCGTAGACGAGTTCGCCACGCAGGCAGCGCCTGAGACCGTTTTGATCGACATCTATTATCGAATGCTCCGCGATCTCCAAGGCGAGCGCCAGCGGCCCGCTCTTGGCACCGACGAAAGCAACTGACAGTGTCTGCGCTGCGGCGTCGCACACGCACGCACAGCCGAAATCGATGGCAAGCTGATCCTCGAGTCGATGAATTACCACTCGAAAGATGCT
Organism: Steroidobacteraceae bacterium; assembly: GCA_036004505.1. Classification (GTDB taxonomy): domain Bacteria; phylum Pseudomonadota; class Gammaproteobacteria; order Steroidobacterales; family Steroidobacteraceae; genus Steroidobacter. Next base: position 138,033 of record DASYRK010000081.1, read on the forward strand.
GGACAGGTCCTGGCGCTCACCGATGGCGCGCGTTGTCCGGTCGAGCAGGTTCAGCCGTTCGAGCTGTGAACGCAGCCGCTCTTCACTGCGCTTGACATCGTCGAAATCGGTGTTCGAGCCGAACCACTTCACGATGTTCCCGCCTGAGTCCCGCAGCGGGACCGCGCGAGTCTTGAACCAGCGATACGTGCCATCAGCGCGTCGGATGCGGAATTCGATATCGAACGAATCGCCGCGCACGGTCGCCGCCGCCCATTCGCGCTGCACGCGCTCGCGGTCCTCCGAGTGCAGCTGTTCGGCCCAGCCGTAGCCGAGCTGTTCCGCTTCCGGTAGCCCCGTGTATTCCACCCACTGACGGCTCAGGTAGTCACACCAGCCGTCGGGCCTGCATGTCCACACGAGATGCGGCAGCGACTCCGCGAGCGTTCGCAGACGGCCTTCGCTTTCGCGCAATGAGGCTTGGGCCTGATTGCGTTCGGTGATGTCACGCACGAATGCGCTGAACGACAAATCATCGTCCGCGCGAATCGGCGTGATCGCGAGCTCGATGGGAAATTCGCGCCCATCGCGATGCAGCGCTGACAGCTCGATCCGGCGATTCAACACGTGGCCTTCGCCGGTCTCGAGATAGCGCTGGAGGCCCTGCTTATGCGCTTCGCGATATCGCTCCGGGACGATCGCCTGCGCCAGCGAGCGGCCGATCGCCTCCCCACGACTCCAGCCGAACAGCGACTCCGCCTGCGTGCTCCACCCGGTGATGATCCCTGCCTTGTCGATGCTGATGACTGCATCGAGGGCGTTCTCAATGATGTGTTGCGTGCGCTCTTCGCTCCCGTGCAGCGCCTGTTCAGCACGCTGGCGTTTCACATCCGTGCGCTCCAGCAGTAAGGCATTGGCCCAGACCAGAACGGCGAGTACGACGACGCTGCTGAGGGCGAACAACGACAGGGCCGCTTGTGTTCCAAACCAGCCGACTCGCTCCGCGTGCAAAGCCAGCCATCCGGCCACGAGCGGAACGAGTACTGCGGCGGGCAGCAGTCGTCGGACACTGAAGCCGCCCGCTCGGTCGCTGGCAAGCAAGGCCATCAGCCCGACGTCGCCTCGTAGCGATAGGAGGCCAGCGCCGAGCAGCAGCAGCATCGCTGCGGTGTGAATCGCCATCGCAGCGTACGGCACGAGCGGCTCACCGCCATACACATAGCGGCTGAATCCCAGCCAGCCGATGAGCAGGGTCAGAATCACGCAGGCCTGGTTCACGCGAAGGTACTGGGAACTGCGCGCAAGCAGCAATGCGGCTCCCAGGAGGACGAACGCCGTCGCGGTAGCTGCAGACATGCTGCCCGCGGGTGAGACAGCCGACACGACCGGCAAACTCTCGATCGAGAGATTCTCGAGGCGCAGATTCCAGCCCAACAGACGAGTTGCCAGACCGAGCGCGCCGATCACGACGACGAGCGCAGCGCAGATGCGTGAGAAGCGCCGGTGAGTCGGAGCGGTAGCGCCGACCTGGAACCAGAGAGAGGCCGCAGCCAGGACGAATGCCAGCGCGGTCAGAGCGACCATCTTCGGCCATGAGGGCGACACGCTCGTGAGTACAGGGAGATCGAGCCACCAGCCGGCCAGCACCAATGCGCCAACGAAGAAGACGATCGCGCTCACCGAACGCGCGAATGACGATGCGCCCGGGCGCTTCAGCGGCAAAGTCACGAATGACCTTCAGATTCGGAGCGGATCATCCCGCTGTTCTCGTCCGTGGTCCCCGCACGGGTTGTGTCTTCTTCGAAACCCCACGACGGCGCTATCCTTCGCCCAACTGGGTTGCAAGGCAAGCGTAGGAATCCTGTCGGAACCGAAAGAAGGGTGCGGAGAGCGGGACTATTCGGTAAGTGCAGTGCGCTGTCGCGGCTTGTGCCTATCCCGGCGGCTACCGCCCGCCGATGTCGCGCCGCGAGCTACGCAATTCGCTCGCGCCCGCGGCGCGCGAATCGACGCGCGTCGACGGATGTCTGAGGAATCTCGCAGCTGAGTGGATGGTGCCCGTCGTGAAAGTAGGGCGCGGTCACGGCGACGTTGCGCAGGCTCGGCACCTTGAAGACGTTCCTGTCGCTCTCTTCCTTGGTGACGCGATAGCGGCCGAGATCGGCGTCCGTCGGTGCGCCGCGTTCGGCAAAGTAGTCGCCCATGACGCCGAACTTCTGGAACATGTTGCCGCCGACATTCACGCCCTGGTGGCACGCGACGCAGCCATATTGCTTGAACTTCGCATAGCCCAGTCTTTCGGCGGCGGAGATGGCCTGGTCATCGCCGCGCAGGTAGCGGTCGAAGCGCGAGTCCGGCGTAACCAGCGTTCGTTCGTAGCTCGCGATCGCGTTCGCGATGTTCGCCTTCGTCACGCCGTCCTTGTACGCCGCGTTGAACGCGCTGTCGTACGTGTCGATCGCCGCCAATCTAGCGACGACGTCTTCCCACCTGGATCCCATCTCCACGGCATTGACGCAGTCGAGCAGGGCCTGGTTGCGGAACGGCTTTTCCAGGAAATCGAAGGCGCCGCTCTTCATCGCCTGCACGGCCATCGGCACGTCGGCATGACCGGTCATGAGGATGATGGGGATCATCGCGCCGCTCAGGTTCAGGTGCTCCTGAACGTCGAGTCCGCTCATCTGCGGCATGCGCACGTCGAGGATCAGGCAACCGGGCCGATTCGGGTCGTTCCCGCCTGCGGACCGGCTGACGCAAGGTTGTGCCCAACGTCATCGTTGCGCAAGAGCGCGTGCATCGCGCCACTTCGCGCCCAAGACAGCTGACGGCGGCACCTGCCGATCCACCATGACGCGTGCGACCGCCTGCCAAGCTCGCAGGTCGGGACGCATGAACCTGTTCTGCGAATCTGCATTGGCATTGCGCCTCATGGACCGTCTCCTTTCGTTGCTTCTGCAACAATGGATGCGTTGAGTCGTCGACCGAATGTGCGCAGCGAGTATCCATGAGCGTCGGAGCGCGCTGACATCAGGCGCCGGCTGAACGAGCCATGCGACGGCGTGCGGGCAGGGAGGGAAGTGAGACGCGGTTCACCGGGGAGCGCAAACCTGCTCGAGCGCCCGGCGCAGCTCGCCGAGGCTCGGCGGCTTGGCGAGCACCCGATCGACGTGCGGCGGCACCTCCTGGTCTGCAGTCATGCGACGCCCCCAACCAGTGAGCAGCATGACGGCCGTCGCAGGCGAGCGACCCTTCACGACGGCGGCTACTTTGCGCCCGTCCATGTACGGCATGCCGAGGTCGGTGATGACGAGCTCGAAGGGTTCGTCGCGTCGCAAGGCGTCTTCGAACTTGGCGATGCCGGCGCTGCCACCGTCTGCGGTCGCAACCGTGTGGCCGTCGCTCTGCAAGGTCGCCTGCATCGACTCGAGAATGAGCGGGTCGTCGTCGATAGCCAGAATGCGTAGACAGCGTCGCGGCGCTGCGACCGATTCGGCCTTGGCGGCGGCGGCCGCCGCGGAACTGGCGGCGAAGGCGAGTCGCAGCGTGGTGCCCTTCCCCTGCACGCTGTCGATCTCCAGTTCGGCGCCATGCCGCTGCGCCATGCCATACACCATTGCCAGGCCGAGGCCCGTTCCTCGCTCGCCCTTCGTCGTGAAGAACGGATCCAGACAGCGCCGCCTCGTGTCCTCGTCCATGCCGACCCCCGTGTCGGCAACTTCCAGTTGTACCGTTCGCGAGCAGGGCGCGAATTGCTCCGCGCCGACCCGGGTGCGAAGCGTGAGCGTTCCTCCGTCCGGCATGGCGTCGACGGCATTGAAGATCAGGTTGGTCAACGCATCGCGGATCTCGCTTTCGATGCCGACGATGTCCGGCAAGTCGCCTGCAAGTTGCTGCTGCACGTCGATCACTGCACCGTGCTGCTGGGGCACATCGCGCCATCGCACTCGCGTGAACTCGACGACCTGGCCGATGAGGCGATTGAGATTCATGCTGGCCGAGGTCGCTGCGGGCCCGCCCGGCCGACTGAACTCGCGCATCCGCGCGACGGTCTGTGCGACGTCGCAAATGGCGTGCTGAATCGCTCCCAGGTAGCGGCGGGCACGCTCGCTCAGGTTTGCTTCCAGCTCGAGCAGCGATTCGGTGTAGAGAGAGGCGGGGGAAATTGCGTTGTTGATGTCGTGCGCAAGGCCGCTGGCCATTTGCCCGAGGGCGCGCAGCCGCTCCTGTTGCATGACGGCCTGCTGACTTTCGCGCAGGTCGTTGTATGCCTGCTGCAGCGCTTGATACAGCTGGGCCTGGTGAGCTGCCAGCGCCACGTGTTCGCTCAGCTGGCGCAGAAATTCGCAGTCGCTGCTGCTGAAGCTCTCCGCCAGGCGTCGCGCCGCAATCAGTACGCCGAACACCTTGCGTTCCGCCAGCAGTGGTGCCGCGACGACGGCTCGCAATCCGGCGCGGGCCAGCCGTTGCGGGAATGGCAGCGGCGGCATGCGCTCGGTGTCCGGCTCGTAGACCACTTCTCCCTGGATACATCGCGACAGCCCGTCGCCATCGATTGCAATGCGCGCGGCTTCCGTCATCGTCAGCTCCCGCGCCAATGGCATGCTGCGCGTGCCGACCGCCGTGACGGTCAGAGTCCGGTCGCTCGGTTCATGCAGGCAGACGCAGGCAAAGTCGATCGGCAAGTCGTCCTCGAGGCTGCGAACGACGACCTGAAGAATGCTTTGCAGATCCTGCCGCTCGCCGATGGCGCGCGTAATGCGTTGCAACAGATCGAGGCGGACCACCTGGGCCTGCAGCTTGCTCTGCGCTTGTCTGCGCTCCATCGCTTCCCGCTCCAGCGCGAGCGCATGGCGTCTCGCTTCGGCGTACAGGGCGAGGTTTTCGTAGCGTCGTCCGACTTGCGCTGCGAGTATGACTACGAGCCGCTCATCCTCATCGGTAAAGGCCGGGCCATCCCGCTTGTCGCCGAGGCAGAGCCAGCCGTACGCGCGCTCCATGGAAGTGATCGGCGCCGCGAGCAGGCAGCGTGCGCGCGGGAAGTGCGGAGGCAGTCCGACTTGCGGCCAGATCCGCTCGAGGTCCTCCAGTCGGCGCGCGGAGCGTTCAGTCAACATCGTGCCGAGCAGTCCGTGCCGGAGCGAGGGCACGCTGAGTTTTGTTTCCGGATCGATGCCGCTCGTAAAAACGGAGCTCGGCGCCTCAGTCGCTTCAAGCCCGGCCGCGAGCACGCAATAGCGCGCACCGATCAGCTCGCGCGAAGACCGACAAACGTTTTCGAGCAACCGGGCTGCCTCGGGCTCGGCGGCGATCCCGAGGCAGAGGTGGACCAGTGCAGAAAGGCGCTGGTTGACCGCCTCCAGCTCCGCCGCCTTGCGTGACAACTTGTCGGTCAGCAAACGCAGGTGGTCGCGATCGAACTCCGCAGCCGCCACCCGAACCGGCGCCTGGGTGGCGAGTCCCAGCGCTGCCTCCACCGTACGCAAGACCAGTTCGGGCTCGCAGGGCTTGAACAGCAGATGCATGACGCCGCAGGCTGCTGCGAGCCTTGCAGCTTCTCGGTCGCGATAGTCGGCGGTGCAGAAGATCACCACCGTGCTCGCGAGGCGCGCGTCGAGACGCAGTTGCCGCACGAACTCGTAGCCGTCCATCGTCGGCATGAGAATGTCCGCGATGATGAGGTCCGGATGCTCGACGCTGGCGAGCCCGAGCGCCTCGGCGCCATCGCGCGCTTCCAGCAGGCGGTATCCTTTGTGCTCGAGCAGCGCCGCGAGAAAGTCGCGGTTGGCGGGCTCGTCATCGACGATCAGTATCGTAGTCATGGATTGCCCGGAGCTGCCCCCGGCGCGCCGGCGCGAAGTTGCGGCGGAAGAAAGGCATCGATGTCGCGGGCGAAGGTCTGGGGCGCGATCGGCTTGGACAAGTAGCCGTCGAACCCGGCTGTCAGCATCTTTTCGCGATCGCCCACCATCGCAAACGCAGTTACCGCGACTACCGGGCTGCGGCGCCACGCGGCGTCGCTCTTGAGATGTCTGATCACTCCGTAGCCGTCGAGGCGTGGCAATTGTATGTCGCACAGGATCAGGTCAGGCCCTTCGCTGCGCGCGAGCGCGACGCCCGTCTCGCCGTCCGGCGCATCGAGCACGAAGTGGCCGTGCGCGCGCAGCAGGAAACCCATCAGCTCGAGATTGTCGGGATTGTCCTCGATGATGAGAATTCGGGCTGGCATCGGCGTCATCTCTGCGGCAGCAGCAACACGAAGCAGCTGCCGCGTCCGTGTTCGCTGGTGAAGGTGATCTGGCCACCGAGCAGCACCGCGAGCTTCTGGCTCAGGTGCAGCCCGAGCCCCGTGCCCTCGTGGCGCCGACGATTGCGGGGGTCGAGTTGCGAGAATGCCTGGAACAGCTTCGCCTGGTTCTCGGCCTGGACGCCGATGCCGGTGTCCTCGACGGCGATGGCAACCTGTCGTTCGCCGCGCAGCGCAAGCTGCAGGTGCACGTTGCCCCGCTCCGTGAACTTGATGGCGTTGTTGGTCAGATTGAGCACGATCTGGCGTAGCGCGCGCCGGTCTGTCTCGACGATCACACGCTCATCCGGCAACGACGCGTGCAGCCTGAGCCCCTTCTCCTCGGCCTGCAGCTGCAGCTCCGCAACGACTTCCTCGATGACGCTTTGACAGATCGTCGGCTCGGGATGCAGGTCCACCTTGCCGGCCTCGATCTTCGCCAGGTCGAGCAAATCGTTGATGAGTGTCAACAGGTGTCTGCCGCTGGCCTGCACGGTGCGCAGCTGATTTTCCTGGGCGCTGGTCAATGGCCCGGCGAGCTTCATGAGCAACGTGCCGGTGAAGCCGATGATTGCATTGAGCGGCGTGCGCAGCTCGTGGCTCATCGTGGCGAGGAAGCGATCCTTGGCCTGGTTGGCGTTCTCGAGCTCCACGTTCTTCTCTTGCAGCGCCTGCTCGAAGCGCTTGCGATCTGTGATGTCGCGAATGGCGCTCGAGACGAGCGTGCCTTCCTGCGTTTCCAGCGGGCTGAGGCTGATCTCTACCGGAAACTCCGTACCGTCCTTGCGCTGACCGTACAGCTCGAGGCCCGCCCCCATCGGCCGCACGTTCGGGTCCGAGAAGAAACGGGTGCGATGATTCGGATGCCGGTCGCGGAATCGCGCCGGCACCAGCATCTCGATCGGTTTGCCGAGCAGCTCTTCGCGCGGAAAGCCGAACAGATTCACGGCCTGCGAGTTCACCAGCACGATTTCGCCGTTGCGATCGACGATGACGATCGCATCCGGCGCCGACTCCAGCAGGCCCCGGAACTTCTGCTCCGCCTTCTTGCGGTCGCTGATGTCGCGAATGGCGCTCATCACCAGCGGCCCTTCGTCGGTTTCCAGCGGGCTGAGGCTGATCTCGAGCGGAAACTCCGTGCCCTCCTTGCGCAGCCCATTGAGCTCCAGTCCCGCGCCCATGGAGCGCGTGCGTGGCTGGGAGAAGAACTTCGAGCGGTGCCCGACATGCCCGCTGCGATAGCGCCGGGGCAGCAGGATTTCAATCAGACTGCCGCGGAGCTCGCCCGGCGCGTAGCCGAACAGCGATTCCGCCTGTGGATTGGCGAGCACGATGCGCCCGCTCGGGCTGGCGATCACGATCCCGTCCGGAGTGGACGTCAGCAGATCCCCGAACCGCGCCTCGACGAGCTTCGCGTCGCGCTGCACCTTGAGCTGCGTGACGTCCTTCTTGCTGGAAAGGATGTACTGGACGTTGCCCGCTGCGTCACAGACGGCCCTGCTGGTGATGTCCACATAGACCAGCGAGCCGTCTTTGCACTTGCGGAACGATTCGTAGGTTGCGCTTCCGGCCGCGACGGCTTCGCGAACGATCTGCCGCTCCTCGGCCTTGCGCTCTTCCGGGACGATCGTTTCGTGCAGCGTCCGTCCCAGTACCTCCGCGCTCGTGTAGCCGAAGATTCGCTCGGCCGCCTTGTTCCAATACAGCACCGTGTCGTCGGGCGCGGTCGCGATGATCGCGTCTGGAGACTCTTCCAGCAGCATCCTGTCGAAGTCCGTTTTCAGGGGATTGCCCATGCGGCCTTCGCCGTGCGTACCCGGCAAATCGTTTGATCGAGCCGCTTATTGCTGTCTGCTGTACTGCGGCACTTGTGCGTGGCAGTGCCGATACCGGCAATGCTGCTCCACGCACTTTCATTCGGAAGTTGTGGAAAACCACGGGGGTTGAGCAGCGCAGTCCTGCTACGCGTTCGGCTTCGCCAGCGGCGCCATCACGCGGACCTCCTCCGACAGGATGGACGCGCCGAAATTGCGCAGTCGTTCGAGGAAGGGCGGCGACACTTCGAAGCCCCGCGCGATGAGCAGCGTGCCCAGCTGCGTGCGCACGTCCTCCATGATGGTCATTCCAGGTCGCACCATGTGCAACGGGATCCTGACGATCTCTCTCGTGACCGCCGCGGCGCCGACGAACGTGGCGAACTTCTCGATGAGGCTGGATCCGTAGCGCGATTCCTTGCCGCGGATCGCCTGGATCGCGACGTTGCCGTCGTCGCCACGTGCGATCAGCGTGTCGTAGTCGAGCGCGAGCAGGAGGATGCGTGCGCCGAGACCGATCGTGCCATCGCCAAGCCTCTGCAGCTGCTGATCGGAAGCGCGCGCCGCTTCGAGGATCTGGATCACCGGCTCCAATCGCGGAATGTGCGACAGGAGCTTCCCGGCAACCTCCGGTACGCCCTCGGCGAGTACCTGCTCTTCCGGCGTCAGCCGCTCGCCGTAGTAGAGTTTCTCCACGAGCTCGATCGGTAGCGACACGTAGCCGAGCTGAGACAGCATGGCCGCCGCCTCCAGCTGCCAGAACCCGGTACAGCCGAGCGACTCGGCGAATTCGATTGCCAGTCGCTTGATCCGGCTCGCGCGACCGAAAGCGATCGGGTTGACGATGGCCAGGACGTCGACCAGCGCCTGAATGCATCCGATCACGGTTTCCTGCAGCAGCATGCGCTCTGCATTCATCAGCCGGTGCTGAATCACGGCCGCATCCACTGCGGCCTTCAGTTGATCGGGCGGGCACGGCTTCGTCAGGAAGCGATAGATCTGGGCTTCGTTGACTGCCTGCACGGCGGCGTCCCGCCCCGGCTCGCCCGTCAGCAGAATGCGGCTTGCATCCGGATAGGTGCGCAGCACGCGTTTGAGGAATGTCGCGCCGTCCATTCCCGGCATGCGCATGTCGGAGATCACGACCGCGACGCTGCCGAGCTCCTTGAGCTTCTGCAGACCCTCCTCGCCGCCGAGCGCAGTATGGACTTCATAGTCCTTGCGCAAATGCAGCTTCAGGCCCTCCACGACGCGGGCTTCATCATCCACGCACAGTACGTGCGAGCGCTTGGGGTTCGACATCAATGCAACTCTCCGTTCGTCGCGCAGACTCGCTGCTGCGCCTCTGCCCAATCGAAGGGCGCTTGTAGTGTCTGCAGATAGCGCGCGTCAACGCCGACTTCGCAACGTTCCACGGCTCCATGAACCAGCGGCTCGCCGGTCGCCTGCAGGGTCTGCGCCGTGACCAGCGCAGCCAGCACGTCGAATCGCGTCTGGCGGACGCGTTGTCGACAGTCCTGAAACGCAACCGCCTCGATCACGGGATAGGGCAGGCCCCAGACTCCGAGCAAGTAAGCGCCGATCGCCGCATGCGATGCGCCGATGATGTCCTGCTCGGCAGCGTGCAAGGAGATACCGTGCGTCCTGGCGGCGTCGATCGCGCGCTGCATTTGCTTCGGGCATTCCTGTAGCAATACCCAATAGCCGATGTTGTGCAGCAAGCCTGCCAGCAAAGCATCGTCCGCGAATGCGGTGTCATGGGCGAGCGCTCGTGTGGCAGCGGCGACACGATGCGCCCTTTCCTGCAACCGCGCTGGAGTCAATTCGCACGCGCCGAGATCGCTGCGCCACGCAGAGAATATTTCCACGGACATCACCAGCGTGCGGATCGCGTTCAAGCCAAGATAGCCGACTGCTTGCTCGATGCTCGTGATACGACGTGCCAGCCGGAAAAACGCTGAGTTGACCAGCTGCAGGACCTTGGCCGCAACCGCCGGATCCTCGTGGATGATCCGCGCGATCTCGCGAACCGACACATCCGGGTCCGCCATGGCGTCGCGCAGGTTCGTGCAGGTACGCGGCATGGCCGGCAGATGCGCAATCCGTCCGACGAGCGCTTGCAGCCGCGGTTCGCTCAGCACCTCGCGCAGCTGCATGCACCGGCGAATCACGTTCTCCAGCTGGTCCACTTCGCACGGCTTGCTGATGTATTGATGCACCAACGACAGGAGCCTTCCAGACTGTTCCTCCCCGGCGCAGCCCGACAGAACGATGCGGATCGCGTCCGGCCAGCGATCGCGAACGATCTCGAGCAGCTCGACGCCGTCCATCGCCGGCATGCGGACGTCTGTCACGATCACGTCGACCGGACGGTGTTCCAGCTCCGTGACGGCGCGCGGTCCGTTCTCCACGAAGACCATCTCCCACTGCGAGCGCAGAGCATGGAGCCTCACGCGCAGTCCATCGAGCAGGGACGTCTCGTCATCGACGAAGAGCACACGTTTCATGCAGCCTCCGCCCGCGTCCGCCCGTGCAACGGCAGCCGTACGACGAATCGCGTGCCTGTGCCCAGCGCTGTCTCGACGTCAAGCTGGCCGCCATGCCTGTCCTGTACGATCGAGCGCGCGATGGCGAGCCCCTGTCCGGTGCCGCGTCCGACGGCCTTGGTCGTGAAGAAGGGATCGAAGATCTTCTCCAGGTTCTCCGGCGCGATGCCGCAGCCGTTGTCGGCGACCGTTATCTCGGCCCATTGCGCTGTCGCTTGCGTCGTGATGCTGATGCATCCGGTCTTTGCATCCTTGCCGGCGTCCTGTATTGCATGTGCCGCGTTCACGATGAGGTTGAGGAAGACCTGGTTCAACTCCCCGACGTTGCACACCACCGGCGGCAGCTCCCCGAACTGCGCCTGCACGCTGGCCGCGTGCTTGTATTCGTTGCAGGCGACCGTGAGCGTGGTGCTCAGAGCGTGATTCAAATCGGCCGGGCTCTGCTCGACGGCGTCCGGATAGGCGAACTCCTTCATGGCACGCACGATCGCGGCAACGTGGTCGGCGCCGTCCAGCGTGCGATCGATGGCCCGCGGGATTTCGTCACGCAGGAACTCGAGGTCCGCCGCGCTTTCGACCTGTTCGAGTGTCGCAACGATTGCCGCGGCGCCCGGCAGGTCTGCCAGCTGTTTCAGGGCGGCGCGCTGCGAGTCGAGCAATCCGCTCAGGTCTGCAAAGGCGGCACGCAGGAAGTGCACGCTGTCGCCCACGTACTGGATCGGCGTATTGATCTCGTGCGCCAGGCCGGCAGCCAGTCGCCCGACCGATTCCAGCTTGTGAGCGAGCCGCAGCTCGATGGCCATCCGCTCGCGTTCCCGCATCTGCTCATAGAGTTGCTCTTGCAGCTGCTGCTTCTTCCTCTCGGCTTCGCGCCGTGCAGTGATGTCGGCGCCAAGCGTTACGTAGTGCGTGACCTGTCCAAAGTCGTTGCGCAAAGGTGATGTCGAGAAGCCGACGACGAACTTGTACCCATCGCGTCGCGTGATTTCCATTTCGACGCGGGCAGTCTCGCCATTTGCGAGCGCCTGATAGTACTGCTGCCGGTCGTCTTCGCTCAGGTATGTTCCGGAGAAGACGCAGACGTCCTGACCGATCAATGACTCCGGGCCGTCGTAGCCGTGATCCGTCGCAAGCACCCGGTTGACGTAGACAATCGGATAGCTCGGCGCCCGGGCCTCGACGATCATGAAATGCGTCGTCGCCGCGTCGAGCGCGGCGTTGCGCAAACGCAGCTCGTTCTGTACGCGTTGCCGCTCGGCGATCTCTCGTGCGAGGGCCTCGCGCAGCTCGTTCTCCTCGCGTCCCACTGCCTCCGTGCCGTCCGGCGAACGAGCTGGCGAGTCAACCTCAGATTCCGTCACTGGTCCTCCGCCGGCGGGCAGCCGGGGTCAGGGAACTTCCGTCCTTACCAGTGCAGATCGGCGGGAGTGCGCTGTCCTTGACTAAGGCCAGCCCTGAGCAGGGCGTGGGACGGACGCGTCGTGCATTGCGTCAGACCACGTACATGCCGTCGTTTCGAGCCGGAGTCTCTTGGCCGATGTGTGTGAGGCGCCCGATGGGTGATATGAATCGACAGCGCACTTGGCCCGAAAGGGCACCAGCCCGCTCGAGCATTTTCATTGACAATACGACTTTTCTCGTAATAACGTATGGCGCATGGAAATGAAGCGTGTCATCGCAGCCTTGGGCGCTCTCGCACATGAGCATCGCTTGAGGATCTATCGCCTGCTGGTCGAGCAAGGTCCCGAAGGACTGGCGGCTGGCGCAATCGGTGAGGCAGTCGGCCTGGCGCCATCGTCACTCACGTTCCACCTCCAGAATCTGCATCGCGCTGGACTGATCGTGCAGCGGCGCGAGAGCCGCAGCCTGATCTACAGCGTCGATTTCGACGCAATGAACGATCTGGTCGGCTACCTCACCGAGAACTGTTGCGCACGCAGCGGCAGCTCCTGTGCAACTGCGCGCGAACCTGCTGCGAAGTCGAAGGCGAGCAAGCGCAGAAGGGCTGCCTAGCCATGGAGAATATGCCGGCAATCCATCAGGCGCCGAGTCGCGCGGAAGTCGTTCGACTTCTGCAAAGCGCAGCGCTCCCGACGGCCGATCTCACGGATGACCACATGAAGGACTTTTTCTATATCGGTCCGGCGACCGCGCCCATTGGGATCGTTGGCGTACAGTTTTTCGGTGCTGACGCGCTGCTGCGCTCGCTGGTTGTGACAGCCGCACAGCGCACTCATGGTCTCGGACAACGATTGGTCGAGCGCGTCGAGCATCATGCTCGTGAGCGCGGCGCTGCCACCGTCTACCTGCTGACAACCACCGCTGAGTCGTTCTTCCGCTCGCGCGGCTACATCGTGACGCCGCGTGATCGCGCGCCCGCCGCAATTCGATCCACTCCGGAGTTCGCCGGCCTGTGCCCAGCGAGCTCGGCATTCCTGTCCAAACATCTCTGAGTCGAGGTACTGCGTCATGAAGCGACTGCATGTGCACGTTAGCGTCGATGACTTGGCAAAGTCGATCCAGTTCTACAGCACGCTGTTCGCGGCGGAGCCCACCGTGACGAAGGGCGACTACGCGAAGTGGATGCTCGAGGATCCGCGCGTGAACTTCGCCATCAGCCAGCGCGGCAGTGAAGCGGGTGTCCGGCACCTGGGCATCCAGGTCGAAGACCGGGCCGAGCTGGCGGACGTCTACTCGCGCTTGCAGCGCGCAGAGGCTCCGATTCTCGAAGAGGGAGCGACGACCTGCTGCTACGCCAAGAGCGAGAAGAGCTGGGTCGAGGATCCGCAGGGGATTCAGTGGGAGACGTTCCTGACGACCGGCGAGAGCACGACCTATGGCGCGGCGCCGGTCCGATTGAATCAAGGCAAACCTTGTTGCGAGCCCACCGCAGCAGCGTGAACCATGCGCGAGCGTCCGTACAACGTGCTCTTCCTGTGCACCGGCAACTCTGCACGCAGCATCCTGGCCGAAGCGCTCTTGAACCATTGGGGCCAGGGCAGATTCCGGGCCTTCAGTGCGGGAAGCTTGCCGAAGGGCCAGGTTCACCCGCTCGCGATCGAGTTGCTTCAGTGGACCCACCTGCCGACGGAAGGTCTGCGAAGCAAGAGCTGGGATGAGTTCGCGGCGCCGGACGCACCGCCGATCGATTTCGTCATTACTGTCTGCGATAACGCCGCGGGCGAGGCGTGCCCAGTGTGGCCGGGCAAGCCGATGACCGCACACTGGGGTGTAGCGGATCCGGCAGCCGTCGAAGGTGACGCGGAGAAGGGCGCTGCCTTTCGCAAAGCGTTGGTCGAGCTCGAAGCGCGGATCAGGCTGTTCGTAAACATCCCCATCGAATCGTTGGATCGCTTGGCACTTCAGCAGGCAGTGCGCGGCATTGGTCAGACCGGCAAGGCCTAGGCATATCGCATGCGTCGAGCAGTCTTCGCTGAGGGCCTTGGCTCGATGCTGCTTGCGGCGGCCGTGATCGGTTCAGGGATCATGGCGCAACGGCTAACGGGCGACGGCGCTGCTGCGCTCCTCGCAAACACGCTGGTGACAGCTGCGATGTTGGCAGTACTGATTGGCGTGCTCGCGCCAATCAGTGGAGCGCATTTCAATCCAGCGGTATCACTCGTCTCTCTCCTGAGAGGGCACCTCACTCTGCCGGCGGCCGCGGCGTATGTGGTTGCGCAATCGATCGGATGCTGCCTGGGTGCAGCGCTCGCGCACGCGATGTTCGAGTTGCCTTTGATTCAGACAGCAACGCACGCCAGGGCTGGATTGGGACAATTGATCTCGGAGCTGGTCGCCACTGCTGGTCTGATCACGGCGGTATTGTCCTGCACGAGCTCGAGGCAGGTAGCGTGGCGAGTGCCTGCATGGATCGGCGCCGCATATTGGTTCACGGCCTCGACATCGTTTGCGAATCCCGCCCTAACCGCGGCTCGAGCTCTGTCCGACACCTTCGCGGGGATTCGGCCGGTAGATGTCCCAGCGTTCATCGCGATGCAGGCGCTCGGAGCGCTCGCAGGGCTTGTTGTTGCGCGGTGGCTTTTCAGCGCCGACAAGCACACAGCGGTAGCAGCGGATACAGCGCAGGAGTGACGATGAGAACGTCGGCTTCCGTCATCGTTCGCAGAGCGACCATTGAAGACGCGGCCGCATGTCTTGCGATCTACCAACCGTTCGTCGCAGCGACCGCAGTCTCCTTCGAAGCAATCGTCCCCACGGTCGAAGAATTTGCTGCTCGCATCGAGAAGTCGTTGTCGGCCTGGACATGGCTGATCGCTGAGCAGGATGGGCGCTGCATCGGATACGCGTACGGCCATTCACATCGCGAGCGAGCCGCGTACCGGTGGTCGGTCGAGGTGACGATCTACGTGGATGCCAGCCACCAGCGACGAGGCGTTGGCAGACAACTCTACGGGCAGCTGTTCGCTGATCTCACGAGTCTCGGCTATTGCAACGCCTATGCCGGGGTTACGCAGCCGAACGAGGCGAGCATGGCGTTGCATCGTGGCGTCGGCTGTGAATACATCGGCACATTTCGCTCCGTGGGCCGGAAGTTCGATCGATGGCATGACGTAGCCTGGTTCCAGCGCAAGCTTCGTGAAACGCCGCCGTAGTCGTCGCTGACTCACTCAGTGTGTGAGCCGCTCAATCACTGGACAATGAGACTCCCCGGCGTTCGCGTCACATGCCGCTACAAGTCGCGCTAGCTCCTTGTGCAACTGTTGCAGTTCGCGAATATTGGTATCGATCAGCCGCAGCTTGGACACGGCGAGCGCACGCGTCGCGTGGCAGGCATCCTGCGCACGCAACTTCAGCAGGCTCCTGATCTCCTCGAGCGTGAATCCCATCGCTTGCGCACGCTTGATGAAGCGCAACTGATTCACGTCTGTGTTGGCGTAGCGCCTGACTCCGCCGGGCGGCCTCGCAGGTTCCTGAAGAAGACCCCGACGCTGGTAATAGCGGACCGTCTCGATACTCACTGCGGCGGCTGCGGCGAGACCTGAGATGGTGAGCGATGCGGGCGACGCTCTTCCTGCCATCGGGCCCTCTCCTACGTTTGCTGACGTCGACGAATAACGCTTGACTCCGTACCCACGTACGGACCTTACCCTATGGCCCGAGTTCAATGTAGGACGATTACTTCGATGGCCGAGAGGGTGAAAGTGCTCGGTGCTGCAGGCGGCGCCGTCGGACTTGGCGGCTTCGCTGCGGCTTTGGGTCTGTGCTGCAGCGTCCCGTGGGCGGTCGCGCTTCTTGGCGTATCGGGAGCTATCGCGTTTGCGCGCCTGGCATTCCTGTTGCCTTATTCGCTGGCCGCGGCCGCCGTATTTCTCGGTTTTGGATTCTGGCTTGCGTATCGAAAGCCAGCCTGCGCGGAGGGAGTATGTCCTGCGCAGCCGCCTCGTCTGCTGCGATGGATCATGTGGGTTACCGCGGCCGTGGTTGTTGCGCTGGGTGCCATGGCTGTTGGTTTGAGAGTGACCGCTTAACCGGAGAGTCGCCATGCGCTATTCCAACGTCTTGCTGGCGTTCGTTGCGCCATTCGCTGTCGCACCATTCGGAATTGCGGACGCGGCCGATGCGCCTGTAGTGTCGGACTATGTGACCCTTCGCGATGATTTCTCGCAACTCCGAGAGGACTTCAATCGAGCCAAGGGATCCGTTCGGCTGCTGTTCGTCGTCGATCCGATCTGCCCCGGATGTCTGCGCGGGCTGGACGACATGAACAAGGATCTCTTGTCCCGAACGAAGAATGAACGATTGCAGACCTTCGTCGTGCACGTTCCTGTGATCGGCGCCAAGGCGAACAATGTGGCTGCAGCGGCGCGGCTCCTCGAGAACCCGCACGTGCGCAACTACTGGAATGCGAGTGGCGAGTTCGGGCGCGCGCTGGCGAAGGCCGTCCAGCTCAAGAATGACAAAGAGACCGTCTACGCATGGGACGTCTGGCTGCTTTACGGGCCGGAGGCAGAGTGGACGGATACCACGATTCCGCAGCCCGAGCTCTTGATGCATCAGCTGTGGAAGCTCGAAGGAACGAAGTTTCCAAAGCTCGACAGTGCAGTTTTTGCTCGCGAAGTGCACAATCGTCTGCAGGCCCTTTCTGCATCCACGGCCACACCGAAATGACGTCTGCCGTTGAGACGACCTCGCTCTTGACATGCCCGAAGTGCGGTCACGCGTCGGTCGAGTGCATGCCGACGGACGCGTGCGTGTATTTCTTCGACTGCAAAGGCTGCGGTGTTTTGTTGCGGCCGAAGCCGGGCGACTGCTGTGTGTTCTGTTCGTACGGCACTCACAAGTGCCCGCCAATACAGTTGGCGGCGTCCTGCTGCGCGCCTACGTAGTCCGAATCCGGTCGGTTGAGCTAACTAGTGACCGTGGCGATGATGCAGGTCGGGCAGGTGCGCGTGACTGTGGGTCAAGGGCTCGTGCGTGTGCCGGTGCCGATGCGGCGCCGGTCCTTCGTCGCCAGCATGCTCGTGCTGATGATGCTCGTCATGGTCATGCATGTGCTCGTGCTCCAGAGCCTCGTGCGCATGGAGATGGGCGTGTCGCTCCGTTAGCACGAGCCAGGTGGACAGAGCTGTCAAAACAACTGCTGCAGCCAACGAAAGCGTCAACTGTTGGCCGAGCAGCACGACCGCGAGCGCGGCTCCGAAGAACGGGGCTGTGCCGAAATGCGCGGCAGTCCGCGCGCTACCGAGATGAGCCAGCGCCGTCACGAATAGCACGAGGCTGAGGCCGTAACTCAGCGCCCCGAGCGTGAGACCAGCAAGCACGGCTGGCGCGGGCACAGCCGGGCTGCCGCCAAGCGCCAGTGCGATCGCTGCATTGGTCGAGCCGGCGATCAGACACTTGAGTGCTGCTATTGCCAATGCATCGCGGTGGCTGACGGCGCGTGTCAGGTTGTTGTCGAGCGCCCATAACGCACAAGCCAGGATCACTCCGAGCGTGGGAAGGATAGAGAGGTGTGCTGCCACTCCAGCCGCTGAGAGCACGCCGCCTGCCAGGATCATGAGGAACATTGCGAGCCACACGCGGCGGTCAATCGCCTCGCGAAACATCAGGGCTGCGAGGACGGCCGTGAGCAATCCCTCGAAGTTCAGCAACAGCGCGGCGTTTCCGGCGGGGAGCCTGGCAAGCGACCAGAACAGCGTCGTCGGCGCCAGCACTCCGCCGGCGATGATTGCGCCGGCCATGCTGAGCATTTCGGGACGCGTCCAACGGGCCGACGGCGCTGGCCCGCCAGTGCTGCTTCGAATGCGACGAAGCAACCATGCAAAGGTCAGCGCCAGCCCGCCGCCGCAGTAAGCCAGCGCAGCGAGAAATACCGCGGACATCTGCGCCAACAGCAGTTTTGCAACGGGCGCGCTGGCGCCGAAGAGCGCCGCCGCGACCAGCACGTACAGGGCATGTCGTTGTAGAGAGAGAAACCGGGACATCTGGTGAGCCGAACCTCGCCTTTGGGATTCTGCTCCTGCTTCAGTGCGTGGGTGCATTATATGTACCCGACCTATGACTGCGATGAGCGGTGGCGAGAAAGTTTATGAGCCGGGTAGCGCACTGGAACAGCGTCTACGCGACGAAGCAGCCCGAGGGCCTGAGCTGGTTCCAGCCGCACCTGGACCTGTCGCTCCAACTGCTCGAGCGAGCCGGCTTGAGGCACAGTACTCGCATCATCGATATTGGCGCGGGCGCATCTACGTTGGTCGATGATCTGCTCGCGCGCGATGTGCAAGCCGTGACCGCGCTCGACATATCCGCGGCGGCTCTGCGAATCACACGCGATCGTCTGCGTGAGCGTGCCGACCGCGTGCGCTGGATCGTCAGTGACGTTACAGAGCTCAATCTCCCGCCGTCCAGCATCGATATCTGGCATGACCGCGCAACGTTGCACTTCCTGACGGATCCGAGAGATGCCCACGCATATGTGCAGGTGGCCTCCCGCGTAGTCACGCCTGGTGGCCATGCGGTCATCGCGGGCTTTGCAAGCGATGGCCCCGAACAGTGCAGTCTGTTGCCGGTGGTGCGACGCGACCCTGAGCAGGTCGCAGAGCTCTTCGCAAAAGAGTTCGTGCTCGTCGAGGCCCGACGGGAGAGTCACACAACGCCTGGCGGTTCGTTGCAGAGGTTCGCGTACGCGCTATTGCGCAAGCGGGCGGACTGACGTCGCTTCACTCGGCCCTGGCATCGGCGCCCATAGCTGTCACTCGTCAATGGCCAAGCTTGGTGAACACGTCGACCAGGCCAATCACAGCGGGGCCGATCGTCACGAGGAAGAAGGAGGGAAACAGGCACAGCACCAGCGGAAAGATCATCTTCGTGCCGATCTTGGCGGCCCGTTCCTCGGCAGCTTGCGTGCGCTTGTCGCGGAATTCCTCCGAGTACACCCGCAGCGCGTCCGCGACGCTCGTACCGAAACGCATGGTCTGCACCAACAGAGCCGTCAGCCCCCGGATGTCATCCAGGCCGGTTCGGTCGGACAGGTTCTTCAGAGCGACGCCGCGCTCGACGCCGGCACGCATCTCGGCATTCACCAGCGCCAGCTCTTCGCCGAGTTCGGGATGACTGACGGCAAGATCGTCGGCAACGCGTTGCAGAGCCGGCGCCAGGCCGAGTCCCGACTCCACGCACACCACCAGGAGATCGAGCGCATCGGCGAAACCTGCGCGCAACGCACGCTGGCGCTTCTCCACCTGGCGATCGAGCCAGATGCTGCAGGCGAGAGAGCCGAAGTAGCCGGCGAGAGCGGCGAACAGCAGCAACTTCTGGGTCGTCAGCGTGGGAAACAGTGGCGATGCCAGCAGCACGGCCAGCGGCAGCAGAACTATCGCCACTCCCTTCGCGCCGTAGTACAGCGTTGCCGCATTGGCGGAGCGGTAGCCGGCATGAATGAGCAGGCGAGTGACGCGCCGCTGCTCCTGTTCCCTGCGTGGTCCGATCAGTGCGGCGAGCGGACGCAAGCGCTCTGCCAGTCCGTCGGATGCCGACGCCTGCCGGACGTCGTCCGGGCTGACTTGCTGCACGCGACGGCGCACCGGATCGAGCAGTGCGGCTGCAAACGAGGACATCCCGAGCGTGAGCACGAAGACTGCGCCCGCAACGAGCGCGATGAACAGCAGGGCGGAGTTGCTGCTCGAGCCCAGCGCGTCCTGTACGGTCGTGAGAATTGCGTCCACTCGAGCCTCCTAAACTTCGATGCGCACCAGCTTGCGGATCCACAGGATGCCGATCGTTCCCATGACGACGGCCGCGGTGATCAGCGTCGCGCCCTTGGGATGCTTGGTGAGCAGATCCACGTACTCGGGGTGCAGCGCCCACAGCAGGCCGAACAGCGTCAGGGGCGTGAGTGCCAGGATCCAGCCCGACAACCGGCCTTCGGCCGACAAGGTTTTCACGCGGCGCTGAAAGCGGAAGCGCCCGCGAATGACGGTGCTGATGCGGCCGAGGTTCTCCGCAAGGTTGCCGCCGGTCTCGCGCTGAATCATCACAGCCGTGATGAAGGCGGTCAGCGTGACGCTCGGTACGCGCTCGAGCAGGCCGAACAGCGCGCGGCGCGGATCGTTGCCGTAACTGATGTCCGCGAACGTCAGCTCGAACTCGCGGGCGATCGGATCCTGCATGTCCTCGGCCACGAGCTTGAGGCAGCGGTTGAACGGGTGACCGGCCTTGAGCGCGCGCTGGATGACGTCGATCGCCTCGGGCATCTGTTCCTCGAATTGCGCCATGCGCTTGGCGCGCTGGCGCAGCACGCTCAGAAACGGCAGCACCAATCCCACCGCAGCGGCCATCGCGGCGACCTGCCAGAGGCGGGACAGGCTCCACCCGAGGATGACGCCGCCGACAGCCAGGGCCACCGAGACGAGGACGATGCGATACGAGGGCGTCTCGCGGCCGGCCTGCTCGAGCATGCGTCGCAGCCAGTCCATGCCCGGCAGCGATTCGATCGATCGCTCCAGCGGCGACAGCTCCCGCAGATATTTTTCCCGCAGCAGCGACTTCAGCTCGGGACCGGGGTCGGACTGGGCAAGCCGATCGAGCCGCGAGGCGATGCGCTGACGCATCTTGCGGGACTCGCTGAAGACCGGCACGACCGTGCCCTGCAGCAGCAGGAATACCGCCCCGAATACCAGCAGCAGAAAGATCCAGATGGCGTCCGGCATGGCACTCATCTCCTGGCGAACAGCGCGTCGTCGTCGCGCCTGAAGAGCTCGATCGGCAGATCGATGCCGCGTGCATGCATGTCCCTGAGGAAGCCGGGCACGATGCCGGTCGAGCGCAGCTCGCCGAGCACGTTGCCCTCGCCGTCCAGGCCGCGCCGCTCGAACGCAAACAGCTCGGTCGACGTGATGACGTCGCCTTCCATGCCGTTGATCTCCTGGACGCTGACCACCCGCCGGCGGCCGTCTTCCATGCGTTCCACCTGGATCACGATGTCGATCGCGGAAGAGATCTGCGAGCGCAGCGCCTTCACGGGAAAGCTGATGCCGGTCATGGACACCATGTTCTCGATGCGTCCGAGCGCGTCACGCGGCGTATTGGCGTGAATCGTCGTCAACGAGCCGTCATGGCCGGTATTCATGGCCTGCAGCATGTCGAGCGCTTCGCCGCCGCGGACTTCGCCGAGCACGATGCGATCCGGTCGCATGCGCAGGCTGTTACGCACCAGGTCGCGCTGCGTGACTGCGCCCCGGCCCTCGATGTTGGGCGGCCGCGTTTCCAGCCGCACCACGTGCGGCTGCTGCATCTGCAGCTCCGCGGAGTCCTCGATCGTGACGATGCGCTCATTGGTCGGGATGAAGCCGGACAGCAGGTTCAACAACGTGGTTTTGCCGGCGCCGGTCCCGCCCGAAACCACCACGTTCAAACGCGCCTTGACGATTGCACCCATCGCGCGGGCGACCGCCGACGTCAGGCTGCCGAGCCGGATGAGGTCATCGATGGACAGCAGCTCGACTGCGAAGCGGCGGATCGAGAGCACCGCGCCGTCGAGAGCCAGCGGCGGAATGATGGCGTTGACGCGCGAGCCGTCCTTCAGGCGCGCATCCACCATCGGCGAGGATTCGTCGACGCGACGCCCGACCGCGGACACGATGCGATCGATGATGTTGATGAGATGCGAGTCGTTGTTGAATTTGATGTCGGTCAGCTCGAGCTTGCCGCGCCGCTCGACGTACACCTGCTGCGGGCCGTTGACGAGAATGTCGGAGACGCTCTTGTCCGCCAGCAGCGGCTCGAGCGGGCCCAGGCCGAGAACTTCGTCCTCGATGCGGCGGATGATGGTCAGCCGCGAGGCCACGCTGAGAGGCGCCCTTTCTTCGGTGATGAGGTTTTCGCAAACCTCGCGGATCTGCCGCCGCGCCTCGCTGTCTTCCACGGTCGCGAGCAGCGACAGGTCGAGCACCTTCAGCAGGCGCTCGTAGATCGACTCTTTCCACTCGCGCTCCGCCGGCGTCAGCGGTCGCGTGCGATCTTCCTGGCTGGCCGCGCCGTCACTGATCGTTCTCGCCGACCACTTCGCCGCTGCAGATTTCAGTTCCGACATCGATCAGGCCCTCCCACTGAGCAGGTTCGAGAAAGTGCGCGCCAGCACACCGGAACGCGGCCGCGCCGCTGAGCCGCCGAGCCGCGTTTCCAGGGTCATCACTGCTTTGGTGATGGCAGCACCCCGCGCATGGTCGAGCAGCGCAGTGCCGCTGTTGATGCACTCGGAGACCAGCCTGAAGTCGTTCGGCACCAGCACCGGCTCGTTGCAGCTGAGTGCCTTCTGAATATCGGGCACCGAGATCGAGGCGGCCTTGTCGTAGCGGTTGACGACGATGCACAGCTGGTCGCGAGCAACACCGCCCTCCGTGCGCAGCCATTGCACCAACCGGGTTGCATCTCGCAGCGCGGTCACGGACTGCTGCAGGACGACGACGACTTGCTGCGCGCGCTGCACGACCGTCGCGAGCACACCGTCCACACGCCGGGGCAGATCGACGACGAGATGATCGTGGCCGCGCAGCGCTACATCCAACAGACGCTCGACCGCGGCGGGCGACAGCTCGCGCACCTCGACCCGCTCGTCAGTGCCATGACTGAGAACGTGCAGGCCGCTGGCATGACGGGTGAAGTACCCGTCGAGCGCGATTTCGTCGAGGCCATCCAGGTTCTCCATGGCCTGCCAGACACCACGCTGCGGGAACAGATCCAGGTACAGCGGCGCCGCGCCGAATTGCAGGCCGAGGTCGAGCAGCGCCGTGCGCTTCTTCGACTCGGCCGCCAACATATGAGCCACGTTGCAGGCGAGCAGCGTTGCGCCACAACCGCCTTGCGCGTTGACGAATGCGGCCAGCGCCCCTTGCATCGGTTGCGCCTGCGTCTGCCGCTCGCGCTTCACCCGTTCGAGGGCTATGAGCAGATCGGTCTTGACCACCGGCTCCGGCAGCAGGTCGCGCGCGCCGGCCTGCATCGCCAGGCGCATCATTCCCAGGTCATTCGAAGCGCCGACGACGATCAGGGCGGTCTTGCGTTCCAGATGTCGCGCCGCGAGGGCTTCCAGCTCCTCGCGCCACAGATGGCTGAGGTGCAGGATCAGCACGTCCGGCAGCCTCTCCACATAGTGCAGTGGGTCGGCGTGCCCATTGGTGTTCATCTGACGGCGAATGCTCGCGCCAGCGATGCGCAGGTGCTGCTCGAGCGCGTCGAGCGGCTCCTTCTTGCGGCCGACCAGCAGTACGTCGAGTGAATGAGTCATTGCGCTTGCCTTTTCGCTGTAAAGGGGATCAGCAGGGGACGAAGGCCTGGGGTGTGGGTCCGTAGCCGAGGCTTTCGGCCGGCAGCGTCGCTGCGAACGAAGGCATGAGGAACGAGGGCATGATGAACGGGATGAGCATCTGCTGCCGATAGTCGACGATGCTCGTGCGCACGTAGCGGATCGCTGCCAGGTTCGCCGCCGGGTTGACCACCGGCGCGCCGTTGACATCGAGATACGCGATCGCGACATTCGCGGTGGTCAGATCAGGCGAAATCGCGCTCACTCCGTCGGTGCCCGCGAGAATTGCAGCCTGCGCCGGCATTGGATCGCCCACCGGACACACCGCGGCCAGGCGGGCGCCGCGCCGCGTGCTTTCGTCGAGCGCGTTCGCGACGAACATGACGCGGCCGAACTCGATCACGGCGAACAGGATCATGAACATCACGGACGCGACGATCGCGAACTCGACTGTCGTCGTACCTGTCTGATTTGCACGCATCACAGCAGTGCCCTCATCACGACGGTGGCGGTGAGCGGAACGCTCGTGGTGATGGCGCCGCGCGGGCCGAACGTTGGTAACGCGGCGCCCAGCAGCGGCTGATACGTGTAGGTTGCGGACACGGCGACGAAGCCCCCGCCCGCATCGGTGACCGTAACGTTGCCGACGGTCAGGCCGGGCAGGAGCGGCGTGCCCGTGCCGGCCATCGTGCCGGTCACGACCAGATTCTGCGTGTTGGTGCGAACCGTGTTCGTGATCAGGACAGTGCCGGTCGAGCCGTTGGCAGCTTCGCGAACCGTGTAGCGCGCACCGTCACGAACAGCCTTGTTGAGGGTGTTGTACTGGATCAGCATCCGCCCGACTTCTGCGGTTGCAAGCATCAGCAGCAACAGGACAGGCGCGCAGATCGCAAATTCGAGCGTCGCGATGCCGCGCTGCCGGAACGCTAAGATGCGCAACGGCGTGCTCATGAGTCGTTGCTTCCCGGGTTGCGATAGAGCTGGATGATGTGCGGTCCGCTGCCCGCGACCGGGCTCGGTCCCGGCGTGCCGTTCACCTCGCAGCCCTGAATGAACTGTCCATAGACGAACGAGTCGTTGCCCTTCTGCTGCGCTGGCTGCAGCAGGAAGAAGCACGCGAAGCCGAGCAGCGGTACCGAGCCCTGGCCATTGGTCGTGCCGCTGCAGTCACCGACTGGCACGGCGAGAGTGCGCCGTCCGTAAGCGCCCGTACCGCCATCCTGGATGGGCTGGTAGTCGTACGTGGACGGATTGGCGACGTCCGCCTCGTAGTCCTGATAGTTGTAGAGCTGATCGATGTTGGAAGCCGTGATCTGCGTATTGCCCTGGTACACGTCATAGCCCTGCGCCGGGTCGCCGTTTTTCGGTTGCGCATCCAGAGGCGGCGATTGACCGTCGACGATGACATCGGGCGGATACGTCGACTGCTGCCCGCTCATCGGGCCTGTGTACTGGCCGAAGCGCGTGTTGAGTCCTTGTGCAACCGGACCGGCCTCGTTGCCGGTCTGCGTCTGGATCGTGGTGCCGCCGGCCAGGCACGTGTTGAAGCTGCCTGCCATGTTCTCGCGCACGATCGCGGCGCCGGAACCTCCGAGCTGGATCAGCTGGAAATTTCCCGGGCCGACCTGCGATTGTCCGCCGGGCGTCGACTTCTTGAGCACCTGGGGCGAGTTCATCTGGTAGCCCCAGAGCGGGCTCGCTCCCGGTTGGCCGCACACCATCATCGGTGCGATGTTGCAAACGGTGCTGCCGACGGTCAGCGTGCGCGGCCCCGCGACCGCGGTCGCGCTGACAGTCTTTTCAGTGATACCGCTGACGGTCGCGAGCCAGGCTGGGAG
Source organism: Steroidobacteraceae bacterium (assembly GCA_036004505.1). Lineage (GTDB taxonomy): Bacteria > Pseudomonadota > Gammaproteobacteria > Steroidobacterales > Steroidobacteraceae > Steroidobacter. Next base: position 163,253 of record DASYRK010000081.1, read on the forward strand.
CACGAAGCCCGTGGCGCGCACACGGACGTAAGGACCGGTTGCGGAGCCCGGTGTGAACGGCGGCAACGTGGCGGAGTATTCGATCGTCACTTGAATGTCGCCGCTACCGCCGGCGTACGAATCATTGAGCTCCGAGTTGCCTGCAGCCGCTGCATTGCTGCCGAACGCCTGCATTGCCTCGGCTGTCGCCAGCGCCGTGTCGCCAGTGTCGTCCAATGCCTTGGCAGCAGCGAGAGCGGCCGCGTCGACCGTATTCTGCAGCCGCGTCTTGTTGAGAAGAGTGTGCCCGACGTCGAGCGCGAGCGCTGCGCACAGAATCAGCGCGGCGATGCCAACGGCGACGAGGACGATCACCGCACCGCGCTGACGCCCCGGTCCTGCGAATGTATTGCGTGACACGGCCGACACTCCCGCAGTCCTATTTTTCGCCGACTGTGAATTCGGCCTCGCGCTTGACTTCGCCAGCCTTCGCAGTGTCCCCGCGATAGGTGGTGAGCGCGTTCTCCAGGCGCGCACCATCGCCGGTCATCGGCGGCTGTTCCGGCGGGTTGGCCGCTGCGGCCGGATCGTAGGTCTGCGCCTGGATCATCTGGTTGACCGAGCGTCCGTAGTCGGCATCGCTCGGCGTATCCGCGCAGCCTGCGGCAGCCAGTGCCGAGAGTGCGGTGACTGTTCCAATCAGAACTCTGCTCATGTGCATGTCCTCGTTGTGCGCGTGCTTACTTGGCCGGCTCGCTGCTCGCCGGCTTGCCACCCTCGATGCGGCCCCCCAGGAAGAACTGGGCATTGCTCGGGTCGGTGATTGCATCCGTCGGCAGCTTCACGTCCGCCGGCTTGATGGGTTTCGCCAGCCGCGGCGTCACCAGAATGACGAGCTCGGTCTGGCCCTTCTGGAAGTCCTGGCTGCGGAACAAGTGGCCGAGGATCGGGATGTCGCCGAGCCCGGGGAACTTGTTCACGGCGCTGCGCATGCTTTCGTTGACCAGGCCGGCGATGCCGATGCTCTGGCCGTCGTACAGCTCGACCGTCGACACCGCGCGACGCTCGCTGAGCGAGGGAATTGCAAACCGCGCGGTCGTGTCGGTCGGGGTGAGCACCAGCGAGTTGGAGTCGACCAGCTCGCTGACGCTGACGTTGAGCTTCAGGTTGATGCGCCCGTCATCGAGCTCCAGCGGCACGAACAGCAGCTTCACGCCGAAATCCTTGAACTCGATGGTGATCTGGCCACGGTCCTGCGCCACCGGGATCGGGAAGCTGCCGCCG
>DASYRK010000082.1:0-9597 GCA_036004505.1 Steroidobacteraceae bacterium
CGCGCGCGTGGAAATCGCGCGCGCGGTCAACATCGAGGAATTGGAGCAGATCCGGGTCCGCCTGCTCGGCAAGAAGGGCGAGATCACCGCGCAGCTCAAGTCGCTCGGGGCGATGGACCCCGAGGCGCGCAAGCTCGCGGGCGCGAAGATCAACGAAGCGAAGGAAGCACTGACCGCGGCACTCGACGCGCGTCGTGCCGCGCTCGAAAGCGAGCACCTCGCAGCACAGCTCGCGAGCGACACCGTCGACGTCACGTTGCCCGGCCGCGGCCAGAGCCTCGGCGGGTTGCATCCTGTCACGCGCTCGCGGCGTCGGATCGAGCAGATCTTCCGCGGCGGCGGCTTCGTCGTCGCCGACGGTCCGGAAATCGAAGACGACTGGCACAACTTCGAAGCGCTGAACATCCCCGCCGACCATCCCGCGCGGGCGATGCACGACACATTCTATTTCGGCGACGGTCGCTTGCTACGCACGCATACGTCGCCCGTGCAGGTGCGCTACCTGCAGGCGCACTCGCCGCCGGTGCGCATCATTGCGCCGGGTCGGGTCTATCGCAACGACTCCGACATGACGCACACGCCGATGTTTCATCAGCTCGAAGGGCTGGTCGTCGACGAGGGCATCAGCTTTGCGAACCTGAAAGCCGTGCTGCACGGCTTCATGCAGGAGTTTTTCGAGAAGGACGTCGGCATGCGGCTGCGTCCGTCGTATTTCCCATTCACCGAGCCTTCCGCTGAAGTCGACATCTCGTGCGTCGCGTGCGGCGGCAAAGGCTGCCGCGTCTGCAAGCAGACCGGTTGGCTCGAAGTGGCGGGCTGCGGCGTCGTGCACCCGAACGTGCTGAAGGCCGTGAACATAGATGCGGAGCGCTACACGGGCTACGCGTTCGGCTTCGGCATCGACCGGCTCACGATGCTCCGTTACGACATCAACGACCTGCGCATGTTCTTCGAGAACGACCTGCGCTTTCTGCGGCAGTTCGCCTGATGAAGATCAGCCTGCAATGGTTGAGCGAGTGGGTCGACACGGGCAGCGATGTGCGCGGCCTCGCGCATGCGCTCACGATGGTCGGGCTCGAGGTCGAAGGCATTCATGCTGCAGCACCGCCGCTCGCGAACGTGGTCGTCGGCGAGGTGAAGAGCGTTACAAAGCATCCCGACGCTGAGAAGCTCAACGTCTGTCGCGTCTGGAACGGTCGCGAAGAGTTGCAGATCGTCTGCGGCGCGCCAAACGTGCGCGTCGGCATGAAGGCGCCGCTCGCGCTGATCGGCGCGAAGTTGCCGAACGGGATGGAGATCAAGCAGGCGAAGCTGCGCGGTGTGGATTCGTCGGGAATGCTGTGCTCGGCGCGCGAGCTGGGCTTGAGCGAAGACGCCTCCGGTTTGTTCGATCTGCCCGCTGAGTTGCAGGTCGGCCAGGACCTCGTCACGGCGCTCGGTCTGAACGACACGGTCTTCGAAGTGAACCTCACGCCGAACCGCGGCGATTGCATGAGCGTCGCCGGCGTCGCGCGCGAAGTCGCAGCGCTGCGCAAGCAGCCGCTGCATCCGCCGGCCATGAAGCCTGTCGCCGCACAATCGACCGAGCGCTTTCCGGTGCGGCTCGAAGGCGGCGCCGGTTGCCCGAAGTTCGTGAGCCGCGTGATTCGCGGCATCCGCCCGAATGCGCGGTCGCCGCTGTGGATGCAGGAGCGGCTGCGTCGCGCCGGTCTGCGTCCGATCAGCGCCGTCGTCGACGTGACCAACTACGCGATGCTGGAGCTCGGTCAGCCGCTGCACGCATACGATCTCGACAAGCTCAACGGCTCCATCATCGTGCGCTTCGCGCGAGCGGGCGAGACGTTGAAAATGCTCGACGGCCGAGTCGTCGAGCTGAAGCCCGACATCCTGATGATCGCCGACCAGCGCACGCTCCTCGGCATGGCAGGCGTGATGGGCGGTGAGGATTCCGGCATCAATGACGGCACCACGAACGTCCTGCTGGAAGGCGCATTCTTCACGCCGTCGATCGTCGCCGGCAGGGGGCGGCGATATGGCTTGATCACCGATGCTTCGCAACGCTTCGAGCGCGGCGTCGATCCCGAGTTGCAGGAGCGCTCCATCGAGCGCGCCACTCAGTTGTTGCTGGAATCCGCCGGTGGAACGCCCGGCCCGCTCGAAGTAACCCGCGCTGCCGAGCGTTATCCCGCGCGTGCGGCAGTTCGCGTGCGTCATCAGCGCGTTCAGCATGTCCTCGGCGCGCCGCTGACTGCCGATGCTGTCGCCGATTGCCTGGTGCGCCTCGGCATGAAGGTCGAAGGCTCTGCGCCTGTGTGGTCCGTGACGCCGCCGAGCTGGCGCTTCGACATCAGCATCGAAGAAGACCTGATCGAAGAGGTCGCGCGCCTCTACGGCTTCGACAATATTCCCGAGAAGAACGAGATCGCGGCGCAACGCATGCAGCCGTGGACCGAAGCGCGCGTGCGCAACGAGCGCGCAGCGGACGTGCTCGTCGATCGCGGCTACCAGGAAGCGATCACTTACTCGTTCACCGATCCGGCGACGCAGGCGTTGCTGTTGCCCGGTGATGCGTTCGCGCTCGCGAATCCGATTTCAGCGGAGCTCGCAGTGATGCGCGTGTCGCTGTGGCCGGGCCTGTTGCAAGCGCTCGGCAGCAATCAGCGACGTCAGCAATCGCGCGCGCGTCTGTTCGAAGTCGGGCGTCGCTACACAGGCGCTGATGGCGCGGAGACTGAAGTGATCGCCGCTGTTGTCGCGGGCTCGACGCTGCCGGAGCAGTGGGGCACCGAAGCGACCAAGGTCGATTTCTTCGACGTGAAAGCCGATGTCGAAGCGTTGCTCGCGCTCACGGGCGCGTCTGCGCAATTTCGCTTCGTGCCCGAAGCTCATCCCGCGCTTCACCCCGGACAGTCGGCCCGCATCTGGCGCGGAGATCGTGCCGTAGGATGGCTGGGCGCGCTCCATCCGGAGCATTCGCGGCGGCTTGATTTGACATATCCGGTGTTCGTGTTCGAGGTCGAGACGCACGCCGGGCTTGCGCATGACGTGCCGGTTTTCGTCGAGATTTCCAGATACCCGGCCATCCGCCGCGATATTGCCGTGATCGTCGACGAAGCCTTGGCCGTAGAGGCGTTGCTGGCCATCGTCCGCGAGGGCGCGGGCAGCCTTTTGCAGGCCTTGAACGTGTTATCCGTCTATCGCGGACGCCAGTTCGAGAAAGGCAAGAAAAGCATAGCCTTAGGTCTGCAATTGCAGGATACTTCCCGCACCCTGACCGATAGCGAAGCCGACGCCATCGTGGCGCGGGTCATCGAACAACTGACGCTCAAGCTGAACGCCACGATCCGGGACAAATAAAGCTATGGCACTTACGAAAGCGGAGATCGCCGAGGCATTGTTCGACCAGCTGGGTCTGAACAAGCGCGAAGCCCGGGAGCTCGTCGATCTGTTTTTCGAAGAGCTGCGCGCGTCGTTGTCGACGGGCGAGCAGGTGAAGCTTTCGGGGTTCGGCAACTTTGATCTGCGCGATAAAAACCAGCGACCGGGTCGTAATCCGAAGACGGGCGAGGAGATTCCGATCAGCGCTCGCCGCGTCGTGACGTTTCGACCGGGACAAAAACTGAAAGCTCGAGTCGAGGCGTATGCTGGAACCAGGCAATAACAGCGAATTGCCCCCGATCCCCGGCAAGCGCTACTTCACCATCGGTGAAGTCAGCGATCTTTGCGGGGTGAAGCCGCACGTCCTGCGCTACTGGGAGCAGGAGTTCCCGCAGCTCAAGCCCGTCAAGCGCCGCGGCAATCGCCGCTATTACCAGCGCCAGGACGTGCTCGTGATCCGCCAGATCCGCAGCCTGTTGTACGAACAGGGCTTCACGATCGGCGGCGCGCGCAATCGCCTGCAAGGCGACGAGGCGCGCGACGATCTGACTCAGGCGCAGCAGATCGTGCGGCAGATTCGCGTCGAGCTGGAAGAAGTGCTGCGCATCCTGCGCAGATAAAGATTGTCAGGCTTCAGCCTGACTCTCGATACATCGCGAGGAAACCCTTCACCGCTTCGTTGACGTGGCTCGCTCGCGTGCGCGCGCTGATCTCGCCGCCGCACGCCGCGCTGAACACGAGCTGCCCTTGCACGAGCGCGATGAACTGACTCGCGGCGAGTCGCGCCGCTTCGCCCGACCCGATCCTCAGCGCGCCGCGATCCGCGAGGCCGCGGAGATAGCGCGCAGTCCGAGCGAGCAGACCCGGCATTCCGACTTCGAGCAGCGCCTTGCGCAACGCCGGGAAGCGCGGCGCTTCGTGAACGGCGATGCGATAGACCGCGAGGCCGTCGTCGGACAGCATGCGCTTCAACATGTGCGTCGCGAGCGCACGCAACTCCGCTTGCGCATCGAGCGCCTGGCGCGGCGCCGATTGTTCTTCCGGAAAGAAGCGCGCCGCACGCTCGCTCAGCACCGATTCGAACAGAGCTTCCTTGCTGCCGAACTCCGCATACAGCGTTGCGAGTGAGCCGCCGGCCTCGCGCACGATTGCGTTCACGCTCGTGTTTGCGAACCCATGTTGCAGGAACAGCTGCTCGGCCACGGCGATCAGCTGCTCGCGGCGCGCTGCGAGCTGACGCGTCCGCGTGTTGCCGGCACCGCCGGCGCCATCATGTCGTAGCGCCTGCTTCATGACTGCTCCGGTGCGGGCAACGAAGGCTGCTCCGAGGCCTGCTTCTTGCGGCGTTCGACGAACACGAAGAACAACGGCACGAACACCGTCGCCACGAACGTCGCGATGATCATGCCGCCGAACACGCCGGTACCCATCGACTGCCGTGCAGCTGCACCGGCGCCGCTCGCCATGACGAGCGGTACGACACCGAGCACGAACGCGAGCGATGTCATCACGATCGGTCGGAAGCGCAGACGCGCTGCTTCCTTGGCCGCCTCGATCGGCGCGCGGCCTTCGAGCACGCCGCGATGCGCAAATTCGACGATCAGGATGGCGTTCTTCGCAGACAGGCCGATCAGCACGATCAAGCCGATCTGGAAGTAGATGTCGTTCTCCATGCCGCGCAATGCAACGAACGCGAGCGCGCCGCACACGGCGAATGGCACTGCGAGCAACACCGAGAACGGCAGCAACCACCGGCCGTACAGCGCCGCGAGGATGAGGAACACCATGACGATCGCGAATGCGAAGGCGAACGCCGAGGCGCTCCCCGTGCGCTCCTCCTGGAATGCCTGGCCGGTCCACGCGACCCGGAAACCGTCGGGCAAAGTCTTCGCAGCGACTTCCTCGACAGCCGCGAGCGCTTCACCCGAACTGACGCCTGGACGCCCGGAGCCGACGAGGCGCGCGGCGACGTAGCCGTTGAAGCGCTCGAGCAGCTCGGGGCCGACCACTTCCTTCACCTGGATCAGCGCCTTCAGCGGGATCATCTGGCTGCTCGTATTGGAGCGCACGTAGACGTCGCCGAGATCGTTCGGGTCGTTGCGGAACGGTGCTTCGGCCTGCATCTGCACGCGGAACGTGCGGCCGTAGAGGTTGAAGTCGTTGACGTACAGCGCGCTCATCGTGCTCTGCAGGGCATCGAACACCTCGCCGACCGGAACGCCGAGCGCCAGCGCCTTTTCGCGATCCACTTCGACGCGCAGCTGCGGCACCGAAGCGCGATAGAACGTGTTGATGCCGGTCAGGCGCGGATCCGCCGACAGCGCTTGCTGAAATTCACGCAGCACCTGGCCGAGGCGCACGGGATCCGACGAGCCGCGCGATTGCAGGTAGCCTTCGAAGCCGCCGGCGGTGCCGAGGCCGCGAATGGCGGGCGGATTGAAAGCGACTGCCGTGCCGCCACGGATCGTGGCTCCGCGCCGATTCAGATCTTTGGCGATGTCCGCCGCGAGTCGATTGCGCTCGTTCCAGCGCTTGAAAATGATGAACAGCGTCGCCGTGTTGCTCTTGGTGCCGCCGCCGATGAAGTCGTTGCCGTTGATGACGTTGACGTACTCGAACTCGGGATAGTCGGGCAGCATCTGCTGCATCTGCGCCGAGACCTGGGAGGTGCGCTCCAGCGTTGCGCCGTCTGGCAACTGCACGTTGCCGATCAGGTAACCCTGGTCTTCGGGTGGAACGAAGCTGTTCGGCAAGTACCAGAACAGCAGGCCGGCGAGGGCGATGACGCCGCCGAAAATTGCGAGCGCACGCGTGCGGAACTGCAACGCCTGACCGACGCTCGTGAGAAAGCGGTTCGTGGTGGCGCCGAAACCGCGGTTGAACCAGCGGAACCACTTCGAGTCGTGAGTGGCATCGCGTAGCAGCAGCGCGCACAGCGTCGGCGTCAGCGTTAGCGCGGTGAAACCGGAGATCACGACGGCGATCGCAACCGTCACTGCAAACTGCCGGTAGAGCTGGCCCGCGATGCCGGTGAGGAAGGCGACCGGCACGAACACCGCGCACAACACAAGCACGATCGCGATGACGGCGCTCGACACCTCGTGCATCGCCTCGACTGCCGCCGCGAGCGGCGACATCTTCTCCTCGCGCATCAGGCGCTCGACGTTTTCCAGCACGACGATTGCGTCGTCGACGACAATGCCGATGGAAAGCACCATCGCGAACAGCGTCAGCGTATTGATCGAGAAGCCGACCAGCCACAGGCCGGCGAATGTGCCGATCAGCGACACGGGCACGGCGATCACGGGGATCAGCGTCGCACGCCAGGTCTGCAGGAACAGGAACACCACGAGAATGACGAGCGCGCCGGCTTCGAGGATCGTCTTGGTCACTTCCTCGATCGAGGCCGAGATGAAGCGGGTCGGATCGAACGGCGTCGCGAAGTCGACCCCGGACGGGAACGACTTCTTCATCTCGTCCATCTTGTCGCGGATCGCCTGCGAGACTTCGAGGGAATTGCCGCCGGACTGCATGAAGACGGCCATGCCGATCGAAGGTTTGCCGGAGAGCAGGTTGTAAGTGTCGTAGCTCTGTGCGCCGAGCTCGATGCGCGCAACGTCCTTCAAGCGCAGCACGCCGCCGCCGGCGGTCGAGCGGATCACGATGTCGCCGAATTCCTCCGGCTCCACCAGTCGACCCCGTGCCGTGACCGTGTAGACCAGGCTCTGGCCCTTCAGCGCCGGCTCCGCACCGATCTTACCGGCGGCGTACTGAGTGTTCTGTGCGCGCAAGGCGTCGGCGATGTCGCTGACGGTGAGCCCGAGCTGCGCCAAGCGATCCGGACGCAACCAGATGCGCATCGAGTAGTCGCGCGCACCGAAGACGTTGATGTCGGCGACGCCGGGCACGCGCTTGAGCTCGTCCAGCAGCGTGATGGTCGCGTAGTTCGACAGGAACAGCGTGTCGCGACTGTTGTCGGGCGACACGAGCGCAACCAGCAGCAAGATGTCGTTCGAGCGCTTCTGCACCGTCACGCCGTTGCGACGCACGTCATCGGGCAGTCGCGGTAGTGCGAGCTGCACGCGGTTGTTGACGTTGAACACGGCGGTGTCGATGTTCGTGCCGACGTCGAACGTCGCGGTGATCGTCAGATCACCGGTGGAGGAGGAGCTGGAGTTGAAGTAGAGCAGGTGCTCGACGCCGGAGAGCTTCTCCTCGATCGGCGCAGCGACGGTCTTCGCAATCGTCTCCGCACTCGCACCCGGGTAGCTGGTGTTGACGATGACTGTCGGCGGCGCGATGTCCGGGTATTGCGCGATCGGCAGGATCGAGCTCGCCACCAGCCCGGCGATCACGATGATGATCGCGATGACGCCGGCGAGCACCGGACGGTCGATGAAGAACTTCGAGAACATGTCAGCGTGCCGCTGTCGCAGCCGTGGACGAACTCGCCGATTGCGCTTGCGCGACCACCGCGACGCCGGGCTTCAACTTCATGAGATTGTCGAGGATCACCGTGTCGCCGACATTCAGTCCGCTGTTGATGATCCAGTCCTCGCCGACCCACGTGCCGACCTGCACGGGCCGCTGCACCGCCTTGCCGCCGGCATCGATCACCCACACGAAGCGGCCGAGATCTCCCTGCAGGACGGCGGTTTGCGGCACGGCGACGACGCTCTGCGTGCCCGCTTCGACGTGCACCGTCGCGAACTGACCAGGCAGGATCTCCAGCTGCGGATTGGGAAACTCCGCGCGCAGCTGCACCGTGCCCAGGTTCTGATCGACCGTCGACGATGCGAAATTCAGATGACCGCTGGCGCCGTACTTCTCGCCATTCGCAAGGATGAGACCGACGCTGGTGCGTTCGTCGCCGGCCTTGCGCAAGTTGACATGCTCGGCTTCGGAGAGCGCGAAGCGCACCCACACCGGATGCGTTTGCGACATGGTCGTGAGCAGGCTGCTATCGGTGCTCGCTGTAACGAGACTGCCTTCGGAATGTAGCGCGCGGCCGGTTACGCCGGAGATTGGAGCCACGACGGATGTGTATGAGAGATTGAGCTGAGCCTCGCGGACCGCTGCACGTGCTGCCGCGAGTTGTGCAGTGGCTGTGCGATAAGCAGTCTCAGCTTCCTCTGCAAGGCGCTTGCTGACAGCAGCGTTCGCGAGCAGTCCACCAAGACGCTCCGCCTCGCGACGCGATTGTTCGTTCGTTGCCTCAGCCTGGTCTGCCGTCGCCTTCGCGTGGGCGAGCGCGATCTCGAACGGTGCGCGCTCGATCTGGAACAGCGGCGCACCGGCGCGCACGAATGAGCCTTCGTTGTAGAGTTGCTTCTGAACGATTCCGGAGACGCGCGCGCGGATCTCGACTTCCTTCGAGCCTTCCGTGCGGCCGACCGCCTCGAGCACGATGGGCACGGAGCGCGGCTCGACCTGGCGCGTGGTCACAGGAATCGGCTTGTTCGCGTTCGGATCGGCTTTGCCGCCGCAGGCAGCGAGCCAGACGAAAACAGGGAGCATCAGCACCAGGCGGAGCAGGGCGGAGCAATGACGGGGCATGGGAACTCGACGCTGCGACGGGGCCGCAAGTGTAGCAGCCGCTACACGAGGTTTCTCAGCTTTCCCGCTTCGTCGCGAGCCGTGCACCAATCGGAAGATTGCGCACGCGGTGACCGCTCGCCGCAAAGATTGCGTTGGCGAGCGCGGGCGCCGCGGTCGGCAGGCCGATTTCGCCTGCGCCGGACGGATCGCGCTCGCTATCGACGATGGCAACTTCGACGTCGGGGGCATCCGCGATGCGCAGCAGCGGGTAGTCGTTGAAGTTGCTTTGCACGACTTGACCTTCCTTGATGTTGATCTCGAGGTTGCGTGCGGTGCTGATGCCGTCGATCGTGCCGCCCATCATCTGGGCTTCCAGGCCCAGGCGGTTGATCGGTCGACCGACGTCGACTGCGCACACGCAACGCTCGATGCGATAGCTGCCGTTGCTCGCGACGCTCACTTCCATCGCGTGCGCGGCGTAACCGCCGAAGGTGAAGTGGCCCGCGATGCCGAGACCGCGACCGCGCGGCACGCTGCGGCCCCAACCGATGCGTTGAGCGGCCAGGCGCAGAACATCGGCGAGACGGCCGGGATTGAACGTTGGCCCGCCGTGCTGGCCGTAGGGCAATTCCCGTGCGTCGCCGAGCAGTCGCAGTCGTAACGCGAGCGGATCCTGCTGCG
>DASYRK010000083.1:0-116803 GCA_036004505.1 Steroidobacteraceae bacterium
ATCGACGGTGCAGATGTGGATGAGGGATGTCTTAGTGGAGTCTGTGTCGTGACTCGCGACCAGATGGACGCCACAACGTCCCTTCACCCCGGCGCTGAACAGCCTACTCCAGCGCCGCGCGGACCATACAAGATCGCCAAGGAAGAAAAGAGGATCAGGAGTTCCGAGAATAAGAATCTTATGGTTCTTCTTGGCGTCTCAGTGGCGGCCTTGGCGAGAGTATTTCCGGCTCCTGTCCTTTTTTGACCGCTAACCGTCCCGTCCTCACCTCGCGTGCCCTCCGCAACAACGCCAGGATACGCCTCCACCCCGGAGGCCCCTGCAATGAAATCCGCCCTGATCGTCGTCGACGCACAGCAGTCCTTCCTCAAGCGCCCGTACTGGTCCGAGACCGACGCGCCCCGCTTCATCGAGCGCCTGCAGGTGCTGATCGAGCGCTGCAAGGCGCAGGGCATCCCGGTCCTGCAGGTGTTCCACGTCGAGGAGGACGAGGGCCCGTCGAACCCGTTTTCCCGGCGCTCGGGCTATGTCAAAACGCTGGACGGGCTGCGGATCGAGCCGACCGAGGTGTTCAGCAAATCGGTGCACTCGGCCATGTTCGCGAGCACTGCCGACGGCCAGAGCATGGACTACTGGCTGCGCAAGCACGGCATCGGGCGAGTGATCGTGTCGGGCATCCGCACCGAGCAGTGCTGCGAGACCACGACCCGCCACGCTTCCGACATGGGCTATAGCGTGAGCTACGTGATGGACGCCACCCTGACCTTCAAGATGGTGGCCGAATCCGGCCGCGTCTATACTCCGCAGGACATCATGGACCGCACCGAGCTGGTGCTCGCCGGTCGCTTCGCCGAGGTCAAGCGCGTGGAGACGCTGCAGTTGTGAGGACGGTGCTGTTCGCGATCCAGCCCGAGGTCGTGCTGCTCGACGTAGCCGGCGCGGGTGAAGCGTTTCGCATCGCCGAGCGCGAGGTTCCGGGCAGCTACCAGTTGCGCTTCGTCAGTACACAGCCCCGCGTCCGCGCGGCGCTGGGCCTGCACCTCGACCAGCTCGAGCCGCTGCCGGCGCATGTGCCGGATGGCAGCGTCGTCGTCATCACGGGCGTGACGTCCAAAGCTTTGCGCCTGGACAGTGCGCCGACGACGGCGCTAGTCAGCTGGCTGAAGCGCACGATGGAAAACGAAACGATCGCGTTGCTGTCCGTGTGCGCGGGTGCGCTGCTCGCCGCGAAGGCCGGACTGCTCGCCGGCCGCGAGTGCACGACTCATCACCATCACATTGAAGACATCCAGCGGCTCGAGCCGTCGGCGACGGTGCACGCCAACCGGATCTTCGTCGAGGACGGCCGCATCTTCACCAGCGCGGGCGTCACGGCAGGCATCGATCTGGCGCTGTATGTCATCGGTCAGCAGCTGGGTCACCAGGTTGCGGCGGCGGTCGCGCGTGATCTCGTCGTTTACATGCGCCGCTCCGGCGGCGATCCGCAGCTCTCGCCGTGGGTCATGCATCGCAACCACGTGCATCCGGTGCTGCATCGGGTTCAGGACGCCGTGATCAGCAATCCTGCCGCCGAGTGGACGGCGACGCGTCTCGCGTCGGTCGCCTGCATGAGCGCGCGCAATCTGGCGCGCCTGTTCGCCGAGCACGCGGGCTGCTCGCCGCTGGATTACGTCCAGCGTCTGCGCGTGGCGCTCGCGCGCGAGCTGGTCGCGAACAGCGAGCTCGGGATGGAGCGCGTCGCGGAGAAGACCGGTTTCAGCTCGGCTCATCAGCTGCGGCGCGTGTGGCGGCGGTGGGAAGAAACGCCGCCGACGCAGCATCGTGCAAGAGTGCCCTAATCGGGTGCGTTCGATCGGCGTGCTGCCCGGAAATGGGGACATTCCTCATTTCCGCAGGCTCGCGGTGTACTGCGCTCCGCGCGCGAAATGAGGAATGTCCCCACGCGCATGGAAATTGCAGCGCCTCAGCGTGTGAGCGCGCAGCCTCAACCCAGGGTCTTCGACGAGCGCACGGCCCTGTCCAAGGAGGCGCTGAAGCGCTCGTTCGTCGACAACCTGTTCTACATCCAGGGCAAGTTTCCCGCGCTGGCAACCAAGGTCGACTACTACATGGCGCTGGCCTACACGGTGCGCGACCGGATGCTGCAGCGCTGGATCAGCACCGCGGCTGCCTACACGACGCGAGGCTCGCGGACGGTCGCGTATCTCTCCGCGGAGTTCCTCATGGGGCCGCACCTCGGCAACAACCTGCTGAGTCTCGGCATCCACGACGAGGTGCGGCAGGCGATCGGCGAGCTCGGCCTGAACTTCGACGAGCTGCTGGCGCAGGAGGACGAGCCGGGTCTCGGCAACGGCGGCCTCGGCCGGCTCGCGGCCTGCTTCATCGATTCGCTGGCGACGCTGGAGATCCCGACGCTGGGCTATGGCATCCGCTACGAGTTCGGCATCTTCCAGCAGGAGATCTGGGACGGCTGGCAGGTCGAGCGCACCGACAAGTGGCTGCGCTACGGCAACCCCTGGGAGATCGCGCGGCCGGAATGGGTGCAGCCGGTGAAATTCGGCGGCCGCACCGAGCACATCGTCGACGAGCAGGGTCGCCGCAGCGTGCGCTGGCTGCCCGCCAGGATCGTCAACGGCGTTCCCTACGACACGCCGATCCTCGGCTACGGCAACAACACCGCCAATACGCTGCGCCTGTGGTGCGCGCAGGCGCCCGAGGCGTTCGACGTCTCCACCTTCAATCGCGGCGACTACTACGGCGCGGTTCAGCAGAAGATCACGTCCGAGAACCTGAGCAAGGTGCTGTACCCGAACGACGAGCAGATCCAGGGCAAGGAGCTGCGGCTCGAGCAGCAGTACTTCTTCGTGGCCTGTTCGCTTCAGGACATGCTGCGCATCCTCAAGGTGCAGAAGATCCCGCTCGAGAACTTCCACCGCAAATTCGCGGTGCAGCTCAACGACACGCATCCCGCGATCGCGGTCGCGGAGCTGATGCGCCTGCTGGTGGACGAGCACGGGCTGCGCTGGAACGACGCCTGGAGCATCACGCGACAGACCTTCGCCTATACCAATCACACGCTGCTGCCGGAGGCGCTCGAGCAATGGCCCCTCGCGCTGTTCGGGCGAATCCTGCCGCGGCACCTGGAAATCATTTTCGAGATCAACGCGCGCTTTCTCGACGAGGCGCGCCTGAAATTTCTCGGTGACGAGGCGCGCATCGCGCGGCTTTCGCTCATCAACGAGCATGGCGAGCGCTACGTGCGCATGGCGAATCTCGCCTGCGTCGGCTCGCACGCGATCAACGGCGTCGCCGCGCTGCACACCGAGCTGCTGAAGCAGGACGTGCTGCACGACTTCCACGCGCTGTGGCCTGAGAAATTCCGCAGCAAGACCAACGGCGTCACGCCGCGGCGCTGGGTGATGCTGGCGAATCCGCGGCTGGCGCGCCTGATCACCTCGTGGATCGGGCAGGAGTGGACGCGCGACCTGGAGCGGCTGCGCGAGCTCGAGCGTCTCGCGAGCGAGCCGGACTTCTGCTCGTCATGGCGCGACGTCAAACACGCGAACAAGGTGGCGTTCGCGCGCTACGTGCAGCACGAGCTCGGCCTGGCGATCGATCCGCACTCGATGTTCAACGTGCTGGTGAAGCGCATCCACGAGTACAAGCGACAGCACCTGAGCATCCTGCACGTCATCGCGTCGTACCTGCGCCTGAAAGACGGGCGCGACGCCGATCCCGTGCCGCGCACGTTCATCTACGGCGGCAAGGCCGCGCCGGGCTATCGCATGGCGAAGCTGATGATCAAGCTGATCAACGCAGTCGGCGCCATGATCAACCGCGACCCCGCCACGCGCGACCGGCTGCGCGTGGTGTTCGTGCCGAACTTCTCGGTGCGCACCGGGCAGCGCATCTATCCGTGCGCCGACCTGTCGGAGCAGATCTCGACGGCCGGCAAGGAAGCGTCCGGCACGGGCAACATGAAGTTCACGATGAACGGCGCGCTCACCATCGGCACGCTCGATGGCGCCAACATCGAGATCCGCGACGCGGTCGGCGCCGACAACTTCTTCCTGTTCGGCCTCGACGCGGCGCAGGTCGCCGAGCTCAAGGCGCAGGGCTACAGCCCGGCGGAGGTGTATCGCACCCAGCCGCAGCTCAAAGAGGTCATCGACCTGATCGCGAGCGGCTTCTTCTCACGCGGCGACGGCGGCTTGTTCGCGCCGCTCCTCGATAGCCTCCTGCATCACGATCCTTACCTGGTGCTCGCGGACTTCGGCTCGTACGCCGGGAGTCACCGCGCCGTGGCCGATGCTTACGCGGATCGCGACCGCTGGACGCGCATGTCCATCCTCAACGTCGCGCGCTCCGGCCGGTTCTCGTCGGATCGCACGATCCGCGAGTATCTCGACGACATCTGGCGCGCGGCGCCCGTGCCCGTGCGGCTCATCTCGCAGGACGACATCGCCGGCAACCTGCTGCAGTGATCGTCATGCACGGCGGTGCTATTCTTCGCCGCACATGATCGGGGCAGGAGAACCATGAGCGGGGAAGGGGATGCAGCGGGCGACGTGCTGACCGGCGCGATCATCGCCGGTGCAATCGAAGGGTCGTCGGGCAGGAAAGATCCTGCCGCGCACGGCAAGTGCCTCAACTGCGGCGCGCAACTCGACGGCGCTTACTGTTCCTCGTGCGGCCAGCGCGCGCACCTGCATCGCAGCCTCGTGCACCTCGGTCACGACATCCTGCACGGCGTGTTCCACTTCGAAGGCAAGATGTGGCGCACGATTCCCGAGCTGTTCTTCCATCCCGGGCGGCTCACGCGCCGCTACATCGACGGCGAGCGCGCCAAGTTCGTCTCGCCGATGGCGCTGTACCTGTTCACCGTGTTCCTGATGTTTGCGGTGTTCTCCTTCACGACCAGCAACATCTTCGACAGCACCAAGGACAGCGTTGCCGGCGACGTCGTCGAGCAGTGGAAGGAGAACAACCAGAGCGCCAAGGAGAAGACCGACGACAAGATCGCGGCGGTGCAGGAACAGCTCAAGGACAAGGACCTGTCGCCGCAGAAGCGTACGCAGCTCGAGCGCAACCTGAGCGATCTGCAGGCGGCGCAGAAGGTCATGGACGCGCTGGCGAACGGCAACTGGGACGTGCTCAAGGACCTCGAGACGAACGAGCAGGCGAAGCAGGCGATCGAGGAAGCGAAGTCGAAAGCGAGCGCCGATCTCAAGAGCGCCACCCCTAGCAAGAGCACCGACCTCGACATCGGCTGGCCGGCGCTGCAACAGCGGCTCGAGCACGGCGCGCGCGAGCTGAAGGACAACCCGAGCCTCGCGTTCTACAAAATCAAGATCGCGAGCTACAAGTATTCCTGGGCGCTGATCCCGCTGAGCGTGCCGTTCCTGTGGCTGCTGTTCTTCTGGCGGCGCGACATCCACCTGTACGACCACGCCATCTTCATCACGTATTCGATCAGCTTCATGATGGCGTTCCTGATCCTGCTGACGCTCGCCGCAGCGTTCGGCGTCAGCGGCGCGATCTGGGGCACCGCGCTCGGCATCATCCCGCCGCTGCATCTCTATAAACAGCTGCGCTACGCCTACGGGCTGTCGCGCTTCGGCGCGTTCCTACGGCTGTTCCTTCTATCGATCGCGATCTCGATCGTGCTGACCATCTTCTTCGTGCTACTGCTGATGATCGGCATGCTCGGCTGAGCTCTCGCCCATGAAAAAACCCATCAAGATCGCTCTCGTGAGCCTGACGACGCTCGTCGTGCTGGTGGCGGCCGCTGCCGGCGTCGTCAGCAAGTTGTCGGATCGGAAGCTCCACCGCGTCGTGCAGCTGCCGCCGATCCAGACGACGCTTCCGACTGCCGACGGACAGCTCGAACACGGCGAGTACCTGTTCAAGACGCGCGGTTGCATGGACTGCCACGGCGCCGACGGCGCGGGCAACGTCGTCGTCGACGACAAGCAGGCCGGCCTCTTCGTGCGCGCGCCCAACATCACGTCCGGCGGCGCGAGCCCCACGCGCAGCTACACGGACACCGACTGGGTTCGCGCGCTGCGCCATGGCGTCAAGCAATCTGGACAGCCGCTGCTGGTCATGCCGAGCGAGGACTACGCGCGGATGACGGACGCGGACGTCGGCGCGATCGTCGCGTACGTGCACAGCCTGCCGCCGGCGGACACGGGCGCCGCGGAGATCCGGGAATTTCCGCTGCCGATCAAGGCGGCGTATCTGTTCGGCGCGATCAAGGACGCGGCCGAGAAGATCGATCACACGGCGCCGCCGACGCAGGAAGTCGGCGACACCTTGCTCGCGCGCGGGCAGTACGTTGCGCAGGGCTGCACCGGCTGTCATGGCCAGCATTTCTCCGGCGGGAAGATTCCGGGTACGTCGCCGTCGTGGCCGGCCGCGGCGAATCTCACGTCCGCGCCCGACAGCGCCATGGCGCACTACACGACGGTGGAACAGTTCAAGAGCCTGCTGCGCACGGGCAAGCGTCCTGACGGCTCGGCGGTGAGCACCGTCATGCCGTTCAAAGCGCTGGCGTACATGAACGACTCCGAGGTCGACGCGCTCTTCGCGTTCCTGAAGACGCTCGAGCCGCGGCCCTTCGGTGGGCGCTGACCTTGAATTCCGTTAGCGGAATTCCGTCCGGATCTCGCTGCCGGTTTTCAGTGTCAGGGTGACTGGCGTGCGCTCGACGATGTCGGCAAACCGCGCACGCTGTTCGGGCGTGAGGTCCGCGTCCAGGTGCACGACGCGCCGGATGACGCCGCGCTCTCCTTCCCGGTGGAAACTCAGCTCGAACGACAACGAGCGGATCGTCAGCCGCTTGCGCTCCGCGTACATGCGCAGCGTGATCGCCGAGCACGCACCGAGGCTCGCGAGCAGCGTCTCGTAAGGCGAGGGCCCGGCGTCCTGGCCGCCGCGGGACGTCGGCTCGTCCAGGGTCAGCGTATGCCGCCCGGCCGTCGCGGTGACAGCGTAAGGTGTGACGCCGATAGCCGTTCTCACAATCGTCATGGTGCTACCCTCGCAACGCTCGTCCGCGAACTTTAGCAGCCGGACGATCAAGGAGCCCTCCATGAAATGCCCGCGCTGCCGGACCCCCGACCTCAAGCCCACGCTGATCGAAGAATATCTGCCGGCCATGGGCTGCGAGACGTGCCACGGCAGTCTCGTTTCGCTGCTGTACTACCGTCACTGGGCGGAAACGCAGAAGCTGGCGCCGCCGGCGGAAACTGCGGCGCCGCCGACCGCCGGCCCCGTCGCGACGAACGATTCGACGACCGCGCTCGTCTGTCCGAAATGCGCGCGCGTGATGGCGAAGTACAAGCTGACGGGCACGGTCGCGAACCGCGTCGACGTGTGTTCGACCTGCGACGAGGCCTGGCTCGACGGCGGCGAATGGGAGTTGCTCGAAGCGCTGCAACTGAGCCACGAGCTGCCGGCGATCCTCACTGACGCGTGGCAGCGGCGCATCCGCCGTGAGCAATCAGAAGGCACGCGCCGCTCGATCCTCGTACGCATGATCGGCGAAGAAGGCACGTCGCGCGTGGAGGAATTCCGCGACTGGCTCGCCCGCAATCAACACAAGTCGCACGTGCTCGCGTATCTTTACCGCAATTGAGGCGCCGGGGACTCCAGACGCGAGGAGCGCCATGCAGATCATCGCTGCGAGCACACTGGTCGTCCTGCTCGGGACGGGCAATCCAGGTCCTATTCCCGAACGCTCGGGTCCCGCGACTGCGATCGTCGTCGATGACGTCGCCTACCTCGTCGACTTCGGCCCGGGCGTGGTGCGGCGCGCCTACGCCGCGTTCCGCGACAAGAAAATCGAAGCGCTGGAGCCGGTGAAACTGCGCGTCGCGTTCGCGACGCATCTGCACTCCGATCACACCGTCGGCTATCCCGATCTGATCTTCACGCCGTGGACCGTCGGTCGCGAGGTGCCGCTCGAGGTGTACGGCCCGAAGGGCATGAAGGCGATGACCGAGCACGTGCTCGCGGCTTACAGCGTGGACATCGAGACGCGCACCAACGCCGACGGCAACCAGCACGATTTCCCGCAGGGCAGCCGCGTCAACGCGCACGACATCGGCCCGGGCGTCATCTACAAGGACAACAAAGTCACGGTGACCGCCTTTGCGACGAAGCACGCAATGGAGAGCTACGGTTATCGCTTCGACACGCCCGATCGCAGCATCGTGATTTCCGGCGATACGAACCCGACGCAGGCGACGATCGATGCGTGCCGCGGTTGCGACGTGCTGATTCACGAAGTGCAGACGCCGGCGTGGCGTGCGACGCGGCCCGAGCGCTTCCAGCGTTTCGCAGAGAAGTATCACACCTCGACGCCGCAGCTGGCGGATCTCGCCAAGCAGGCGAAGCCGCGCCTGCTGATCCTGTATCACTACAACGGCCTCTCCGATCAGGAGCTGTTCGGCGACATGGCGTCCCGCTACCCGGGGCAGTTCGTCATCGGCCGCGATCTCGACGTCTACTGATCCGGAACATATATATGAGACGGGGCCGTTAACGCCGCGTAACGCCCGCGGCAACCGTAAATTACTCGCCGCGTGCGGCACGCGGCCCGATGCTTGTTCGACCATGAACAAGCACTCCACGTTTCTGCTCGCCGCCACTTGTTTCAGTCTCGCTGCGCAGGCCGCCGACAAACGGCCCGAGACGCTCGAGACCGTCGAGGTCTTCGGTCGCAGGATCGAAGGTCTGGGCCTGAGCGAGGCCAGCTCGGGCACCGGCTCCCGGCTCAACCTGTCGCCGCTGCAAACACCCGCCAGCATTGAAGTGCTTGCTGGCGACGTCATCCGGCAACGCGGCGATCCGAGCATCGTGGAGTCGGTGACGCGCGCCGCCGGCATCACGAGCGAAGCGACGCCCGGCGACGGCGGCACGGCCTTGAGCACGCGCGGCTTCGTGGGCCACAGCTCCGTGATGTACCTGCTCGACGGGGCGCGCCTGTTCGTCGGCGCCGGCACGGTCACCTTCCCGTTCGATCCGTGGTCGGTGGAGCGGATCGAAGTGCTGCACGGCCCGGCGTCGGTGATGTACGGACAGGGGGCGATCGGCGGCGTCATCAACATCGTGTCGCGCCGGCCGAACACCAGCGAGCAGGAAGCGCAGGTCGAGCTTGCGTTCGGCGAAGACGAGCGCAGTCGTGCGGCTGTCGACCTGACCGGGCCGCTCAGCGACGACTGGTCGTATCGCTTCGACGCCAGCTATGACCAGGCTGACAACTGGGTCGATCGCGGCGATTCGGACAGCCTCGCGATCGCCGGGACGCTGCAATGGGACGTGTCGGACGCGTTGCGACTGTCCTTGTCATACGACTACGGCGATCAGAATCCGATGCAGTACTTCGGCACACCGCTCGTCGACGGTCGGCTCGACCAATCGCTGCGCCACCAGAATTACGACGTGCGCGACGCGAAGATCCACTACCGCGACGCGTGGACGCGCTTCAAGGCGCAGTGGCAGGCGAGCGAGAACGTGCAGGTCGACAATCAGGTCTACTGGCTCGACGTCGACCGCCAATGGCGCAACGTCGAGGAATACGAGTTCAATCCAGACAGCGGCGAAGTCGACCGCTTCAGCTACATCGGCATCCTGCATCACCAGGAGCAGATCGGCGACACCGCCGACGCGCGCATCGAGCACGAGCTGTTCGGCCGCGAGAATCACGTCGCCGTGGGCTTCGACTTCAACCATGTGCGCTTCACGCACGTCAACGATTTCGACGATCCGCAGTTCGATGCCGAGTCGAGCGTGCCGCTGCGCAATTTCGATCCGGGTGTATTCCTGGATCTGTCGCCGACGATTCCGCGGTTCCGCACGCAGACGGATCAATACTCGGTGTTCTTCGAGGACCGCTTCGTCGTCAGCGAGCAGTGGTCGCTGATCGCCGGCGCGCGTTACGACCATGCGGAGCTCGATCGCACCAACCTGATCAATCCCGCTGCTTCGTTCGACGCTTCGTTCAGCGACACGAGCTGGCGCGTCGGCGTGGTGTACCAGCCGGTGCAGACGCTGTCCTTCTACGGCCAGTACGCGACGGCGGTCGATCCGATCGGCTCGCTGATCACGACGTCGGGGTCGGCGGCTCGGTTCGATCTGACGAAGGGCTCGCAGATCGAGGCGGGCGTGAAGCAATCGTTGTGGGAGCGGCGCCTGGAGTGGACGCTCGCCGCTTATCGCATCGTCAAGAAGGATCTGCTCACGCAGGACCCGGCCAGCGCGAATCCGCAAGACGTCCTGCAGGTCGGCCAGCAGTCCTCGCGCGGCATCGAGGCTTCGCTCGCGCTGAACGTCAACGATCGCTGGCGCATCGACGCCAACGCCGCCGTGCTGACCGCGAAGTTCGATGACTTCGGCGAGGAGGACGATGACGGCAGCATCGTCTCGCGCAATGGACTGCGTCCGCCTTCTGTGCCGGAGCAGGCAGCGAACCTGTGGGTGAGCTGGGCAGTAACCGATCAATGGAACGCGCGCGCAGGTCTGCGCTACGTCGGCAAGCGCTTCACGGACACCGCGAATCAACTCGAGCTGCCGAGCTACACCGTCGTCGATGCCGGCGTAGATTGGGCGCCGACACCGCAACTCGCATTGACGGCGGCGTTGCGCAACGTGACGGACGAAGTGTACGGCGTCGCCGCGTATACGACGTCGCAGTGGATTCTCGGCCAGCCACGCACCGCGGAGCTGACAGCGCGCTATCGCTTCCGCTAGTCGCGATACGGTGCCGGCATGACTGCCTGGCGATTCGTCCGATACTGGCTCTACATCGGCCATCGCTGGCTCGGCATCGTCGCGTGCCTGTTCTTCGTGCTCTGGTTCGTTTCCGGGTTGGTGATGTCGTACGTCGCCTATCCGGAAGCGCAACCGGCGCGGCGCTACCAGGGATTGCAGCCGCTCGACTGGAGCCAGGTGCAACTGGATCCGGACGGACTGCTCTCGTACCTGGGTCAGCAGCGCTACCCGCGTGAGCTGCGACTCGAAATGCTGCTCGGCGAGCCTGTCTATCGCGTGATAGATTGGGACGGCTCGCGCACGATGGTCTCCGCGCGCAGCGGTGTTCGCTTCGGCGGAGTCGAGCCCGAGCAAGCGGTGACGATTGCGCAGGCGTACGCGAACGCGCGCGGCCATTTGCAGACCACCATCGAGCGCGATCAATGGACCGTGCCCGAGCGATTCAAAACGCTGCGGCCGCTGTATCGGATCGCGATCGACGACGCGGCCGCGACCGAAGTGTATGTTTCCGCGCGCACCGGCGAAGTCGCGTTGTCGACGACGCGTACGCAGCGCGCCTGGAACTGGCTCGGCGCAGTCATTCACTGGACTTACTTCACGCCGCTGCGTGCGAACGCGCCGCTGTGGCGGCAGGTCATTCTCTGGACGTCCGGGCCGGCGATTCTGATCGCGGTGTCGGGCATCTGGATCGGCATCCTGCAGCTGCGCATCCAGCGACGTTACTCGCACGATCGGTTCTCGCCGTATCACGGCTGGAAGAGCTGGCATCACTGGACGGGTCTGATCGGCGGCGTGTTCCTGCTGACCTGGATCTTCAGCGGCTGGCTTTCAGTGGATCCGAACGGTTGGCTCAGCGGCGGCACCCTGACCGCCGACGCGCAATTGCGCTATGCCGGCAACGATCGGCCCGCGCTCGCGGTCGACTTCGATAGGCTCGCGCACGAAGCGGTGCGCACCGTGCGCTTCTTTCATGTGGACGGAATGCCGATCGCTGCACTCGTGTTGGCGGATGGTGCTGAGAAGTTGCTCGATGCCCGCACCGGCGAGCCGGCCGCCTTCGATGAGCAGCGCCTGATGCAGGCCGCGCGCCGACTGATGCCGGACCATCAGATGATCGTCCACGAGCGCATCGAGAAGTACGACTCCTATTGGTATGCGCATCACGATCACCCGCCGTTACCCGTGCTGCGCGTCGCGTTCGACGATCCGCAGCACACGTGGTTCTACATCGATCCCTCGACCGGCCTGGTGCTCGATCTGCTCGACGACGGCGGGCGGCGCAACCGCTGGTGGTTCAACGCCCTGCATCGCCTGGATTTCAGCGGGCTCGTCGGCCATCGCGTGCTGTGGCACACGACGATCTGGGTGCTGTGTCTCGCCGGTCTCACGGTCTCGGCGAGCGGCGCGGTGATCGGCTGGCGGCGCTTGCGCCGCAAGCGTCACGCTGCTTAGTCAGTCCAAAGAGTTCAGCCGAAATAGTCCATTGCCTTCGTTGCGACCTCGACGCCCCACTCCTGCAGAAAGTGACCGCCGTCCGCAATCACGAGGGGCTCGCCGCAGCCGCGGATGACCGAGTGCAGCTTGCGCATGACTTCGACGCCGAGCACGGGATCCGCGGCGCCGATTGCCATGAACGCCTTCCCGTTCCACTGCTCCGACCAGAACTTCAGCGCCGCGCGGCTCTCCGTCACGCCGGGCATCGCCGGGTCGGTCATCACGAGTTGTGGGAACGCGCGCACGCCGGCCTTGTAGCGCACGTCCGGGAAGGGTGCGTCGTACGCGGCAACTTCCGCGTCCGTCAGATGCGGCGTGCCGCGCTTGATCAACTTGCCGACTGCGAGGTCCGGGTTCGCGGCGCAGTAGGCGCGCCATGCGATGAATCCCGGCGTCGGCGCAGTTCCCACCGCCAGCCCCGTGTTCATGACGATCGCTCGCGTGAGCCGCGGACCGAACCCGGCGTCGATCGGCAACGTCAACCCGATGAGACCGCCCCAATCCTGCACGACGAGCGTGACCGAAACGAGGTTCAGCCGCTCGACCAGGCGCAGCACGAAATTGCGATGAAAGTGAAAACTGTAGTCCGCGTCGTTCACCGGCTTGTCGGAGCGGCCGAAGCCGTAGAAGTCCGGCGCGACGACGCGGCAACCGCGCGCGACGAACAGCGGAATCATGCGCCGGTAGAGGAAGCTCCACGACGGCTCGCCATGCAGGCACAGGCAAACGTGCTGTGCGTTGCGCGGCCCGGCATCGACATACGCCGCGCGCAGACCCTCGTAGCCCGGCAGGTCGTCGACGTACTGCGGCGGATATGCGAAATCGGGCAGGTGCGCGAAGCGTTCTGCGGGCGTGCGGAGTGCTTCGATCGTCATCGGCGGAGCCTCCAGATTTTTCACAATGCTAGACTCTCGCGATGAAAATCGCGACCTACAACATCAACGGGATCGGCGCCCGCCTGCCGCGCCTGCTCGAATGGCTCGAACGCGAGTCGCCCGACGTCGCGTGCCTGCAGGAGCTGAAAGCGCCGGACCAGAACTTTCCGATCGTCGCGATCCGCGCCGCGGGCTACGGCGCGATCTGGCACGGGCAGACCTCGTTCAACGGCGTCGCGATCCTGGCGAAGGGCGCGGATCCGGTCGAGATCCGCCGCGGCCTGCCCGGCGATCCCGACGACACGCACAGCCGCTACATCGAAGCCGATGTCGGCGGCACCATCGTTGGATGCCTGTATCTGCCCAACGGCAATCCGCAACCCGGGCCGAAGTTCGAATACAAGCTCAAGTGGTTCGACCGGCTGATCGAGCACGCGAAGACGCTGTATGCGTCGGGCAAGCCGGTCGTGCTGCTCGGCGACTACAACGTCGTGCCGACCGACTTCGACATCTACGATCCGAAAGGCTGGAAGAAAGATGCGCTGCTGCAGCCGCAGACGCGCGATGCGTACCAGCGTCTGCTCGCGCAAGGCTGGATCGACTCGCTGCGCAAGTGCCACCCGGAAGAGCGCATCTACACGTTCTGGGATTTCTTCCGCAACCATTGGCAGCGCAACGCCGGCCTGCGCATCGATCACGTGCTGTTGAATGCGACGCTCGCGCCGCGGCTGGTGAGCTGCAACGTGCACTCGTGGGTGCGCGGCCAGGAAAAGGCTAGCGATCACGCGCCGGTCTGCGTGGAGATCGCGTAGCGCGCCGCGCGCCAGCCCATGGCCATGTGGATCGAAGACTACGCCATGATCGGCGACTGCGAAACCGCAGCGCTGGTCGGGCTGGACGGTTCGATCGATTGGCTGTGCTGGCCGCGCTTCGATTCGGACGCATGCTTCGCGGCTCTCCTCGGCACTCCCGAGCACGGTCGATGGCTGATCACGCCATGCGCTGCCGACGTGAAAGTCACGCGGCGCTATCGCCAAGACACGCTGATTCTCGAAACGCGCTTCGAGACGCCCGAGGGAAGCGTGTGCGTCATCGACTTCATGCCGCCGCGCGATCTCAGCTCCGATCTCGTGCGCATCGTCGTCGGCGAGCGCGGCGAGGTCGCGATGCGCACCGAGCTGGTGATCCGCTTCGGCTACGGCGCCTCGGTTCCGTGGGTGACGCACATCGCCGATGACACGTGGCGTGCGATCGCCGGTCCCGACATGCTGGTGCTGCGCACGCCCGCGCAGATGCATGGCGAGAACCTCAAGTCGGTCGCCGACTTCGTCGTCAAGGAAGGCGAGTCAGTGCCGTTCGTGCTGCGCTATTCGCCCTCGCATCTTCCGGAGGTCGAGCTCACGGACGCGCAGAACGCGCTCGCGAGTACCGAGCGCTTCTGGCGGGAGTGGGTCGACAAGGGACAACGCGTCGAGCGATGGTCCGAGGCGTTGACGCGCTCGCTGATCACATTGCGTGCGCTGATCTACGCACCGACCGGTGGCATCGTTGCCGCGCCAACGACATCGCTACCCGAATGCGTCGGCGGCTCACGCAATTGGGACTATCGGTTTTGCTGGCTGCGCGATGCGACGCTGGCGCTGCTCGCGCTGATGGACGCGGGCTACTACGACGAAGCGCTCGCCTGGCGCGAGTGGCTGCTGCGCGCGATCGCCGGCAGCCCGGGCCAGATGCAGATCATGTACGGCGTCGCCGGGGAACGCCGCCTGAGCGAATGGGAGCTGACCTGGCTGCCGGGCTACGAAGGATCGAAGCCAGTGCGTGTCGGCAACGCCGCGAGCGGTCAGTTGCAGCTCGATGTCTACGGCGAAGTGATGGACGTGCTGCACCAGGCGCGCGCAGGCGGCATCGCGCAATCGGCAACCGCGTGGGCGCTGCAACGCGAGCTGATCGAGCATCTGGAAGAGATCTGGGAGCAACCGGATTGTGGCCTGTGGGAAGTCCGCAGCGCGCCGCAGCACTTCACGCATTCGAAGATCATGGCGTGGGTCGCGTTCGACCGCGGCATCCGCGACGCCGAGGCCTATGGTTTCAAGTGCGCGCTCGAGCGCTGGAAGAAGATCCGCTCGAAGATCCACGCAGAAGTCTGCGAGCGCGGGTTCGATGCGAAGCGCAATTGCTTCGTGCAGGCGTACGGATCGAAGCAGCTCGACGCGAGCCTGCTGCAGATTGCGGAGCTGGGCTTCTTGCCGCCGGACGATCCGCGCGTGCTTGGCACGATTCGCGCGATCGAGAAGCACTTGCTGCGCGACGGCTTCGTAATGCGTTATGACACGGCGGACACCGACGACGGCTTGCCGCCGGGCGAAGGCGTCTTCATCGCTTGCAGTTTCTGGCTCGCGAATGCGTACGCGATGACCGGTAGGCACGAAGAGGCGGTGAAGCTATTCGAGCGGCTGCTGGCCTTGTCGAACGATGTCGGGCTGCTCGCCGAGGAATACGATCCTGTAGCGCAACGACTGGTAGGCAACTTCCCGCAAGGCTTCTCGCATCTGTCCGTGATCGTCACTGCGTTCAACCTCGCGCACACCGCGAAGCCGGCGCAGCAGCGCGCGAAGGACGGTCACTGAAACGTGCAGAACGCGGCAGCGAATTTCAAGCTCGATGGATCACGTTCGGCGAATCCGTGCGCGGTCGCCTGCTCGTCGTGGCGCACACAAGTCGCTGCTCACGACGCATGGCGTCGAGGTGCAGGACCAGGCGTTTTATGAGGAAACCCCCTTTCAACCGATCGTTCCACTACTGGCCGGGTATCGCCCGGGTCGTCCGGCGGCCTGGTTTCGCCGCGGTGTACATCAGCGCCAACGCCGCCCACATCATTCCGCGCCGCGCCTTCGCCAGCGATCAACAGGTTGACCAGTTCGTGGCGCGGGTTGAGGAGCGAATCCGCGCCGCGGCGCAGTAGTCTCGCAACTCGAGGCTGAGGGCGCGACGCAGATGAGCCGCTTGCACAAGCGGAGTGCTCAAGATCTAGCCGGTCGTTGGGCAGAGCGCTCGCGAGGGCCACGACTTCGCTTATTCGGGCCTGTCGACCTGGGAGCCGGACGTCTTCGCGTTCCTCGATGAGCGCCTGCGCCGCTGAGCCTTGCAGGTATCCGCTAGAATGTGCCGCCTATGGCAACCTCACCCCCCGCCGACCGTCTCACTCTCGCCGCCATTCGCGCCGCGCATGAGCGCATCCGCGAGCGCATCCATCGCACGCCGGTCCTGACGAGCGCGACGCTCGATCAGCAGTCGGGCGGCTCGCTGTTCTTCAAGTGCGAGAACCTGCAGAAGGGCGGTGCGTTCAAGGCGCGCGGCGCGACCAATGCCGTGTTCTCGTTGTCCGATGCCGAAGCTGCGCGCGGTGTCGCGACGCATTCATCCGGCAATCACGCTGCGGCGCTATCGCGTGCGGCGAAGTTGCGCGGCATCCCTGCGTACATCGTGATGCCGGACAACGTGCCGAAGGCGAAGCGCGCGGCGGTCGAACGTCTCGGCGCAAAGATCGTTTTCTGCGAGCCGACGATCGCTGCGCGTGAAGCAGCAGCTGCGAAGGTTGTCGCCGACACCGGCGCGACGCTGATCCATCCGTACGACGACCTGCGAGTGATGGCGGGGCAGGGCACCGCGACACTCGAGTTGCTGGACCAGGCGCCGGATCTCGACATCATCGTGGCGCCGATCGGTGGCGGCGGACTGATCAGCGGCACGGCAGTCGCAGCGACGAGTCTCAAGCCGGCAATCCGTGTCATCGGTGCCGAGCCCGCCGGCGCCGACGATGCGAGCCGCTCGTTCAAAGCGGGCAAGCGCATTGCGCTGACGCAGGCGAACACGATCGCCGACGGCTTGCGCGGCTCGCTCAGCGACCGCACGTTCGCCGAGATCAGCAGTCACGTCGCCGACGTCGTCACGGTGACCGAACAGTCGATCGTCGCGGCGATGCGCGCGGTCTGGGAAGTACTCAAGATCGTGATCGAGCCCTCGGGCGCGGTCTCGTACGCGGCCATCGTCGAGAACAGGATCGATGTGCGCGGCCAGCGCGTCGGCATCATCCTGACCGGCGGCAATCTCGATCTCGATTCGCTGCCCTGGCAATGACCGCCGAGCGCGAAACCGTTCTGCACAGCTGGTGCCGGCAAGTGGACTGGGCGGCGCCGACGATCGTGGGCGGCGCCGGCGCGCGGATTCATACAGAAGATGGCCGCAGCATTCTAGACATGAGCAGCCTCGCGGAGTGCAATGGCCTCGGCCATCAGCATCCGCGCGTCATCGCCGCGATCAGGAAGCAAGCCGAGCAGCTGTGCTTCGTCACGAGCGCTTGGGGCGCGCAACCGCGCGCGCGGCTCGCGGAATTACTGCTGGAGAAATCCGGTTTCGCGGGCGGCCGCGTGTTCTTCACGCTGGCCGGCGCCGATGCCAACGAGAACGCTGTGAAGATCGCGCGCCAGGCATCGCGCAAGCCGCGCGGCAAGATCATCGCTCGCGAGCGCTCGTATCACGGCGCGAGCTACGCGACCATGGCTTTGTCGGGCGACACCCGCACCAGTCACCAGGTCGACGCGAAGGCATTCGGGGTCGTGCGCGCATTGCCGCCCTACGCATATCGCTGCCCGTTCGACAGCACGAGTGCGGCGGATTGCGGAGAGCGCAGCGCTGCGCACATCGGAGATCTCATCGAGAGTCACGGCGCGGCGCAGGTGGCCGCCGTGCTGATGGAGCCGAACGCCGGCACCAACGGCATCGTAGCGCCGGAGAACTATTGGCCGCTGCTGCGCGCGACAACGCGCGAGCGCGACGTCTATCTGATCGCCGATGAAGTGATGAGCGCCTTCGGTCGTTGCGGCGACTGGTTCGCATGGCAGCGTTCCGGTGAGGACGGCCGGCCGGACCTGATGACGCTCGCGAAAGGATTGACGGGCGCCCACTTGCCACTCGGGGCCGTCGTGATGTCAGCCGAGATCGCGCGCAAGCTCGAAAGCGAGATGCTGTACACGGGGCTGACCTACTGCGGACATCCGTTGTCGTGCGCCGCGGGCGTTGCCGCCATCGAGGCGTATGAGGACGAAGGCCTGATCGAGCGCTCGCGCCGCTTGGGCGCGCAGTTGTTGCGCGAGCTGCAGAAGCTGCAGGAGCGGCACGCGATCGTCGGCGACGTGCGCGGCGGCCACGGCCTGTTCGCGGTCGTCGAGCTGGTGCGCGATCGCGCATCGAAGGCGCCGCTGAGCGCATGGCCCGATGCACATCCGGCGCTCGTGAAGCTGGTGAAAGATGCGCTGGCGCGGAACGTTTCATTTGCGACGCGCGGGAACCTGATCATTCTCGCGCCGCCGCTCGTGATCGAGGAAAAGGAGTTGCAGGACGCTTTGTCGTTGCTGGATGCACTGCTCGGCGAGATGAAGCTATGAGCTACAAACTGACTTACTCCACGATGTTCGATCCGCCGTCCGAGATGCACGCGCGCTTCGACGCTGCGATGCGCGAGGTCCGCTCGCAGCTCGGCCGCAGACATTCGCTGCACATCAACGGTGCCGAGGTCGATACGGCAAACGCGCGCGAGAAACGCAGCCCGATCGACCGCGAATGGCTGCTCGGCTCGTTCGCGCAAGGCGGTCCCGAGGAGGTCGATCGCGCAATGGCAGCCGCGGCTGCGGCGTTTCCGCAGTGGCGCGCGACGCCGCCGCAGGAGCGCATGCGCCTGCTGCGCAAAGTCGCGCAGCTGATCGAGCAGCGCGTCTATCACATCGGCGCTGCGCTGACGCTCGAGGTCGGCAAGAACCGCATGGAAGCGCTTGGCGAAGTGCAGGAGACCGCGGACTTCTTCAACGTCTACTGCGACGACTTCGAGCGCCAGCAGAACTTCGATCACAAGCTGCCGAACGACCCGCTGCCGAATGCGGTGTCGCGCAATCGCAGCGTGATGAAGCCGTACGGCGTGTGGGTCGTGATCAATCCATTCAACTTCCCGTTCGCGCTCGCGGGCGGTCCAGTCGCGGCGGCGCTCGTGACCGGCAATACCGTCGTGCTGAAGGGCGCGAGCGAAACGCCGTGGGCCGGCCGCCTGCTCGCGGATTGTCTGCGCGACGCGGGGTTGCCGCCCGGCGTGTTCAACTACCTGATGGGTCCGGGCGGCGCGATCGGCGACGCGCTGGTGCAGGACAAACGTACGGCCGGCGTGACGTTCACCGGCTCGTACGAGACGGGCATGCACATCATCCGCACGCTCGCGAACGGCAAGTATCCACGTCCGTGCATCGCGGAGATGGGCGGCAAGAACGCCGGCATCGTCACGGCGTCGGCGGATCTCGAACGCGCCGCGACGGGCATCCTGCGCAGCTCCTTCGGCATGGGCGGGCAGAAGTGCTCGGCGCTGTCGCGGCTGTATGTGCAGGCATCGGTGGCCGACGATCTGATCGAGCGCGTCAGCAAGAAAGTCGCGGCGCTCGGCGTCGGCGATCCGACGCGCGCGGAGAACTGGCTCGGACCTGTCGTCAGCGAGAAGGCGCAGCGCAGCTACCTGTCTTACATCGAGCGGTTGCGCAGCTCGGGCGCCAACGTCCGGTTCGGCGGACGCGCGTTGCTGGAGGGCGATCTCGCGCGCGGCTGCTATGTGTTGCCGACGCTCGCCGAGGCGCGGGACGACGATCCGCTGTGGCGCGAGGAGATGTTCCTGCCGATCGTCATGCTGCGGCGGATCCGCGACCTGGACGAAGGCCTCGCGCTCGCGAACGATTCGGAGCTCGGGCTCACCGCCGGCTTCTACGGCTCGAGGCCTGAGGCCGAGCGGTTTTTCCAGAACATCGAAGCGGGCGTAGCCTATGCGAACCGCGCGCAGGGCGCGACGACGGGCGCCTGGCCCGGCTATCAGCCGTTCGGCGGCTGGAAGGGCTCGGGCAATACGGGCAAGGCGATCGCCTCGTTCTACTATCTCGCGCAGTACATGCGCGAGCAGTCGCAGACGGTTGTGGAGTAGCACGCCATGAAGACACCTCACATCAAGACAGCGCTGCCCGGCCCGAAGGCCGAGGCGATGCTGAAACGCGACTCGCTGGTCGTGTCGCCTTCCTATCCGCGCGACTACCCGTTCGTGATCTCGCATGCGAAGGGCGCGGAAGCGTGGGACGTCGACGGCAACCGCTTCCTCGACTTCATGGCGGGCATCGCCGTGACGGGCACCGGGCACAGTCACCCGAAGGTCGTGCAGGCGATCACCGAAGCCGCGCAGAAGTTCGTGCACATCTCCAGCGACTACTGGCACGAGAATCAGATTGCGCTCGGCGAGAAGATCGCTGCGCTCAATCCAGTCGGCGGGCCCGCGATGAGTTTCTTCTGCCAGAGCGGCACCGAAGCGGTCGAAGCCGCGATCAAGCTCGCGCGCAACGTCAGCGGGCGGGGCCGCTTCATCGCATTCCTCGGCGGCTTCCACGGCCGCACGATGGGCTCGCTGTCGTTCACTTCCAGCAAGTACACGCAGCAGAAAGGCTTCTTCCCGACGATGCCCGGCGTGACGCACGTGCCGTATCCGAATCCGTATCGGCCGCTGTTCGCAGGCAACGATCAGGGCGCGGCGGTGCTCAACTACATCGAGAAGGTGCTGTTCACGAGCAACGTGCCGCCGAGCGAAGTCGCCGCGATCCTGATCGAGCCGCTGCAGGGTGAAGGCGGCTATCTCGTGCCGCCCGACGGTTTCCTGAAGGGCTTGCGCGAGCTGTGCGACCGGCACGGCATCCTGCTCATCTTCGACGAGGTGCAATCGGGTATCGGTCGCACGGGCAAGATGTTCGCGGCGGAGCACTCCGGCGTCGTGCCGGACATCATGACACTCGCAAAAGGTCTCGGCTCGGGCTTGCCGATCGGCATGGCGGTGGCGAAGCGGCCGCTGATGGAGCGCTGGCAGCGCGGCTCGCACGGCAACACGTACGGCGGCAATCCGGTGTGTTGCGCGGCGGCGCTGGCGACTCTCGACCTCGTGTCTGCCGAGTACTGCGCGAATGCCGCACGCGTCGGCGAGTACTTCATCGGCAAGCTGCGCGAGCTGCAGAACAAGTACGCATGCATCGGCGATGTGCGCGGCAAGGGCCTGATGCTCGGCATGGAGCTGGTCGAGGATCGCAGCACGAAAGTGCCGGCGGCGAAGCTGACTGAAAAGCTGATCCGGCAGTGCTACCAGAACGGCATGCTGTTGCTGTCGTGCGGAGTGAGCACGATCCGGTTCATGCCGCCGCTCATGATCGGCAAGGAGCACGTGGACGAAGCGATCACGATTCTCGACGCCAGTCTCGGCGAAACGCAGAACGCGTGAGCATCGGTATCCGAACAGCGGCGTTGACGATCGGCGTGCTCGGGTTGGCGGTTGCCGCTGCCGCCTTTGCCCAGCGCGAGCCGGTGCTGAAGCAGATCGATCTGCCGCACACCTATTACTTCCGCGAGATGTACCTGCCGCAGCTGACGAGCGGCCCGTCGAGCGTGGCGTTCTCGCCCGACGGCGAATCGCTCGTGTACAGCATGGCGGGCTCGCTGTGGCGGCAGAAGATCGGGACCGACCTCGCCGTCGAGCTCACGCACGGCCCGGGCTATGACTATCAGCCTGACTGGTCGCCTGATGGCAAGCACATCGTCTTCGCGCGTCATCACAACAATGCGATCGAGCTGTGGCAGCTCGATGTCGCATCAGGCGCGGCGCAGCAGCTCACCACGACGGATGCGGTGAACATCGAGCCGCGCTACTCGCCCGACGGCACGCGACTGGCGTACGTATCGACGGCGGGGAGCGGTCACTTCAACTTGTTCGTCGCGCCGCTCGATGGCGCCAAGCTCGGTGCGCCGCATGCAGTCGTCGCGCCGCACGAGAGCAAGATCGCGCGCTACTACTACTCGAAGCACGATCACACGATCAATCCTGCGTGGACGCCGGACGGCAAGCGCCTCGTATTCGTCTCGAATCGCGAGATCGCCTACGGCACTGGCGATGCGTGCAGCGCTGCGGCCGACGGTGCGGGTGGGATGGAGTGCTTCCTGCACGAGGAAACCAGCTGGCGCGCGCGCCCTGAGGTCGCGCCCGATGGCCGGCGAGTGCTCTACAGCAGTTACCAGGGACGTCAGTGGCATCAGTTGTGGCTCACGACGCTCGCCGGCGATGCGCAGCTCCCGCTGACGTTCGGTGAATTCGATGCGACGGCTGCGCGCTGGTCGCCGGACGGGCGGCGCATCGCGTACGTGAGCAATGAAGACGGCAACGTATCGTTGTGGGTGCTCGAAGCAGTCGGAGGCGAGCGCACGCGCATCGTCGCGCGTGAGCGGCAGTACGCGCGTCCGATGGCGACGCTGAGAATTCAGCTGAATGCAGCGGGCCGGATCAGCGTCCTCGGCAGCGACGATCGCTACTACGGTCCGAACGATCGCTGGATGCACGCGGACGACGGCTTCGATCCCGTGCGAGTCCCGTCCGAGGTGCGCTACTTCCATTGCCCGGGCGAATGCGCGGTGACCGTGCCCGTCGGCGAAACGTACGTCACCGCGTGGCGCGGCATGGAATCCTCGCCGATTCGCCAGAAGGTCGATGCCCGCGCAGACACAGGTGTCGTGAGTCTCGCGCTGCAGCCGCTGAAGCTTCCCGACTGGGCGCCGCGCAGCGTCAGCGCCGATCTGCACGTACACATGAACTACGGCGGTCACTACCGGAATACGGAAGAGAACCTGATCGAGCAGGCGCGCGCCGAAGACCTCGACGTGGTCTACAACCTGATCGTCAACAAGGAGCAGCGCATTCCCGACATCGCGCGCTTCGATCCAGCGGCGCGGCGCGATCCGAGCGGCATCACGATTTTCCGCAACCAGGAATATCACACGAGCTATTGGGGCCATCTCGGCCTGCTGCATCTGCAGCGCTACCTCACTCCGGACTTCAGCGCGTATCAGCACAGCGCGCTGACTTCTCCATATCCGAACAACGGCGTCATCGCCGACCTCGTTCACAAGCAGGGCGGGCTCGTCGGCTACGTGCATCCATTCGACACCGTGCCCGAGCCGGAGACCGAGTCGTTGACGAACGCGCTGCCCGTAGACGTCGCGCTTGGCAAAGTCGACTACATCGAGGTCGTCGGCTTCGCCGACCACAAGGCCACCGCCGAGGTCTGGTACAAGCTGCTGAACCTGGGCTTCCGCGTGCCCACCGGCTCAGGCACCGATGCGATGGCGAATTACGCGAGCCTGCGCGGCCCGGTCGGCATGAATCGCGTTTACCTTGCGACGGGTGGCAGCGTCGAGCCCGAAGCACTGAAATCTGCGCTCAAGGATGGACACACCTTCGCGACCAACGGTCCGCTGCTCGCGCTCGACGTGGATGGGAAAGCGCCGGGCGACACGGTCACGGTGCCGGCCGCCGGGCAGACGGTGCGCTATCGCGCCGCGTTGCGCTCGCCGGTCCCGGTCGATCATTTCGAAGTGGTGCGCAACGGCGTGGTCGTCGCCCGCCACAAGCTCAGCAAGGCGCGCACGCAGGCGGATGTGTCCGGCCAGCTGAAGTTGAGCACGAGCGGCTGGATCGTGCTGCGCGCCTGGAACGACGGGGCCGATCCGCTGATCCTGGACCTGTATCCCTACGCCACGACCAGTCCCGTGTACGTCAGCGTCGGCGGGACCCCGACGACTTCGCCTGCCGACGCGAAATATTTCGTACACTGGCTCGACCGCACGATCGCGGCGGCCGAAGGCCGGACCGACTACAACGACGACCGCGAGCGCCAGGCGACGCTCGACTACCTGCACGCGGCGCAGGCCGTCTACGTACAGAAGGCACAACAACAGTGATTCCATGAGCGAGCCACAACAGACCTCGGCGCCGCCGCGCCAGCTGGGCTTCTGGATGTGCCTCGCTCTCGTCGTCGGCAACATGATCGGCTCGGGCGTGTTCCTGCTGCCCGCGTCGCTCGCGCCCTACGGGCTGAACAGCATCGTCGGCTGGATCTTCACTGCGAGCGGCGGCGTATTGCTCGCAATCGTGTTCGCGCAACTGTCGCGCGTCTATCCGCAGGCCGGCGGGCCGTATCTCTACCCGCGCGTCGCGTTCGGCGAGTGCTGCGGCTTCGTCATGGCGTGGGGCTACTGGATGTCGGTGTGGGTCGGCAACGCCGCGATCGCCATCGGCACTGTCGCGGCGCTCTCCGAGCTGGTGCCCGCGCTGCGGACGACCCAGGGCGCCCCGGCGCTCACGGCGGTCGCGATAATCTGGATCCTGACGTTCTTGAACTGGCGCGGCGTGAAGCAGGTCGGCATTTTCCAGCTGGTGACGACGGTGCTCAAGCTCATGCCGCTGCTCGCGGTAATCATCCTGGCGGTCGTGCTGCTCGCCGGCCAGGACGCGTCGCTGATCAAGGTCGAGCCGCAGCCGTTCACGATTTCCGCAGTGACCGCCGCTGCGATCCTGACCCTGTGGCCGCTGCTCGGGCTCGAATCCGCCACGGTACCGGCGGACAACGTCATCGACCCGAAACGCAACATCCCGCGCTCGACGCTGTGGGGCACCATCGTCACCGCGATCATCTACGTCATCGCGTGCTCGGCAGTGATCCTGCTGATCCCGGGCGCGCAGCTCAAGGATTCGAACGCGCCGTTCGCCGACGTGATGCGCCTGTTCTGGGGCGGCTGGGCCGCGAGCGCGGTCGCGCTGTTCGTCTTCATCAGCGGCTTCGGCGCGCTCAACGGCTGGATCCTGATCCAGGGCGAGATGCCGCGCGTGCTGGCGAAGGAGAAGATCTTCCCCGCGGTGTTCGCGCATGAGTCCCGCTATCGCACGCCCGACGTGTCGCTGTTCGTCACCAGCGCGCTGGTCACGATCGTGATGCTGATGAATTACAGCGGCTCGATGGTCAGCGTGTTCACGTTCATCATCCTGATCTCGACCTCCGCCTATCTGGTGATGTACCTGTTCTGCTCGCTGGCGGCCTTCAAGCTCGCATTGCGCGGCGACCTGGGCGTGCAGGGGCGGAAGTTGATCTGGCTGCTCGCGGTGGCGATGCTCGGAGCGCTGTACTCGGCGTGGACCCTGTGGGGTGCGGGCAAGGAGGCGTTCGTGTGGGGCCTGGGGCTGTTCGCCCTCGGGCTGCCGCTGTATTTCCTGATGAAGTGGTGGCAGCGGCGCGCCGCAGGCGCCGCCGTCGCGACCTCTCAGACGTAGAGTCCCTTCTTCATGCGCTTGTCCCATGCAACGTGATCCGCGTTACGACATCCTGTTCGAGCCCGTCCGCATCGGTCCGGTGACGGCGAAGAACCGCTTCTTCCAGGTCCCTCACTGCAACGGCATGGGTCACGCGATGCCGGAGGCGCACGCCGCGATGCGCGCTGCGAAAGCCGAGGGCGGCTGGGCGGTCGTCAGCACCGAGGAGTGCGAGATTCATCCGACGGGCGACATCGCGCCGTACGTCGAAGCGCGGCTCTGGGACGATCACGACATTCCTGCGCTCGCGCTGATGTGCGAGAAGGTGCACGCACACGGTGCGCTCGCGGCGATCGAGCTCACGCACAATGGCCCGACGTCGTCGAACCTGTATTCGCGCGAGGTCGCGATCGCGCCTTCGCATCAACCCTTGAAGTACGGCTATCCCGCGCAGGCGCGCGCGATGACATTGCGCGACATTCGCGACTATCGCCGCTGGCATCGAGACGCAGCGATCCGCGCCAAGCGCGCCGGCTTCGACATCGTGTACATCTATGCTGCGCACGATCTGTCGCTCGCGATGCATTTCCTGCAGCAGCGTCGCAATCAGCGCAGCGATCAGTACGGCGGCTCGCTCGAAAACCGCGTGCGGCTGTTGCGCGAGCTGATCTCTGACACGAAAGAGGCGGTCGGGGACCAGTGCGCCGTCGCGGTGCGCTTTGCCACCGAGGAATTCGTCGGCGTCGAGGGTGTGCGCGAGGTCGAAGCGCGCGAGATCGTGCACATGCTCGCGGACCTGCCGGACCTGTGGGACGTCAACATCGCCGCGTGGCACATGGACTCGCAGACTTCGCGTTTTGCGGGCGAGGGCTACCAGGAGCCGTTCACGAGCTGGGTGAAAGGCATCACGAGCAAGCCGGTCGTCGGCGTCGGCCGCTTCACCTCGCCGGACACGATGGTCGGGCAGATCCGCCGCGGCGTGCTCGACTTCATCGGCGCGGCGCGCCCGTCGATCGCCGATCCGTTCCTGCCGCGCAAGATCGAGGAAGGCCGGATCGAGGACATTCGCGAGTGCATCGGCTGCAACATCTGCGTGACCGGCGACATGACGTCCACGCCGATCCGCTGCACGCAGAACCCGACGATGGGCGAGGAGTGGCGCAAGGGCTGGCATCCGGAGCGCATCGCGCCGGGCAAGAGCAGCAAGCGCGTGCTGGTCGTCGGCGCGGGTCCCGCTGGATTGGAAGCCGCGCGTGCGCTCGGACAGCGCGGCTACGAAGTCCATCTCGCCGAAGCTGCGCGCGAGCTCGGCGGCCGTGTGAGTCTCGAAGCGCGTTTGCCCGGCCTTGCGCAATGGGCCCGGGTGCGCGACTGGCGCGTGACGCAGCTGCAGAAGATGGCGAACGTCGCGATCTATCGTGAGAACGACATCAGCGCCACCGACGTGCTCGAGTTCGGCGCGGAGCGCGTCGTGCTCGCGACTGGTTGTCACTGGCGGCGCGATGGCTTCGGCCGCAGCAACGGCGCGGCGATCCCGGGTTTCGATGCCGCTCGCGTGTTCACGCCGGACGATCTGATGCGCGGTCGCATTCCCGACGGCCCGGTGCTGCTGTTCGATGACGACGCCTTCTACATCGGCAGCGTCATGGCGGAAGTGCTGCGGGCTGCGGGGCGCGAGGTGATCTACGTGACCGCCGACGACGTGGTCGCTTCGTGGACAACCTACACACAGGAATACAAGCATGTCCAGAAGCGCCTGCGCTCGCTGGGCATGCAGATCATCACGGGCCACAACGTCGTGGCGCTGGACAGCGAGGGTGCGCAGCTCGTCTGCGTATACAGCGGTCGCGAGCAGCGCGTGAGCTGTGCTTCGGTCGTCGCAGTGACCGCCCGGCTGCCAAACGACAAGCTGGAAACCTCACTTCTGGCGCTTGCATCGGACTGGCAGGCCGCCGGCGTCGAAGCGGTGACGCCGATCGGCGATTGCCACGCCCCGGGCCTGATCGTGCACGCCGTGTATGCTGGCCACCGCTATGCGCGTGAGCTGGACGAGCCGGCCGAAGGTGAAGTTTGTTTTCGACGGCGCGCATCGCAGCCGCCGATGACGTAAAGTCCGTGGCGGGGGAACGGGGGAAGCTATGGCGACAGATGAGAGCGCAGCCCAAGACCATTCCTATGATGCCATCGTCATCGGCACGGGCATCACCGGCGGCTGGGCCGCCAAGGAACTCACGCAGAAGGGCCTGAAGACCCTGGTGCTCGATCGCGGCCGTGACGTGAAGCACGGCGACTATCCGACGGCGACCAAGGACATCTGGGAGTTTCCCTACGGCGGCCGCGCCACCGACGAGGACCTGAAGCGGCAGGCCATCGCCGCGCGCAGCGGTTACGCGATCACGCAGGCGTCGAAACACTGGTTCGTCGACGACACCGAGAGCCCGTACACCGAGATCAAGCGCTTCGACTGGATCCGCGGCTATCACGTCGGCGGCCGATCGATCATGTGGGGCCGGCAGAGCTACCGCTGGAGCGACCTGGACTTCGGCGCGAACGCGCAGGACGGCATCGCGGTCGACTGGCCGGTCCGTTACGCCGAGATCGCGCCGTGGTACGACCACGTCGAGAGCTTCATCGGCGTCAGCGGCCGGGCCGAGGGACTGCCGCAGCTGCCGGACGGCAAGTTCCTGCCGCCGATGGCGCTGAACTGCGTCGAGACCCATCTGCAGCAGTCGATTGCGGACAAGTTCAAGCGCAAGCTGACGATCGGCCGCGCCGCGCATCTGACGGCTCCGCTTGCACACAGCCCGCAGCGAGGCACGTGCCAGTATCGCAATCTGTGCATTCGCGGCTGCCCCTACGGCGCTTACTTCAGCAGCAACTCGAGCACGCTGCCGGCGGCGGAAGCGACCGGCAACATGACTCTGCGTCCGAATTCGATCGTGTACGAGATCGTGTACGACGACAGCCAGCGGCGCGCGACCGGCGTGCGCGTGCTCGACACGGAAACCAACGAGCACCTGGAGTTCAACGCCAAGGTGATCTTCCTGTGCGCCTCGACGTTCGGCTCGACGCACATCATGTTGAACTCGGTGTCGAAGCGCTTCCCGAAAGGCTTCGGCAACGACAGCGGCGAGCTCGGCTGCAACATCATGGATCATCATCTCGACGTCGGCGCCGGCGCGCGGGTCGAGGGCTACACCGACGAGTACTACACCGGCCGGCGGCCGAACGGCTTCTACATTCCTCGCTATCGCAACCTCGGCAGCGAGAAGCGCGACTACATCCGCGGCTTCGGCTACCAGGGCGGCGCAGGGCGGCTCGGCTGGACCCGGCTGATGCTCGACACGACGCTCGGCGCGGACCTGAAGCAGAAGGCCGCGACCCCAGGGCCGTGGTACATCGGCATGGGCGGCTTCGGCGAGATCCTGCCGAATCACGCCAACCGCGTGACGCTGGACCGCACGCGCAAGGACAAGTGGGGCCTGCCGGTGCTGGCGTTCGACGCGCAGCTGCGCGAGAACGAGATGAAGATGCGCAAGGACATGGCGAACGACGCCGCGGAGATGCTCGAGGCGGCGGGATTCCGCGAGGTGAAGACGCACGACGACGAGACCGGCGTCGGCCTCGGTATTCACGAAATGGGCACCGCGCGCATGGGCAAGGATCCGAAGACGTCGGTGCTCAATAGGTGGAATCAGGTGCACGCCTGCCAGAACGTGTACGTCACCGACGGCTCGTTCATGACGTCGAGCGCCTGTCAGAACCCTTCGCTGACCTACATGGCATTCACCGCGCGCGCGGTCGATCATGCAGTCGGCGAGCTCAAGCGGATGAACGTATGAGCGACAACAACCTCATGAATCGCCGCGAGCTGATCCAGCGCGTGGCGATGCTGATGGGCGGTGCGATTTCCGCGCCGGCAGTGCTCGGCGTGCTCAACGGCTGCTCGCCGCAGCCGGGCGCGAAGTGGCATCCGGCGTTCCTCAGCAACGATGAGGGCGCGATCGTCGAAGAGGTCGCCGACCTGATCCTGCCGCGCACCGACACGCCCGGCGCGCGCGACGTCGGCGTGCCGGCGTTCATCGATGTGATCCTCAAGGACGCGTATCCGGCCGACGACCAGTCACGCTTCATCAGCGGCCTGAAAGATTTCGACTCCGAGGCGCAGCGCGCGCACGGCAAGCCGTTCCTCGAGTTGTCGCAAGCGCAGCGCCGCACATACCTGCAACAGGTGCACGATGCAGCGGCGGCCGCCGAGAAAACGCAGGCGGACAACGATGTCCCGGTGGGCGAGCGCAAGCGACCGTTCGTGCTGATGATGAAGGAGCTCACGATGCTGGGATTCTTCACGTCGCAGGTCGGCGCAACGCAGGTGCTGCAGTACGTCGCGGTGCCCGGCGGCTTCCAGGCGTGCATTCCAGTCGCGAAGGCCGGCAATGGCAAGCAGTGGGCTACGGAGACGAGTCTGAAGTTTTGAGGCGGCGGCGGATGACGCCGGCCTTGTTCGTCGTCTCGTAGATCAGCAACATCGCCAGCGCCACACCGAGCGGGATCAGCTCGTACACCGCGCGATACGCAAGCACGGCGCCGACCAGTTTCCCCGGCGGCACGTTCGGCAACATCAGGAACAGCGCCGCTTCCAGCACCCCCAGCCCCGCGGGCACATTGCTCAGCTGACCGGCGACGAAGGCGATGCAGTAGACCGCGACGAACGCGGGCCACGTCATGTTCAGCTCCGGCGGCATGAACAGGTACAGGACCGTCGTCATCAGCGAGATCTGCACCAGGCCAAATGCGATCTGCACCAGCGCGTCGCGCAGCGAGGGCAGGCGGATCAATTGACCGCCGAGCGTGATCGGCTCCGTGCGCGTCGCGACGAATGCGAGCCACCCGATGTCCTTCGCCAACCCAAGCACGGCGAACGCAGTGACCGCAGCGAACGGCAGCTGAAACGCACGGCTCGCGTCCTTCAGGTGCAGCAGCAACGACAGATCGATCAGCCAGCCGACGCCGAACACGTACGGCATCGCGACCAGCAGGATCACTGCGCCGATCTGCTTGAGCGACAGCCCCTCGGGTGCGTACATGCGATAACGCAGCGCGCCGCCGCTGACCATCGCGACGCCGATGGCGCGGCCGATCGGATTGGCGATCACCGCCGTGCGGAATGCCTGCCAGCGCAGGTTGCGGTCGCTCGCGAGACGGACGGCGATGCCTTCGTACAAACCGACGGTCGTGTAGACGCCGGCCACGCAGAACAGCGCGGCGATGATGATCGGCGGCGGGACAGTGCTGAGATCCCGGGCGACTTCCTCGAAATCGATCTCCTGGATGCGCTCGAACAGCACCCAGGCGGCGAGGCCGGCGATCGAGATCCACACCAGCGGCAGCAACCGCCGCAGCGCTTGTTTGCGAACTTTGCGCATTTCCTGGCCTAAAATCCTGCCATGAGTCTTTTTGCAGACCTGGTCGCCGTCTCGCGGCGCGTAGGGGCAACGGCCGCGCGCCTCGCGAAGGTCCGCGAGCTCGCGGCGCACCTGCGCGCCGTGGAGCCTAGCGAGATCGACACCGCCGTGCATTATCTGTCCGGCGAAATCCCTCAGGGCCGCTTCGGCATCGGGTACGCAGTCTTGCGCAAGGCCAGCGAGGAAGGCGGTGTCGCCGCGTCGGCCGCGCTCACGATCGCAGACGTGGACCGAAGCCTGGCGGACGTCGCGGCAATTCGTGGCTCGGGCTCCGCGACACGCCGCGCGCAGGCGCTGCAGGACTTGTTCGCGCGGGCGACTCGCGACGAGCAGGAATTCCTGGTGCGGCTGCTGGCCGGCGAGCTGCGGCAAGGCGCGCTCGAAGGCGTCATGGTCGATGCGGTCGCTGCTGCGGCCGACATACCGGTCGAGCAAATCCGGCGCGCGGCGATGTATGCGAAGAATCTCGGCGCGGTCGCGCGCGCCGCATTGATCGAAGGCGCTGCCTCCCTCGCACAGTTCCAGCTTGCCCCGCTGTCACCGATCGCGCCGATGCTCGCGCAGACCGCCGCGGACGTCGGCGAAGCGCTCGAGCAACTTGGCGGCGAAGTCGCGTTCGAATGGAAGATGGACGGCGCCCGCATCCAGCTGCACAAGGTCGGCGACTCGGTGCGCATCTACACGCGCAGCTCGAACGAAGTGACTGCAGCGGTGCCGGAAATCGTCGAGAGCGCGCAGAGCCTGCCGGTGCGCGAGATGATCCTCGACGGCGAAGCGATCTCGTTCACCGCCGGCGGGCGGCCGCGTCCGTTCCAGGTCACGATGCGGCGCTTCGGCCGCAAGCTCGACGTCGAGAAATTGCGCGGCGAGTTGCCGATGCAGGCGTTCTTCTTCGATTGCCTGCACTTCGCAGGTGAGAGTCTCACTGGCCGTCCCGCTCGCGAACGCTTCGCCGCGCTGGCGCGCGCCGTGCCCGACGCGCTGATCATTCCGCGACTCATTACCGCTGCCGCAGCCGAAGCGCAGGGCTTCTACGACGCAGCGATCGCGGCGGGACACGAAGGACTCATGGCGAAGTCGCTCGATGCGCCGTACGAGGCCGGCAACCGCGGCGCGAGCTGGCTCAAGATCAAGCGCGCGCACACGCTCGATCTGGTGGTGCTGGCGGCGGAGTGGGGTCACGGCCGGCGCACCGGCAAGCTCTCCAATCTGCATCTCGGCGCGCTCGATCCGGCGAGCGGCGAATACGTGATGCTCGGCAAGACCTTCAAGGGGCTCACCGACGCGCTGCTCGAATGGCAGACGAAGGAGCTGCAGGCGCTCGAGATCCGCAACGACGGCTTCACCGTGTACGTGCGGCCGGAGCTGGTGGTGGAGATCGCCTTCAGCGATCTGCAGGCGAGCCCGCGCTATCCGGGCGGACTCGCGCTGCGCCTCGCGCGCGTCAAGCGCTATCGCACGGACAAGCGCGTCGACGAAGCGGACACGATGACCACGGTCCGGCAAATTTTCGCAGCTCAGCAGTAGGTGACCCGCGGTCCAGTTTCATGACTGGATGACTGCGCCTGCGGTGCGCGAGAGTTTGCGCACCAACAGGAGTCACCCTCATGAGAACGCAACTTCATATTGCTGCCGCTGCGTGCGGCATGCTGCTCTCCACCGCTGCGCTGTCGGCCAACGACCCGGTGCTCGAGTGGAATGCGATCATGGTCAGCACCACGGCCGGACAGAACCCGTTCTTCCAGGCGCGCTCCGCTGCGGTTACCCAGCTGGCGGTGTTCGAAGCGGTGAACGCGATCGATCGCGACTTCGATCCGTACCTCGGCACGATCCACGCGCCACACACTGCGTCGGAGGAAGCGGCGGCGATCGCTGCGGCGCATGCTGTGCTGAAGAACTATTTCCCGGCGAATGCAGCCGCGCTGGATACGGCGCGCGCAACGTCGCTCGCCGCGATTCCGGATGGCATCCGGAAAGAACAGGGAATTGCAGTGGGCGAGGCCGCCGCGGCTGCGATGATCGCGCTGCGTGCCGACGACGGCTCCACGCCGCCGGAGTTCTTCAAACCCACCTCTTCGGACGCGGGCGAGTGGCAGCCGACGCCGAGCTGCCCGCCGGCCGGCGGTCTCCTGCTGCAGTGGCAGAACCTGCGTCCGTTTGCGATCGAGACGACCGCTCAGTTCCGGTCCGCTCCGCCGCCCGCGATCAAGAGCTTGCGTTACGCGCGCGACTTCTGGGAGGTGAGGCTCGTCGGCGACGTCAA
The DNA here is from genome assembly GCA_036004505.1 of Steroidobacteraceae bacterium. Classification (GTDB taxonomy): domain Bacteria; phylum Pseudomonadota; class Gammaproteobacteria; order Steroidobacterales; family Steroidobacteraceae; genus Steroidobacter. Next base: position 33,067 of record DASYRK010000083.1, read on the forward strand.
CAGTCCGTTCCGGCCGCAGGATCGCGCAGACGTCGCGCTGTTCTACGCGGCGACTCCGCCCGTCCCGGTGTGGAACGCAGCAGCGTCACAAGTCGCTGCAGAGCAGGGCCGCTCGATGTCCGAGAGCGCACGCGCGCTCGCGCTGGTGAACATGGCGATCAGCGACGCGCAGGCGACGGTTTTCGAGACCAAGTATCACTATCGCTTGTGGCGCCCGGAGACAGCGATTCGCGCCGGCGATCAAGACGGCAATCTGCTCACGCGCGGCGATCCCAACTTCATGCCGCTCGTGGTCACGCCGTGCTTCCCGAGCTACGCATCGGCGCACGGCAGCTCGAGCGGTGCTGCGCGTGAAGTGCTCGAACGTCTGTTCGGCGCACGCCACCACTTCATCGCGCTCAGCAATCCGGCAGTTCCCGGCGTCGTGCTTCAGTACGGCAGCTTCCGGCAGATCACGCAGGACGTCGCTGACGCGCGCGTGTACGGCGGCATTCATTTCCGCTTCGATCAGGAGGCGGGCGCGAAGATAGGACTAGAGGTGGGCGCGTATGTGCAGCGGCATGCGCTGCGGCGACGGTGACCTATGTCACCTGCGTCGCTTGCGTCACCCCTGTCACTTCATGGCGCATCGGCTGCTTCCTCCAATACGTCAACGATCTCCACACCCACTCGGCGGGACCGAAGCGGAAGCGGCGCAGCCACAGCGGGCTCCAGATCAGCTGCACGATCCAGATCGCGACGACCACGTAGTAGAGCTCGTGACGCTCGAGGTGGCCGTAGAGCGCGAGGCCCGCGCCGGTGAACAGGAACATGCAGATCAGGCTCTGCGACAGGTAGTTCGTCAGCGCCATCTGGCCGGTGGCCGCGAGCGTGCGCATCGCGCCCGACAGCGCAGGCACGCGGTACACCAGGCCGATCAGTCCGATGTGACCGAGCGTCATCGGAATGCGGCCGAGGTCGTACGTGAGGTAGGAAGTCATGAGCGAATCAATGCTGAAGTTGTCGCGAGTCAGGTTCGTGGTCTCGAACAAGTTGACCGCGAGGCCGATCGCGTAGCCGGCGGCCAGCATCGTCGCGTAGACACGCCGCGATGCTGTGCCGTCGAGCACGCCCAGTTTCAGCAGCGCCATGCCGAGCAGCATCATGCCGAGGCATTCCCCCAGGCCGTGCTGGAAAAAGAACACGGTCTCGAAATGCCAGCTTTCCTGCGCGATGTGGCCGAGCGCACTGCTGTAGCTCTTGCGCACGGAGTCGATGGTCTTTTGCAGCTCCTCGCGCGAAGGCTTGAAGCCTTCGTTGATCCTCGTGATGTTCTCGATCGCCTCGCTCTGCTGCGGCGTCAGCACTTTACCCGCGCTGCGCGCCTGCTGTGCGGCGGCTGCGGCGCTGCTGGCGTCGCGATAGTCATACCACTCGCTGAAACTGACGGCGGTCTGCAGGACCATGATCACCGCTGACGTGATGATGAGCTTGCGCGGCGCGACGTTGCGGAACACGAACAGCAGCAAACCGACGACACCGTAGTAGTAGAGGATGTCGCCCGACCACAGCAGCACGTAGGCATTCACGAGACCGAAGACGATCAGCCACATCGTGCGCCGGAAGAACAAGTCCGCGGGTAGCAGCCCTGGATTGCGTGCGGCGTGTCGCTGCAGGAACAGCAGTGCACCCGCGCCGAACAGCAGCGTGAACATGCCGCGCATCGTTCCTTCGAACAGCAGCGCGGCGACGCGCCACACCGTCAGGTTGATGCCGTCGCTCCCGCCCCAGTTGGTCGGATCGTCGTAGGCATTCGGCAGGCCGAAGCCCGTGATGTTCATGATCAGGATGCCGAGCACGGCGATGCCGCGCGTGGTGTCCAGCATGCCGATGCGTTCTTGGCGCTCGGTGGGGGCCAGGGGGGTACTCATTGGCGTGGGTGCCTTTGTGCTTTGTGTACCGCTACGGTCGGCAGTGTGCGCGCAGATGCGCCGGAAAGTCATCCGGTACGCAAGTCCGTCCACGGACGAGCGCTGACGTTCGGCGCAAATCGGCGTGCGTTCGCCGCGTTTCTTTGACGCCTCGTCGCGGCTCCGCTTCACTGCAGCCCAATTCCGCTTTCAGGAGACGGCCCATGAGTCGGACGACTGTGAGTCGCGCGCTGTCCCGCTTCCTCGGTATCGGTATTGCTGTCCTTGCAATGGCAACGGTCGGCGCCGCTCGCGCCGCGGACACCTTCCAGTTCGCCGACGTCACCGGCTGGTGGTCGGCGCAGCCGCAGTACGGCGGCGAGTCCTCGCGCGTGCTGCTGCATTTCCTCGAGGAGAACGGCAAGCAGGCGGTCCGCATATCCCTGCTTGGGATTGGCGGCTACGACGTGCCGATCGGCACCGTCACGATCGACGGCATGACGCTCGACATGAAGCCGTATCCGTTTCCTTTGCGCTTCGATCCGAAGGCGGGAACGCTGAGCGGCTTCCTGGCCGAGGAGGCTGTGCCGGTCTACAAGATTCCGGTCGAGTTCCGGCGCAGCGAGCCGCTCGCGAAACCGGCGCCGCGCACGTGGGACTTTCCGCGGCCGCGCGAGCGCTGGACGTTCGACACCGGCGCCGCAGTGTGGGCCGGCATCGAGCGCGATGCCGACAGCGGCCTGATCTTCGTCGCCAACGACTCCGGCACGTTGCACGCGCTCGATGCACAAGGTGCGGAGCGCTGGAAGTTCGCCACTGACAAGCCGATCAAAGCGCGGCCCTCGGTGATTGGCGATTCCGTGTACCTCGCTGCCGATACGGGGTTTCTCTACCGGCTCGACAAGCGCAGCGGCAAAGAGCGCTGGCGCGCGAAGATCGATCGCGGCAGCCCGGAGCGCATTTCGCCGTACAAGGAGGGATCGCGCTGGGACCGCTACGGCTCGAGCGTGGTCGCTGACAGCAAGCGCGTCTACGTCGGCAGTCGCGACAACACTCTGTACGCACTCGATCTCGCGAGCGGCAAAGAGCAGTGGCGCGTCGAGACGCAGGACATGATGACCGCGACGCCCGCGCTCTATCGCGACACGGTGCTGTTCGCGGACTACAAGGGCATCGTGCAGGCAGTCGGGGCGAGCGACGGCAAACCGCGCTGGACCTACGACGCGAAGCTGCCCGTCGCCGGCGACCTGGTCGTGGATGCAGACCGCGTCTTCGTCGGCAGCCGGACCTACGATTTGATCGCACTCGATGCTGCTAACGGCAAAGAGCTGTGGAAGCACTACTACTGGTTCTCGTGGATCGAGTCGCCGCCGGTCGTGCGCGACGGCGTCGTTTACACCGGCTCATCCGACGGCGTCGGCGTTTTCGCAATCGATGCGCGCGATGGCGGTTTGCGCTGGAAGGCAGCGGTCCCTGGCTGGGCCTGGCCGCGCACTGCCGTGGGCGACAAGCTCGTTGTCGCTGCAACCGTAGGGGCGGGCGCCTATCCCGGCGCGCGCGCCGGCTCGCTCGTCGCCATCGATCGCGCAACCGGCGCGATCCGCTGGATGTATCTCGAGCCGCCGAGCGCCGACACGGTCGCGAAGGAGGCGGAATGGGGCTTCGCCGCGGCGCCCGCGATAGCGGACGGCGTGGTCTATGCGGCGGACCTGCAGGGCCGCGTCCACGCGATCGAGTGCGGAGGCCAAGCCTGCGGCGGTTGATTGCGGCACAATGTGCACTGCCCCGATCGTCGGGGCCGTCATCGGGCATTCGCACTGTGGGTCCGCAACTCTCGGCCGCGCTCGTCATCTTCGTCGTCACCATCGCCATCAGCCTGATCGGGCTGTTCCGGTCGCCGAAGCTCGTCGAGCGCAGCCTCTTCCGTCCGTACTGGCTGACCCGCCGCAAGGAATACGCCACCGTCGTCATGAGCGGCCTGGTGCATGCGGACCTCATGCACCTGATCTTCAACATGATGACGTTCTATTTTTTTGCGTTCCGGCTCGAGACCTACATCGGCCCGGTGCTGTTCGTCGTGCTGTACCTGGCGGGCCTGCTGATCAGCCACGCGGGCACGTACTACAAGCAGCGGCGCAATCCGGAGTACGCGTGCCTCGGCGCGTCCGGCGCGATTTCGGCGGTGCTGTTCGCCTCGATCGTGTATTTCCCGGACATGCGACTGATGATCCTGCCGATCCCCTACCCGATCCCGGCGCCGCTGTTCGCGGTGCTGTACCTGGCTTACACGTATTACGCGTCCAGGCATCCGCACGGGCGCATCAATCACGATGCGCACCTCGGCGGAGCGATCACGGGGCTGCTGTTCGTTGCGCTGACGGAGCCGCGCGCTTACGGTTATCTGCTGCAGTCGATTCTCTGAGCAGAAAATTCTGGCGGCACAAAAAGGGAAGCCCCGTCGCAGAAGGCGGGGCTTCGTGCCGCAGACCGTTGCTTCAAAAGAAGCTAGGGCTGACAGCGCGGAAGAGCTTGGTTTTCGTCTAGCGACGATAACTTTGCAGCTTCCGAGAACATGACGCGCGGGCGCGCGCTCGGGTTCCAGGTGCGCGCAGACGGCTGCTCGTCATTGCTCACGATTGCCGCGGGCCGTCCTTTATCCGTTGCATTCCTGCATCAAAACGATTAATTCGCGGGTGGTCCCGGGGCCCCCGTCTTGCTTCTTTACAATATCGAGTGCTAGCGTCAGCGCCCTCTCTCGGGAGGTCGTTATGGAAGTAAGAACGTTTCGTACCCTGGCCGGTAAGAATCGCTACGCCCTGTTCGCTGCGGCGTGTCTGATTCCAACCACATGTATACAGACTGCGTCGGCTGCGGAGCAGCAGCCGGAAGAGGTCGTGGTCACCGGCTCGCGCATCAGACAGAGTCCGGTCGAGCAGGTCGCCCCGGTGCAGACCGCGACGTCCGCGGACATCGATCGCAGCGGCGAGATCTCGGTGGCGGACTATCTGCAGCGGCTGCCGATCTCCGGCTCCGCGATCAACCGCTCCAACAATGCGAGCGGCAACCTCGGCTTCCCGCCGGACGGCGGCGGCATCGGCGCGGGCGCGAGCGAAATCGATCTGCGCTACCTGACCTCGAAGCGCGTGCTGGTGCTGGTGGACGGCAAGCGCTGGGTGCGCGGCTCCTCTGCGAGCGGCGTCTCCGGTGCGGTCGACCTCAACACGATTCCGACCGCGGCGATCGAGCGCATCGAAGTGCTGCAGGACGGCGCATCGCCGATCTACGGCTCCGACGCGATCGCCGGCGTCGTCAACGTCATCACCAAGTCGGACGCGCAGGGGTTCGAGTTCGAGACGAACCAGGCCGCGTACGACGAAGGCGACGGCTACACGCAGGACTACAACCTGTCGTGGGGTGCGAAGGGCGACCGGACCCGCACGTTCCTGAGCGCCGGCTATTCGCGCCAGGACCCGGTGATGTCGGGCGATCGTGATCTGTCGAAGTGCGTCGTCTTCGGCGCTTCGCCCTGCAACTTCGGCGGCAGCGGCGGCGTGCCGCAGGGCCGCTTCATCTTCCTCGATCCGCGCGGCGACGTGGACGGCGACGGGGAGCCGGATGTCCTCGATATCACGCTGAACAACGGCGCAAGCGGCGCCAACTATGACCCGAACAACCCGGCGAGCGGCGACTTTCACGCTTTCACCGCGGCGGATCGGTTCAACTTCAGGCCGTTCAATTACCTCACCACTCCGAACCGCCGCGTCAACGTGTTCGGCAAGGCCGCTTACGACGTCGCTGACAACGTCGAGGTGACCTTCACGGCCTCGTTCACGAATCGCCGGTCGCACAACCAGGCCGCGCCGAATCCGCTGTTCATGGGCTCCGACGCCGGCGCCGGCTTCTATCTCGATAACGTGTTCATCCCGGCCGATCAGCCGTTCAATCCGTTCGGCATCGACCTCGGGCCGGACGGCGCGGGCAACAACAACCTGATCACGATCGGCCGCCGGCCGGTGGAGGCCGGGCCGCGCATCTTCGACCAGAACGTGGACAGCTGGATGCTGTCGGGCGGCCTGAACGGCAATTTCGAGCTCGGCAGCCGTACCCACTACTGGGACGTGAGCCTGAACTGGGGCCGCAACGACGCTTCGCAGACCGGCCACAACATCTTCCAGGCGCGCAAACTGGCGCTCGCGCTCGGTCCCGAGGACGAGTGCCTGGCCGTTCCGGGCTGCGTGCCGTTCAACATCTTCGGCGGCGTCGGCACCATCACGCCCGAGATGCTCGCCTGGGCGACCTACACGCAGAACGACCATAGCGATCAGGAACTCAACGACATCGCGCTCAACCTCTCCGGTGAGCTGTTCGATCTGCCGGCGGGCGCGTTCGGGTATGCAGTCGGCTTCGAGTATCGCAAGGAGCGGGGCTCGTTCACTCCCGACTCGGTCGCGCAGGCCGGTGAAACCGCGGACGTGCCAGCTTCGCCGACCGCGGGCGAGATCAAGGTCAACGAGGCGTATCTGGAGCTGCGTGCGCCGCTGCTGGCGAACATCCCTGGCATCCAGCGGCTCGAGCTGTCGGGAGCCGTGCGTTCGTCCGACTACGACACGTTCGGTCGCGATGAGGTCTACAAAGCCGGTCTGTACTGGCGCGTGTTCAACGACCTGTCGGTACGCGCGAACTGGGCGGAAGGCTTCCGCGCGCCGAACATCGGCGAGCTGTTCAACACCGGCTCGCGCTTCGATAGCTCGCTGGACGATCCGTGCGACAACTACACGGCGAGCGGCGACGCGGCGCTCATCGCCAGCTGCCAGGCGCTCGGCGTGCCCGGTACGTTCAACCAGCTCAACCCGCAGATCAGCGTGCAGACGGGCGGTAATCCCGACCTCACGCCGGAGACCTCCGAGACGTACACGTTCGGGCTCGGCTACAGCCCGGCGTGGGCGCGCAACGCCTCGTGGATCGATGAGCTCACGTTCGACGTGAACTACTACAACATCAAGCTCGACAACGCGATCCAGGCGCTCGACGCACAGGTGCAGCTCGACAGCTGCGTGTCGACGCTGTCGCCGACGTTCTGCGACGGCATCGTGCGCGCTGGCGGCGGCGCCATCGTCGCGTTCGCCAATCAGCTGACGAACATCGGTCGCATCGAGACCGATGGCATCGACTGGACGATCACGATGTCGACGCCGGAGTTCAGCTTCGGAGCGCTGCGCTTCACCTGGGCCAACACGTACCTCAGCGGCTACAAGGAGTTCACGTTCGGTGAGAACGGCCTGGTCGGGCGCGAGCTGGCGGGTATCGAGCTCGGCTCGCCGACCCGCGGCTACGTGCGCTACAAGTCGACGCTGGCGACCGACTGGCAGATCCGCGAATTCGTCACGTCGCTGACATTGCGCTATCTGAGCGCCATCGACGGTTCCTGCACGAATAACGCGCGGGCCCAGAATCTGTGCAGTGACCCGGCGCGCGGCATCGATGAGCTCGACGCGAGGGTGTACGCGGACCTGCAGGTCGCGTGGACGCCGTCGTTCTTCGACCAGAAGATGCAGCTGGCGCTCGGTGTCAACAACATCCTCGACAAGGATCCGCCGCCGTGTCGCGCGTGCGACCTCAACAACTACGACGGAACGTTGTATCCGGTGCCGGGCCGCTACATCCACGCCCGCGCTGCGATCAAGTTCTGAATGGAAACCAGTTCAGCCAAGAGGTAATTGCCGGAAAGGGGCGCGCTCGCGCCCCTTTCGCTTTTGCGATTTCAAGTTTGTGCTACATGGGGGAGACCAGGACATGTACAGAACGAAGACAGTCACCGGAGGCTTGATCGCTTTGGCGCTGGCCGCGCCGACGCTGAGCTTCGCAGCAGCACCCAGCGACGAAAACATCATCGAGCAGATCATCGTGACCGCGCAGAAGCGCGCCACGGCGCTGCAGGACGTGCCGTTCTCGGTGGCCGCACCGACCGGCGATCAGATCCGCAACGCCGGCGCGAGCAGCCTGCCGGAGCTCGGCCGCATGGTGCCGGGCCTCGCGATCGCGGATCTCGGACCCGGCCAGAGCCAGGTCGCACTGCGCGGCATCAGCGCCGGCCAGGTCGTGCGCGACCAGCCGGGCGTCAAGGCGCAGGTCGGCGTGTATCTCGACGAATCGCCGATCTCCGTCGCGCTGTTCACGCCCGACCTCGACCTGTTCGATCTGCAGCGCTTCGAAGTGCTGCGCGGACCGCAGGGCACGCTGTTCGGCTCCGGCTCGATCTCCGGCGTGCTTCGCTACATCACTGCGCAACCCGAGCTCGGCATGTTCGGCGGCACCGTCGAGGCAACGGCTTCGACCGGTACCGACAGCGAGTTCGGCGGATCGATCAAGGGCATGCTGAACGTGCCCGTCGGCGACACCTCCGCGCTGCGCATCGTCGGCTACCACGACGAGTTGCCGGGCTTCATCGATTCCGTGTACCCGGGCCGCGGCAAGCAGGAGGACGTCAACAGCGGCCAGAAGAGTGGCGCGCGTCTCGCGTGGCTGATCCAGCCGACGGAGAATTTCTCGGTCACGCCGCGCATCGTGTACCAGAAGCTCGAGACCGACGGCTATCCGCGCATCGACGTGTACAACGTGCTCGGCAATCCGTTCACGACGACGCAGCCGCCGGTGAATCCGGGCAAGCGCGGCCAGGTCACGCAGCTGCGCGAGGGGCTGACCGACGAGTTCCGTCTCGCCGATATCAAGGTCGAGGCGAACGTCGGCCCGGTGACGCTCACTTCGATCACCTCGTACACCAATCGCGACGTGCTCGTGCTGCGCGACGCCAGCCAGCTGACCGGCAGCGTTACGATGGATATCGGGGGCACGGCCGCTGAGGCGCGCCTCAATTCGCCGCTGTTCGACCGCACGCAGCTGGAAGCCCACTCGCAGGAATTCCGCATCGCGTCGAACGGCAGCGACGCGTTCGAGTGGCTGGTCGGCGCGTTCTTCGAGGACGTCGACCGCAAGTACGGCCAGTCGTTGCCGACGCCCGGCTACGACGCCGTGACGGAGCGGCTCTTTGGTGTAACCAGCGCTGATTTCGGCGCGCCGCCGGACAATCCGTTCTTCTCGCGGCTGAGCTATAACCTGCAGCAGTTCGCCGTGTTCGGGGAGGGCACCTGGCGCTTCGCCGACCAGTGGGCCGCGACCCTCGGCGCTCGCTACTATGAGTACGATGAGGATCGCGTGCTCACGTTCGCCGGCTTCTTTGCGGCACCGCAGGCCGACGTGCCGGGGGCCGTGAGCTCGGACGGCTTCTCGCCGCGCTTCATCCTGTCGTATGACGTGAACGACGACGTGCGCCTCAACGCACAGGTCGCGCGCGGCTTCCGTCTCGGCGGCATCAACGATCCGTTGAACGATCCCATCTGCAGCCCGACGGATCGCACGCTGTTCGGCAGCATCCGCAAGACCAACTGGGAAGACGAGAAGGCCTGGAACTACGAGATCGGGGCGAAGACGCAGTGGAACGGCGGCCGCATCACGTTCAACAGCTCGGTGTTCTATTCGGACATCGAGAATCTGCAGGCGAACGTCGACGCGGGCAGCTGCTCGTCGCGCATCGTCGTGAACGTGCCGGAAGCGCATGCGTTCGGCGTCGAAGCCGAGCTGTTCGCGAAGCCGAACGACAGCTGGGACTTCGGCATCGGCGCCACCTGGGTCGAAGCCGAGATCGACAGCAGCGTGACCGGCACGGGCACCACGCCGCTCGCCGGCATCCGCAAGGGCAACCGGCTGCCGACCTCTCCGGAGCTGCAGGCTTCGGCGAGCATCGGCTACACGCAGCCGGTGTTCAGCAACCTGGAAGGCTTCGGCGTCTTCACGGTGCAATACGTCGGCTCGTCGTTCACGCAGCTCGCAGATCAGGAGGCGCCGTTCGGTCAGATCGGCGGCGCCGGGCCGCCGTTCATCCCGTTCGGCGATCCGACGATCGACAGCTTCACGTTCGATCCGGAGCTGCCGTCGTATGAGATCGGCAATCTGCGCGTCGGTGTGCGCTCCGAGTCCTGGGAAACGGCGGTGTTCATCAACAACCTGTGGGACGAGCGGGCCTTCCTGTCGCTCGATCGTGAGCGCGGCACGCGCGCGCGCGTCGGCTATCTCACGAACCAGCCGCGCACGTTCGGCGTCTCCTTCCGCATGAACTTCTGAGCACGCTCAGCCGAGTCGAATTTTTCAAGGTCGGGCCATCGCCCTCCCCCGCGTGGGGGAGGGCGAGTATCATTCGCGCCTTTCGTGCACTTCTTTCCCGTGAGGCTCTGCACATGGCGCATCTCCGCTCCCGCTATCCGCATCTCGTAGCTATCGTTGCTGCGACGCTGGCTGTGCTCGCCGGGTGCAGCAAGTCGCCGTCGCCGGAGCACAAGAGCGCAGCGCCGGCGCCCGCGGTCAACGTCGAGTGGACCAAGTTCGTCGACGAGTTCATCGAGGCGTACTTCGTCGCCAATCCGTCGTTCGCCGTCGCCAGCGGCCGGCATGAGTTCGACGGTCAACTCGGCGACTGGACGCCGGAAGGAATTCAGAAGGAGGTCACGCGGCTGGAGCAAGTGCGGCAGCGCGCCGTCGGCTTCCAGGACTCGACGCTGGCGCCCGAAGAGCGCTTCCAGCGCGACTACCTGATCAGCCGCATCGACAACGACCTGTTCTGGCTGCGCGATGCGCGCCAGCCGTTCACGAACCCGAGCTGGTATTTCAACAACGGGCTCGATCCGAGCACGTACGTCACCGTGCCGTACGCGCCGGCCGACCAGCGGCTGCGCGCGTTCATCAAGTATGCGCAGCAGATTCCCGGCGCGGTGGCGCAGATCAAGAAGAACGTGCAGATGCCGCTGCCCAGGACGTTCCTCGACTTCAGCAGCAAGAGCTTCGGCGGCTTCGCCGAGTTCTATCGCAGCGACGTGCCGCAGGCGTTCGCCGAAGTGCAGGACGCGGAGCTGAAAAAGCAGCTGCAGGACGTCAGCGAGCCGGCCGCGAAGGCGATGCAGGATTTCGGCAAGTGGCTGGCGGCGCAGAAGCCCGGCAAGAGCGACGCGTACGTGCTCGGGCCGGAGCGTTTCGCGGCGATGGTGCGCATGACGGAGAACGTGACGACCCCGGTCGACAAGCTCGAAGAGATCGGCCGCGCCGACCTCCAGCGCAATCTCGCGGCGCTCGACGACGCCTGCAAGCAGTTTGCACCGGGCGTGTCGATCGACGCGTGCATCGAGAAGATGAACGCCGACAAGCCGACCGGCGGCGCAGTCGAGGGTGCGCGCGAACAACTCGCGCAGCTGCGGCAGTTCATCACCGATCATGAGGTCGTCACCATTCCCGGCACTGAAGAAGCGAAGGTGATGGAAGCGCCGGCGTACCGCCGGCAGAACTTCGCGTACATCAACATTCCCGGTCCGTACGAGAAGAACCTGCCCTCGGTCTACTACATCGCGCCGCCCGATCCGTCGTGGTCGAAGGCCGAGCAGGAAGCGTACGTGCCGGGCAAAGCGGATCTGCTGTTCACGTCCGTGCACGAAGTGTGGCCCGGCCACTTCCTGCAGTTCCTGCATTCCAATCGCTCGCCGTGGCGCTTCGGCCAACTGTTCGTCGGCTACGCGTACGCCGAAGGCTGGGCGCACTACGCCGAGGAGCTGATGGTCGAGAAGGGTCTTGCGCAAGACGCGCCGGAGCGACACATCGGCCAGCTGCTGAACGCGTTGCTGCGTAACGTGCGCTACATGTGCGCGATCGGCCTGCACACGCAGGGCATGACGGTCGAGCAGTGCGAGCAGATGTTCAAGGAGAAGGCGCACCAGGATGCGGGCAACGCGCGGCAGCAGGCTGCGCGCGGCACGTACGACCCGGCGTACCTGAACTACACGATGGGCAAGCTGATGATCCGCAAGTTGCGCGCCGACTGGTCCGCGACGCGCGGCGGCGAGCAGTCGTGGAAGCAGTTCAACGACGAGTTCCTGTCGTACGGCGGTCCGCCGATTCCGCTGGTGCGCGCGCAGATGCTGAAGGGCCCGGCAGGCGAGCTGTTCTGAAGCAAGTCATCGTCGTCAACGAGGCCTTGAAGCTGCCGCGCGGCAAGCTGGCGGCGCAGGTCGCGCACGCGTCCGTCGCGGCGCTTCTCGAAGCGCCGGCCGATGCGCGCCGCGCATGGCTCGAGGAGGGCATGCCGAAGGTCGTGCTTCGCTGCGAATCGGAGCAGGAACTGCGCGCGCTCGCAGCGGCGGCCGAGCGCGCGGGGCTACCGAACGCGCTCATCGAGGACGCGGGACACACAGTGGTCGCCGCAGGCACGGTGACGTGCCTGGGGCTGGGACCTGCGCCGATCGAAGCGATCGACGCGTTGACGGGCGAGCTGAGGCTGGTCTAGCCGAACAAGTTCAGTTGTGCTTGACGAGTCCGGCGGTCTTCGTGCCGCTGAGCTCGTTGAAGATCGTCTCGATGAACAGGTCGGTCGAGACGAATGGCCCGGAGTACTTCTGCCACGGCGCGAGCACCTTCGCCTGCTGGATCTGCTGCAGCGTCTTGCCGGCTTTGACTTCCTTCTCCACTGCCGCGCGCGTTTCCTTCAGCATCTTCACGAAGTCGCGCACGTCGGTGAGCGTCGACAGCGCGCCGTGGCCGGGAATGACTTTCACGTCCGCCGGCACGTGCTCCATCGCGCCTTCGAGCGCCGCGATCATGCCCCTGCTGCTGCCGCCGCCGCTGATGTCGATGAACGGAAAGCCATAGCGCACGAAGTCATCGCCCGTGTGCAGGACATTCGACTTCGGGAAGAACACGATGCTGTCGCCGTCTGTGTGACCACTCGGCGCATGCAGCGCGTGGATGTCTTCGCCATTCACGTGCAGCGTGACGTCGTGCTGGAACGTGATCACCGGCAACGCTTCCGGCGGGCTCGCCGGCTGCTCCATCTTCATCGAGCCGCCGTTGCCGAGCATGTTGCTCTGGGCGAGGCGCTTGCGCACGTTGTCGTGCGCGATGATCGTCGCATCATGGAACGGCAGGTTGCCGCCCGTGTGATCGAAGTGATAGTGCGTGTTGATGATGAACCGCAGCGGTTTGTCGGTGATGCCCTTGAGCGCCGCGCGGATCTTGTCGGCCAGCGGCGCGAACTGATCGTCGACGATCACGATGCCGTCGTCGCCCACCGACGCGGCGATGTTGCCACCCGCGCCTTCCAGCATGTAGACGCTGCCCGAGACCTTCGTGACCTTGATCTCGACCTTGCTGAAGTCCTGCTGCTGGGCAAACGCAGCGCCGGCGACAGTGGCCAGCGCGCCGACCAGCGCGGTGCGGATCGCGTAGTTCATGAAGGGTCCCCAACTGGTTGTGCGTTTTTTGGACGTTCTGCGGGAGCGGATTCTAGCTCACGCCCAGGTGCTGCGCTTGGGCCGTGACTTGATCCACGCGCCGAGCATCAGGCCCAGCAGAACGAGCGCGCCGCCGGTCAGCAGCCACTTGAGCACGACGTTGCGATCGAGCTCGCGCACGCGCGAGGTGAGCTCCGTGACCTGCTTCTGCAGCGCCTCGTTGGACGCCTTGAGCTGCTTGTTCTCTTCGTAGTTCGCGATCGAGGTCGCGGAGATGCGCCGGACTTCGGCCAGCTCGGCCTGGAGCTTCTCGGTCTGCTTGCTCAGATCGGTGACGCGGCCTTCGCTCTGGGTGCGGGCGCCGCGCGTCTCCTGGTACGTATCGCGCAGCGTCTTCAGCTGCTGCTCGAGCGATTCGACGCGGCGATTCGCGGCGGCGAGGCGGTCGCGCGCGACCGGCTCGTTGGCAAGGTACTGCGTGGGCACCCACCCTTCGGTGCCGTTCGCCGTGCGCACCTGGGTGAATCCCGCGGCGGCATCTTCACTGAGAACCTCGAGCGCGGTGCCGCTCGGCAGGCCCGCGTGCAGGATCTTGTGCGAATTGGACGGCCCGCGCCGCAGGGGCACGGTCAGCTGGTCGGATATGTAGACGGTGGCGGTGGATGCGGGGACGCAGAAGATGGACGAGGCGACCAGCAGCAATCCCAGCACGATTTTTCGCATAGGGCCGGGACTATAGCGAAACTCCCGATACGATGAAGCCCCGTCCTTACGGACGGGGCCTCAATCGGAAGTCCTCGATTTTCGGCTCAAACGGTGCAAGTCGAAGTGGCCTTCTCATCGCGCCGCATCACCCAAAACGTTGAGTCCTTCCATGGAGGAAACGCATCGGTTGCGCGGCGGGTTCCTGCGCGAGCGGATCCCGCTGACAGCCCGATGCCTACATCAGTCGTTGGCGGCCGTCTTCGTGACCTGCGCGGGAGCGGGCTTGCCCACCTCCTCGTCGAGATAGCGGAAGCGCACGAAGCCGATGCCCATCTCCTCGAACGTCTGGTCGCCCCACTTCACCGCCTTGGTCGGATCCGGGTTGCCGGGGTTCTGCGGCGAGTTGTCCCAGTTGAAGTTCCACACCAGCTTCGAGCCGGCCGGAATCTTCTTCGGCTCCTGATACTCGTACACCGTCTGCCAGCTGAAGTCGTACTTCGGCACGTTCAGCAGGATCTCCTGCTTGCCGTCCGGATAGACGACGCTCATGGTCCCGGACTTGCCGCGCAGATGCGAGTGCGGCATGAAGTTGTAGATGAGCATGTCGCGCGGGACGTCGCGCGTGACCGTCGTGCCGTATTCCTTCGCGCCCGGCGGAATTTCGAAGCGGAAGTCGGTGAGCGCCGTCAGGTGCAGCGGAAACTTCGGCGGGTCGTCGATCTCGCGGAAATAGAAGCCGACCTTGCTGTGATCGGTGACAGCCTGGCCGTTCGGCGTGTAGTGCATCTGGAACACGAAGTCCCCGTTTTTCGGGAACAGCACGCCGGTGTCCGGCGGATACACGATCGGCGACATGCCCGGCGCGAAGCCGCCGAGGTTGCCGCCCGCATTGTTGCGCTGCTCGCCGTTAACGAAGACCGGCTCCTGCGCGATGATGTGGTGAATCGCCTGCCGCGCGCCGGGGTGGATCTCCACGGCGGTGATCCAGACGTCGCGGCCGAGCGGGTTCTTCACGCGCGGATACTGGTACTCGATCACGCCGGTCGCAGGAATGTCGTACGCCGGGATCTCGACGACCAGGTCGGGCTTGCCGTGCTTCCACTCGTTCGTATCCGGCTTCACGTTCAGCAGCGGATCCGGCCCCGTGCCGCGCGGCGCGCCGGCCTCGATCCAATGCACCAGTGTCTTGCGCTGGTCATCCGTCAGAGCGCGCGTGTTCTGCCACACGCCGTAATGCGGATCGGCATGCCATGGCGGCATGCGCTGCGTGCGCACGACTTCGCGGATCATCGGCGCGAAGCCCTTGACCATGTCGTAGCTCGTCATCGCCCACGGACCGACGCCGCCGGTCTGGTGGCAGGCCGTGCATTTCTCGACCAGCATCGGCGCGATCTGCTGCGAATACGAGATCTTGGCGTGCGCCCCCTTGCGGCCGCGCTCCGGGAAGTTGACCAGGCAGCCGACGCCATCGGCCTTGGAGACTTTGACCGGCTGGCCGGCGGCCACGGCGTCGAGCGCGTCGGTCAGATAGTGCTTGGTCGCGGGGCGCTGCTTCTCGTACGAGAGGCGGTCGTCCATCGGGCCGCGGTACACGAGCTTCCAGCCCCGCGGATCGATCACGAATACCTCGGAGGTGCGCACCACGCCCAGCGCTTCGCCGATGAGCTGCGCCTCGTCCAGCAGGATCGGGAAGTCGACGTTGAACTCCTGCGCTTCCGCGGCGACGGCGTCGCGCTTGTCCTGCAGGTTCGAGTTCAGCAGCAGGAACTCGACGCCCTGCGCCTGGTATTTCTCGCGGATCTCGCGCAGCGCGGGCAGCGCCTGGCGCACGATCGGGCAGCCGTTGCCGTGGACCATCAGCACCACGGCTTTCATGTCGGACGAGTAGTAGAGCTCGTGCGACTTGCCGTTCTGGTCCAGCAGCCGGAAGTTGTCGACGACCTCGCCGGGCTGGATCGCCCAGGCCTGCGAGGCGAGCCACAAGGCGGGAATAGCGAAGAACCAACGCACCGTCTTCATCTGCGAGCCCTCGTGCGAACGCACCGGAGAATAGCCGCTCCGATGCCTTATCTACAGTGTTGTCAGCGGCTTGTTCCGTGGCGGAAGTCCTTCTGCGGGCAAAGATTTGTAAGCCCGCGATTCCGCAGACTGGAATGCCGCCCAGGCATTGAAAAGCTCAGTAGTGGAGGGCGGCCCGGACCGGGGGCCGGTCCCAGCGGAAGGACGGATCCAGCTTGAGATCGAGCAGCACGATGGACTGGGAGACGCTGTAGCCGGCACGCTCCGCCAGCGCCGCGCTTGCGTGCAGCGTGCCGCCGGTTGCCAGTACGTCGTCGACCAGCAGCAGCGCACCGCTCCCTGGCTGCATTTCCAGCACGCCCGCGCCGTACTCGAGCCCGTAGGGGAGCTCGACGACCGGGGGCGGGAGCTTGCCCTTCTTGCGGACGAGCACGAATCCCTTGCCATGCCGCAGCGCCAGCGCGGACGCGAGGATGAAGCCGCGCGACTCGACGCCGGCGATCGCATCGACCCGCGACCACTCGTCCGCGTCGAGCAGTGCGCTCAGCGCATCGATGGTCTCGGCGAACGCCTGCCGCAGCAGCGGGGAGATGTCGCGAAACAGGATGCCGCGGCGGGGAAAGTCCGCGACGTCGCGGATGTAGGACTTGAGGTCGACCATGAGGATAGTATTTCACCATGCCTACGCCTTTTCCGTCCGCGTTCCGTGCCCATCCATGGCACGGCGTCGAGCTCGGCGCCCAGGCGCCGCAAATCGTCACCGCCTACATCGAGATCGTGCCGACCGATACGGTCAAGTACGAGATCGACAAGGCCACCGGCCTGTTGAAGGTCGATCGGCCGCAGCGGTTCTCGAACGTCTGCCCGTCGCTGTACGGCTTCCTGCCGCGCACGCTGTGCGCCGAACGCGTCGGCGCGTATTGCAGCGAGCGCACCGGCCGGGCGGGGATCGTCGGCGACGGCGACCCGATGGACGTGTGCGTGCTCACCGAGAAGTCGATCGGCCACGGCGACCTGCTGATGCAGGCCATCCCGATCGGCGGGCTGCGGATGATCGATAACAACGAGGCCGACGACAAGATCATCGCAGTGATGCGCGACGACGCGCTGTACGGTCAGCTGACCGACATCGCCCAATGTCCGCCGTCGGTGATCGAGCGCCTGCGCCACTATTTCCTCACCTACAAGCACGCCCCTGGCTCGCCGGAGCACAAGGTCGAGATCACGCACGTCTACGGCCGCGACGAAGCCTACGAGGCGATCCGTCGCAGCCAATCCGACTACGTGGCGGCCTTCATGGGAGCCGGGATGCTGAGATAGGCGTGCGCGCGCAACGGCTCATTTCCATCCTGATGGCTCTGCAACGCGGCCACCTGCTCACGGCGGGCGAGCTGGCGCAGCGTCTGGAAGTCTCGATTCGCACGATCTTCCGCGACATCGATGCGCTCTCCTCCATGGGCGTGCCGGTCTACACCGAAGCCGGCCGCGGCGGCGGCATTCGTCTGGTCGAGGGTTACAGCTCGGATCTCACCGGGCTCTCGCCCGGCGAAGCGGAAGCGCTTGCGCTGATCGCGAGTCCTGCGTCGATCGGCGTGCGCGAGCTGTCGATGCCGGCGCACTCCGCGCTCGACAAACTCGCCGCAGCGGTGCCTTCGATTCACCAGCTGCGCGCGCAGCACGCGCGCGGCCGATTGCTGTTCGATACCAAGCCCTGGTTCCGCTCGCTCGATGCTTCGCCGTTCCTCGATGAGCTGCGTACGCTGATCTGGAAAGACGCGTGCATCGACATGCGCTACGAGCGCAGCAATCACGAGCATCGCGACTATCGCGTCGAGCCCTATGCGCTGGTGGTGAAGGTCGACACCTGGTACCTGATCGGGCGCGTGCAGCGCGAGATGCGCGTGTTCCGCGTCTCGCGCATCCAGACGCTGACGCCGACCGGCACGACGTTCGCGCGCGGTGCGGACTTCGATCTGCAGAAGTTCTGGAAGAAGTGGTGCGAGCGCTTCGAGAGCAACCCGCCAGCGCGCAAGTTCCCCGTCGAGCTGAACATCAGCGCGCGCGGGCGCCGGCACCTGCTGGATGCGTTCGGCTCCTGGCTGCAGGCGCGGCTCGAGCCGCTCGGCGACAGCTTCCGCGGCCGCAAGCCGGTGACGCTGGAGTTCGACCGCGAGGACACCGCGCTGCGCGTGCTGTTCGAGCTTGGCCCGGAAGGCGAGATCGTCAAGCCGCGCGCCCTGCGGCAGAAGCTGCACCGCCAGGCCGCGAAGATCGTCGCGGCCGCAACGCGCAGCTGATCAACAGATTCGCCATATCCATATAGATAGGCGTTATGGCGCGAGGCCGTGTACCTGCGCTGCGCAGCGCATCTGTATCTAGGCGTGCGCGTGCCGCCGCGCCGATACTTCTGGATGGACGCCGTAACTGCACAAACTTCGCGCCGCCAGCTGTACGCGCTGGTGTCCAGCGCGGGCGCCATCCTGCTGATCACGATGGGTGTGCGCCAGACTTCCGGCCTGTTCCTCGTGCCGATCACTCAGTCGACCGGCGTCAGCATCGTGGCGATGAGCTTCGCCCTCGCGATCGGGCAGCTGATATGGGGCGCGGCGCAGCCTGTCTTCGGCGCGATCGCCGACAAATACGGCGCGGTGAAGGTCGTCATCTTCGGTGCGATTCTGCTGGCGCTTGGCAACGCACTGACGCCGTTTGCGGGTTCCAGCGCCGGACTGGTGCTGACCATGGGCATCCTCTCCGCATCGGGCGCCGCGGCCGGCAGCTTCTCGATTCTGATCGGCATCGCCGCGCAGCGCCTGCCGCCGCAGGAGCGCTCGTTCGCGGCGGGCGTGATCAATGCCGGCGGATCGATCGGTCAGTCCGTGTTCGCGCCGCTGGTGCAATTCATCATCGGCGCGGCCGGATGGGCGAGTGCGATGTTCGCCACTGCATTCGCTGCGCTGCTGACGATCCCGTTGGTGTTGCCGCTGCGGCGTTCGAACGGCGCAAGTGCCGCTGCGAGTCTCGCGCCGGTTCCGCATCTCACGCTCGGCGAGCAGCTGCGCGTCGCGCTACGCGATCCGAGCTATCTGTTCCTGCACGCCGGCTTCTTCACCTGCGGCTTTCACATCGCGTTCCTGGTCACTCATCTGCCGAACGACCTGCGACTGTGCGGCTTGCCGGCGAGTGTCGCGCCGGCCTCGCTCATGCTGATCGGCCTGTTCAACGTCGCGGGCAGTCTCGCGGCGGGCTGGCTCGGACAGCGCTATCGCATGAAGTATCTGCTCGCGCTGATCTACGCGAGTCGCGCGGCGATCGTCGCCGTCTACCTCGTGATGCCGAAGACGGCGCTCAACGTGTACCTGTTCGCCGGCGCACTCGGCTTCACGTGGCTCGCGACCGTGCCGCCGACGTCCGGACTGGTCGGCAAGTTGTTCGGCACGCGCTATCTCGCCACGCTGTTCGGCCTGACGCTGTTGTCGCACCAGATCGGCGGCTTCCTCGGCGCGTGGCTCGGCGGCATCGCGCTGGCGCAGACCGGAAACTACGAATGGATCTGGTACGCGGACATCACTCTGGCGCTGCTCGCCGCCGCGGCGAACTTGCCGATCCGCGAGGCGCGCATGACTGCACAGCCCGCTACCGCTTGATGACGCCGCCGGCCGTTGGCCGGCACGTATCGGCCGTTCACCGATCCCGCCTCACGACACCCGCTGCCGCGTCGTAAACTCGCCGCCGCCGAAAACATCGGCCAAGGTGAGCTCATGACTGCAGTCGTCTCGTTGCGCAATGTCGCCAAGAGTTATCTGCGCGGCAAACAGCAGGTCGAAGTCCTGCACGGCGTGGACCTGGACAGCACTGCCGGCGAATTCCTCGCGCTGATGGGCCCCTCGGGATCCGGCAAGACCACGATGTTGAACCTGATCGCCGGCCTCGATCAGCCGACGAGCGGCGAAGTGCAGGTGGCAGGTCAGCGAATCGACCGCTTGTCGCGGGCCGCGCTGTCTTCCTGGCGCGCACAGCACATCGGTTTCGTGTTTCAGTTCTACAATCTGCTTCCCGTGCTGACTGCGGAAGCGAACGTCGAAGTGCCGTTGCTGCTCACCAACCTGTCGCGCCAGGAGCGCTGCAAGCGCGTGCAGACGGTTCTGCAGCTCGTCGGTCTCGCCGATCGCGGCAAGCACAAGCCCAATGAGCTGTCGGGCGGCCAGCAGCAGCGCGTCGCGATTGCACGCGCGCTGGTCGCGGATCCGACGTTGCTCGTCTGCGACGAGCCGACGGGCGATCTCGATCGCCGCAGCGCCGAGGAGATCATGAACCTGCTGCAGGCGTTGAATCGCACGCAGGGCAAGACGATCGTCATGGTCACGCACGATCCGAAAGCGGCCGAGTACGCGACGCGCGAGCTGCATCTCGACAAAGGGCAGCTGGTCCACGAGGCGCGCAGAAGGGCGGCATGAAATATTTCGGCCTGAAATATTGGGGTCTCATTTGGGCGGGGCTGTGGCGCAAGCGCGCCCGCACGTTCTTCACGATGGCGTCGATCGTGGTGGCGTTCCTGCTGTTCGGCCTGTTGCAGGGACTGAACCAGGGCTTCAACACGGTCGTCACGAATCTCAACGTCGATCGCCTGTACGTCTCGGCCAAGACCAATATGACCGACGGCCTGCCGCTCAACTACGGCGCGCGCATCCAGGCCGTGCCCGGCGTGCGCGCCGTTTCGCACTGGACCTACTTCGGCGGCTATTTCCGCGACGCGAACAACGCGATCCCGGCGTTCGCAACCGATGTGGAGCCGCTGTTCCAGATCTACCGCGAGCTGAAGATCAAGCCCGAGTATCTCGAGGCGATGAAGAAGACGCGCACCGGCGTCCTCGTCAGCGAGGGGTTGGCGAAGGAGCACCGCTGGAAGATCGGCGACCGCATTCCGCTCGGCACGTCCATCTGGACGACCAAGCAGGGCAGCAGCACCTGGATGTTCGACCTGGTCGGCACGTTCGACGCGTCGGCGTTCGGCGGCTTTCCGGCGTTCTACATCAACCAGGACTACTTCGACGAGAACGCCGCGTTCGGCGGCCACACCGCCCACTACTTCCTGGTGGGCATCAAGGATCCGCACCAGGCGACGCAGATCTCGAAGCAGATCGATGCGCTGTTCGCGAACTCGACCTACGAGACGCGCACGCAGACGGAGTCGGCGCTCGCGCAGATGCAGCTCAAGCAGATCGGCGACATCAACTTCATCGTCAACGCGATCGTCGGCGCCGTGCTGTTCACCCTGCTGTTCCTCACCGCGAACACGATGATGCAGTCGGTCAGCGAGCGCACGCCCGAGCTCGCCGTGCTCAAGACGCTCGGGTTTTCCGACGCCAAGGTGCTGGCGCTGGTGCTGATCGAGGCGCTCGTACTGTGTGTGTTCGCGGCCGGCATCGGCCTGGCGCTGGCGACGTTCGTGTTCGAGTCCGGCGCGCTGCGTCAGATCTTCGGCGCTTTCGGCATGCCGCTGATCGTCGTGGCGATGGGCGCAGGCACTGCGCTGCTGCTCGCGCTCGTCAGCGGTCTGCCGCCGGCATGGCGCGCGCGCCAGCTGAACATCGTCGACGCGCTGGCGGGGAGATAGGCAACTCATGAACTTGTTCAAGCAGATCGGCGCCGTCGCGGTCATGAACTTCAAGAGCCTGCCCCACCGGGTCGGCACTTCGATCGTCATCGTGATCGGCATCGCCGGCGTGGTCGCGGTGCTGATCTCCGTGCTCGCGATGTCCACGGGCATGATCCAGACGATGGAGCACTCGGGTCGTGACGATCGCGCGATCGTGATGCGCAACGGCTCTGCATCCGAGACCGGTAGCGCCCTCGGGCGGGACGCCGCGCGGCTGGTCGCAGACGCCCCGGGCGTGCGGCGCGACGCCGCCGGCAAGCCGATCGCGTCGGCGGAAGCGCTGCGCCTGGTGAATCTCTTCCGCAAAGGGGACAGTGCGGAAGTGAACGTGGCGATGCGCGGCGTCGGGCCACAGCTGCAGGAGTTGCGTCCGGAGCTGAAGATCCTCCAGGGCCGCATGTTCCGGCCCGCTGTCACCGAAGTGATCGTCGGCAAGGCGGCACACGACGAGTTCAAAGGTCTCAACGTCGGCGATACGTTCAAGACTCGCGGCGCGACCTGGACGGTCGTCGGCGTGTTCACGACCGGCGGCGACTCCCACGATTCGACGATCCTCACCGACGCCGAGACGCTCATCGCCGCGGAGCAGCGCGGCGGATTTCAGAGCGTCACCGTGCAGCTCGAATCGACGGCGGCGTTCCAGAAGTTCAAGGACGCACTCACCTCGAACCCGGCGCTGGCGATCGACGTGAACCGCGAGCGGGATTATTACCGACGTCAGTCCGAGACGATCAGCAAGGTGATCTACATCATCGCCTACGTGGTCGGCGGCATCATGGCCGTGGGCGCGATCTTCAGCGCGCTGAACACAATGTATTCGGCTGTCAGTGCGCGCCTGCGCGAGATCGCGACCCTGCGCGCCATCGGCTTCGGCGCGACTGCGATGGTGATCTCGGTGCTGGCCGAAGCGCTGCTGCTCGCCTTGATCGGCGGCGCGATCGGCGCCGCGATCGCCTGGCTGTTCTTCAACGGCCACCAGGTCAGCACGTCCGCCGGCGGGGCAGGGGTCGGCCACCTGATCTTCGAGCTGAGCGTCAGCCCGTTGCTCATCGCCATCGGCATCCTGTGGGCGTGCACGATCGGTCTGATCGGCGGCCTGTTCCCGGCGGTTCGGGCGGCGAGGCTGCCGGTCGCGACGGCGCTGCGCGCCATCTGACGCGTCCCGCCCCTCAGTTCTAGTATTCTTGGCCGGCGGCGGTTGCCTGACCCGCCGCCGTCCCGTGTCCTCATGCAGCAAACCATCCGGTTCATCAAGTCCGCCGACGGCGTGCGCCTGGCGGTCGCGACCTCGGGGAGCGGCGGGCCGCTCGTCAAGTCGGCGAACTGGCTGTCGCACCTGGAGTTCGACTGGCAGAGCCCGGTCTGGCGTCACTGGTTCCGCTTCCTCTCGAACGGCCGCCAGCTGATCCGCTTCGACCCGCGTGGCTGCGGCCTGTCGGACTGGAACGCCGAAGACCTGTCGCACGCGGCGCAGGTCGCGGACCTGGAGGCGATCGTTGCGGCTTCGGATCTGGATCGCTTCCCGCTGCTCGGCGTCTCGCAAGGCGGTGCAGCCTGCATCGAGTACGCGGTGCGACATCCGGAGCGCGTCACACAGCTGGTGCTGTACGGCTGCTACGCGGAGGGTTGGGCACAGCGCGGGGAGGAAATGCGCCGCCACGGCCAGGCGCTCAACGAGCTGATCCGGCAGGGCTGGGGACAGGAGAATCCTGCGTTCCGCCAGCTGTTCGCCTCGCTGTTCATCCCGGACGCGAATGCCGAGCAAGTGCGCTGGTTCAGCGACCTGATGCGCACCACGACGCAGCCGCAGATCGCGGTGCGCATTCTCGAATCGTTCGGCGAAATCAACGTGCGCGCGCTGCTGCCGCGGGTGCGAGTGCCGACGATGGTCGTGCATGCGCAAGGCGACGCGCGTATTCCGTACGAGCAGGGTCGCTTGCTCGCCGCCGAGATTCCGGGCGCGCGCTTCGTGACGCTGGAGAGCCGCAATCACATCCTGATCGAGTGCGAGCCGGCCTGGGAGCGGTTCTGCGAGGCCTTCGTGGATTTCCTCGGTCCGGGCGCAGCGGCGGCAGAGCCGCTGCAGCGGGGCGACCTGCCCGAGCTGACGGCGCGGGAGAACGCGATCCTGCGGCTCGTGTCGCACGGCGAGGGGAACGGCGAGATCGCGCGCAAGCTGTTCATCAGCGACAAGACCGTGCGCAACCACCTCACCAACATCTTCGAGAAGCTCAACGTCGATTCGCGCGCCCGCGCGATCGTCCTCGCCCGCGACCGCGGCATGGTCTGAGGTCAACTGCCCGAAGGTCCGTGGGACATTTGTCCCGGGCGCGCTGCCGCATCGAATGAGGCAGCCGCCTCATGTGCGTATTGCGCGATTCGGTCACGATTCGCGTCGTCCCCGTTTCCCCGGACCACGCCCATGAACGCCGCCGTCGACCTCATCGTCTCGCCCGCCGCAGAGCGGCTGTTCCAGCAGAACAGCGACCGCGCCCGCTATGCCCGCTGTATCAAGGCCTCCAAGCGGGTGCGCTGGGACATTGACGCCGACGTGTTCCGCGGCCGCAGCTTCGATTTCCGCCGCAAGTTCCTGCCGGACGGGCTCACCAAGGTCAACGACCTCGCGTTCCTCACCCCGCAGGAGAAGCGCACGATGAGCCACGTGCAGGGCCGCAGCTATGCCTCCATCTTCGGCCTGCTCGAGCGCTTCATCAGCACCAAGACGCTGGAAATGGCGATGCGCTACGGCCTCGGCGACCAGGTCGCGCTCGAGGGTCTGGTGCGCTTCAGCGACGAGGAGATCAAGCACCAGGAGCTGTTCCGCCGCATCGAGGCAGCGCTCGGGGCGAAGATGCCCGGCGGCTACGTGCTGGTCGCGGACGCCAACGAAGTCGCGCGCACCGTGCTCGGCAAGTCGAGCTGGGCCGTGCTGGCCATGACCTGCCACGTGGAACTCTTCACCCAGGTGCACTACCGCGAAAGCATCGAGCGCGACGAGGAGCTGTCGGACCTGTATCGCGACGTGTTCCGCTTTCACTGGCTCGAAGAGTGCCAGCACGCCGTGATGGACGAGATCGAGTGGTGCCGCGAGGACCGCACGCTGAGCCCCGAAGCGCGCGACGCCGGGGTCGATGATCTGATCGCGCTCATCAGCGGTCTCGATCATCTGCTCCAGGGACAATCGGCCGCAGACGCCGGCTACTTCATGCGCCTCTGCGATCGCACCTTCACGCCGGCCGAGCAACACGCGATCCGCGAGACTGTGTTGCGTGCCTATCGCTGGCAGTACATCGCTTCCGGTTGCCAGCATCCGCACCTGATGAAGCTGCTCGGCGGGATGGTCACGCAGCCGCAGATGCGGCGAATTCGCGCCGCGGTCGCGCCGATCATCGACTGCTGACCGACTGTTGACCTTTCGCCGTCGGCGGCAGAGGCTAACTCCTCTCAGGAGTGCTTCTGCCGGTCATGGAGCTCAGGCGGTTTCTGCTCGTCGCGGCGTCGGTTGCGCTGGTGTCCGTGACGGCGCGCGCCGAAGATCCGCTCGAGTGGCGCGCCGTCGCGCTCTCGCGCGCACTCGCTGCAGCCCGCAGCATCGAAGATCCGTATCGACGCGCCGAATCGCTCGCCAGCGTCGCGCGCGTGCAGACGCTGATTCCCGAATCCTCCGTCGACCGCACGATTCACGAGGCGCTCGCCGCTGTCGCGCAGATCCGCGAGCCGGCCTTTCGCGACTGGGTGCTGAACGATGTGGTGCTCGCGCAGATTGCGGCCGAGGACTTGATCGGTGCGCGCGAGACGGCGAATCGCATCGAGGCGAAGCGGCAGCAGGGCGCCGCGCTGGTGCAGATCGCGACGGTGCAGCTGCGTGCGGCCAACATCGCCGCCGCCCAGCAGACAGCGTCGACCATTCGCGAGCAGGAAGCGAAGAGCGAAATCCTGCGACAGATCGTTGCCATCTCTGCGGCGCGCGGTGAGCTGGCCGCGGCGCGCGACATGCTGCGCGACATCGACGATCCGTTCTACCTGGCGCTCGCTGCGGGCGACATCGCGGTTGCAGAAGTCCACGCCGGCCACAACGACAAGGCCAACGCGATGGTGTCGCGCGTCCGTCGCGCAGACCGTGGA
Source organism: Steroidobacteraceae bacterium (assembly GCA_036004505.1). Taxonomy (GTDB): domain Bacteria; phylum Pseudomonadota; class Gammaproteobacteria; order Steroidobacterales; family Steroidobacteraceae; genus Steroidobacter. The sequence continues at coordinate 58,785 of DASYRK010000083.1, forward strand.
CAGGTCCTGGGCCGCATCGCGCTCGCGCGCGCGGACACGGGCGACGTCAACGGCGCCGTCGAAACGCTGCAGAAGATCGATGACGATCTGTATCGATCGGTGATGCAGGGACGGCTGGCAGCGACCCGCGCCGTCGAAAAGGATACAGAGGCCGCAGACAAAATGTTCGCAGCGGCGATTGCGGCCGTCGAAGCACATTCCGGCGATGCGGATCGCCGCGCGCTGACGTTCGCGCAGATCGGCCGCCTGCAGGCCGTCAGTGGCGACAGCCAGGCGGCGGTGACGACGCTCACGCGCGCGCTACGTGAAGCGGAAGGTCTGCAACGCGGCGACGTGCGCGAAGACACGCTCGATCACATCGCGCGCGGCCTGGCTCGCGCCGGCAATGCCGCCGGTGCGTTGCAGGCCGCACAGCGAATGAATGATCGGGTTGCGCGGGCGCTGCTCGTGCGGGATGTCGTCTCGATGCAGACCAACGCGAGCAGCGAATCGGCATCGGCCAGCGCGGCCGAGTTCGGGGATCCGCTGATCGTTGCGGCCGCGCAGTTCGGCGTGCTCGGCATGCAGCTGCTGCGGGCCACGACACCGCTGTCGCGGGAGACGATCGATGCGGCGCGGCGCGCGGTGCGCAACATCGAGGAGAAGCAACCGAAGCCTGCAGCGTTTGCGGCGCTGGCGGCTGCGCGCGTGAAGACCGGCGACGCCGATCAGGGCTCGTCGCTATTCAAGGAAGCTCTGGAGGCCGCCGATGCGATTCCCCGCAGCGACCAGCGCGCGGCGGCGTACGTCGATATGGTTGCTGCGCTGAACGACCGGCTGATGTTTCTGGGGCAGCCGGCGCGAGAGGAGAAGTGACGCGGGTCCCGTGACTCGCGTCACTGAGTTTCTTCAGCTGACGCGGCCGAGGTAATCCGCCTTGCCCAGCTCCACGCCGTTCTGACGCAGCAGGTTGTATGCCGTCGTCACGTGGAAGAAGAAATTCGGAATCGCCCAGTGCCGCAGGAAGATCAGCCCCGGGAACGTGAACGTCTGGCGCGGCGTCTGGATCGTGATCGTGCGCTCGTCGGAGCCCTCGAACTGCTCGGGCTTGAAGCCCTGCAGGTAGTCGATGGTCTTGCTGACGCGCCCGACCAGGTCGGCCAGCGTCGCCTCGTTGTCCTCGAACTTCGGCGGATCGACGCCGGTGAGACGCGCCGCCGCACCCTTCGCCGCATCGCTCGCGATCTGGATCTGGCGCGTCAGCGGCAGCATGTCGGCCGTCAGGCGCGTCGCCGCGAGCAGGTTCGGGTCGTACTTGCGCGCTTCCGCGTGCGCGATGCCTTTTTCGAGGAGCGTCTTCAGGTTGCGCAGCGTGTGCAGGAACGTGGGAATCGAGGCTTCGTACATGGAGATCTTCATGGTCGTGTTCTCTCGTGACCGCCGGGAAGGACGCGGATTATAGGTGCTCGGCGTCGTGACCGATTAGTTACCTTTGTGTCACGACTGAAGTGATCTTCGACGCTACTGCGGGTAGCTTGCGGACGGATGTTACGGACAGCGTGCATGACAGCGCAGACCCCCGTTCAGGTGACGTCTGCAGCGGCAGGGAGTGGGTGCGATTTCGGCAATGATCTGCGCCAGCAGTTCCTGCGCCTGCGGATAGTCGCCATCGCTGTTGGCCCGACGCAAAAGCGGAATCGCGCGGCGGCGCTTGCCGCTGTCGAGATCGGCGACCGCCAAGTGATACAGGGCCTCCTCGCGTCCGTAGGCCGAAATGCAGTCGGAGCGCAGAGCGCGCTGGAACATGCGGCGCGCAGTGCTCGCGTCTTTTCGCACCCCGATGCCGTAGAGGCAGCCGTAGCCAGCCGTCACAGCGGCATCGCCGTCTCCCATGTTCGTGGCCTGCACCACCCATCGATGAGCGAGACGCAACTTGCCCTGGTCGTAATAGACCGTTGCCATGTTCTGGGCCGCCGTGCTGTCGCCCATGCGAACGGCGCGTCGATACCACTTCAGCGCCAGAGCTGTGTTGCGGCGTGTGCCTTTGCCGACGTCGTAGGCGTAGGCGAGTGAAGTAGCCGCGGTGGCATCTCTGTCGGCCGAGCGTTGGAACAAGCGAACGGCGTAGCGCGAGTTGCTGCGCACGACGGCGCGGCCGCTGCGATCCTGAATGCCTTCGAAGAGCGTGAGTCCAAGCTCGGTAATGGCCTGCGGATCTCCTGCAGACACGCCACGCCGCAGCCTTGCGACTACACGATGCCAATCGGGTTTGCGAACGCGCTTCGTCATTAGTCTATCTCGTGAGCACGTCGGTCGTGGCTTCGCGGCCAAGCTCGACGAGCTGCAAACGTCCTGCGACCGCGTCGAGCACCGTTACCGATGCGTGGTCCGGACGGAAGCACAAGACGTCGTCGCGCTCCTGCGCTGCGCCCACCGCGACGTTGATCGCGATGTAGTGCGTGTAGATGACGCAGTCGTGGGGCATGGCGAGCAGAGCGTCGACGACACTGCGACGCCATTGCAGATAGTCGATCGAGCCGGGCGGGGCTCGCTCGTGCAACTCACGCCAGGTGCCGCGCATCCCCGCGGTGAGCCATTCGCGCCGCGCCGTGGAATCGATCGGTGGCGACGGTATCTCCGCCACCGAAGGGAGTACGGTCGCGGCGTACTGCCACAGCTCGCAAAGCGACTGCGCTGTCTCGCGACAGCGCCGCAACGGACTCGTGTACACGGACGCCCGGGCGATCGTTTTCGCCAGGTGCCGCGCAGCCGCTGTCGCCTGCGTCGCGCCAAGCGCATCGAGGCCGGGATCCGGATCGTCGCCCCAGGCAGCCGCGGGCTTGGCGTGTCTCACCAGATATATTCGCGGCATGCCCTCTCAGGCGCCTACTTCGGAGGCTTCAGCTTGTCCTTGGTCTGCTGGGCCATGCTCTGCAGGCTCCGTTGCGGCTCCGGCAAATCTTTCCTCTGCGCGGACGCGGGGGCGGGCGCAGCCTTCTTGTCCGGCGCCTGCGCCATGTTGGCACGGCGCTCGACTTCGACGACCGGCCCGGCGGCGGTGAAGACGTCCACCGACACCATCACCTGACGGCCTTCGTTCGGCGCCAGCGCGCCGACACCGACCACTTTGCGCGCCAGCTCCTCGCCGCGATCGTTACGGATCGACACCACGACGGCGTACTCCCACGGTTCACCGCCCGCGGGATGCTTGAATCCGCCCTCGACCCGCAGCGCCGAGAACGCCGGCTGCAGCCGGCGCTCGACGATCGCCTTCGAGTCGAAGCGCAGATGATGCTGGCAAGCCGGGCAGACGCTCGAGCTCTCGAGAATCGTCGCCTTGCAGTGAGGGCAGGTGCGCGTCTTGCCGGTCAATACGACGCGGCCAGTGTTCACGGGTCCGGCCTCTTAAGCTTTGCCGCTCTTCGGATTCTCATCCCAGCCGAATTCCGCGCGGCCGCGCATGCGCGAGCCCGCAGCGACTGTGAGCGAGCCCGCCTTCAGGTCGCCATTCAGCACGCCGGTCTGCAGCAGCTCGACGCGCGCTGCGGCGTCGATGTTGCCTTCCAGCTCACCGCCGACCACGACCGTGTTGGCGCGCACGCCGCCGGTCACTTTCGCGCCGGATTCGATCGTCAGATTGCCCTGCACGTGCACGTCGCCCTTGAAGTTGCCGGCGATGCGCACGTGGCCCGAGCCTTCGATCTTGCCTTCGATCGTCAGTCCGGCTGCCAGCAGCGACTCCTTCGCGTCGCCGCGCGGCGCGCTGGGCGCGGCAGCCGGTTGCCGGGCCGACTCGATGTTCACCGGCGTGGCTGCAGCAGGCTTGTCCGGCGCTGGATCCGGCGTGTTCTGTTCGCGGCCGTACTGGTCTTTCCACAACGCCATGACGAATCTCCTGAATTGAAAAATCGAGCGGTGGTAATTACACAGGCAGGCAGAGAGTGTCAAACGGACCGACCGCGGCGTCGCGTGGTGCCGACACTGGCGCGCAACCGCGGCGTATAGTACGCCGCAACAACGATGAGTCAGCGCCATCGCGGCGTAGGGGGACTGAACATGATCAAGCTCACGATCAACGGTCAGGCTCAGGATGTCGAGGTTGCAGGCGACACGCCTTTGTTGTGGGTGTTGCGCGATACGCTGGGGCTCACCGGCACGAAATTCGGCTGCGGCAAAGCCTTGTGCGGCGCTTGCACCGTGCACATCGACGGCTCGCCGACGCGTGCGTGCATCACTCCCGTCGAGAGCGTTGCCGGTAAATCCATTACGACGATCGAAGGACTGTCGAGCAATCGCAGCCACCCGGTACAACAGGCGTGGATCGAGCTCGACGTGCCTCAGTGCGGCTACTGCCAGTCGGGGCAGATCATGTCGGCCGCCGCGCTGCTCGCGAACAATCCGCAGCCCTCTGACGCGGACATCGACAGCGCGATGTCCGGCAACATCTGTCGCTGCGGCACGTATCCGCGCATTCGTAAAGCGATTCATCGCGCGGCGGAGCTGACGGGCACCGGCAAGGGGAGCGGCTGACATGAGTAAGCATCTACAGGCGAATGATGACTTGCCCGTGACTGGTGCCGGCGACCTCTCACGCCGCGGCTTTCTCAAGACTGCAGCCGCAGCAACCGGCGGCCTCGTCATCGCAATGTATCTGCCCGCGTGCGGTAAGCCCGAGAACGCGGCGAAGAACGCCGGCCCCGCGAAGCAGATCACTGCGAATGCGTGGCTGACGATCGGCACGGACGGATCGATCACCGTGCTGTGCGATCGCTCCGAGATGGGTCAGGGCGTCTACACGTCGCTGCCGACGCTGATCTGCGAAGAGCTCGGTGTTGCACCGTCGAGCATCAAGGTCGAGTTCGCGCCGCCGGGCAAGGAGTACGTGAACGCGCTGCTCGGTGCGCAAGTGACGGGCGGCAGCACGAGCGTGCGCGACGCGTGGGAGAAGCTGCGCATGGCTGGCGCCGAGGCGCGCACGAGATTGATCGCGGCAGCGGCGAAAGACTGGGGCGCGCCGCCGCAGTCTTGCTCAGTCGCCGACGGCTACGTTGTGTTCACGAGTCGCCGCAAATCATTCGGCGAGCTCGCCGAAGCAGCGGCGGCGCTGCCGAAGCCGGAGAACGTTCGGCTGAAAGGCCGCAACGAATGGAAGTACATCGGCAAGCCGCAGCAGCGCCTGGACACGCCGTCGAAAGTCGACGGCAGCGCGCAGTTCGGCATCGATGTGCGCTTGCCGGGAATGCTGTACGCAGCGCTCGCGCAACCGCCGGAGCTCGGTGCGAGCGTGAAGAGCTTCAAGGCAGATGCGGCGCAGGGCATGCCAGGCGTGCGCCAGGTATTGCAGACATCGTCCGGCGTTGCAGTGATCGCAGATTCGTGGTGGCAGGCGCACCAGGCGCGCGATGCGCTGCAGATCGAGTGGGCGCCCGGCGCGAACGCGAAGATGACGAACGCCTCGATCACCGCGGGCCTGAAATCGGCTGCGAGCGGCAAGGGCAAGGAAGTGCGCAAGGATGGCGACGTGGAGCAGGCACTGAAGTCCGGCCGCCGCTTCGAGCAGACGTACGAGCTGCCGTTGCTCGCGCACGCGACGCTGGAGCCGCAGAACTGCACGGCTGAGTTTCGCGATGATGGCTGTCACATCTACGTGCCGACGCAGGTTCAGCAGTTCGCGCAGGGCGCGGCGGCGCAGGCTTCCGGACTGCCGCCGGAAAAAGTGTTCGTGCACACCACGTTCCTCGGCGGCGGCTTCGGCCGGCGGCTCGAGTCCGACTTCATTCCCGCGGCCGTGGAGTGCGCGAAGGCGGTGAACAAACCGGTGAAAGTGCTGTGGACGCGCGAAGACGACATGACGCATGACAAGTATCGTCCGCCTGCGCGCAACACGCTTGCCGCGACCTTCGATTCCAACAAGAAGCTGAACGCGGTGAAGATCCACCTGGTCGCGCCGTCGATCACTTCGCGCTGGGCGCCGGCGGCCGTCGCCAACGGCGCGATCGATCCGTTCGCGGTGGAGGCGGCTCACAACTTCCCCTACGACGTGCCGAACGTCTATGTCGATTACCTGCAGCACGAGATCGGCATCGATGTCGGCTACTGGCGCTCGGTGAGCCACGCGCTCAACTGCTTCGCCGTGGAGAGTTTCATGGACGAGCTGGCGTACGAGGCGGGGGCCGATCCGTACGAGTTCCGCCGCAACATGCTCGACAAGCAGGCGCGCTGGCAGATGGTGGTCGATACGGCTGCGAGGAAGGCAGGGTGGGGACACGCGCCGAGCGGACATTTCCACGGCATCGCGGCGATGTCGGGCTACGACTCGTACCTGGCGCAGGTCGCCGAAATATCACTGCAGGGTGACAAGCTGAAGGTGCATCGCATCGTGTGTGCGATCGACTGCGGCCAGATGGTGAACCCGGGCATCGTCGAAGCGCAGGCCGAAGGCAGCATCGTGTTCGGCCTCACGGCTGCGCTGTTCAGCGAGATCAACATCGCCGGCGGCCGCGTGAAGGAGCAGAACTTCGACGACTATCGGATGCTGCGCATGAACGAGGCGCCGCAGATCGAGGTGTATGTCGTCAACAGCACCGAGAAGCCCGGCGGCATGGGCGAGCCGGCGACCGCGCTGGTCGCACCCGCAGTCTGCAACGCGATCTTCGCAGCGACGCGGAAGCGCCTCCGCACGCTGCCGATCGCGAAGCAAGGATTCACGGTGTAGGTCAGCAGCAGCGCGAGACCCCCGTCCACTTCCGCTGCTGCTCTCCGAGATAGAACTCGCGCCGCGACAGCGGCGCGACTCCCGCGTGCGCTTGGCCGTGGTGCTCGAGATAACGCTCGTATGCGTCGTCTGTCGCCAGCGCGCGCAACACGTTCCACAGATCGCGAAGTCGCTTGCTCATGTGCGCACCTCCGCGAGCGCCACAGCCGGCGCTTCGGAGCTCGGCGGCACCGGCAGTCCCTTCGCGACGCGCCAGCTCACGCGCAGCATGTCGGCGATCACGATCCACAGAATCGCCGTCAGCAGCAGTGCGAGCGCCGCGTCGAGGCGCTGATTGAAGATCAGCTGCGGTGCGACCGTAGCCTGCTCGGGAGTGAGCGCACCAGAAGCCAGCTTGCCGGCGAGCTGGTTCGCGGCAGCGAGGAAGCCGACGCGCACGTCGGGCGACACGATCTTCTGCCACGAGGCGATCGTACAAACGATTGCGATCCACGCGAGCGGCACGCCGGTGACCCACGCGTAGCGCAGCTTGCCGTGCTTCACGAGAATGCCGGTCGCCACGCACAGTGCGATGCCGGCGAGCAGCTGGTTGGCGATGCCGAACAGCGGCCAGAGAATATTGATGCCGCCGTTCGGATCGACGACGCCGATGTACAGGAAGTAGCCCCAGCCCGCGACGATCAGCCCGCTCGCGATCAGCACCGACGGATACCACGACGTCCGGCCGAGCGGCTGCCAGACGTGACCGAGCGCATCCTGCAGCATGAAGCGACCGACGCGCGTGCCGGCGTCGAGCGTCGTCAGGATGAACACCGCCTCGAACATGATCGCAAAGTGATACCAGACCGCGAGCAGGCTCTGGCCGAACGCATTGGAGAAAATGCTCGCCATGCCGACGGCGAGCGACGGTGCGCCGCCGGTGCGTGCGAACAATGTCGACTCGCCCATCTCTCGCGCCAGCGCGTGCATCTGCTCCGCGGTGACGGGGAAGCCCCACGAGGTGATCGTCGCGACGGCTGCATCCGCAGTCGTGCCGACGACACCCGGACCGCTATTGATCGCGAAGTACACACCGGGCTCGAGCAGCGTGGCGGCGATCATCGCCATGATCGCGACGCACGACTCCAGCATCATGCTGCCGTAGCCGATCAGCCGCGCGTCGGTCTCGCTGCCGATGAGCTTCGGCGTCGTGCCGCTCGACACCAGCGCGTGGAAGCCGGAGATCGCGCCGCAGGCGATCGTGATGAACACGAACGGGAACAACGCGCCGCCGAAGATCGGCCCGGTGCCGTCGATGAATTGCGTGACCGCCGGCATCTTGATCTCGGGACGCATGATCACGACCGCAATCGCGAGCAGCATGATCGTGCCGAGCTTGAGGAACGTCGACAGGTAGTCGCGCGGCGCGAGCAGCAACCACACCGGCAGCACCGCGGCGATGAAGCCGTAGCCGATCACGAACCACGCGATCGACTTGCCCTCGAGATCGAACAGCGCGCGCAGCGTCGGATGATGATCGACCCAGCCGCCGCCGACGACCGCGAACAGCAGCAGCGCCACGCCGATCAGCGAAGCTTCGAGCACCCGACCGGGACGCAGGTTGCGCAGGTACAGGCCGATCAGCACCGCGATCGGAATCGTCGCGAACACGGTCGCCGTCGCCCACGGGCTGTGCTTCATCGCATTGACGATGACCAGGCCGAGCACGGCGATCAGAATGATCATGATCGTCAGCGTGCCGACGATCGCGGCGAGACCGCCGACCGGGCCGAGCTCGTCGCGCGCCATCTGGCCGAGGCTGCGGCCGTCACGCCGCGTCGACAGGAACAGGATCGTCATGTCCTGCACGCAGCCGCCGAGCACTGCTCCGACCAGGATCCAGAGCGTCCCGGGCAGATAGCCGAACTGCGCCGCGAGCGTCGGACCGATCAGCGGGCCGGGACCGGCGATCGCCGCGAAGTGATGGCCGAACACGATCCAGCGATGCGTCGGCATGTAATCGCGGCCGTTGTTCAGGCGCAGCGCCGGCGTGGCGCGGGCGGGGTCGAGGCTCAGCACCTTTGCCGCAACCCAGGAGCTGTAGAAGCGGTAGCCGATGGCGTATACGCAGATCGCCGCGACGACGATCCACATGGCATTGATGGTTTCGCCCCGGTGCAGGGCGATGCCGCCGACGGCGAACGCGCCCGTCAGGGCGACGAGGAGCCAGAGGAATTTGCGCATCGGGAAAGGATAACAAGACTCGGGCCAAAGCTGCCGCGCAGGGATGCGCTAATGGCGCGGGCGCAGGACGCGCTGGAGCGCCCCGACCTACTGGGCTGAGGCCTTCTCGAACTCCTCGTTCGGAATGCCCAGCCAGTCGAGGCAGAACAAGCGGCTGTCGCGCAGCTCGGTCTTGACGATGCCGGTGTTCGGCAGCGGATGGAGCAGGGCATAGTCCGACGGCACATTGCTGGCGAGCACCGGCAGCATGAAACCGATCGTGGCGGCATGGGCCACGATCATGACCACGCCGCTGTCCTGCGCATGCCGGTTCATGACCTCGCGCACGAACGGCAGGAAGCGCCGCTGGACGTCGGCGAAGCTCTCGCCCTCGCCATGGCGCGCTTCGAAGTCTTTGTCGACGGTCCACTTGCGCGCCAGCTCGACGTATACAGTGCGCGGATCCTCCATCGAGCCGGACTTGATACCGAGGTCGATTTCGACCGCCTCGGGGGCCAGCGTCAGCGTCAGCTCGTGCCGGAAAGCGACGGCGTCGGCCGTCTGAACCGCCCGCAGATGAGTGCTCGTATAGATCGCCACGATCGGCGCCGAGGCTGTCGCCTCGGCCAGCGCCTTGGCCTGCTCGACCCCTTTGCGGGTCAGCGGATACGTGACCCCGCCGTCGGGCACCTGGCGCGGATTGCCGGGGACGTTGATCTCGCTCTCGGCGTGTCGGACGAACCAGATCTGCAGCGCGCCGCCGCCTTGCGCCTTTGCCGGCAATGCCGCTGCTGCCACCGCTGCGCCGGCTGCTGCCACGAATGCCCGCCGCGACAGCTGCGGACGGTAAATTATTGTCATGGTTGTTTCTGGGCCCACGCGCAGCGCCAGTTCTGCGCGAATCGTGTTGTACCTCATCGCCGCGTTTTGGCAAGCCCCGCACGGCTCGCGCTCGCGACGTCCTTACATTTGCGGCGGCGGGCAGAGTATGCTCCGCCGCTCACGTTTTTCGATCCGACTGACGTCCCCAACAATCAACTTACTCTCGAGGGAGATCGTGATGGCAGACAACACAGTACGTGGGCGCTTTGTCTGGCATGAGCTGATGACGCCGGACACGAGCGGCGCACATGCCTTCTATTCGAAGGTGGTCGGCTGGAAGACGCAGCCGTGGGAACACGATCCCTCCTACCAGATGTTTGCAGCCGGCAGCGGCCCGTTGGGCGGCTCGGTCCAGGCCGCGGGTGCGCCGCATTGGCTGCACTACATCGGCACGACGGACATCGACGCGACGGTTGCAGCGGTCAAGAACCGCGGCGGCAGCGTGTCGAAGGAAGTCACCTCCATGCCGAGCGGCGGCAAGTACGCCGTGCTGGCCGATCCGCAGGGCGCGGCCTTCGGCGTGTACTACCACCCCATGGACACGGGCAAGGAATCCTCACCGAAGCGCGGCGAGTTCTCCTGGCACGAGCTGGCGACCAGCGATTGGCAAGCGGCCGTCGATTTCTATTCGGCGGTATTCGGCTGGAACAAGATGGCCGAGCACGACATGGGCGCGATGGGCAAGTACGTGCTCTTCGGCAGCAACGGCGTGCAGCGCGGCGGCATGTTCAACAAGCCGGCGGAAATGCCCGGCGGCCCGGCGTGGCTCGGCTACGTTCGCGTCAAGGATGTGAACGACGCCGTGAAGAGAGCCAAGAACGCGCGCGGCACCCTGGTCAACGGCCCGATGGAAGTGCCGGGCGGCGACTGGATCGCCCAGTTCGTGGATCCGTACGGCGCGATGTTCGCAGTGCATACGCTCGCGGCAGACCTGAAGCCGGGCCAGCCCGCGGCAGCGCCTGCGGCGGCCCCGGCTGCCGAGGCGCCCGCAGCGGCGCCGGCCAAGCCGGCTCCGAAGAAGGCGGCTGCTGCCCCGAAGAAAAAGGCGGCGCCGGCCAAGAAGAAGGCTGCCAAGAAAGTCGCGAAGAAAGCCGCGAAAAAAGCAGCCAAGAAGAAGGCTGCCGCGAAGGGCGCGAAGCGCCCGGCGCGCAAGGCGGCCAAGAAGAAGGGTGGTGGGCGCAAGGGGGCGAAGAAGCGGTCCGGGGGCAAGAAGAAGGCGTCCAGGAAGGCGCGCAAGGGGAAGTAAGTCGGCGTGGTCCGGGGCCGGTGATCGCACCGGCTTCCGGCGCCTGACGCTGCAGCGAGTTGCAGATGAAAATAGTCCGCGGCAAAACCTTCACCGGCCAGCGCGTCGTGCTGGACGGCAAATCGTTCGTCGAGTGTCACTTCAAGGATGCGAGCCTGATCATCGAGGGCAACGGCCTGTTCGAGATGCAAAACTGCAAGATCGAAGAGGATTGCCGCCTCGCCGTCGAAGGGCCCGGGCAGGTGCTGCTGCACGTGCTGAAAATGATGCTGTACTCCGGCGGCTGGATGTCGCGCGTCGCCGATAACGTGCTGCACACGGTGCGCCAGCCGCCCAAGGCGATGGCTAAAAAGAAGTCAGGTTCGTAGCCCGACCTGCACCGGCGACCATCTTCGCGAGCGCATAGATCGCGTCCAGGTTCGGCGTCGCGACGCCGACCGTGCGCCCGGCGCGCACGGTGTTGCCCAGGATCGCTTCGATTTCCATCGGCCGGCCGTTCTCGTAGTCCAGGGCCATGCTGGTCTTGTAGGCCGGCATCGCCCGCGTGGTCGCGAGCATTTGCTCGATGAGGCCCGGGCTCTGCGGATGGCCCGCGGCCTGCGCCACGTTGCAGACCTCCTGCATCGAGCGCCGCACGAACTCGACTTCGGCTTCGGTTCGCATCATCGCGTCCGTGTCGAGCACGCCGCCCAGGATCGACATCGGATTTAAGACCGCGTTCCAGACCGCCTTCTGCCAGCGCGCGCCGACGACGCTTTCGGTCAGCTTGCAGGGCACCTTGCCGGCTTCGAAGGCCGCCGCGAGCTGCTGCGCGGCCGGCGTGACGCCTGCCGGATAGCGGCCGAGGATCAGCGAGCCGAGCGAGAGATGATTGACCCGTCCCGGCGCGCCGCGCCCGACGGCGACGAACGCCAGGCTGCTGAGCAGCTCGTTGTCGGGGAACGCGGCGGCGATCGGCGCCTCGATGTCGACGCCGTTCTGGATCAGCACGATGACGGTGCGCGGTCCGACCGCCGGCCGGATCAGCGCCGCGCGGTCGACGCTTTCGAGCACCTTCGAGGTCAGGATCAGGTAGTCGGGCGGCTCGCGGCATTCGGCCACTTCGCGATAGACGCGCTCGGGCCGGAAGCGATGGTCGCCGAACACCGGGCTGTGGATGTCGTAACCGTCGCGGCTGACCGCGTCGTAGTCGGAGCGACAGACGACCGCAACCCGCGCGCCCTGGCGGGCGAGCGCCGACCCGAACAGTGCACCGACCGCGCCGGCGCCGACGATGAGGACGTTCATCGCGTGAGCATACAACGGTATGATCGGCCCTCCCCACCGTGACTGAGCCGGGAACGCCATGCTTCAGCTTACGAGCCTGCGCGCAGATGACTTGCGCGCCTACCACCAGCAGATCCGCGAGCGCTACCAGGCCTTTGCCGCCCGCGGCCTGAAGCTGAACCTGACGCGCGGTAAACCGTCCAGTGCGCAGCTAGACCTGTGCAATGAGCTGCTGGACATGCCTGGCCGCCGCGACTTCATGTCCGGCGCCATCGACTGCCGCAACTACGGCGAGCTGCAGGGTCTGCCCGAGCTGCGCGCGCTGTTCGCGCCGATCTACGACCTGACGCCGGACCGCATCGTCATCGGCGGCAACACCAGCCTCGGCCTCATGCACGACGCGATCGTTTACGCGCTGCTGAAGGGCACGTGCGACAGCCCGCGGCCGTGGTCGAAGGATTCGCGCATTGCCTTCGTCTGCGCCGTGCCCGGCTACGACCGGCACTTCTCGATCTGCAACGAGTTCGGCATCGAGATGATCACGGTGCCGCTGCGCGACGACGGTCCCGACATGGATGCAGTCGAGAAGCTCGTCGCCGCGGATCCGCAGATCAAAGGCATGTGGTGCGTGCCGAAGTACAGCAACCCGTCCGGCGCCGTGTATTCGCAGGAGACCATCGAGCGGCTGGCGCGCATGCCGACCGCCGCGGCGGATTTCCGCGTGTTCTGGGACAACGCCTATGCGGTGCACCACCTGACGCCCGAGCGCATCCGCATCGCGAATTTCGACGCGGCGTGCGCGCGTCATGGCAATCCGAACCGCGCGTTCATCTTCGGCTCGACCTCGAAGGTCACGCTCGCGGGCTCGGGCTTCGGGCTGTTCGGCGGCTCGAAGGACAACGTCGCGTGGTACCTGAAGCGCATGGAGAAGCGCACGATCGGCGGCGACAAGATCAACCAGCTGCGTCACCTGCGGCTGTTGCAGAACGCGGCAGGCGTCGAGCGGCTGATGGATCGGCATCGCGAGATCGTCGCGCCGAAGTTCGCGCAGGTCCGCGCCGCATTCGATTCGAACCTCGCGGGCACCGGCGTCGCGCGCTGGACCAATCCGCGCGGCGGCTACTTCGTGACGCTCGACGTGCTGGACGGCTGCGCGAAGCAGGTCGTGAAACTCGCGAAGGAAGCTGGCGTCGAGCTCACGCCGGCGGGCGCGACTCATCCGCATGGCAACGATCCGCGCGACAGCACCATTCGTATCGCGCCGACGTTTCCCGAGCCGGCGGAGATCGCGCAGGCGGCGGAGGGCGTTGCGGTGTGCGTGCTGCTGGCGGCCGTGGAGAAGATGCTCAGCTAGTTGCTCGGCAGTTCCTTCGAGGCCTGCGGCGGCCGCAGGCCCGCTTGCGCGACGTGCACGAACCACCACGGCAGGAACGCGAACAGCTGGATGACGCGGCCGCTGATCGCGATCGCGAGCGCGGCTGCTGCATCGATGCCGGCGAGCACCAGCAGTCCGACGAAAACGGCTTCGAACACACCGAGACCGTCGAACGAGATCGGCAGTCGTGAGATCAGCGTGCTGATCGGCAGCACGCCGAGCATCAGCAACAGGTCGACCGGCACGCCCAGCCCCCTGGCGAGCGTCCACGGGAAGACGATCGAGAACACCTGCTCGAGCACGGTGAGCGCACTGAACTTCGCGATCGTGCCGCGCGCGCTGCCGAGCGAGCGATAAGCTGCGGCGAAACGCTCCAGGTAGTACATGACCTTGGAATCGCGTACCGCGGCCGGCAGACGCGCCACGATTTTACTGACGAGCTTCTCGTCGAGCGCCGCGACCAGCAGCGCCGTGACGCCGACCAGCATTGCGATGCCGAGATAGAGCGCGCGGTCGAACCGTGCATCGAGCACGCCGAGCGAGCGCAGGATCGCCAGGCTCACGAGCCCGAGCGCGAGCGCCAGCACGAAGCCGACCATGCGCTCGATCACGATCGAAGTGACGACGTCCGTGCCGTTGAAGCCGCGCCTCGTCACCATGACCGCGCGGATCGCATCGGCGCCGACTGTCGTCGGCAGCGCGAGTCCCCAGACCATCGAAGTGCAATAGATCGTGACGCCCTGGAACAGCGGCAGCCGGTAGCCCTGCGCGCGCAGCAACAAGGTCCACTTGAAGGTCATGAGCATGCGGTCGAGCGTGACGACCACGAGTGCCAGCACCAGATAGGTGGCGTCGAAGCGCTGCAGGATGTGCACGACCTCGCGCGCGTCCACGACGTACGTGAACAACACCACCACGAGGACTATGGACAGGGCCGTGCGCAGCCAGAATTTCATGCGCCGGCGCCTCGCTCAGAGCGGCGCCGTTTCGGCGCTGGGAGAGAGCTCGAACGGCACGATCTCGTTGAACACTGCCAGCGTGCGGCGCGCGGTCTCACGCCACGTCAGGGCCTGTACGCGCTTGAGTCCGAGCTCGCGCAGCCGCTGGCGCACGTCGGCGGAAGCGGTGACCTCGGTCAGCGCCCGCGCGATGTCCTCCTCGTCCAACGGATTGATGAGGCGCGCCGCGCCGCCGGCGATCTCCGGACTGGCGCAGGTCGAAGGCACGATCGCCGGGCAGCCGCATGCGAACGCCTCGACGATCGGAATGCCGAAGCTTTCGCACAAGGTCGCCAGCACGAAGCACTCGGCCAGCTGATAGGCGAGATGGATGCGCGCATTCGGGACGAAGCCGAGAAACTGCACGCCGGCCAGATCCTCGTCGCTGCAGCCGCGGGCGCGCAGGTACTCATCGATGCGCTTGCCGATCACGACCAGCGGCAGCTCGCCGCCCTCGCGGCGATAGCGCTGATAGGCGCGCAGCAGGCGCTCGTTGTTGCCGCCCGGATACGGCGGCATGTTCTTGTGCCCGACGTGCAGTGCGCGCGCGACCGTCAGAATGAATCGCGGCGGCAGCTTGTGCTCGGCGCGGAACTGCGCGAGCGCCGCTGCATCGCGCTCAGTGGTGAAGTTGTGACCGACGCCGGCGTAGCTCACGACCGAGTCGCGCACGTCGATGCACGTGTACTGCTGCAGATCGTCGAGCGTCGCCTGCGAGATCGCGAGCGTGCGCGTCGCCTTCAGGCTGTAGAGCGGCAGCATCAGCCGGATGTAGACGTTGTCCCACCACGGATAGTTCTGCGGATTGACGTACCAGTCCGAGCCCTGCTGCACGAACACGCACGGCCGCCGCGTGAACAGCGGAATCGAAAACTTCGGGTTGAAGATCAGGTCGGCGTTGAAGCGGCGCGCCGCGAGCGGCACGACCACCTGGTCCCAGTACAGCTTGCTGCGCGCCGGCAGCACGCAGGTCTCGGCGTTGCCGAACTCGCGAAACAGGTGCTGCGACTTCGTACTGTCGAGCAGGATCAGGTAGCGCGTGTGCGGATCGAGCCGCAGCAGCTCGCTCAGCAGCTGCAGACCGTAGACGCCGAGACCGTCCTCCTGATCGAGCAGCCGTCCCATGATCGCGATCGTACGCTTGCTCATCCCTGGACCGCCGATCAGTGCGCCAGATGCTGCAGCTTGGCGATCCCGGACAGCTTGCGGCCGACTGCCGCGAGCACGTTCGAGCGCTGCTGACCGGGCAGGAATTGCAGCCAGTCGCACTTGAGACGGCCGAACACCGGGATCGGCAGGCGAGCGCGACGCCGCTCGGCGCGATAGTCCAATGCGACACCGAATGCGGTGCGCAGGCCGTGGCGACTGGCGAGCTCCAGCGAAAGCCGTGAGCCGAGCATCCACGGATACGCGATGCTCGTCGGCGGACAGGCCAGATGCTTGCGGAATTGCTCGCGGCTCAGCTCGAACTCCGAAGCGACCAGCGCCTGGAACGCCTGCTCGTCCATGAACCTGCCGCGCATGCGCTCGCCGAGGCGGCGATGCTCGGCGGTGAGCCGCTGCCGCCAGTCGGGCTGCCGGAAGAACTCGTCGCCGCCGTTGCGCTGCACGAACTTGCGACAGGCCTGCGTGAGCTCGCCGCTCTCCACGTAGCGCCGCTTGGCGGACAGCAGCGGCATCGAGCGATAGATCGGCGTGCCCGGCGCCGGGCGGCCGAGCTCCTCGACGCCGTCGAGGTCGCGCATCGGCCAGTCGTAGATGTCGAACCGCTCGAGCGCTTCGGGGTGTGCGAAGTCGACGAGCTGCGGCGAAGTCGCGACCAGCGCATGCCGGTGCGCATGCGACTGGACGTCGACCAGTCCGGACTCGACGCACGCGCGGACTTCCTGCCACGACATGAACAGGTCGTCGGTCATCCAAAAGGTGGGTGCGAACAGCACGGCCCGCGCGTCGAAGGTCCGCAGCAGCGGCAGTGCCACTGTCCAGAAGCTCTTGCGCGCATCGTCGAACGTCAGCAGCACGGCGCGCTCCGGCCGGCGGCCGCCGTTTCGCGCCGCGAGATACTCCTCGAGGGACAGCGTGCGGTAGCCGTTGCTGCGCAGGAATTCCAGGTCGCGCGCGAAGTCCTGTGTCTCCACGTCGTGATACGTGAAGACCGGTATCTCGCCGCGCGTCACGGGCAGGCCGAAGATGAACCCCGGGTAGCGAGTTCGCGAAACGCGCGCAGCGGTGCGCAGCAAGCGACCGAAGTCGTTCATGGGCCGGGAATTCGTTATGTGTGCACTGGGAAGGCCGTCCACGAAACTCGCACACGTGCGCAGAAGTTCCATGTACGAATTCATCCGAGGACGGCGTGCGACGCCTGGATTTTCCGAGGTTTGCCAATAGCGTAAGGCGCCCGCGCACGGGCCGTCGGATTCGAATGGCGCGCTACGGCGGAACTCTCGCGCGCGTACCGCGCTGTACTGATGCCCTCCCCTTTTCAGCGAGGACCGCCATGCGTGCATTGATTAGCCTCTTTGCCGCCGCATTGCTGTTTGCGGCAGGCTGCTCGAAGACAGATCACACCCAGGACAATCCGGCTACCCCGCCTGCGGATACATCGGCCTCTCCGTCCACGACGCCACCGCCGGACCAGCCGCCGCCGAGCGACAGCACCACGCCGCCGCCGGGCGACCAGACGACGCCTCCGGACCAGCAGCAGCCCAGCCCGCCGCAGCCGCAATAAGCGGCCCGGATCAGGCACCGGCCATTACACTACGGAGATGAATTCCATCTCCGTAGTGTTCGATGCGCGCTGATCTCCGGGACGATCCGCTCGAAACACTCTTCCTGCCGCTCCTCGACGGTCACCTAGCGTGGCCCGCCGGTGGAGCATTGTTCGTTCGTGCCCGGGCGGGTGCGCCGCTGCATGCGCGCGCCTGGCCCGGTCTCGTCTGCCAGCAGACCTTTCAGCCCGACGCCGCCGCGCTCGAGCGCGCGAACTTGCGCATCCTGACGCGCGATCTCGACGCTGCAACAGAATCCTTTCCGCTCGTCATGGTGCTGCCGCCGCGGCAGCGCGACGAGGCGAGGGCGCTGCTCGCGCGGGCGATCCGTGCGACGCAGCCAGGCGGGCGAGTCCTCGCATGCGCCAGCAACAACGAGGGCGCGCGGTCGTGCGAAGCGGATCTCGAACGGCTTGCGGGTCCGGTTGTGACGCTGACAAAGAACAAATGCCGTGCATTCTGGACTGCGCCGCTCGACGGTCCGCAAGACGCAGCGCTGGCAGACGAATGGCTGCAGCTCGATGCATCACGGCCAATCGCCGAAGGCCGGTTCATCAGCCGGCCCGGCGTGTTCGCCTGGGACCGCATCGACGTCGCGTCGCAGTTGCTTGCGAAGCACCTGCCGGCCGGCCTTGCTGGCCGTGCGGCCGATCTCGGCGCCGGCTTCGGCTATCTCGGCGTCGAGTTGCTCGAGCGCTGCGCCGGCATCGCTGCGCTCGACGTGTTCGAAGCGGAGCGGCGGGCGCTGGATCTCGCGCGCAGCAATCTCGCCGCGTTCGAGTCGCGCGCGAAGATTCGCTACTACTGGCACGACGTCACGGCCGGGCTCGCCGATCGCTATGACACGATCGTTTGCAATCCGCCGTTCCACACGCACGCGCGCGCGGATCGTCCGGACGTCGGCCGCCGCTTCATCGCCGCCGCTGCCGCGGCGTTGCTGCCCGGCGGCCGGTTGTGGCTGGTCGCGAATCGCCATCTGGCGTACGAAGCCGCGCTCGGCGCCGGCTTCGAGCGGGTGCGCATCGTGACGCAGCAGCACGGCTACAAGATCGTCGAAGCCGTGAAGGCGAAGCGCGCGTGAAGCTGCTCAAGCTGATCGCCAATCTCGGCTACGGCAGTCGCAAACAAGTGACCGCGATGTTTCGCGACGGACTCATCGCCGACGTCGACGGCCGCATCCTGTCGATCGATGACAGCGTCGAGCCAGCCCGCGTGCGGGTCGACGGCGCGCCGCTCGATCCGCCGACCGGCTTCACGCTGATGCTTCACAAACCGACCGGCTACACCTGCTCGACGCAGGACACGGGCGCGCTCGTCTACGAGCTCCTGCCGCCGCGCTTTCGACGGCGCTCGCCGACGCTGGCGACGGTCGGTCGACTGGATCGCGATACGACCGGCCTGCTGTTGATGACCGATGACGGCAAATTGCTGCATCGGGTCGTGTCGCCCCGCCGGCACTTGCCGAAGATCTACGAAGCGACGCTGGCTCGCGACCTGCGCGGCAACGAGGCTGCGATCTTCGCAAGCGGCACGCTGCTGCTCGAATCGGAGCGCGCGCCGCTCGCGCCCGCGACGCTCGAGGTGCTCGGCCCGCGCCTGGCGCGAGTGACGGTCACCGAGGGACGTTATCATCAGGTGCGTCGCATGTTCGCGGCGGTCGGCAACCACGTCGAGCAGCTGCATCGCAGCCGCGTCGGCGGATTGACGCTGGACGCGTTGGAGATCGGCAAATGGCGCGCGCTCGATGCTGCAGATCTCGCGAAGTTGTTCGCGGGACCGTGACGTGACCGAGGCCGCGAAAGTCTGGTGGCTGTACTTGCTCGGCTGCGCAGACGGCCGGACCTACGCCGGCATTGCGCTCGACGTGGCCGCGCGCTTTCGGGTTCATGCCGCGGGGAAGGGCTCGAAGTTCACGCGGGCGAACCGGCCGGTGCAGATTCTCGGCGCGCAGCCGTTCGCCGACCGCGCGCAGGCACAGCAGGCGGAATACGCACTCAAGCAGCTGGAAAAGCCTGAAAAGCTCGTTTGGGCGCAACGCTGGCGCTGGGTCGATTCAGGCCATTGACCTGGTTCCGACGCTATTCCATAGTTCGCCCCATTCCCCGTTCGAGATCGCGATCCATGAGCATGTCGTTGCGCGAGCAGCTGCTGGCGGCCGGATTCGGCAAGAAGCAGGCGGCCGAGCAGGCGGAGCGCAAGGCGAAAGAGCAGAAGCGCATCGCTCAGACACAGGCGGCGCAGGCCGCGCACGCTGCCCAGGCCGCAAAGGCCAAAGCGCGTACGGAGGAGCTGGCCCAGCGGCGCAAGGAGGAGGCCGACCGCAAGGAGCGCTGGACGCAGATCAGGCAGCTGATCGAGCAGCACCGCCTGCCGAAAGTCGAGAGCGACGACTATTTCAATTTCGTGGCCCGCGGCAAGGTGCGGCGCATGGCCGTCGATGCGGCATTGCGCGAGCGGATCGTCGGCGGGGAAGTGGTGATCGTTCGTTGCGAAGGCAAGCACGATGTCGTGCCGCGCGATATCGGGGAGCGTATTCGCGAGTACGACGCACGCGCCGTCATTTCCCTGCAGGATGCTGCCGGCGATGCGCCGTCGGAGGACGATCCTTACAAGGACTACGTCGTTCCCGACGACCTGAAGTGGTGAGCGCTCAGTTCGCGGAGCGCTCTTCGCTGTCCTCGTCCTCGGCGTCCCACTCCGCGTCCGCGGGCGCCGTGCAGATCACCAGGTCCATCGCGTCCCATTCGTCCAGGTCGAATTCGTCGATGTCGCCATAGCGGTCGCGGACGTCGATCAGTCCGTCCGATTCGTCGATGGCGATGACCAGAAAGAATTCATGGTGGGCGCGGTCGACGTACCACTGTCCTTCGCACGCTCTAGTACTGCTCATACGCCTCCTCCCGCCGGAAGGGCTCGGCCGTGCGTTCGGCCGTCAATGCAACGCGCGGCGGGCGCGGCGAGTTTCCCCGTCGCGGCGCCGCGCACGCCTACGCGAAGATTGCGTACAGGATCCCTGCGATCAGCAGCCACTTGAGCAGGTAGTAGACCGGCCGGTTCCACGCCTTGATCCGCGTGCCGACGATGCGGATCTTGAAGACGTACTCGAACACGCGGTTGAGCGCGCCGACGTGCTCGCCCGGCACGTTCTGCGTCGCGGCAGCCTTGATCATGGTGCGGCCGAGCGTGCGGTTGACCGCGCGGATGATCCGGTTCGACAGCGGCCGCTCGACGTCGCAGAACAGGATGACGCGTGTTACCTCGGTGCGGTTCTCCGCGGTATGAATGTACGTCTCGTCGAACATGACGGCTTCGCCGTCCTTCCAGTAGTACTTCTCGCCGTCGACGATGATGAAGCACTCAGGTGAATTGGGCGTGACCAGCCCGAGGTGATAGCGCAACGAGCCCGCAAACGGATCGCGGTGCGCGCCGAGCCTGCTGCCCGGCGGCAGCAGCGTGAACATCGCGGCGTTCACCGAAGGGACTTTCGCGAGCAGCTCGGTCGTGCGCGGACACAGCGCCGCGGCCGAGGGCAGGAAGTCGCCGTACCATTTCAGATAGAAGCGCTTCCAGCCGGTGCGGAAGAACGTGTTGAAGCCGATGTCGTTGTGACTCGCCGCCGCGCGAATGTAGCCCTCGTCGAACAGCTTGAGGGCTTCGTCGCGGATCATCTGCCACTGCGAAGTGATCGGCTGCAACTCCGGGAACTGCGACACGTCCGCATACGGCTTCGCGCGCACCGCAGAGAAGAGATACATCAGCGTGTTGTAAGGAGCGAGCACGTTGGCGTGGTCGGCAGCGAGCCGCTTCAACTTGTGGCGCACGTGACCGCGCAGTTGCACGTACATCACGGTCGACAGATAGACCGCGAGGACGAGGATCTTTACCGACAACGCACCATGCATGACACGAACCTAGAGAAACTTGAGCCACCACTCGCGCCGCCGCCGCTTCACGTCCGCGAACCAGCGCGCAGCCGGGTACAGCACGACCAGGATCGCGAGCCGCCTGATACGACGCCGGATAACCGGCGAGCACCGCGACCAGCAGCGCGGACCCGTGCACCACATATATATGTAGCACATATGTAAAGAGCGGTGTTCGGCCGTACGCGAGCAGCACGCGCGCCAGCACTCCCCGCAGGCGCTGAAACGCGAGCATGCACAGCATCGAGACGCCGAGCGTGATCAGCACGAACAGCAGCGAGGGCGGATATTTCGACACGTTGAAGAACGACATCGCCGTGGCGGCGGCGCCGGGGAACGATTGGCACGGCGACGGATCGCCGTAGCGATTGATCGCGCGCAGCACGAGGAACAGCGCGATCGCGCCCAGCGCGATTTTCAGCAGCGTGCGGTTGCGGCGGGCCGGCTCCTGCACGAACACGGACCCGAGTCCGTAGCCGAGACACATGACGCCGAACCACGGGATCGCCGGGTAGCGATGAAACCCGATCCGAACGGCGCGCGGCCGAACTCGAACGCGAGCGAGCCGAGATCCTTCGCTTCGATCGGCGCGAGCAGCTGGTGACCCGCGACGATGACCGCGCCGATCACAACGGCCGCCGCAGGCGGCAACCAGATGAGCCCCGCGAGCAGGATCATGCTCATGCCGATCGCCCAGATGACCTGCAGCAACACGAACGGCAACCCGAAGTTCAGACCGAACGCGACGACTGTCAGCTCGAGCACGATCAGCCACGCACCGCGCGTCAGCAGGAAGCGCGAGAGCTGCGGCTTGCTCTTGCCGTTCACTCCCTGCAGATAGATGGAGACGCCGGCGAGGAACACGAACGTGGGCGCGCACAAGTGCGTGACCCAGCGTGTGATGTACAACCACACGTGCGTGCGCGCCGGGTCGGTCGGGTCGAAGGTGTAGGCGGAGACGTGGAAGTAGTCGCGCGTGTGGTCGAGCACCATCGGCGCGATGACGAAGCCGCGCAGCATGTCGACCATTTCGAGGCGTGCAGCGGGAGTCGCCGGAGGTTGTCGTGCCACGCGGCGAACAGTAGGTCGGGCTTCAGCCCGACTCAAGAGACGGGACGGGTGTCGGGCTACTCGGAGCGGCCGCTGGGCTTCGGCGCCGGGCTGGCGACGAACGTGTAGGCGCGGGTGAGTTGCGGCAGCTGCGGATCGTCGAGCACCGGAGCAGCGGCGACGGCTGGCGATATCTGCGACGCGCCGACGGCCAGCACTTCGCGTGCGCGTTCCTGATACTGCAGCGCTGCTTCACGCAGGCTGTCGCCATCGACGCGGAACGGCGTCTGCGCGACGTATGCAAGCGTGCGCGGCACGCCGAACTCTTCGATCAGCGGCTTGATCAGCATGATGCCGCCATAGCGCTGCACGTCGAGGTATTCCTGGTCGGTGCGCCACACGCGCTTGCGCAGCGTGCCGAAGTCGTCCGGCCAGATCTGGTCGACGCGGTTCACGTTGAACAGCGGCCCGCGCAACGCCTTGACGTTCTCGGCGATGCCCTTCACCAGCATTTCGCACGGCAGTCGCCGGCCGACGTCGACCGCGCTGCATTCCTTGTGCGGCCATTGCCCGCCGCGAGCCGTGGCCGCCTCCTGCAGGAAGGCGTTCCACAGCACGTTGTCGATCACTTCGACGACCGGGAATTGCAGGCGGTACTGCTCGTTCTGGTAGAACGGCCAGTAGTAGGCGGCCCAGCGCAGCGGATTCGGAGTCTTCGCGCCGAGCACGCGCCGTGGAAAGATCAACGTGCGGCGCTTGAGGTCGTAGCCCTCGCGGCCGCCGAACAGCACGTACTCGGGATCCTTGGCGGTGACGAACTTGATCTGGATCTCGGCCGGCAGCGCGCCGAACAGGTCGCCGAAGGCCGTGTCGATCGCCTGCGCGCGGTAGGAGACCAGCTCGCGGAACTGCTTCTTGCACTCGCGCCGGTCCGTGCCTTCGCACGCCAGGCCAGCCAGGGGAAAGAGAAGGGCCGCCAGTGCAATCCACCGTCTCATCGCCGCGCTCCGCAAGCAGCAGTTGCTCTTGGTCATACTCCGCCTGTGTAGGCTAAGCAACTAACGGAAGATCTAAGGCGAAGTTCCGCAACCGGCTCGCGGTCCGTTGCAGCGGCAACGCGCGGCGGCGGCGTCGTTGTAGCGATTGAGTTGCAACGATGCTGCGTGCGTGCGCTGCGCGCCGTCGCACGCCGAACAATTCTCCTTGTGGCAAGCCAAGATGCGTGGGACTGCGCCGAGACATTCGCGTGCCGGCGCGCGTTGCAGCGCCGACGCAACGTGCAGAAAGGACTCGGGTCGCAGCGCCGCGCCGCACGCGCGTGCTTTCGTGCCGAAAACGATTTGCCAGGGTTGTGCGGTCGGTCACAGGCGAAGGCGCGCTTATGTCGCTCGGCGCGCAAACTGCCCTGCGACACCGTAAACAATCCCGACAGCGTTGCGGCGCGGTGTCGCCGGCTGCGGACATGCCCGTACGTGCAGATTGAAAGCCGGCGCGCGCTTGTCCATAGTCGCCGCCGAACGCACAACGCCTGAACAAAACGAAGAACCGCTGCAACGCGTGGACGAAATCTGGCAACGTCCCGATCCCGCTCTCGCCGCAGCCGGCGTCGAAGGCGAGTGGCTGGTCGCGCGCGTGCGGCTGTTCGCCGTCACGCTCCTGCTCATCACCCCGACGTACAAGCTGATCCAGTATCCGCAGATACCGGTGTTCGTATGGGGGTTCTGGGTGACGTTCGCCGCCGCGCTGGCGGCGCTCGCGATCTGGCTGGCGCTGCGCCGCCGCTTCTGGCGACCGTGGCTCGGCTTTGCGTCCAGCACGCTCGACGTCTCGCTCGTGACGACCGCGCTCGTGACTTTCGTGTTCGTGGGCTCGCCGCTGGTCGCGCTGAACTCGAAAGTGACGTTCGAGATCTACTTCCTGGCCATCGTCGCAACGAGCCTGCGCTATGACGAGCGCATCTGCATCGGCGTCGGGTTGCTGGCCGTCGTCGAGTACGCAGCGTTGTGGGCGTTCGCGGCGTTTCGCTATGACCTCAGCGATCCAGCCTACGCGCAGGGGCTGGGCGAATACTCGGTCGTCGATCAGACGACCCGACTGATCCTGTTGCTGGCGACCGTGATGCTCGCGTACGCCATCGTGCGGCGCGCGCAGCGGTTGCTGCATCTCGCGGCGCGCGACCGGTTGACCGGCGTGTACAACCGCGGCCAGTACGACGTCGCGCTCGAGTTCGAAGTCAGTCGCGCGATCGAAATGGGGCACGAGCTCTCGGTCGCGGTGCTCGACCTGGATCACTTCAAGAACATCAACGACACGTTCGGTCATGCCGCGGGCGATCGCGTGCTGGTCGAAGTCGCGGCCCGGCTGGCGCGCGGCATGCGCGCAACCGACATGATCGCGCGCTACGGCGGCGAGGAGTTCGCAATACTGTTCCCGCAGACGAACCGCGCGGCGGCTGCCGTCAGAGTGGAGACGCTGCGGGCGCAGATTGCGGCGCTTCCGATACTCACTGCGCAGGGCGAAGAGCTCACGATCACGTGCAGCGCGGGAATCGCGGAGTTGCCCCTGGACGGGCTCGATGCCGGCACGCTACTCGCGCGTGCCGACCAGCGGCTGATGGCGGCGAAGCGCGCGGGTCGCGATCGCTTGCACGCAGACGACCAGGAGACCTACACCCGCGTCGCTCCCACCGGCAGCGAGGAAACGCGCTTCATCTCCTGATTGTCGAGCACGCTCGCATCCGCGAGGTACGCGCGTGCGAAGTCCGTCGCGTCCGCTCCCCAGAACACTTCGCCATCGATGACGAGCGACGGAACGCCGAACACGCCTTGCGCGATGGCCGCATCGGCGTTCGCTCGCAAGCTCTCTTTCACGCGCGGCTCGGCGAGTTGCTCGCGCGCGATGCCGAGCGAAGTCGCGAGCTCTTCGAGCATGCGCGCGTCTGTCGGGTCCGAGCCCGTCGTCCACAAGCGCTCGAAGATCGTCCGGATCGCTGACGGCGCAGCGTTTGCGGCGATTGCGAGCCGCAGGTAGCCGAGCGGATTGAACGGATGCGCCGCCGGCAATTTGAACGCAATGCCGTGCTGCGCGGCGTACCAGGTGCACCAGCGGTAGGTCCAGGTTCGCTTGCCGGGGATCTCCGCCGGTCCGCGCTGGCCCCAGTGATTGAGCAGACCCGCAAACAGCACCGGGCGGTACTCGATGCGCACGCCGGCGCCGAGCCGCTCCAGCTCGAACAGACCGAAATACGAGTACGGCGAAATGAAATCGAAGTACCAGATTACCTGACGCATCGCGTCCTCTCGAAGCAGCGCGGGAACATTCGAGGCTCCGAAATGATATGACACAGTGCCGGACGAAAAGCACATTCGGGAGCTGGGGCGATGATCGGTCTGCGCGGATTGCGCAATTTGTACGTGTTGGGTTGTCTCGTGGCGCTCGCGGCGTGCTCGAACGGCCGTGGCAGCGTCGATAACGCGCCGCCGAGCGGCGGCGCGCAGGAAGGATTTACCGTCGGCGGCACCGTGAACGGTCTGCAAGGCGACGGTCTGGTGCTGCAGCTCAATGGCGGCGACAGCCTCACCTTGTCGAACGACGGCATCTTCACTTTCACGACGGAGTTGGCAGACGCGGCGTCGTACTCGGTCGCGGTGCTGACGCAGCCCTCGGGTCCCTCCCAAACGTGCACGATCGGCAACGGCAGCGGCACGATCGCGGCTGCGAATGTCACCAACGTCACCGTCACCTGCGCGACCGGCGCGTTCGCGCTGCGCGGCTCGGTCACCGGGCTCGCCGGCACCGGCCTGGTTCTGCAGAACAACGGCGGCGACGATCTCGCGATCAGTGCCGACGGCGAGTTTGCATTCCCGTCGCCGATCGCATCGGGCGCGCCTTACAACGTCACGGTCCTGACGCAACCGTCCGGACCGTCCCAGGCCTGCACTGTCACGAACGGTAGCGGCACGATCGGCTCCGCCGACGTCACCAACGTCGCCGTCACGTGTGCGACCGGCACGTTCGTCATCGGCGGCACGATCTCCGGGCTCGCGGGCTCGGGCCTGGTTCTGCAGAACAACGGTGGCGACGATCTCGCCATCAACGGCAACGGCACATTCCAGTTCGCCACCGCACTCGCTTCCGGCGGGACGTACAACGTCACCGTCAAGACGCATCCGACCGGTCCGCAGCAGAGCTGCACCGTCAGCAACGGCTCCGGAACTGTCAGTAACGCGAGCGTCATGAACATCGCGGTGGCTTGCGCGACCGACCGCTTCACGATCGGCGGCACGACGTCGGGTCTCACGGGCTCGGGCCTCGTGCTGCAACTGAACGGCGGCAACGACTTCCAGGTCCGGGCGAACGGTCCGTTCGCATTCCCGGTCGCGGTCGCGAGCGGCACGCCCTATGTCGTCACCGTGCGCACGCAGCCGAGCAATCCCGCGCAGAACTGCTCGGTCGGCAATGGCGTCGGCGTCGTGTCGGGCGCAAACATCACGAACATCACGGTCAGTTGCACGACCAACGCGTTCTCGATCGGCGGCTCCGTCAGCGGCCTCGCGGGCTCGGGCCTCGTGCTGCGGAAGAACGGCGGCGACGATCTCGCGATCGCATCGAACGGCAACTTCACGTTCCAGACGGAGCAGGCGAGCGGCACGACCTACCAGGTGACCGTGCGCACGCAGCCCACCAATCCGTCGCAGACCTGCACCGTGGCGAACGCGAATGGAACGGTCGGCAGCGGCAACGTGCGCAATGTGCGCGTGTCATGCTCGACGAATACGTTCTCGGTCGGCGGCACCGTGAGCGGCCTGCTCGGCAGCGGGCTCGTGTTGAGCAACAACGGCGGCGACAACTTGCCCATCGGGGCCGACGGCAGCTTTACGTTCCCGGCGCAACTGGCGAGCGGCGCGACTTTCAATGTCACCGTCCGCACGCAACCGAGCGGTCCGTCGCAGGCATGCACCGTGGGTAACGGCTCGGGCACGGTGGGCGACGGCAACGTCACCACAGTCGTCGTGAGTTGCAGCACCAGCGATTTCACTGTCGGCGGCAGCGTCGGCGGTCTCGCCGGCTCCGGTCTCGTGCTTCAGAACAACGGTGGCGACAACCTGTCCATCGGCGCTGACGGTGGCTTCACATTCCCGGCTGCGATCCCGAGCGGCGCGCCGTACAACGTGACCGTCGCCGTGCAGCCGAGCGGCCCGACGCAGTCCTGCACGGTCGCGAACGGGTCCGGCGTGATCGGCGCAGGCAATGTCACGAACGTTGCGGTGAGCTGTGTGACGACCGAGTTCTCGGTCGGCGGCTCGGTCTCGGGCCTGAACGGCACCGGGCTCATCCTCCAGAACAACGGCGCCGACGATCTTGCGATCGCCTCGAACGGCAGCTTCACGTTCGCGACGTCCGTGCTCACGGGCATGGGGTACAACGTCACCGTCGTTCAGCAGCCCGCAAATCCATTGCAGACTTGCACCGTCGCGAACGGCGTCGGCACCGTCAATGGCGCAGACGTCGCGACGGTCGAAGTGAGTTGCGTCGACGTGCCGCCAATCTAGCGTTGCTGGTTTTCGGGCTCGAGTTGCGCAGCACCTGTCGGGCAGCGCGCATCCCGCTCTGCAGTGCTCCCGCAACTGTGCCGGATTCGCCCGCGGTATCGGCCGCTTCGCCCGCGAAGAACAAGGTGTCCTGAACCGGCGCCGCCAGCGCTTTGCGCGCTGACTTGCCGCCGACGACGACATAGCTGTACGCGCCGCGCGCGAAAGGATCGGCCTGCCAGTCGTGCAGGTACGCGCGTTCGAGCATCCGGCGAACCCGCACCTTTCTGCCGAAGGCGGCCTGCAGGCTCTCGATCGCCGCTTGCGCCAGCTCCGCCTCGCTCTTGCCGGACAGCCGCGTCGCGTTAGGGCCGCCGGCCCACGCGTTCAGCAGCGAGCCGCGCAACGGCAGCGCGCACCAGAACGTGGGGAAGGGCGAGCCCGGAGAATTGAAGAACGCAGCGTCGCGATAACGGCCGCCGTCGATCCGTTCCCAGAACGGCTCGCGGAAATGCAGGACGACCTTGATCACCGGGCCGCAACCGAGGCCGTCCAGAGCCTTCTGCTTGCGCGGATCGGGCGTGAAGCGCACGGCACCTGCTTGCAGCACGCCAATCGGCAGCGTGAGGATGGCGCGCCGGCCTTGCACGGTCGTGGGCTGGCCATGTCTCATCGCTTCGATCGTGACGCGGCCGCGCTGCCATTCGATGCTGTGCACGACCGTGCTGAGGCGGATGCGAACGCAGTCGGTGTCGAGACCGCTGACGAGACCGTCGATCAGCGCAGCGTAACCGCCGAGCGGACGGAACGTCGGTGCGTCGGCGGCGCTGCTGCCGTTCCATTCGTCGAGCGTCGCCAGCGTGCTTGCGCGCGTCGGGTCGGCGGCGTCGAAGCCTTCGACCAGTCGACGCGCGAGTTGCAGCGCGCCGGGCGAGAGCTTGCGGGAGGCGACGCGATCGAGGAACTCGCTGAACGGCAGGTCTTTGCGTGGACGCGGAATGCTGCGCAGGCCGCGCTTCATTTCGGCCCACAGATCGTCGCCCGGGTGCGGCTTGCCCTCGCGCAAGACCCAGCGCTCGCCACCTGCGTCGACGACTGCGGTGTTCGATCGCGTGAGCCATGAGAACGTCGCGGGCGAGCGGCCGTGGATGAACTCCGCGCCGAGCTCGACGGGCAAGCTCACGCCGGGCTCGCGGCGCGTGTAGATGCGGCCGCCCAGGCGATCGCGCGCCTCCAGCACGCACACGGTGCTGGGCTGTTTGCCTAGCTCGGCAGCAGCCACCAGGCCGGCCGCGCCGGCGCCCACGATCAAGGTATCGAACACTTCAGCGTCGGCCATGCGCGCCAACTATGGCACACTACGCGCCCCGAACTCCCACCCCTCGGGTCGTTTGTGCCTCAGCAGTAGCAGATCTCGGTTCCCCTCGGCCTGTCCGGTGCGCAACGCGTAACCGGAGTCGTTGTCGTGTCCGTGAGGGCACGCTCGCGAAGCAAGGCGCGGTCGGCACAACTGAGATCTGGCACGAACCGCGTTCCCCTGCTTCTTGTGAATGCCTCACGAATTGACGTGGCGGCGGCGTTTCTCGCCGGATTGCTTACCGCGCAGTGCTTCCTGTCTGGAGCACTGCTATGGACCTTCGGTCCGAACGCTGGAGTATTCGGCCCCTGGAGTTGCCGCGTCCGTGGCGTTATTGCGCCTCCTGCTCGACGGCGCGCGCCTTCGTGTGCAGCGAGCGGTTTCGCGTCAACGCGCAGAAGAAGTCGCTCGATGTCTGGCTCAACTATCGCTGCGAGTGCTGCGAAGACGTGTGGAAGTTCCCGCTGCTCGAGCGACGCTCGGTCAGCGAGATCGGGCCCGCGCTCGATGCGTTCGCGCGTCACGATCCCGCGACGGTGTGGAAGTACGCCTTCGACTTCCCGCGGCTGCGGCCGCACGTCATCAGGATCGACTCCTACGTGCGCGTGCAGATCGAGCGCACGCCGCTCGCGGACGCCGCTGCGCCGACGGGATATATCTGCATCGACTTCGACGTGCCGTTCCCGTGCGACATCCGTCTCGATCGGCTGCTGGCCGGCGAGCTGAAAGTCTCGCGCAGCTCGCTGCAAGTGGATCCGCGGCAGCAGGACGCGCTGCGTAAGCGCGTTCGCGATGGACAGCGCGTCTACATGCTGTCGAAGCGCGACTTGACGGCAGAGAGGCAGAACGGCGGCACGAGCGTGCTGTGATACGACTCGGTGACCTCCGCGTCGCCGCCGTCGTCCCTGAGGGCTTCCTTCGCGACCGCGAAGGCGGCCTTGCGGGCGGCGTCCGGATCGTTGGAACTGGTCGAGCTCTCGAGATCGAGCACGGTCACCGGGGCCGTCACGCCGTTCGCGGCCCAGTACGCCTGGATCATCTGCGTGTTCGAGAAGAGCACGGTCGGATCGTCGGCGCCGCCGCACAGGAACACCGGCGCGGTCGGCACCCACGTGCGCAGATCGTTGCGCGCGAACGCGCGCCGCAGTCCGTTCGATGCGTTCGTGGCTGGGCGGTGGTCGAGCACGGTGGGGAAGCTGCCGTCCGGGTGCGCTTGTGCGTCCTGCAGGTACGAGAGACGGAAGGCATTCGGGACGAGATGATCCGCGCCGAAGCCCTGCGCAAAAACCGACGCGAGATTCGCCGGCGAGGTCGCAGGTGTGAACTGCGCGAAGCTCGGGTCGGGCGGCGTGCTGTCGAAGAGTTGATCGCGCGGCAGCTTTCCGTCCGCGAACAACTGCGAACGCGGTATTGCGCTCGGCAACAAGCTCTCGATCCCCGTCGCGTAGCGCGACTCGAAGAGATCGGTCGGACTGGCGTACACGTCGCTGTACGCTTTCTGGTAGCCCGTCGCAGTGAACACCAGGAACAGCGGCGTGTTGCGCGTGACCTGGCCGAAGAACACCGCATCGGCGAATGCAGCGACGGCGTACGGCCCCGACATCGGCGCGGACGCGGTGATCGTTGCGCCGGTTTCCTGCAGCATCTTGTGAGTCGCCATCGCGACGTGGCCGCCCTGCGAGTAGCCCGTGACGAACAGCTTGCCGGAGTCCGTCACCGTCGGCGCGAAGCTCGTCGGCAACGCGCTGCGCGAGGCAGTCAGCGCATCGATCATGTCCTTCGCTTCCTGGTCTGCGTTGAGGTACGGGTTGTACGTGAGCGCAGACATGTCATAGCCCGTGTAGTTGGGCGCGATCAGGATGTAGCCCTGCGTCGTGAACATCGTCGCCGCCAGCAGTCCTTCGAGGTTGGTCCCGACGGAAATGTCAGCGAGGTTCAGCGCGCGCTGCGCGGCGGTGCCGTGTGCATACAGGACGATTGGACGCGGGCCCTGGCAGACCGGATCCGAGCCCGTCGGAATGAACATCGCCGCGGACGCTGTCGTGGGGTCGTCGCCAGGATCGACCGTGTTGTACTCGACGTGATGAATGTCGATGCCGCACTTCGGCGCAACGATCAGGTCCAGCAGGAGCTGGCCGCCTTCGGCAGAAGTCAACGCCGCTGCAATCTGGTCGGGCGTCAGCGACGCCGTGCGGGCCGGCGGGGACTCGATCAGCGAGCCGCGGGGCGGCGGCGTCGCAGGCGGCGCGGGCATGTCATTGTTGTCGTTGTGACCGCCGCATGCCGCCAACGTCAGCGAACATACGACCATCCAAAGCGTTCCGGGCACCCTGTTCATCTGTCGATCCTCGCTGTGCTGATCGTGCAACGCTCGAGCGCACCGAATTGTTACTATCGCGGCCCGAGGTACGCCCATGAACATCGTCGCTCGCACCGTTCGCATGCTCGTCGCAACTGCCGCCACGCTGTGGGCACTGAACGCCGCCGCCGATCCCGCTGAGCTGCGCAAGCTCGCGCACGACTACTACCAGTGGCGCGACGCTGCCTATCCCACGGCGACGAGCGGTCAGGGCGACCATCGCTACGACGACCGACTCACGGATTTTTCACCGGCAGCCCTGAACGCCCGCCAAACGCACGTGAGCGAGCTGCTGCAGACAGTGAAGGGGATGTCGACCGAGGGCTGGAGCCGCGACGATCGCGTCGACGCAATCCTGTTCCAGGCGCAGCTCGAAGGCGCGGATTTCTTCGGCCGCACGCTGAACGCGACCGCGACGGATCCGCAGACCTACGTGAGCGAATGCGCGGCTGCGATCTTCACGCTGCTGCAGAAGGACTATGCCCCGCATCGCACGCGCGCCCTCGCTGCGACATCGCGTCTCGAGCACATGCCGGCGATGCTGCGCACGGGTCGCAACAACCTGACGAAGCCCGTGAAGCTCTACGCACAGCTCGCGATCCAGGCGGCGCGGGGCGGCGACGATCTCTATCAGTCGAGCCTGATGACGCTGGCGGACGAGCTTTCGCCGGCTGAGCGCAAGCGTCTGACGAAGGCGCGCGACAACGCACTCAAGGCGTTGCACGACTACGCGGACTGGCTCGACGCCGGTCTCGCACGCATGCCCGATTGGACGCCGATGGGCGAGGAGACTTACAACCACCTGCTGAAGCGCGTGCTGTTGTTGCCGTTCGATGCGCGCGACGTTGCGACGCTCGGCGAGATCGAGCTCGGCCGCTATCGCGCACTGGAAGCGATGCTGAAGGATCCGAAGCTCGCGTCGCCGGATCCGGCGCGCGCGCAGCGCGTGCCGAAGGATCAGGCCGAGTTCCTCGCTGCGTACGAGGCGCGCCAGCAGGAGATCGTCGAGTTCCTGCAGAAGAATCGGCTGCTGACGATCCCCTCGTACCTGGGCGCGTTCAAGATCCGCCAGCTGCCGGAAGCGTTCAAGCCGACCAGTCCCGGCGGCTTCATGAATCCGCCGGGCGTCTACGACCCGGATCCGGTCGGCTTCTTCTACATCCCGACGTACAATCCGCAGAGCGGCAACTTCTATATCCGCGCGGCCATCGAGGACCCGCGGCCGATCCTCGGGCACGAAGGCATTCCCGGTCACTTCATGCAGATCTCCATCGCCAATCACGTCGCGAGCGAGATCCGCCGCCAGCACCAGGACAGCGTGTTCGCCGAAGGCTGGGCGCTCTACACCGAGGAGATGCTGACGCGCGAAGGGCTGTATCCGGACGATTCCGCGGCGTATGGACAAGTGCTGCGGCTCAGCCGCTATCGCGCGGCGCGCATCGGCGTCGACGTCAATCTGCACACGGGCCGCTGGACCTTCGAGCAGGCAGTGAGCTACTTCATGGAAGGCGGCGGCCTCGACCGGGAGGCAGCCGCAGGCGAAGCGGCCGGCGCGGCGTCGAGCCCTTCGCAAAAGATCTCGTACATCACGGGCAAGTGGCAGGTCATGCGGCTGCTCGGCAAGTACCGCGATCGGCACGACGAAAATGGGGGCGACGCGTTCCGCCTCGGTGCTTTCCACGATCAGCTGCTCAGCTACGGAACTTTGCCGCTGTCCGTCGTCGAATGGCTTATGTTCGACGACGACGCTTCGCTGCGCAAAGCGCTGCAGTAGCGCAATCGTCGGGCAGATTCTGGCGGGGCGAGCCGTGCGCACGTAACCCGCCGTGCGTGCCTGAACGTTGATAGCAAGAAGAATCAGGAGTTCGCATGCGCCGCTCAGCATTGGCCCTGTTCGCCATCGTCCTGTGCTACTCAGTCGCCGCTTCCGCCCAACAGACCGCCATCCCGCCGGACCTGAAACCCTGGGAACCCTGGGTGATGTACGGCGAGGAGTTTCGGCGCTGCCCGCTGCGCAACGGCATCGCTGCCGAGGACGCGAGCTCTTTCATCTGCGCCTGGCCCGGGCGCCTGCGCGTTGCTGTGTCATCAGGGGGCGGCGAGTTCCGCCAGAGCTGGCGCATCTACGCCGACAGCTGGGTGGCGCTGCCGGGCGATAACGAGCACTGGCCCGAGAACATCCGGGTCGATGGCAACCCGGCGCCGGCGGTCGAGCACGGCGGGGCGCCGCAAGTGCGCCTCAGCGCGGGCGAGCACACGATCAGCGGCAACTTCACGTGGGTGCGCCGGCCCGAGTCGCTGCAGATCGCAGCGACGACGGCACTGGTCGATCTGAGCATCGATGGGCGGGCGATCGCGCCCGTCGAGCTGCGCGACCGACATCTGTGGCTCGGCGCGGTGCGCACGGTCACGGTGCCGCGCGCGCTGCAGGTACAGGTCTATCGCTTGCTCGAAGACGGCATTCCGCTGAACCTGGTCACGCGGTTGCAGATCAAGGTCTCCGGCGACGCGCGCGAAGAAGTTTTCGCGCGCGTACTGCCGGAAGGCTTCGCGCCGACCGCGACCTTCGGCGAGCTGCCGATGCGGTTCGAGCCCGACGGCCGGCTGCGCGTGCAGGTGCGCTCCGGCGAGCATCAGCTGACGATCATCGCGCGCGCCACGCCCTCCGCGGATGCGATCTCGGTCCCGCAAGGCGAGGGCGCATGGGGCGAGGAAGAAGTCTGGACCTACCGCAGCGATGACCGGTTGCGCATCACGGCGCTGGAAGGCGCGCAGCCGATCGATCCGATTCAGGCTGGCGTTCCCGAAGACTGGCGCGGCCTGTCTGCATTCCGCTTGCAGCGCGGTGCGAGCGTGACGATCGCCGAGCGCAGCCGCGGCTTGAGCAGCGCGGACGCGCATCGCCTCACGCTCGAGCGCCAGCTGTGGCTGACGTTCGATCACGACGACTTCATCGCCGCGGACCACATCGCGGGCACGATGCAGCAGGGCTGGCGACTCGACATGATTGCGCCGTATCGGCTGCTCAACGCGCGACGCGCCGACGAGATGATGCTCATCACCGACGGCGCGGACGGTCGCACCGGCGTTGAGGTTCGCAACGCCGGTGTGGAGCTCACGACGCTGGCGCGCGTGCCGCGCGACGGCGCGCTCGCGGCGACCGGATGGGATGCGCGATTCGACAACGTGCAGACGACTCTGCATCTGCCGCCGGGCCACCGGCTGCTCGTTGCCTGGGGCGCGGATGACGCACCCGGCGCCTGGGTGAACCAATGGCGGCTGCTCGATCTGTTTCTGGTGATGCTGGCCGCCGCCGCTGCCTATCGCTTGCTCGGCTGGGGTGGCGCTGCGCTCGCGGCCGCGGTCATCCTGCTCACGCACCAGGAAGCGGGCGCGCCCGGTTGGTTGTGGATCAATCTGTTCATCGCCGTTGCGCTGCTGCGCTTTGTTCCGCAAGGGCGGCTGCATGCCTGGGTACGCCGGTATCAGTTCGTTTCGCTCGTCGCCGTCGCGTTCGTGCTGATCGCATTCGGCGTGGAGCAGTGGCGGTTTGCGTTGCATCCGCAGCTGATGCCGGTCGAGTTGCACGGCGAGGCCTACGGGATCACTACGCTCGACCTTCGCAAGCAGGTGACAATGCCTGCGATGGAGATGGACATGGCTGCGCCCGCGGCGGCTCCGGCCGACGCGGGAGCTGCGAGCGAGAGCGTGCAGCAGCGCTCCGCGATCGCCCCGTCCTCAGCGCGTGACAAGGCGATGACGCGCGAAGCGCCGAAGCGGCTCGAACGCTACGCGCCCGACGCGATGTTGCAGACCGGGCCGGGCATTCCGAACTGGACGTACCTCACGTATTACCTGCGCTGGAGCGGCCCGGTCGACGACAAACAGACGGTGCGTTTGACGATCGTGCCGCCGCTGCTGTTGTCGATCTGGCGCATCCTCGGCGTGCTCGCCGCCGCTGCGCTGCTACTCGCACTGCTCCGGCTGACGTACGGTGTGCCGAAGAATTGGCGCTTGCCACCGTGGCGAACGGCTGCCGCCGCAGGATTCCTGCTCGTGCTGGTTGCAGCGTCCTTCGCGCCGCAGGCGCACGCACAGACTCCGGATCCGTCAGTGCTCGGCGAATTGAAAAAGCGCCTGATCGAACCCGCGAAGTGCGTACCGAACTGCGTCGAAGCGGTGATGGCCACCGTCATCGTCAACGGCGACCAGCTCGACGTGCAGATGGAAGTCCATGCGCAGTCGAGCGTCGTGCTCGGCATTCCGCAGGCGGGGCAGCAATGGATCATCGAGCGCGTCGCCATCGATGATCGCGCAGCGGACTCGGTCGCGCGCACCGACCAGCAGTTGCAATTGCCGGTCGCAGCCGGCGTGCATCGCATCAGCATTTCGGGGCGCATTGCGCAGGCTTACGAGCTCGCGCTGGAGTTTCCGACCGTGCCGCGTCGGATCGCGGTGCGCGCGGAAGGCTGGGATGCGGCGGGCATCAGCGAAGGTCGATTGCTCAACAGCTCGTTGCAGCTCACGCGTCGTACGACCGCCGGCGCGCCGGAGCGCATGGCAGCGTCACAGCGCTTCGCGCCGTTCGTTCGCATTCATCGGCGCGCATACCTGGGCCTCGACTGGACGCTGACGACGACGGTCGAACGCCTGGCGCCGGAAGAGGGCGCGTTCACGTTGCGCCTGCCGTTGCTACCCGGCGAATCCGTGCTCACGCCGGGTCTGCAGGTCAGCGACGCAGGCGTGCTGATGTCGATGCCTTCGGGCGAGCGCAGTGTGAGCTGGGAGTCCGCGCTCGAGCGAGTCGACAAGCTGCACTGGGTCGCCGCTGCGAGCGATCAGCCGTGGGTCGAGCAATGGGAAGTCGTCGTCAGTCCGACGTGGCACGCGGAGTTCGCCGGCACGCCGGCGATCCTGCCGACCGAGGACGCAGGCGGATTGTGGATCAACCAGTTCCTGCCGCGGCCGGGCGAGACGCTCGATCTCACAGTCGTGCGCCCCGCAGCGAGCGCGGGCGACACCGTCGCGGTCGACAGGGTCAACGTCACGACACGATTCGGCGAGCGCGTGGCGAATACGACGCTGAACTTCGCCTATCGCAGCAGCCGCGGCGGTCGCCACGACTTGCGCCTGCCGCAGGACGCTGAGGTCAAGAGCGTCGTCACGGATGGACAGACGGTGCCGCTGCGGCCCGCCGACGGCGTGCTGCCGCTGACGCTGACCCCGGGTCAGCACGACGTCACGGTGGAGCTCAGTCGTGGCGAAGGCGTCGGTCTCGTCAGCCGCTCGCCGGCGATCGATCTGGGCGTGGAGGGCACGAACGTCCAGGCGAGCCTCGCGTTGCCGCGCGATCGCTGGATCCTGTTCGCATGGGGCAGCGGCGTCGGTCCCGCGATTCTCTACTGGGGCGAGCTCGCGGTGTTCATCGTGATCGCGCTGGCGCTCGGCAGAGTGCGTCGCACGCCGCTGCGCACGCGCGACTGGCTGCTGCTCGGGCTGGGATTGAGCACGTTCTCGTGGTGGGTGCTGATCGTCTTCGTGGCATGGCTGTTCGTGCTCGATCGTCGCCCGGAGGTGCGCATTGCCAAGCGCTGGCAGTTCAACACGGCGCAGATCCTGCTCGCGGTGTTCTCGGTGGCCGCACTCGGCATCCTGGTGAGCGCGATTCCGTACGGGCTCCTCGGCCAGCCGGACATGGGCGTGCTCAACGGCGGCGCTGACTTCCTGCCGTGGTTCGTCGATCGCACGGCGCCGCAAATGCCGCAGCCGTTCGTTCTGTCAGTGTCGATCTGGTTCTACAAGCTCGCGATGCTGCTGTGGGCGTTGTGGCTGTCGTTCGCGCTGCTGCAGTGGTTGCCGTGGGCGTGGCGTCAGTTCGCAAGTGAAGGGGTGTGGCGGCCCCGCACGGGCTGATAGGATTGCGCTCCTTCACTGCCGGAAGGAGCCTTCGTGAAAGCACTGTTCTTTCGCAACGTGTGCATCGTTGCGACATTCTTCTGCGGCGTGGCGCTTGGCGCTCACGTTGATGAAAAGACCGATGAGAAAACGACCTCGCTGCCGAGCGAGACGCCGGAGAAGTTCACGCCGACGAACGCCGACTTCGACTACGTCAAGCGCGAAGAGAGGGTTCCGATGCGCGACGGCGTGAAGCTCAAGACCTTCATCCTGATTCCGAAGGGCGCGAAGAACGCGCCGATCCTGCTGAATCGCACGCCGTACGACGCGGGCACTCGCGTGCTGCGCGCCAACAGCCCGCACCTGATCGCGGCCGTGCCGCAAATGGACGACACGGCGGTGCAGGCCGGCTACATCATCGTGTTCCAGGACGTGCGCGGGAAATACGGCTCGGAGGGCGACTACGTAATGACGCGGGCGCTGCGCGGCCCGGCGAATCCGACGCAGGTCGATCACGCGACCGATTGCTACGACACGATCGAGTGGCTGGTGAAGAACGTGCCCGAATCGAACGGACGCGTCGCCACGCTCGGCGGCTCCTACGAGGGCTACACGACCGTGATGTCGACTGTGCGTCCGCACCCCGCTTTGAAAGCGGCCGTGCCGTTCGCGCCGATGGTCGACGGCTGGCTGGGCGACGATTGGTTCCACAACGGCGCGTTCCGCCAGCTCGGCTCGCTCGAGTACACCTACGATCAGGAAGCCACGCGCAAAGGGGACGCGAAGTGGTGGTACGGCGAGTACGACGCCTACGACACGTTCCTGCGCGCCGGCTCGGCCGGCGCACTCGCAAAGGCGCGCGGCCTCGATCAACTCGGTTTCTGGCACGCGCTCGCCGAGCACACGAGCTACGACTGGTGGTGGCAGGCGCAGGCCGTCGACAAAGTGCTCGCGAAAGAGCCGCTCGACGTGCCGATGATGATCGTCTCGGGCCTGTTCGATCAGGAAGACATCTACGGCGGGCCGGCGTTGTTCAGGGCGCTCGCATCCAAGGATCCGCGCGGCGAGAAACTGCATCTCGTGCTCGGGCCGTGGAATCACGGCCAGGGCCGCCGCGAAGGCCGCGCGCTCGCCGCGATCCAGTTCGAAGGCGACACCGCAGGCTGGTTCCGCCGCACCGTGCTGCAGCCGTTCCTCGATCACTATCTGAAGGACGCGCCGAAGCCGTCGACGCCGCGCGTGCTCGTCTACGAGACCGGCGCGAACGAGTGGCACCGGTACGATGACTGGCCGCAGGTGTGCAGCGAGGGCTGCGCGAAGAAGTCGCGCTCGCTGTATCTGCTGCCCGGCGGCAAGCTCGGCTTCGATGCGCCCGCTGCCGGCGCGGAGCGCTACGACGAGTACATCTCCGATCCGGCGAAGCCCGTGACGTATCGCCAGCGTCCGACGCTCGCACAAGGCGCCGAGAACTCCGGCTGGGGCGACTGGCTCGTCGACGACCAGCGCTTCGCCGCCTCGCGCACCGACGTGCTCGTGTATCAGACCGAGCCGCTGCGCGAGCCCGTGCGTCTCGCCGGCGAGCCGATCGCAAGCCTGTTCGCGTCGACCAGCGGCACCGACTCCGACTGGGTCGTGAAGATCATCGACGTGTGGCCGGACGAAGTGCAGGAGCGGCCGACGATGGGCGGCTACCAGCAGATGCTGTCGGCGGACATTTTCCGCGGCCGCTACCGCACGGACTTCTCGAAGCCGCAGCCGCTGACGCCGAACAAGGCGCTGGAGTACCGGATCCGCCTGCCGAACGCGAGCCATACGTTCCTGCCGGGCCACCGCATCATGGTGCAGATCCAGTCCAGCTGGTTCCCGCTGTACGACCGCAACCCGCAGACGTTCGTGCCGAACATCATGTTCGCGGACCCGCGGACCTACGTGAAGGCCACCCAGCGGGTGTGGCATGCGCCGGGCACAGCGAGCGCGATCGAGCTGCCCGTCGCACAGTGAAAAGAAAGGCAAACAGGTGACCCCGGCAGAAACGTCCTAGTCCAGCCCGGGTCGCCTGTGTCACTTTCGTCACCCATGTCACCCGAACACCTCGATGTCCTGATCGTCGGCGCCGGCATCTCCGGCATCGGCGCCGGCTGCCACCTGCAGAAGCAGTGCCCCGGGAAGCGTTACGCGATCCTCGAAGGGCGCGCCGACCTCGGCGGCACCTGGGACCTGTTCCGCTATCCCGGCATCCGTTCGGATTCGGACATGTACACGCTCGGTTACTCGTTCCGGCCGTGGACACACGCGAAGGCGATTGCCGACGGCCCGGCGATCCTCGACTATCTCCGGGAGACCGCGCGCACGTACGGCATCGAGAAGCACATCCGCTTCCACCATCTGGTGAAGCGCGCAGCGTGGTCTTCGCAGGACGCGCGCTGGACGGTCGAAGCCGAGCGCGGCCCGAATCGCGAGCCGGTGCGCTTCACGTGCAACTTCCTGTTCATGTGCAGCGGCTACTACAACTACAACGAAGGCTACACGCCGCAGTTCGCCGGCGCCGAGCGCTTCGCGGGTCGCATCGTGCATCCGCAGAAGTGGACCTCCGACATCGATTACGCGAACAAGCGGGTCGTCGTGATCGGCAGCGGCGCGACTGCGGTGACGATCGTTCCCGAAATGTCGAAGACTGCCGCACGCGTGACGATGCTGCAACGCTCGCCGACGTACGTGATCTCGTTGCCCGCCGAGGACTTCATTGCGAACAGCCTGCGGCGCGTGCTGCCGGTGAAGCTCGCGTACCTGCTGACGCGGTGGAAGAACGTGCTGTTCGGCATGCTGTTCTTCCAGCTGAGCCGGCGCCGGCCCGAGATGATCAAGAAGCTGATCTTCAACGGCGTGCGCAAGGCACTCGGCCCCGACTACGACGTCGGCACGCATTTCACGCCGCGCTACAACCCGTGGGACCAGCGCCTGTGCCTGGTGCCGAACGGCGACCTGTTCGAACAGATCAAGGCGGGCCGCGTCGACGTGGTCACCGACCGCGTCGAGACTTTCACCGAAAAGGGCCTCAAGCTCGCGTCCGGCCGCGAGCTCGCAGCAGACCTGATCGTCACCGCGACCGGGCTCAACCTGCAGCTGCTCGGCGGCATGCAGCTGAGCGTCGACGGCCGCGAAGTCGATCTCGCGAAGACGCTCAACTACAAGGGCATGATGTTCAGCGACGTGCCGAACATGGCGTCCT
Organism: Steroidobacteraceae bacterium; assembly: GCA_036004505.1. Lineage (GTDB taxonomy): Bacteria > Pseudomonadota > Gammaproteobacteria > Steroidobacterales > Steroidobacteraceae > Steroidobacter. The sequence continues at coordinate 99,560 of DASYRK010000083.1, forward strand.
CGTTCGGCTACACGAACGCCTCGTGGACGCTGAAGTGCGACCTGACGTGCGAATACGTCTGCCGCCTGCTCACGCACATGGACAGACACGGCTATCGGCAATGCACGCCGCGCAACGTCGATCCGTCGCTGACCGTGGAGCCGTGGATCGATTTTTCGTCGGGATACGTGCAGCGCTCGCTGCACAAGCTGCCGAAGCAGGGCTCGCGCCTGCCGTGGAAGCTGCATCAGAACTACGCGTTCGACATCATGATGCTGCGCTACGGCCGCGTCGACGACGGCGTCATGGAGTTCCGGCGCCCGGCGGCGCCGCTGGCGGCGGCGTCCTGAGGCTATTTTCTTAGTGTGATGATGCCGTCGTGGCGTGCTGCAGGTTGGCGTCGAGGAACTGCAGGATGCGCTCGTACACGTCGCGGCGCGTGTTCTCGTCGTAGACGCCGTGACCTTCGCCGCCGAGCGCCAGCCACTCGACTTTCTTGTGATTTTGTTCCAGCGCCGCGCGCATGCGCTTCGCGTGCTCGTAGTCCGCGCGCGTGTCGTCCTTGCCGTGGATCAGCAGCACCGGCGCTTTGATGTTCTGTGCCATGTAAACAGGCGAGCGCTCGCGCAACTTCGCGACGTCGTTGCCGAGCACGCGCTCCAGGTAGTCGCGGCCGAAGCGCGAGTCGGGAGTGTCGCCTGACTCGAACATCAGCGGCAGGTCGTACACGCCCGCGTAGCCGATCGCACACCGGTACAGGTCGGGCTCGCGCGCGACTCCCATCAGCGCAGCGTAGCCGCCGTAACTGCCACCGTAGATGCAGATGCGATCGGCGATGGCGATCTTCTGCTCGATCGCCCAGCGTGTGGCGTCGGTGACGTCGTCCTGCATCTTCGCGCCCCATTCGCCGTAGCCGGACGTCTCGAAATCGATGCCGTAACCGCCGCTGCCCCGATAGTTCACCTGCAGCACTGCGTAGCCGCGGCTCGCGAGCAGTTGCACTTCCGGATCGTATTCCCATGTGTCGCGAACGCCGTGCGGGCCGCCGTGCGGCATCACGATCATCGGATACGGACTGTCGCCCGTGGGGCGCGTCACATAACCGTGCAGCTCCAGGCCGTCGCGCGCTTTGAACGTGAACGGCTGCTTCGGCCGCATCTGCTGCGGCTCGATCCAGATGCGTCCGCCGCGCAGGAAATCGGCGCGCTTCGTCACCGTGTCGAACATGTAGTAGTCGCCCGGGTTCACGTCCGAGTCGACATACACGATCGCCAGGCGGCCGTCGGTGCTCGTGCTCGTCACGTTGACGCGCTGACCCGGAAAGGCGCGTTGCAGCGCCTCGTAGGTCCGGACCGCGGGATTGTCCTGCTGCAGGAAGACCTCGGTCTGTCGATCGGCGTAGCCGAGCACGCCGATCAGGTCGCGATCGGCGAAGTCCGCGATGACGTCATCGACGTCGCCCTGGGCGAACGCGTACACCTTCTCGACCTGCTTCGTCTGCAGATCGAGGCGATACAGCGTGTCGAACGAATCGCCGTCGCGCATGCCCGTCAGATAGACCGAGCGGTTGTCGGAGCTGAAGCGACGCGGCGCTACGGTGTCTTCCGCGAAGCCCTCGAGCTGGAACGAAGTCCACTTGCTGTCGGGCTGCGGTTTCCAGCTGATGGCCAGGTCGGAGTGCTCGTCGCGTCCGATCGCGAAGCGCACGTTATCGTCGTGGTCCAGCAGCAGGCGCGCGCCGCTGAGTGGCGCGGCGTCGATCCTCTGCTTCCTGCCGGTGTAGACGTCGAGCCACGAGATCAGCGGCTTCGTATCCGGATCGTAGACCCACACGTTGCCGAGATTGCGCCACGGATACTCGGCGATCAGGACGCGCTCGGGATTCCTCTTCAGCGAGCTCAGGAACACGGGCGTCGCATGGCTCGACTTGCGCTTGGCGAGGCGGGTGTCGAGCGTGCGCTCTGCGGCGCGATAGCCGTACAGCATGCGGATGCCGCCGCTCTCGCGATCGACTCCGAAGATTTCTCCGGTCGGCGTCGGCCGCACGTTCTCGCGCTGGCGCTGCGCGATCGTGTAGATGAGCCGAGTCGGCGACACCCAGTAGTACTCATCGATCTCGCAGTCGTCCGGCATGCTGACGGTGCGCACCGTTTTCTTTTCCTGCAGATCGATGAACACGATCGTGGAGCGGCCGTACTTGCCGGCGAGCGCCGCGATGAACTGGCCGTCGGGCGCGATCTTGACGCCGCCGAACTCGTCGAACTTCGTGAAGTACTCGACCGGCATCCGGCCGCCGCCCGACCGCAGGGTGGTTGCGCCGGCGCCCGTGGGTGCGGTGGACTGCGGAGTTGCAGTGGTTTGCGCGAACGCACCCGTCCAGCAAACCACGCAGAACAAGAGACAGAGGCAACGCATGGCGGCTCCCTGCGCCCGTTGTACTCGGAGTCGTCCGGGAATTCCAGGTTCGGGGCCGAGGCTGCGGGGCCCAGATCCGGTCTACTGCGATGCGGTCCGGGCCTTCATGAGGTTGGCGTCGAGGAACTGCAAGATCCGCTCGTACACCTCGCGGCGCGAGTCCTCGTCGTAGACGCCGTGACCTTCGCCGCTGAGCGCCAGCCACTCGACCTTCTTCTGGTTCTGCTCCAGAGCGGTGCGCATGCGTTTCGCGTGCTCATAGTCCGCGGTGTCGTCCGCCTTGCCGTGAATCAACAGCACCGGCGCCTTGATGTTTCTGGCGTTGTAGACGGGCGATTGCGCGCGCAGTTTCGCGATGTCGCCGCCGAGGACGCGGTCCCAATAGCTGCGACCGGATTTCGAGTCCGCACTGCTGTCCGATTCCCAGATCAACTGCAGGTCATAGACCCCAGCGTACCCGATCGCGCACCGATACAGATCAGGCTCCCGCGCGGCTCCCATCAGCGCCGCGAAACCGCCATAGCTCGCGCCGTAGATGCAGATGCGATCCGCGGGTGCAATCTTCTGTTCGATCGCCCAGCGCGTCGCGTCGGTGACGTCGTCCTGCATCTTCGCGCCCCACTCACGGTATCCAGCCTGCTCGAAATCCATCCCGTAGCCGCCGCTGCCGCGAAAATTCACCTGCAGCACCGTGTAGCCGCGGCTGGCAAGCAACTGCACTTCCCAATCGAACTTCCAGTAGTCGCGAATGCCGTGCGGGCCTCCGTGCGGCAACACCACCATAGGATGCGGACCGTCGCCAGCGGCGCGCGTGACATAACCATGCAACTCCAGCCCATCGCGCGCCTTGAGCGCAATCGGCTCGTTCGGCCGCATCGTCTTGGGATCGATCCAGGCGCGCCCGGCACGCAGGAAATCAGCATGCTTGGTCACCGTATCGAACATGTAGTAGTCGCCCGGGTTCACGTCGGAATCGACGAACAGCACGACGAGTCGCCCATCCTCGCTTGCGCTGGTGACATTGAGGCGCTGGTTGGGGAACGCACGTTGCAGCGCCTGGTACGTCTGTGCCGCGGGGTTGTCCTTGAGCAGCCAGAAATCGGCCTCGCGATCGCCATAGCCGTAGACGCCGATGACCTCACGGTCGGAGAAGTCGGCGATGACACCGTCGACATCCATGCCCTCGAACGCGTGCACCTTCTCGAGCTGCTGCGACTGCAGGTCCAGGCGGAACAGCGCGTCGTATTTCTCGCCCTCGCGCACGCCCGTCAGATACACCGAGCGGTCGTCGCTGCTGAAGCGACGCGGGACGATGCTCTCGTCGCGGAAACCCGGCAGGTTGAACGATTGCCAGTCGCTGTCCGCTTTCGGCTTCCACGCGACTGCGTACTGCTGCGCCTCGTTGCGACCGTATGCGAAGCGCACGTTGTCGTCGTGGTCCAGCAGCAAGCTGGCGCCGGCGAGCGGCGCCATGTCGAGCTGCTTCTTGTCGCCGCTGTAAACGTCGAGCAGGCTGATCAGCGGCTTCGCGTCCGGGTTGTAGCGATACACGTTCTGCATGATCTTCCACGGATACTCGGCGATCAGAATGTGATTCGGATCCTTCTTGAGCGAGCCGAGGTAATCTGCGCTCGCGTAGCTCGCCTTGCGCCGCGCGATCTTCGTATCGAGCGTACTCTGCTCGGCGCGATAGCCGTACAGCAGGCGAATGCCGCTGCCGTCGCGATTCACCGCGAAGATTTCTCCAGTCGGCGTCGGCCGGATGTTGCCGCGCTGGCGCTGCGCTTCGGTGTAGATCAGGCGCGTCGGCGAGATCCAGTGATACTCGTCGATCTCGCAGTCGTTCTGCGCGCGTACGCCGCCCACCGCCTTCTTGCTCTTGATCTCGACGAACACCACGGCGGAGCGGCCGTACTTGCCGGTGAGCATGGCGTAGTACTCGCCGTCGGGCGAGAGCTTCAGCCCGGCGGACTGGTCGAATTTCGTGAAGTGCTCGAGTGGGATTGCTGACGGCGCGGCCTGTGGCGCGGTCGGCGTTTGCCCGAAAGCGCTCGCGCAGAACAACACCCCGGCCAGGAGAGAGAAGGGACGCATGGCAGGCTCCGTGCACCGCTGTACTTTGTAGTTGTGCGCACATTCTAGGCAGCCGTGCCCCTTGCGGGAAGTGAGGATGAGTCCCGGGGTGCGCCCGGGGACTTTGACCTATGCGGGACTGAATCAACGAAGCTCTCTGCGGCCCTGGCGGCGCGTATCGACGGCGCCGAGCGCGAGACGCAGCAGCCGATGCGTACCGACACGCTGCCTCGCTTGTCGTCGATCACCAACCCGTACGTGTCGGCAGCCGCGCTCTCGCTCGTCGATCTGCGCGACGCGGCTTATGACACCCTGCGGGGCGCCGCGGCTGAAGCCCGATCCACAGGGAACAATTTACCTGCCTCGTCAGTATCACCGTCCAGAATGTCGGCTTAAAGCCCGACCTGGACCGGGTGAGAACGATGACGTGGGTCTGGCGCTGTTTGCGTGCCTGGAGTGTCCCGGTATTGGTACTGGGGCTTGCCGCGTGTTCGAACGGCCGGGGCAGCCTGGACGACTCGGGCGGCGGTCAGCAGCAGGAGCCGGGCAAGGTCACGGTCGGCGGCACGATCGCCGGGCTTTCCGGCGCAGGCCTGGTCCTGCAGAACAACGCGGGCGACGATCTCGCGGTCTCCGCGAACGGGTCGTTCACCTTCAAGACCTCGCTCGACGCGGGCTCGCCGTACAACGTCACGGTTCTCACGCAACCCGACAGCCCCGCGCAGTTGTGCTCGGTCGCGAACGCGAGTGGCACGGCGCAGGCGACCAACATCACGAGCGTCAGCGTGACCTGCAGCACCGGCTCGTTCAGCGTCGGCGGCACCGTCTCGGGTCTCTCGGGCAGCGGGCTCGTCCTGCGCAACAACGGCGCCGACGATCTGCAGATCGCATCGAATGGCAGCTTCGCGTTCGCGACCGAGCTCGCAAGCGGCGGCACGTTCGAGGTTACGGTCGCAACGCAGCCGAACCAGCCCTCGCAAACCTGCACTGTCGCGGACGGCACCGGCACGGTCGGCGGCGGCGATGTGCGGACTGTCAAGGTCAGCTGCGCAACGAACACTTTTACGATCCGCGGCACGGTCAGCGGGCTGCAGGGCTCCGGTCTCGTGCTTCAGAACAACGGCGGCGACGACGTCGGCGTGCAATCTGACGGCGGCTTTGCCTTCGCCACGAAGATTCCGAGCGGCTCGCAGTACAGCGTCGCGGTCAAGACGCAGCCGCAGAATCCGCCGCAGGCGTGCTCGGTGCAGAACGGCTCGGGCACCGTCGCGGATGGCGACGTGGACAACATCGTCATCACCTGTGTGCTGCGCGAGTTCACGATCGGCGGCACGCTCAGCGGACTGGTGGGCTCGGGGCTGGTGCTCGCGAACAATGGCAGCGACAAGGTTTCGCCTACAGCGAACGGCCCGTTCACGTTCCCGACCGGCGTGACCAGCGGGCGGCCGTACAATGTGACGGTGGAAACCCCGCCGCTCCGTCCATTGCAGCTGTGTCGCGTGACGAATGGCAGCGGCGTGGTCAGCGACGCCAACATCACCAACATCTCGGTCCAGTGCGCCACCATCGGCTTCGGGGTCGGCGGCACTGTCTCGGGGCTGCAAACGCCGGGCCTGGAATTGCAGAGCAATGGCGAGAAGCTGCAGATCGCTGCGAACGGCAAGTTCCTGCTGCCGGCCTCGCTGCCGGACGGGACACCGTACGACCTCGAGGTCAGCCAGCAGCCCGCGAATCAGGTTTGCAGCGTCAGCAACGGGCGCGGCGTGCTCGAAAAGGCGGACGCTGCGGACGTAGTCGTCATTTGCCAGTGAGCGATCCGGTCCTCTACGGGCTGGCCCGCAGCGTCTACACGCGCATCGTACGTCTGGCGCTCGAAGAGAAGGGCGTGCGCTATACGCTCGAAGAAGTCGAGATCTTCGGGCCGAGCGGCGTGCCTGCGGAGCATCTCGCGCGTCAGCCGTTCGGCCGCATTCCAGCGTTCGCGCACGACGGCTTCGTGCTGTACGAAACCGATGCGATCACGCGCTACATCGACGAAGCGTTCGCCGGCCCGCGCCTGCAGCCGCAGGAGCCGCGCGCCCGGGCGCGCATGAACCAGGTGATCGCGATCGTCGATGCGTACGCCTACCGGCCGATGATCTGGGGCGTCTTCGCCGCGCGCATCGTCGCGCCGGAAGACGGCGTCGCGCCCAACGAGATGCTCGTCGCCGAATCGCTGGCGCGCGCCCGCACGTGCTGTCGCGCGCTCGAAGATCTCCTGGGAACGAGTCGTTATTTTGCCGGCGACGACATGACGCTCGCCGATCTGCACGCGTTGCCGATCATGCTGTATTTCGCGATGACGCAAGAGGGGCGCAACACGCTGTCGGAGCATCCACGCCTGCGCGCCTGGCTCGACGCGACTGCTGCGCGCCCGAGCGTGCAGCGAACCCAGGGCAAGTTCGAGCGCGCGCGCTGACTTTCCTGGTCGAAAGCGGCCGAGGCCCTTTCGACAGCGCCGTCAAAAGGCGTGACTTTTGCCGGCTAGCGGCGGCCGTCCACCAGAATGAATGCGATGCGTGCGATGGCGCCCGAGCGATTCGCCCACGCGTGATTAGTGCCGCGCTGGATCAGGATGTCGCCGGCGCGCATCACCGTCTCGCCTTCGTCCATGACTGCCACCAGCTCTCCCTGCAATACGATCGCGTAGTCGATCGTGTCGGTGACGTGCATGCCCGGATGGCGCTTGTGTGCGGAGTCGTGCTTCGCATCCGCGAACATTGCGGCGAACACGGCTTCGGTCGCGCGCCGCTGCGCCTCGGGGTCTTTATCCTCGGGCGGGATGTCGATCACGCGCAGCACCGTGCCGCCTTTCGGCGGCAGCACGCCGCGGTGTTCGAGCACTGAGTCGGGTGCATCGACTGGCGCGGAGCTGCCGACCGTACGCCAGAGATTGTTGTTGCGGTAGCCCTCGCGTCCCTGCAGCGTCATCATCGCCGGCGAGACGCCGTCTGCGGCGATGTACGAGCGGCCGTTGGCGTCGATGCCGGTGACGATGCGTCGTACCGGCGGGAGAGACGTCGACATGGCGGTCTCCGGTGAGCTTATTTTGCGAACAGCCGCGACGGATCCTTGAACGCCTTGAACTCGAGCGCGTTGCCCGACGGATCGTAGAGGAACAGCGTGGCCTGTTCGCCGACTTCGCCGCGAAAGCGGATACCCGGCTCGATGACGAAGCGCGCGCCGCCGTCGCGCAAGCGCGCGGCGAGCTCGTGCCAGTCGTCCCAGCCCAGCACCACGCCGAAATGCGGTACGGGCACTTCCTTGCCATCCACTTCGTTGAAGTGCACCGCGCGGCGCGTCGGATCGAGATGCGCGACCAGCTGGTGGCCGAAGAAGTCGAAGTCGACCCATTCGCCCGAGCTGCGTCCTTCCGGACAGCCGAACAGCCGTCCGTAGAACGCGCGCGCGGCGCGCAGATCGTGGACCGGGATCGCGAGATGAAACGGTGCGGGCATGACGTATCGTACAATGCGCGGTCTCGTTTGCTCCAGCCGAGGTGTTGGTCCATGCATCAAGCATTCTGGAAACTTTGCACTCTCGTTGTGTCTGCGCTGCTCGCCGCGGGAACGGCGTGGGGTGCAACTGCCGACACCGCGGAGCGCGGCGTCGAGCAGAAGTTCGACTCGCAGTTGCAGGCGTCGGACCTCGAAGCCTGGATGAAGCAGATGTCCGCCCGGCCGACGAACGTCGGCGCGCCGCACGACAAGGAGAACGCGGAGTTCGTGCAGCAGCAGTTCCGTGCGTGGGGCTGGGATGCGCAGATCGAAACGTTTGACGTGCTGTACCCGACGCTCAAGCAGCACAGTCTCGAGCTCGTAGCACCGACACACTTCGTCGCGTCGCTCAAGGAGCCGCCGATCGAAGGCGACAGCACTTCGACGCAGACTGACGGCTTGCCGCCGTATCACGCGTATGGCGGCGACGGCGACGTGACCGCGCCGCTCGTCTACGTGAACTTCGGCATGCCCGACGATTACAAGGAGCTTGCCCGGCGCAACATCGACGTCAAAGGCAAGATCGTCATCGTTCGCTACGGCGCCGGCTGGCGCGGCCTGAAGCCGAAGCTGGCGCAGGAGCATGGCGCGGTCGGCTGCCTGATCTATTCCGATCCGCACGAGGACGGCTATTTCGTCGGCGACACGTATCCGAAGGGCGGCAACCGGCCTGCGCAAGGCGTGCAGCGCGGCTCGGTGCTCGATCTGCCGGTCGCGCCGGGCGATCCGCTGACGCCGAACGTCGGCGCGACCAAGGGCGCGAAGCGCCTGAAGCTCGAGCAGGCGAAGACGATCCTGAAGATTCCGGTGATGCCGATCTCGTACGCAGATGCGCAGCCGCTGCTCGCCGCGCTCGGCGGACCGGTCGCGCCGCCGGAGTGGCGCGGCGCGTTGCCGATCACGTATCACGTGGGCCCGGGTCCCGCGACCGTGCATCTGTCGATCCAGTCGGACTGGAGCACGAAGCCTGCGTATGACGTCGTCGCGAAGATCAGCGGCTCGACCAACCGCGACGAGTGGGTCGTGCGCGGCAACCATCGCGACGGTTGGGTGTTCGGCGCAGGCGATCCGTTGTCCGGCCACGTCGCGATGATGGCCGAGGCGAAGGCGATCGGCGCGCTGCTCAAGGACGGCTGGCGTCCGAAGCGCACGCTCGTCTACACGAGCTGGGACGGCGAGGAGCCGGGTCTGCTCGGCTCGACGGAGTGGGCCGAAGGTCACGCCGAAGAGCTGCAGCGCAAGGCCGTCGTCTACATCAATTCGGACGGCAACACGCGCGGCTTCCTCTCGGTCGGCGGCAGTCACTCGCTGCAGCGCCTGGTGAACGAAGTGGCCAAGGACGTGCAGGATCCGCAGACCAAGGTGAGCGTGAAGGAGCGCCTCGACGCGCTCAGCATGGTGAAGGGCTATCGCAAGGGCGCTTCGAGCGACGACAAAGACGGCGCGAGGAAGGCGGCCGCCGGCGATGACTTCACGCTCGGTGCGCTCGGTTCCGGCTCGGACTTCACGCCCTTCCTGCAGCATCTCGGCCTGACGACGCTGAATCTCGGCTACGGCGGTGAAGACGAGACGGACGGCGTCTATCACTCGAACTACGATTCGTTCGATCACTATCGGCGCTTCGGCGACCCGGGCTTCCAGTACGGCGTCGCCCTGGCGCAGACGGCCGGCCGGCTCGTGCTGCGGATCGCAGACGCGAATGTCCTGCCGATGGAGTTCGGCAGCTTTGCCGACACGATCGACGGGTACGTGAAAGAGCTGCACGAGCTCGCCGACACCAAGCGCAAGCAGGCGGAGGATCTCGGCAAGCTCCTCGACAAGAAAGCGTTCGAGCTGGCCGCGGATCCGACGCGTCGGGTCGCCCCGCCGCAGCGCGAGCCCGAAGTGCCGTATCTCAATCTCGCGGCGCTCGACAATGCAGTCGCACGCGTGAGGAAGAGCACCAAGGCGTATGACGAGGCATTGGCCGGGCGCACGACCGAGCTGAGCGCGACGCAAGCGGCGCAGCTCAACTCAGTGCTGCGCGGCATGGAAGCGACGCTGATCGACATGCGCGGGCTGCCTGGCCGCGAATGGTATCGGCACTACATCTACGCGCCGGGCCTGCTGACCGGCTACGGCGTGAAGACGCTGCCGGGCGTGCGCGAAGCGATCGAGGACAACAGGTGGGATCAGGCGAACCAGTTCGCAGTGCTGACTGCGGACGTGCTCGCGAAATATTGCGAGCGGCTCGACCAGGCGACTGCGCTGGTGCAGGGCAAAGCTACTTCGGCGCCTGGTAAAACGCGTCCTTGATCAGGCCTTCGATCGACTCGTCGAAGTACTCCTGATTGTGCGGATCGTCGCCGGCAAAACGCTGGCGATACTCCGCGACGTCGATCTGCGGGCGCACGTCTTCGAGGCGCGCCGAGAGGCTGCCGATGCGCACGACGGCGGCGTTCACCTGGCCGACGATCGTCTCGACCATCTCCAGCACTGCGCGCATGTACGTTTTGTCGCGCATCACGTCGCCGTGGCCCGGCACGATCGCCTTGGCATCCAGCTCCAGGAGTCGATGCAGCGTGTGCGCGAGACCTTCGGGATAACCCGCGAAGAAATATGGCACGGGTGCAGCCAGCACGTCGCCGGTCACGAGCACCTGTTCCTGCGGTAGCCAGGCCCACGCGTCGCCGCGCGTGTCGCCGGTACCGCTGTGACGAATCTCGACGACGCGATTGCCAAGATCGAGATTCAACTCGCTGTCGAACGTGAGCGTCGGCAACTGCAGCCGTGAGCGTTCCAGCTCGGCGAGCACGCGATTGCGGCCGTCGACGGTTTTCTGCAGCTCCGCATCCGGTTTCTGGGCGAGCGTTGCTTGCATCGCCTGCAGCCGCTTCGGGTAGCGCTCGCGATTCGCCGCGTCGTAGGAAGCCATCAATCGCGCCGTCTCCACGTGCGCAACGATCGACACGTCCGGGAACGCGTCGACGTAAACCGAATTGCCGCGCTGATGATCGGGATGCCAGTGCGTGTTGAGCACGTAGCGCACCGGCCGGTCGGTCCAGCGCCGGATCTGCGCGATGTCCTCTGCGGCGCTCGATGGCAGATAGCTGGAGTCCACGACGAGCACGGCGCGCTCGCCGATGATGACGGTCGTATTACCTTGCGGGTTGGTATCGGGCGCGTCGACGTGCCGGATGGAATAGACGCCGTCGGCAACTTTCGTGACGCTTCGCTGCGTCGTAACCGACGAATCCGCGACGGCGGCGCCGTCGGCCAGAAAGATCGCACCGAGTGCGACGAGCAAGCGCTGCATCGGCGCAGTGTGCGCCGGCGGCACGAGGCGCGCGAGGGCGCCTATTGGCAAAAATCGGGAATTTGGAAATGGGGCGTACCGCGAGGGTACGAAGCGGAGGGCTCGGGCGGACTTCGATCTTCAGTCTTGGGCCAAGACTGCCGGCGCGCTTCAAATTGCAACACCGGCAGTGGGCTCAGAAGACTTACTGGATCTGAGTAACCGTGACCGAGTAGCCGGGATGGGCAGCCATCTCCGCTCCGTACGCCCCGAGGCTGAGCCACAGGGTGACGATCACAGCTGACACAACGGCGGTAACGGTGCGCTGCGTGGTCCGGCTCATCTGGTTGAGGGCATACATGACGATCTCCTTACTCTCTTCTCAGTACTCATCCGCGTTATTGCGGTGTTCGTTGGTTCAGATGCGATACTCCTCGGAAAGGTTGCAGTCCACGAGACCTTGCCGGCCAGTTACCGCCGGTTACCGGCGAACCGTTGCGGGGCGCGGCCGGCGCGTGAAACGGGCGGACACATCGGACGGATTCGTGCTGAAAAACCCGGGAAAACGTGCTGGCCCAGCGATTCTCGAGACGGACTGTGTTCACGGCCGTCGCATCGGCGCGTACATGCGCGATACGCAATCGCGACTCGAGCTCGCGTTCAATGCGCACGAGCGCTTCGCGACGTGCTCGGCGTGATCGCCCGGCCGCTCAGCCGTGATCGGCGCGGTCCATATGAGTGAGTCGCAGGAGCCGGTCAGTGCGCTGGATCGCGCGCACGCGCAGATCGGGGGCTGTTCGCCGCCGCGGTCGCGCGGCGATAGCCCCCCACGCACTACTTCTTCTTCGACTTGCCTTCGGCCTTCGCTTTTGCGCCGTTGCCGGCTTTCGCGTCAGCCTTGTCGTCGCTCTTGTCTTCTTCGGCGACGGTGATGCCGAGGCTTTCGAGCAGCTTGGCATCGAGTTCGGGCACGGCCGGCAGATCCTGCGCCTCCGGCAGCGCGGCCTTGGCGCGCTCGTGCAGCGTGACGGTGATGCCGTGCAGGTCACGATACTGCGTCGCCAGCTTCTCGCCGGCCGCCGCCTTCTGATCGACCTGCTTCTTCTCTGTCCGCAGCGTGTTGAGCGAGGACTCGATCTCACGGCGCAGATCGGCCTCTTCCTGCTTCTGCTTCTTGAGCACGTTCATCTTCTTGATGACGTTCTCGGGCGTGTCCGACAGCGCGGTGTTGATCGCCTTGAGCGCTCTGTCCAGCTCGGCGACGCGATCCTTCACCTTCTGCAGTTCCTTGGCGGCGGCAGTGCGATCGGTCGCCATCTGCTTCGTGCTGTTCTCCTGGGCGGCCTGCAGCTGCGTAACGCTCGCCTGGGCAGTCGCCAGCGAGCGCTCGCTCGCGGCCACTTTGTTCTCCATCGCCGTGATCGTGATCTTCGCCTGCGCGCGCGCGTCGGCGGCTTCGGTCTCGGCCTTGGCGATCTTCTTCAGAACGCCTTCGAGGGCTGCCTTGAGCTCCTCCTGGGAACAGTTGGGATCCAGCTTCAGCGCATCCGTCGCTGCGCGCATCAACATCTGTTTGCTGATGGCAAGTTCCTTCCAGACTTTCAATTGGAGCTCGAGTTCGGGTTGATTCACCATTGATTCCTGAGAGTGTGGGCGTGACATGCGGGGACGCGGATTGTAGTCGAAAAGCGTTGCGCTCGCGCCTCTTCGACTGCGCCGTTCGGGGTATATGAGGAGGCCCCCCGGCGATTCAATGGACCGCCCCGGTCGGTCGACGCCTACCCCCGACGGATCGCAATCCGCGCCAACTTTCGGTGCTGGGAAAGAACCCATAAGCGGTTGTCCGCACTGCGATGCACGAGCCCCGGCGCGTTACTTTGGCCCCCTGATGCCGAGCCTTGTCGTGCTCGGCAATTCGTCAATCGGGGGGATCACTCTTATGCATGCTCGAATGATTCGGGGCGTCGCGATTGCCGCGTCCCTGCTCGCCGGCGTGGCAGGCTTTGGCGCCGCGTGGGGCGCTACGGCCGAGGAGGACATGATCGCGGCCGCGAGCAGCGGCCCCGCAGGCAAGCTCGGACCGTGGCTTGCCAATCTCCATCGGGAATATCAGAACAGCTCCAGCAAGAGCACGTTCCGCTCGCGCGACCCCGCGATCCGGGTGCAGGGTGGGATGATCGGCATCGACCTGTACGCGAACGACGCCGCGGGCTTGCAGCGCAGCCTGGCGCAACTCGGCGCGCGGAACGTCAAGGTGCATGGTCCGCTGGTCAGCGCCCAGGTGCCGGTCAGCGCCCTGGGTCAGCTAGCGGCGTTGCCCACGTTGCGGTTTGCAATGCCGGCACTCGCCAGGGTCCGCGTCGCCTCGCAGGGGGACGTCGTCAGCCAGGGTGACGTCAGCCTCGGCTCGAACACCGTGCGCGCCACGACGGGGCTCGATGGCAGCGGGGTTACGGTTGGCGTGATGTCCGACAGCTATCAGTGCAATCCGCCGCCGTTCGTTCCGGGCGCGCCCACGACCACGGCCGCGCAGGACGAAGCGACGCAGGATGTCCCGCCGGGCGTCGAAGTGCTCGACAACGGCGGGTGCCCGGGCAGCGACGAAGGGCGCGGCATGGTGCAGCTGGTGCACGACGTTGCACCCGGCGCTTCGCAGAAGTTCCACACGGCGTTCAACAGCCTCGTCGATTTCGCCGACGGCATCCTCGAGCTGCAGGAAGCGGGCTCGGACGTGATCGTCGACGACGTCATCTATTTCGCCGAGAACATGTTCTCCGACGGCATCATTGCGCAGGCGGCCGATCAGGCGGTCGCGAACGGCGCCGCCTATTTCTCCTCGGCTGGCAATCAGGCGCGTAAGTCCTACGAGTCCGAGTACCGCGAGACGACGGTGTCTATCAACGGCGGCGGCAATAACAACGGCAAGGGCGCGCCTTTCGTCCTGCCGGTGCAGGATTTCGATCCGGGTCCTGGCGTCGATACGCTGCAGAAGATCCACGTGACACCGGACGCGAGCGGCCAGGGCTTCGTCATCTTCAGCCTGCAGTGGGATCAGCCCTTCCTGTCGTCGACCGCGTATGCGCAGGCCACCGACCCGAACGGCGCCGCGCCGCGCGGTGCGACCGGCGATCTCGACATGCTCATCTACACGGACAAGGGTGTGCTGGTGCCGCTCTGCCCGCCCGGAGTGTCCACTGGCATCACCTGCCAGCTCGCGGGTACTCGCAACGTCGGCGGCGATGCCGTGGACCTCACGCTGCTGTTCGTCGGCGGACCGAAGTCGCAGACGAATGATTTCTTCATCCGCATCGCACGCGTTGCCGGCGCAGCGCCGGCGCACGTCAAGTACGTGATGTTCGAGAATCAGGGAACGACCGAGGTGGTTGAGCACGACACCCAGAGCGGCACCGCGTACGGCCATGCGAACGCCGCGAACGTCGCTTCGATCGGCGCCAGCTCGTGGTACCTGACCGAGGAGTTCGACACTCACTTCTCGACGCTGGTGCAGGACGCACCCGGCGCATGTGTGCCGGCATGCCTGAACGACTTCTCGTCGGCGGGTGGAATTCCGACCTACCTCGACAAGTACGGCGCGCCGCTGGCAGTCCCCGTGGTGCGGCCGAACCCGCGCGTCACCGGCCCCGACGGCGGCAACACGACGTTCTTCTTCGCGGATTCGTCGTTCGATGACGATGACGGCGACGGTTGCAACAGTCCGACCAGCACGTTCATCACGCCGTGCCTGGATAATCCGGCGGACGAGCTGCCGAACTTCTTCGGCACCTCTGCCTCAGCCCCGCACGTCGCAGGTGTGGCAGCACTGATGCTGCAAGAGAACGGTGGGCTGGGGGCGCAGCAGATCTACACGATCCTGCGCAACACCGCGGAAGACATCACGAAGCGTGAGGTTCTGGTCGTGCCGGGACCCGGCAACTCGGTGTTCTCGCCGCTTCCGGCGGGATTCGACTTCGATTCCGGGGAGGGCTTCGTGGATGCGGCCGCCGCGGTGAGCGCGACGCCGAGTCCGTAACGAAACCGGCAGTCGGGTCAGCGGGCGGTTTGCGCCAGCTGGCCCGGCTCCGAGCCGGCTTCCATCCACTTGCGGATGCGGCGGGCGTCCGCGACGCGCGTGTACTTGCCGAAGGAATTCAGCAGCACGATCACGACCGGGCGCTCGCGGATCACAGTCTTCATGACCAGGCACTGACCGGCGTCGTTGGTGAAGCCGGTCTTCTGCAGCAGGATGTCCCAGTCGGACTTCTTCACCAGCGAGTTCGTGTTGCGGAACTCGAGCAGGTGCCTGCCGACCGTGACGGTGTGGCTGGTGTTGGTCGAGAACGTCCGGATCGTCGGATCGGCCGCCGCAGCGGCCACGAGCTTCGCCAGATCGGCGGCGTTGGAGACATTGCCGCTCGACAGCCCGGTCGGGTCGGTGAACCGGGCGCTCTTCATGCCAAGCGCGCGCGCCTTGACGTTCATTGCCTTGATGCAGGCCGGCAGCCCGCCCGGGTAGGCCCGCGCCACGGCGTGCGCGGCACGGTTCTCTGAAGACATCAGCGCCAGGTGCAGCAAGTCGCCACGGCTGAGCTTGCTGCCGATCGCCAGGCGCGACGCCGAGGTGCGCTCCAGCTTCCGGTCCGCGGGGGTCAGCTCGATCATCTCCTCGAGCGGCTGCTCGGCATCGAGGACCACCAGGGCGGTCATCAGCTTGGTGATCGAGGCGATCGGCACGACCCGCTGGGCGTCCTTGGAGAACAGCACCGAGGAGTCCACGGCGTCCACGACAATGACCGAGTTGGACCGGACGTCGAGCTTGCCGAGGTGCAGGGACCGGACCGCGTCGGACGGTATCCCCGGGCCGGCCGGAGAGGCGGAGGTCAGGACAGGTGTCAGCAGCAGGGCCAGAAGGAAGGCCGGAAGGGCTCGTCGCCAGGAATGCAGCATCGCCGCCTGTCGTCTGTTTGAGTTGTGATGGCGGGAGGATAAACGATCTTCATAAGCCTGAGTGTGAGCTTTTCCCTGTTTGGGCCACTGCACCGTCACGCAGACGATCCCTGCAACCTTTTCGGGCCGGACGCGCGTCCAACCCCCCGCATGAGCCGCCGGGCGCCGGCGGCAGACGACTGCAACAAAGGGACTGCGCCGGTGTTCTGGACGGGCGGTCGAATCGGACCTCAGGACCGGGCACTCGCGGGGACAGGCAATGACAACGGCAAACAAGCACTTCGTTCGTTCCGACGCTGCGGGGGAGAGCGGGCCGACGCTGGCGAGCGTCACGCCCTTTCCGCGCGCGCCCGACCACACGGTCGACTTCAGCCCGGGCGCAGAAGCTGCGCCGGCCTCCGAGCGGCGCTGGCCGATGAAACTGGTCATCGCAGTGCTGGTGGCTGTCGTCGCAGGCGTCGTCATCTGGGTCGCAATGCGCGAGCCGGCCGCTGCGCCGTCGGCCACCGCAGCGGCGGAGTCCAAAGCGATCGAGCTCGCGGCCGTGGACGTCGAGACAGTCGCGATGCAGACGCTCTCGCGCTCGCTGCCGCTGTCCGGCTCGATGTCGCCGATCGTGCAGGCGACGCTGAAGTCGAAAGTCGGCGGCGAGGTCGAGATCGTGCCGCTGCGCGAAGGCCAGGAGGTGCGCGAAGGCGAGGTGCTCGCACGCATCGACACGCGCAACCTGCAGGCGCAATACGATCGCCAGCTCGCGGCCGTCGAGCGCGCGCGCGCGGACCTGCAACTCGCCACGCTGAATCGCGACAAGAATCGCACGCTGCTCGAGAGTCACTACATCTCGCAGAACACCTACGAGGCCACCGAGAGCGCGTATGCCGGCATGGTGGCCAGCCTCAAGCTCGCCGAGGCGGATGCACGCCTCGCGAAGATCAGTCTCGACGACGCCGTCATCCGCGCGCCGTTCGCCGGCACGGTCGCCAAGCGTCACGTGCAGCCGGGCGAGAAGGTATCGCCGGACTC
>DASYRK010000084.1:0-7390 GCA_036004505.1 Steroidobacteraceae bacterium
GCTGGCGATCAGCTACGTGTTCGGTTGGGATGCGCAGCAAGCCCTGCAATCCGGAATGTTGCGGAACACGTTCCTGCTGGCTGCGGTCGCGTCGCTCCTGCTCGGCATCTTCAGCCTGACGTTGCCGCGCACGCCGCCGCGTGCGGCGAAGGGCGGACAGCAGAGCCTGGGACAGATGCTCGGCTCCGACGCGCTGACGCTGTTGCGCGATCGGAATTTCCTGACGTTCTTTCTCAGCTCCATGTTGATCTGCATTCCGCTGGCGTTCTACTACCAGTGCACGAACTTGTTCCTCACGCAGATCGGCGTCGAGAATGCGACAGGCAAGCAGACCCTCGGTCAAGCCTCCGAAGTGCTGTTCATGCTGGCGTTGCCGTTCTTCCTGCAACGGCTCGGCATGAAGGTGACACTACTGATCGGCATGCTCGCGTGGACCGTGCGCTACTTACTGTTCGCGTTCGGCGACGCGGGCGACCTCGTCGCGTTGTTGCTCATCGGCATCGCGCTGCACGGCGTCTGCTACGACTTCTTCTTCGTCGCCGGGCAGATCTACACGGATTCGCGTGCCGGCGAGCAGTACAAGAGCTCCGCCCAGGGGTTGATCACGCTAGCGACCTACGGCGTCGGCATGCTCGCGGGCTTCTACTTTGCCGGCCTCATCACCGATTGGTATGCCGCTGCGGGTGCGCAGGGCTGGCGCACCATCTGGCTCTACCCGGCAGTGTTCGCCGCGATCGTCGCAACGATCTTTGCGCTCTCGTTCAAGAACGTCGTCATCAAGTACCAGAAGTAACGCTGCTGTCGTCGATGAAGGCGTCGACGTCGTCGTGCAGCGCCAGCAGCGAGGCGGGCAGGGCGGTGGTCAGCTTTCCGGCCAGCAATTCCGAGATCGCACGCTCCTTGCCCGGTCCCGTGATCAGCAGGACGATCTTGCGTGCACGCAGGATGTCGCCGATGCCGAGCGTCAGGCCGTGCGTCGGCTTGGGGTCGACGCCCGCGAGCATGCCGTGCCGGCGCGACTCATCGGTCAGCGAAGCGACGTGGCAACCAGCTTCCAGCGATGGCGCTGGCTCGTTCAGTCCGATGTGGCCGTTGGCGCCGAGGCCGAGAATGCAGATGTCGAGACCGCGTCGGTCCAGCTCCGCTTGCACGCGGCTGCATTCCTGCGCCGGGTCGGCGGCGTCGGGGCGAAAGCCGAGGTAGCGCTCGCTGTCGATCCGCAACGGTTCAACGACATTGCTGCGCACGTAGTGCTCACAGCTCGCGGGATGATCGGGCGGCACGCCGAGCCAGTCGTCCAGCTTCACGATGCGCACTGCAGCGAACAGACCTGGGTGGCTCTGCGCTGCGCGCACCAGCTCTCGATACGTGCCCGTGGGCGAGTTCCCGGTGGCGGCGCATAGCACAGCGTCGCATTTGCGAGCGACCACTTCAGTGATGCACTCCGCTGCGGTTCTGCTCATCTCCTCATATCCGGTGCAATGGATGAGCTTCATCACTTTCCTTTCCATAGCTCGAACGGACGATTGGCGCGAGCGCGCGAAGGCAGCAGCACCTTGCGTCCGGAGCCGGCAGACTCGTACGCGGCGAAGATGATCTCGAGCACGGCCTTGCCGTCTTCGCCGGTCAGCAGCGGCTGTTCGTCATTCCTGACGCACGTCACGAAATGCTGCAACTCCTGCGGAAAGCCGTAGTTCCAGGTCTCTTCGTACATCACGAAGCTCCACCCCACGGTGCTGCCCGCCTTTTCGACCGCATAGTCGACGCCTCGCGCGCTGTAAGTGCGGATCGAGTTGCCGTGCAGGACGTCGGCATAGGCCACGCCCTCGGTTCCGTGGATCTCGGCGGTGTCGTCCATGCCGCCGAGCTTGGTCCAGCTCTCTTCGGCGAGCCCTGTCACCCCGTTCGCGAACTCGAGGATGATGATCGCGTTGTCGTCGCCGCGGGTCTTGCCGGCGTGCACGCTCGTGCTCATCTGTGCGTAGACGGAGCGGACCGGATCGTTGCCGTTCAGCCAGCGGAAGAACTGGATCGCATGACAGCCCATGTCCATGGTCACGCCGCCGCCCGAGCGCTCGACGTCCCAGAAATGCGCGGCGTGCGGACCGTCGTGCTTCTCGCACTGTTTGAGCAGCACCGGCCGGCCGAGCGCGCCCTTGTCGAGCAGCTGCTTCAATCTGACGTACTTCGGTGTGAAGCAAAGCTCCTCGGCGTACATGAGCTTGACCTTGGCCTGCGCGCAGGCCGCGATCATGCGGTCCGCCTCCATCAGGTTCAGGCACAGCGGCTTCTCCACCACCAAATGCTTGCCGGCCGCGGCCGCCCGGACGGCGATATCACAGTGCAGGAAGTTCGGCGCGCCGATGATGACCATGTCGATCTCATCCATAGCGAGCAGCGCGTCCAGGTCGGTAAAGTGATGTGGAATCGCGTGGCGTTCGGCGAAAGCGCGCGCATGGCCCTCGGTCGGCGACATGACGGCGAGGACCTCGGCGTCTCTGACGCCTTTGAGCGCTTCGGCGTGGATGCTCGTGATGAACTGCGATCCGATCAGTCCGATGCGGACGGGCTTGGCTTTCATCGTACTGAATCCTCGCGCAGCTGACCTTCGATACCGCCGATCGCGCCCAGGCTCGCCGTGGCGCATTTCATCCCCAGCGCGACGCAGTCTGCAAGCGCCGCGCCCTGCAGCCAGGCGAAGGTGAACCCTGCGTCGAAGTTGTCGCCGGCGCCGGTGGTATCCACGATCCGCAGATTTTCCAGGAGCGTCTGCGGGACCGCGAACTGCCGGCGCTCTTCGCCGCTGAATGCCACAGCGCCCTGCGCGCCGCATTTGATCACCGTCAGGCCCGTGACGGTCGCGAGCCATTTGCCGGCCTGGTCGAGGTCGTCTTTGCCGGAGATGTGCAGCGCCTCGCCTTCGTTCGGCAGGAACACGTCGACGTACGGCAACACTGCACGCACGGAATCCCAGTCTCCGAGCGGCGACCAGTTCGTGTCCAGCGAAACGGTGACGCCGCGCGCTGCGAGAGCCGCGAGCATGGTGGGCCAGTGCGGTTGCAGCTCTTCGAGCAGGTAGTAGCCAGCGATATGCAGGTGTCGCGCCGCTGTCAGAACACCGGAGCGTTGCACGGAGTCGACCGTGATCTCGTGCAGACAGCCTTTGTGCGTGAGCATGGCGCGGTCGTCCTGCGCGAGCAGCCCGAGCCCGACCGGGGTTTTCGAGCGCGAGGTCGTGGAGAGATACTGCGTGCTGATGCCGAGCGCCGCGATGCGCTCGCTCAGGAAGCGCCCCAGCAGATCCTCGCCCACCACGCCATGGAGCGCGACGCGACCGCCCAGACGCGTGAACTGCGAGGCGAAGATGGCAGCGGAGCCGCCCAGCTCGATCTGGTAGTCGTCAACGAACTGCTCGACCTGCCCGTACACCGGCCGCGCATCTCCCCTGAACAGCATGTCCGCGCACAGGTCAGCTACTACGGCCACGTCGAAGGTCATGCGGGTCTCACGAATCGGTCGTAGACGAGCAGGGCGAGCGACGTTGCGAGCCCGATCCCGCAGATCACGATCCACAGTTGCGCAGGCGCGTGGAGCACGTCACCGAAGTAGCGAACCAACCGTCCGCCAATCTGCCCGGCGATCAGGAAACCGATCGCGATCGGCAGGAAGGCGTACCCCATGAACACGCCTTCCTGGCCTTTCGGCGCGAGGCGTGAACAGTACTCATAGAAGCGCGACGCCTGGAGTGCCTCGCCGAGTGCCACGACCAGCAGCGTCGCCGCGATGAACAGCGAGCCGCTGCCCAGCATGAGGATCAGCCACGACACGCTCGTGATGGCGACACCCGCCGCCATGGTCGGCAGCGGACGCCACTTTCTCGTGAGCCACGCGACCAGCACAGTGGTGCTGATGACGCCGAATCCTTCGACGGCGATGAGCGCGTCGATCGGGGCGTTCGGATCGACGTAGCCGCGCACATAAAGGGGCAGGGCGATGTAGACCTGCCAGAACACCACGTAGAAGCCCGAGAAGATCACCAGAAAGGCGACGAACCGGAAGTTGCCGAGCACGACGATCATGTTTCGCAAGGTCGCGCCGATACTGGTCACCTCCGTGCCCGGCGGTCGCGTCGGCTCCTTGAAGGTGAAGATCGTCAGCAGCAGCATCGCGAGCGAGAAGGAGCCGCTCATGATGAACACGGCTTCGGGCCCCAGCGAAGTGCGCACGAAGCTCGCCAGCAGCGGCCCCAGCATGCCGCCGACGTTCACGATCGTGTAGTAGATCGAGAAACCGAGCGAGCGCACGTTCTCGGCGGACGCTCGCGCAGTCGTCCCGGCAACCACCGGCTTCACGAGTCCCGGGCCGAGCGCCGGCACGATCAGGATGACCAACACCACCCAGTACAGCGGCACAGCAGCACGAGCCGGCGCCAGCCACTCGCCACCGATGGACGCAAACAGGAAGTAGCCCGCCGCGAGGATCCCGTAGGCCGCGGCCAGCGTGCGCCGGAAGCCGAACCGATCCGCGATCGCGCCGCCGAGGATCGGGAGGAACCAGACGACGAAGCCGAAGATCCCCTGGATCGAGCCCGTCTCCGCCTCGCTGAGGCCCAAGCGCTCGTGCAGGTAGATCGCCAGCACGGCCTGCAGGCCGTAGTAGGCCAGGCGCTCGAACAGCTCCGTGAAGTTCGCAATCCAGAAGGACCGCTCGAAACCGGTCCGGATCTCTCGCCATCGTTCGCCGAAGCTCACGGGGTCTCCACTTGCGAAATCGCGCTGGCGCACGGTACGGGAGCGATGGCCCGGACAGCAAGTCCCGGGTACTCTTCCGGTGGCGCGACAACAACCAAGGTGCAACTCATGAGAACACCTGTCCTGATGCTGCTCGGAATGCTCCTGCTGGTCTCCGCCGCAAGCGCCATGGCCGCATCGGAGCGTTCGTCATCCGCACCGGAAAGCAGCGTGTCAGCGGTGGTGCCGTCGAGTCGCCAGTTCGATTTCAAGTCCGCGATCAACGGCCGCACCTACCGCGTCCAGGTTGCAATCCCGTTCGTGCCGGCGCCGCAAAACGGCTACGCGGTGCTCTACGTGCTGGACGGTGACGGATATTTCGGGACTTATTCCTTCGCCGCCCGCATACGGGCAATGCTGGGCGAGGTGCAGCCCGCCGTCGTCGTCGGGATCGGGTATCCGGAGGCCGAAAGCGACATGAAGGTCGCGCTGGTGCGCCGGCAATACGATCTCACGCCGACGCAGAGCGATCCGCAACAAGCCGCGCAAGCCGGGTTGGCCACTGACCTCGGCGGAGCGGACGCTTTCCTGCAGGTCGTCGAGCGCGAGGTGAAACCGCGCGTCGCGGCAATGTTGCCCGTCGACTCGAGTCGCGACATCTTGTTCGGGCACTCGCTCGGCGGATTGTTCGCCCTGCATGTGCTGTTCACGCATCCTGAATCGTTCAAGACCTATCTGGTGTTGAGTCCCTCGATCTGGTTCAACAATCGGGTCGTTCTCGATAACGAGGCGGCGTTCGCGGCGTCAGTGAAGAGCGGCAAGATCTCTCCGCGGGTGTTCGTCGCAGTGGGAGGCGAAGAGGAGACACTGCCGCCGGTGACTCCACCCGGAATGACACGCGAGCAGGTCGAGAAATCCATCGTGGAGGCGGCGATGGTCCACAACGCGAGAGATCTCGGTGAGCGTCTCAAAGCGCTGCCGGGCGCCGCAGGCTACACGGCCCGTGCGCAGGTGTTCGAGGGTGAGACCCACATCAGCGTCGCGTGGGCATCGGTCATCCCGTTCCTGAATTTTGCCCTCGCCGCGCACAAGTGAGCTGCCCATGACGAGCCTCCCGGACGATATCTTTTCCGAGCCCGATGCCTCGCCCGATACGCTGGCCAACCTGGGACCGCTGCGTCGTCTCGCCGGCGTCTGGGAGTCCGATCAGGGCGTGGACATCAGTCCCAAAGCCGAAGGTCCCGAACGGCGCGTGTTCCGCGAGCGCATCCGGATGGAGCCGATCGATTCACAGGCGAATGGTCCGCAACTGTTCTATGGCCTGCGCTACCACATCCATATCAATACGGCCGAAGAAGCCATCACCTTCCACGATCAGGTCGGCTATTGGCTGTGGGAGCCGGCCACCGGGCTGATCATGCAGAGCATCGCGATCCCTCGCGGGCAGGTTGTGCTCGCGGGCGGCACCGCGAAGCCGGACGACACGCGCATCTCAGTCGAGGCGCGGCGTGGAGATACGCGCTTTGGCATTTGCTCGACCACGTTCCTCGAGGAAGCGTTTCGAACGGACTATTACCGCATCGATATCAACTTCAACGACGACGGCAGCTGGACCTATGTGACGCGCACTGACCTCGCCGTGCGAGGCAAAACGCCGGCGTTCGATCATCGGGATACGAACACGCTGCGACGCGTGGCGCCGCCGACGCCGAACCCGCTGGTCGGTCTGACGAAATGATGTCCTGACTGGCGATCCTAACTAGGGCATGGAGGCTTCGAATGAAGACCTGCTGGATCGTTGCATGTGCTGGCGCGCTGCTGTGGGGCAGCGCCCTCGCGGAGAGCGAAATCCACTGCGAAGTCAGCAGCTCGAACTTCGCTTGGGGGCGCCACTATGGCGGGACGGTGATCGCGCCGAACGGCGACGTCGCTCTGTTCGAGTATGACTTTGCGAAGAGTCCGCGCGACCGGGACGACGAACTTTTCGGCGAGCACTGGCTCACGCCGACGCGACAGGATCTCGTCAAGAGATTCAGGCCGGGACGGCGCGTCGTCGGGACGCTCTGCCCGGATCGCCGCGCGTGGTTGCGCGACCAGCTCGACGTGGTCCGCACCGCTGGCCGATCCAAAGTCGTCGACATGCAGTCGCGCGATGGGCCCACTGCGTATACGCACTGCTTCGTATTCGAGACAGGTCACGATGCCGCCACCTTCGTGTTCCTGCAGCGGTCGGGAGACTCGGAAAGTCACAGCCTTTCTCCGGCAGCACCGCGACTGGCCAACTGGCTGAGCGCCGTCTCTGCTGAAGCGCGCCGACGGGCCGACCTACCCGCGAAGGGCGGCAGTTGTATCGACGATCTGCCGCCGCTGACCGAGCCGATCTATCGCGATGCCGTCGCCGAGGTCAGGCAACGCACGATGGAAGAGTTGCAGGCCACTCGCCAACTGCATTGCCAGTTCGCGGAAGGCAACAGCAACGACGTCGATGGCGAACAGCGCGGCAACTGGGATGCGCCCGCAAGGCTGTCCGTGGTTTTCAGCGATCTGGATTCCGTTGAGCGCCGCGGCCGCGCCGCGATGTTCGGTAACGACTACCCGGTGCGGATCGACACTACTGTGGTCGGGCTAACGCTCACCAACACGGACGTGGAGAAGAATAG
>DASYRK010000085.1:0-98861 GCA_036004505.1 Steroidobacteraceae bacterium
CCTCCTCGCCGCCCAGCAAGTGGTCGACTGGAACTCGCACGTCCTCGAAAAACAGCAGCGCCGTGTCCTGGGCCTGCATGCCCATCTTGTCGAGCACGGCGCCGACTCGATAACCCCGCAGGTCGGCTGTCTCCACCATGATGATCGACATTCCCGGGGCACGTTGCGTCGGATCGGTCTTCACGACGACCGCCAACAAACCGGCCAGCGAGCCGTTCGTGATGAAGGTCTTCGCCCCGTTGATCACGTAGTGGTGCCCGTCGCGCCGCGCAGTCGTTCTGATTGCCTGCAGGTCGGAGCCCGTGTCCGGTTCGGTCATGGCAATCGCGCCGACCAGCTCACCGCGAGCCAGCCGTGGCAGCCAATGACGCTTCTGCGCGGACGTGCCGTGCCGGTTGACATACTGGGCACAGATGCTGTGCACGCCGGTCGCGAATCCGACCAGGCCACGGCGAGCCAGGGCTTCGTGCACGATGGACTCGTGGCGGAAGTCGCCGCCGCCCCCGCCGTACTCCGCCGGAATATCCGTGCACAGCAGGCCCACGTCGCCGGCCTCACGCCAGATCTCGTGTCCCACGCAGTGCTCGCGGCGCCAACGCGCATCGTGAGGCACCATCCGCTCGCTCACGAAACGCTCGGCGGCTTCGCGAAACAGCGTCAGTTCCTCGTTCATCCAGGGCGCGACGACGCCGTGGCCGGATTCACTCTCCATCCATTCCGCCCGCGGAAAATACTTTTGCTGCTCAGAAGCGCGTGGTGAGCTTTACGCCGTACATGCGTGGAGCACCGAACGTCGTGGTGGTCTCGTCGTACGCGAACGGCGGCAGGAAAGACAACAATGGGCGCTGAGTCGAACGATTCACGGCATAGCGCTCATCGGTCAGATTGCGGGCGTACGCCTCCAGCACCCAGCGCCCTGCACCCAGCCGCAGTCCCGCACGAGCATTCAACACCGTGTACGACTCCAGCCGGTTGCGCGGATCGTTCTGAACATCGGGGTACGTCTTGTCGCGATATGCACCCTCGACCCGGAAGAATGCATCGTTGGCGCCACTGATCGACCAGCTGTACTCCGTCGCCAGCGAAGCGCTCACGCTCGGCGCAAACGGCAGCTCGTTGCCCTTCAGATCCACACCGTATTGATCGATGAACCGGTCGAAGCTGGCGTCGAGCAGTCCCACACCCGCGCTTATGTTGAGGTGCGGCGTCGGTTGCGCTACCAGATCGAACTCGATACCCGTCACCGAGGCGCTCGCCGCATTGCCGATGAAGTTCGAGAATGTGTCGGGGTCATATTGCGTGACCTGCAGATCCTTGTAGTCCATGTAGAACACTGCGAGATTGGCCTGCGCACGCCCCTCGAACAGTGCGGCCTTGGCGCCCAGCTCGAAGTTATCGACGCGCTCGGCGTCGAACGAAACGTTGTTCACCGTCGAGAGCACATCCACGTTGAACCCGCCGCTCTTGTAGCCGGAGGAGTAGGTGGCATAGAGGTTCCAGCTCGAATTGAGCGCGTGCATCAGGCTGACCGTGGGAGTGAACTCGCCGCGAGTGTAGTCGTCGGTCAGCGGACCGATGTTGGGCACGAACCCCAGTCCGTTCGGATCGAACTGCTGGAAGTTTAAATCCTTCTGCTCGTACGTGTAGCGCCCGCCCACAGTCAACGCCCATTGGTCGGACAGGTGGTAGGTTGCGTTCGCGAATGCAGCGTAGCCGTCGGTCGTGACGTCGGCTCGCTGATCGAATGACTGCCAACCGTGTGGGATGCCCAGGATGTCGGCGAGACCGTCGCCGATGAACACCGGCGTGTGCGTATCCGACTTCTGGTAGGAATAGTAAAGGCCGACGACGTAGTCGAGCTTTTCTCCGGACGGTGAGGCGAGCCGCAGCTCCTGGGACCCGTAGTCGCTGCTCTGCTCGTATTCCGCGTAGGCATGGTTGAAACCGTTCGAGGTTTCATCGGAATGCGTAATCCACTGGGACGTTCGCCACCCCGTGATCGACGTCAGGGAGTGACCGGACGCAAGCGAATAGTTCACGGTCAGCGCCGCGCCGCTGTAGTCGATGTGCTCCCAGGACTTGTACGCCTCGTCAAACGTAAATGCGCCCGGCTCGTTGCCAAAAGCGCCCTGGGTCACTTCGCCGCGGTAGGGCTCGCCGTCGATACGATTCACGTCGGCCGACAGATTGATTTCGAGCTCATCGGAAGGAGTCGCACGCAACTGAACACGCGCGCCGTCCTGTAACTTGCTGCCCGCCCGGCTGCCATCGAACTCGTTCCGTGCGTAACCGTCCTCGGTCAACCCATAGGCTGCAATCTTGCCGAACAGCAGTCCCTCTTTGAGTGGACCACTTACGAATCCGACGGCCTCGGCATGGCCGTAGTTGCCGCCGTCGAGCGACAACGAGCCCGTCATCTCATCGCCGGGCTTGATCGTCGTGAGGCTGATGGCTCCCGCGATAGTGTTCTTGCCGAAGATCGTTCCCTGCGGGCCGCGCAGAAACTCGACTTGAGCGATGTCGGGCAAGCGCTGGTTGTAGGTTTCTGCCCGGCCGGTGTACACCCCATCCAGGTACACGCCAACGCCCGTTTCCTGACCGATGCTGCGCGCCTCGGTGGAAATGCCGCGGATCACCAGGTTGGTGCGCCGTTCCTGGTTGCCGGTGCCGATGATGACGTTCGGCACGACGTCACCGAGGTTCTTCAGCTCCGTCGCGCCTCGCTGCGCCAGGGCGTCTGCACTGATGGCCACGATCGAAATCGGCACGTCACGCAGATCTTCATCGCGCATGCGTGCGGTGACGACGACTTCTTCGAGGTTGTCTGTCGGCGCAACCGAGGCCGCATCGCTCGCGCCCTGGGCGGTCGAGGTCAGGACCAGAGCGCAGGTTGTTACCAGCGGCCCGCGGCCTTTCATGATCGTCTCGTTCATCAGTTCCTCCCCGGAGGATTCAGTGGCCGACACTACGCCTTACTAAAATTGAGGTCAATCTCATTTTTGTTCGAATCGTCAGCGGTTCGCCGCGGCAAACTCGAGCACCGTCCGGGTGATCTGCTCGCGCAGCGATGCGAAATCCAGATGGCCGGCGGGCACGCCCTGCTTGCCCTCCTCCCAGTAGCCGTCCTCCGTGTTCACCTGGAGCGCGATTGCGATCCCGGCAGCAGGGTAATAGCGCATCGAAGAGCGGTAGCCCGGGATGTAGCCATCGTGACCATAGGCCGCAGGCAAGCCGTCCGCCGCCGGGAACACACCCGAGCCCAGCCCATAGTGACGTGCGCCGGTCGCGCGGGTGGGCGCGGCAACCATCTCGGCGAGCGCTGTCGCATCCAATGCGCGCCCACCGTACAAGGCGAATGCCCAGCGGGCCAGATCACCCGCATTGCTCGCGAAACCTCCCGCCGTAAATTCAATGGACGGGTCGTAGGTCAGCGCGCCGCCCTCGCCCAACATCGTCGACCCGAGCAGCAATGCGTTGCGCCCATTCGCATACCCTTGCGCGAGCCCCGGGATGTTTCGCCGGTTCGATGGCGCCGTCAGCGTGAGACCCAATGGATCGAGATAGAGTTCGCGCGCAAGGTCGTAGTAGGCGCGCCCGCTCGCTGCCTCGATAGCCAGGCCGACGATCAAGTAGCCGACATCGGTGTAGTTGAAGCCCTCTCCCGCCGGAAACAGCGGCGGCTGATCACATACGAACTCGATCAAGGTATCGAATCCGGGTACGAAGGTGGGATCTGCGGCGACCCGCTCGCGGTACCAGCCGAGAAATCGCGGATTGTTGTAGTAGTTCTCCAATCCGCCTCGATGCTGCAGCAGCAGACGGATCGTGAGCGCGTCCGCGTTCGGCAGTCGATGAAACCAGGGCCGGCTTCCAAGGTACTTGGACACCTTGTCGTCGAGCGACCATACACGTTGCCTCCACAACTTCATGGCCACCGCGGCCGTCAGAGTCTTGCCTGTGCTACCGGAGAGCATGCGTGAGTCCGGCGTCATGGGTATCTTGCGTTCGACATCCGCAAGCCCGCTCGCTACTTTCGACATGCGACCGTCGGGCAGCACGAATGCCGCGGTGATGCCCGGCACGGAGTAGCGGGCGCGCTGCGCATCCACTGTCGCCTGAAACCGCCCGACCAGTGTCACGTACTGCGACTCGCTGAGCGGCGCGGCAGCGGCCGGCGCAGCTGCCATGAACATCGCCGCCGCGATCACAGTAAGTCGAGCAACTCGCCGCACCGGACCTCCCCGCGGGTGCGTTCATCGCCCCCATGGCAGCGAAGGTTGATCTTTTGAGAAACTGAGGTCAAGCTCAATAACGACAATGGGTCCGACACCGACGAGCCCGCGGAGTGACACGCATGCTGGATGCACAGGTCGAAGACACGCTGAGCAATCTGCTGCCGGGCGCGGAGGTGGGTGTTTCCCCGTGGCTCACCGTGTCGCAAACGATGATCGACGCTTTCGGGCATGCCACGATCGACTACGATCCGATGCATGTCGATCCAGGCTGGGCGGCGGCAAACAGCCCGTACAGCGGCACGATCGCGTTCGGATTTCTGACCATCTCGCTGCTCACTCATCTGCTGCATGGCTCGATGGGTGTGCAAGGCGCGCTCGACCCACGCCGCTCGGGCTACTACCTCAACTACGGATTTGATCGCGTGCGGCTGGTCGCTCCGGTCAGGACAGGTTGCCGCATCCGCGGCTGCTTCAAGCTGCTCGAACGCAAGACCGACGAGCGCGGGCGGCTGATTACCACTTTCGATTGCAGGGTCGAGATCGAAGGCGAGTCGCGCCCGGCGCTCGTCGCTCAGTGGCTCACCGTTTGGGTTCCACCCAGCACGTGATCGCCGTCGATCCCGACGCATGTTGCAGCCAGGCGCCGCTGACGCGACGCGCCTCGGCCGCCTATGCCGCCGGCTCGTTCGGTACGGGCGTGTTCTCCACTGTGCCGACCGTCATCTTGCTTTACTTCTGCACGGAGATCCTGGCGCTGCCCGCGGCCTGGGCAACCGTCATCGTCTTCGTGCCGAAGATCTGGTCGATGCTCTGGGATCCCTGGGTGGGCGCGTGGTCGGACCGCACGATCACGCGCATCGGGCGACGGCGGCCCTTCATGATCGTCGGCACTCTCGGCATGCCGTTCGCGTTCGTGGCGATGTTCAGCCCGCCGCCATTCGATACCCTCGTCACCGCCGTTTGGGTCGGCATCACCTACTTCCTGCTCGCCACGTTCTACTCTCTGTTCGCAGTACCGTACGTGGCCGTCCCTGCAGAGCTCATCGACGACAGGGATCTGCGCGCCCGCCTGATCACCTGGCGGATGTTCGTCGTCATGCTCGGCATCCTCACGGGCGCGGGACTGGTTCCGTGGTTGGCAACGCTCTCTGGCGGCGGACGCATCGGATATGCCTCGATGTCAGTCGGCGTCGCAATCGCATGCGCGCTGGCGATGACGGGACCGATCGTCATGCTGCGTGGCCGGGATGTCGCGCGCTCCTCGCCGCTGCGCGAGCAGTCCGCTCGCACGCGTAGCGCGTTGCGGCGAGCTCTGCGGGACCGTTCCTTTCTCCAGCTGGGCGTCGCGTATCTGTTGCAATTGTCCGCGAGCGGCGCAGTCACCTCTGCCGTCCCCTATCTCGTGACGCGCTTCTTCGGGCGCAACGACAGCGAGATCGGGACCGCATTGTTCGTCATGCTCATTGCGACGACCGTTACAGTGACGTCGTGGGGGCGACTCGGCCGACGTCACGGCGAGCTACGCATGCTGCAAGTGGCCGTCGTCGCTTATGCACTCACCGCGCTCACGATCGGAGCATTGGCCCTGCTGCAAGCTCCGTGGTCTTTGGCGCTATTCGGATTCGCGCTGCTCGGCATTCCGTTTGGAGCGATGCAAGTGCTGCCGTACACACTGGTCGCCGCGTTGATCCATGCAGGCAGCGCTCACAATCATTCCGCAGAAGGCATATCGACAGGCATCTGGACAGCGACTGAAAAGCTGGGTCTTGCTCTCGGCCCGACTATCACAGGGTTGGCGCTGTGGACAACCGGGTCCGGCGGCCATCCCGCACTGCCGGCAATAACGATCACGGCATCCGTCTTGCTCATGGCCGGCTCGATAGCAGCGCTGCGCTCCCTGCACATGCTTCCTGCCGGCAGTACAGGATCGGAGCCCGCGCGATGACAGCTGCCACTCCTCCGCTGAGCAAGATCAGTGACTATGCGGCCTGGCATGCCGCGCGCCACCCGAACGCAGTTGCGCTGGTTCACGGCGAGCATCGCATCACCTACCGCGCACTCGTGCAGCAGGT
This sequence comes from Steroidobacteraceae bacterium, assembly GCA_036004505.1. GTDB lineage: Bacteria > Pseudomonadota > Gammaproteobacteria > Steroidobacterales > Steroidobacteraceae > Steroidobacter. The sequence continues at coordinate 6,308 of DASYRK010000085.1, forward strand.
CGATCTACTCGCAGCCGCGCTGCTGGCCGCGGGGGTGCGCAAGGGCGATCGCGTGGCCATGTTGTCGACCCCGCATCCCGACTTCGCCGTCACCCTCCTTGCCGCAAGTTCCATCGGCGCCGTATGGCTTGGATTGAACCCGCGCTATCGCCTGCCCGAGTTGCAGCACTGCGTTGTCGACTCCGCCCCAAAGATCCTGCTCCCCCGCCGCAGCCTGCTGGGGCGCTCCTATGAATCCGAAATCAATGCGCTTCGTGTCTCCTGCGAGTCGCTCGAGCACGTGGTCCTGTTCGACGATTCGACTGACATAGCCGCGGTTTCGATGGAACTGTTTCTCGACCGCGGGAAGTCCGTCACTGCGCAACAGCTCGAGCAAGCGCGTGCCGAGGTCGAGAGCCGGGACCCCTGTCTGCTCGTCTATACGTCCGGTTCGACCGGCGCACCCAAAGGCGCCCTGCTGCATCACGCCGGCATCATCGATTTCGCGATCCTCTGCAACACGCTCTGGCCGCTCACGCCGCACCGGGTGATCAACTATTTCCCCATCAATCACATCGGCTGCGTCGTCGATTGCATGATGCCCTGCCTCGTGGCGGGCGGCGTGCAGGTCATGCTCGAGCAGTTCGACGCGGCCGTATGTCTCGAACTGATCGCACGCGAACGCGTGACGTTGTGGGGATCCGTGCCCAGTGCATTCGAGATGCAATTGTCGTTGCCCGACTTCGCGCGATTCGATCTGTCCTCCGTGCAGCTCATCGCCTGGGGAGGCGCCCCGATGCCGCGCGAAACCATCGAACGCCTGCGAGCCATCTGCCCGAATCTTGCGACCAACTACGGGATGACGGAAACATCCAGCGCGATCACCATCATCGAGCCGACGGACGACCTGGACATTCTCGCGGATACCGTGGGCCGCCCGCGCCCCGGCGTCGAACTGCGCCTCGTCGCCGAACACGGCCGTCCCGTCGAGTACGGCCCGGGCGAAATTCAGGTGCGCTCCCAAGGCAACTTCCTCGGCTACTGGCAACAACCGGACGCCACCGCCGCTGCATTCACCAGCGACGGCTTTTTTCGCACCGGCGATCTTGGCGAGCAGCGAACCGACGGACGGATCCGGCTGATCGGGCGCCTGAAAGAGATGTACAAATCGGGCGGCTACAACGTCTATCCGCGGGAGGTCGAGACAGTGATCGAAGCACACCCGGCTGTCGCGACCGCCGCGGTGGTATCGATCGCCGACCGTCTTTGGCAAGAGGTCGGCGTCGCCTATGTCGTGCCGCGAGAGTCGATCACGACGCAGCAGATCGAGCAGCACTGTCGCGATCGGCTCGCGAACTACAAGCTGCCCAAACACATCGTGCTGACCTCGGATCTGCCGCTGCTACCCATCGGCAAGGTCGATAAGCGGACCTTACGTGCTTGGGCCGAACAGTCGTTCACCGCAGCGGCGAAATCATGAAGAGCAGGAACGCCGGATCAGGCTTGCGACTCGATGCATTTCTGCTCGCCCTGCTCGTGGCGTTCTCCGGCGCTGCAGCGGCGGCGACACGGACCGTCAAGTTCGACACCTTGCTCATCGGCGGCTCGATACTCGACGGTACAGGCGCACCCATGCAACGGGCCGACCTGGGATTGCGCAATGGCCGTATCGCGGCGATCGGCGATCTGCACGCGGCCAGCGCAAAACGTCGGCTGGACGTCACCGGACTGGTTGTCACTCCCGGCTTCATCGACGTCCACAGTCACGCCGATGAGGACATGCTGTTGAACGAATTCCGCGCAGCGCCGGCCATGATTCGCCAGGGAGTGACCACCGCCGTGTTCGGCATCGATGGCGGCTATGGGCTGGAAGAGTTCCGCGAGCTGCGCCAGCGGCTGCAACGCGATGGCGCCGGCGTCAACTACCTCTTCTTCATCGGGCACAACGGCATCCGCAAGGATGTCATGGGCATGGCGAACCGCACCCCGACGGATAGTGAAATGCAACGCATGCGCGAGCAAGTGCGCGCGGCAATGCAGGAAGGCGCCGTCGGGCTGTCCAGCGGACTCATGTATCTGCCTGGCCGGTTCGCCTCGACGCAGGAGGTCATCGACCTGACGCGAGTCATCGCGCCGTTCGGCGGCATTTATGACTCGCACGATCGCGACCCCGTTTTCAACCTGCTGAGGTCGGTCGAAGAGTGTCTGGAAATAGGCCGGCGCGCCGGCGTCGAGACTCATGTCGCGCATCTCAAGGCCGTGGGATTGCGCAACGCCGGTCTCACCCCGCAACTGATCAGCATGATCGAGGCGTCGCGCGCCCAAGGCCAGGTCGTGACCGCGGACGTCTATCCGTACGACGGCGCCAGCGCGCGTCTCGTCGCCGAAGTTCTGGTCCCGCCGCAGGATAGTGCGCTGGCGCGACAGCAAGCCGTGATCGCGGACGCCAATACCGAAGATTCCGTTCGCGCCACTGCGCTGCGAGAGCTGGTCGACGAGTGGCGCTCCGTGCTGCGCGATCCGGCACAGCGAGCGACGATCAAGCGGTTGACTGAAGATCCCGAGCCCGGTCAGTACTCCTGGGTTCGGGCAGTCGGGTACGACGCCTTTCGCATCGTGAGCAGTCGGCGGCCCGAGCTCGTCGACCGCATGATTGCCGACCTCGCGCGCGAGCGTTCCGTCTCCCCTTTCGACGTGCTGGCGCAATTGCTCGAGGCTGAAGGCAACACCGTGCGATTGACCCTGGGGTCGATCCGCGAGGAGGAAGTGCGCCAGTTGCTAAAACAACCGTGGGTCATGATTTCCAGCGATGGCCGGGAAGGTGGCGTGGCAGGCGGTCGTGGCCATCCGCGTTATCGCGGAAGCTTCGCGCGAGTACTCGCTTACTACGTTCGCGAGCAGCGGGTGCTCTCGCTCGCCGATGCTGTTCATCGAATGACCGGCCTGCCGGCTAGCTATATGAAGCTGCAAGACCGCGGCGTGCTGCGCGCAGACGCCGCAGCGGATATCGCCATCTTCGATCCGGCCACAATTCAAGACCACTCGACGTGGGACGATCCGACCGCATATGCCACGGGCGTCGAGCATGTCTTCGTCAACGGCGAGCTCGTGCTGGAGCACGGTCGCCCGAACGGGCGGCTCGCTGGCCGCTATTTGCAATTTAGAGCGGCGCCAGCCGCTGATACACGCAGCGCCGCTGCGCAGGTGGCGCTCAGCGCCGTCCCTGATTGCGGAGCTGAAATCCTGAATCGAGAGCAGGCTCAGGTCGCGGTTGCGTTTGTTGCCGATCGGGTCGCAAGCGCGCACGTCGGATCGTTACACGGTGTGGACCTGGCGCTCCGGCAGGGCCTTCGCCAGCTGCGCAACTCGATCAACGAACCCATCGCCGCAGCCAATCTCGCCCTGGCGATCAACCAGGTGCTCGCTCATGCCGCAGACGCGCACCTGCGGCTCAGACTGGCGCCGTCCGCTGCGGCAACTTGCATGCAATTGCCGCTGTCGCTGACATGGTCGGATCGGGGGTTGTTAGTCCGTTCCGGTGCAAGCATTCCCGCAGGCTCACGAGTGCTTGCTATCGGCAGATACTCGATCGATGAACTTGACCGCACGGCTGCAGCGTCCATCCCGCACGAGAACCGCTACTGGGCGCACAGCGAATTTGCGCGTCTGCTGCCGCGCGCCGATACGCTTCGCTCCCTGGGGTTGTTGAATAGCGATGATTCGGTCGATGTCGAATATCAGCCCCACGACGGCCCACCGTCCACCCAGCGCCTGCGTCTGGGCACCACGGGCGCAATCGCTCGTCCATGGATCGGCTATCAGACGTGGCCGGAATTCTCGACCGGGCTGCTGTGGGTGGATCGCTGCGAGGTGAACGACGAGTTCAACGCAACTCTCAGTCGCTTTCTTGCCGAGGTGCGCCGCCGCCAGATACGCAAGGTGGCAGTCGACGTCCGTGGCAATCCTGGCGGCGATTCGGCAGTCGCGCTCGCGATTCTGCGGGCATTTGGCCGAGCGCCCCGCAACGCGTTCTCCGTCGACGTGCGCGTGTCATCGGAATTGAATGCGGCCCAACCCGCATTCGACCCCGGAAACATGTTGCCTGTTCTGGAAAAAATGGGCGTCGCACCTGCGCCCGGTAACGCTCGCAGCTATCGGTTGCCCGGCTCGATTGTGCTGACCATGCTCGCACAGCGCCTGCCGCCGCCGGTGACAGAGACGGCTCCGCCAGTGGAGTTCCACCTGCTCATCGACGGCGGCACTTTCTCGAGTGCTTCGTTATTCGCAATCCTCGTACGCGACAATCGCCTCGGAATGCTGATTGGCGAACCGACCGGCAATCCCCCGTCGTTCAACGCCAGTGAGATTCACCTGGACATTCCTCATCTGTCCTATTTTCTCAATCTTTCGACCGCCAGACTGATCCGCCCCGACGTCAACGCCGGCCCTGCCGAAACGATCCTGCCTGACGTGCTCGCCCCGATGACTGCCGACGCGCTTGCCGCAGGCAGCGATCCGGCGCTGGACTTTGTTCAGGCTCGATAGCATGAATCGTTACAAGAACTGCGTTCCCGAACAAACCCGCGTGGCGATCATCACCGGCGGCGCTCAAGGGATCGGCCGCGCGGTCGCCGACGAACTTGCGCGTCGGGGGCTTCGCATCGTCATCAACGACATCAACGCAGACCAAGCCGAACAGGCCGCGTCCGAACTGCGAACTGCCGGTAGCGACGCGATTGCGGCCGCCGGCAGCGTTTGTGACAAATCGTGCATGCAGCGAATCGCCGCGGTCGCCCTGCAACGCTGGGGCCGGATCGACATTCTCGCCAACTGCGCCGGCGTATTGCGCCCGACGCGCCTCGCGGAGATCGCCGAAGAAGAATGGGACTTCGTGGTGGACGTGAACCTCAAAGGCACTTTCCTCGCGAGCCAGGCAGTGCTGCCGGCTATGATCGAGGGCGGCTGGGGCCGCATCGTCAATATGTCATCGACCGCCGGCAAGAGCGTCAGCACGATCGGCGGGGCTCACTACACCGCCGCCAAAGCCGGCGTCCTGGGTCTCACCAGACATTTCTCGCGAGAGCTCGCACGACACGGCATCACTGTAAACGCCGTGTGCCCAGGTCTCATCGACACCGAAATGGTTCGCGCTACGATCGCCACGGAGGCCGTGCAAAAGTACGCCGCGTCGTTTCCCATCGCTCGCCTCGGACAACCCGGGGAAGTTGCATTGCTGGTGGCGTTTCTGGCCTCCGACGAAGCGGCATATATCACTGGCGCATCCCTCGACATCAACGGTGGCGATCTGACGATCTGACGCCAGAACCCGCCGCTGTCGTCGGCCGACGGACCCTCATCATTCCGTCCAGAAGACCTCACGGTAGGTGATTCCCGGCGCCGCGACCGCCTGTCCGTCGACGAACTTCGGCCGGAAGCGCGAAGCCCGAACGGCATCGAAGATCTCCTGCGCGTATCGATCGCTCGTGTCGCGATCAACGATGCGCGCGTCCTCGACTGACCCATCAGCGGCGACGGTGAACTCGACCTGCACGTGGTTCTCTTCCGCGTGCACCACGGGTACCTCGTAAACGATCTGCGGTGTCGGATAGTAGACGCGCACCGGAACATTCAGGGTCGAGCTCGCGGAGCTCGGCGACTGGGGCGCTGTGCGGCTGAGCTGCCATGCGCGCTGATAGTACGGCAGCGCTTCGCGCGGATGCTTCTTGATCTGGTACCAATCGCCCATCTGCAGCAGCGTTTCGATTTGCGTCTGCGGCGACGCCTCCGGATCTGCCTCGACGATCCGCAACGCTCTTTTCAATGCCTCCTCGCCTTCCGGATTGAGCGGCACGCGTCCATTCTTCGGCGTCGACCCGATGGGCGGGCCCAGGATCGGACCCAGCGAGCGCCGTAGCTTGGACTGCGGATAGCTCTGCTCGCGCATGCGTGTCCGGGCAATCCCTCGGGGGCTCGACGATGATCGGCGCGTTCAGAGAGTCCGTAGTTCCGACGATGTTGAGCGCCATGTAATAGGCCATGCGAGCCTGGGCGGACATGCCGACTTCGGCAAACCAGTCCCCCAGCTCGCACACCGCCGGAATGACCTTCGGGCTGCCTTCGCCATAAGCCTTCTCCGCGGTGCGCACTCTGTAGATCATGAGGTCCTGCGCTTCCGGCACGCGCTCGACCGCAGTCAGGCTGACGGCCAGGTCCTTGAGAACGACCTGCTGACGCAGGTCGAACAATCCGTATTGAGCGCGCGTGATCGCCAGCGCTCGCTGCAGGAGCGGAATCGCTTCCTGGTGATGCCCGGATTCAGCGCGCGCCTTCGCCAGCACCAGCAGCGCAGAGAGCGTGCGCTCGCCATCGTCTCCGCGGTGCAGTTCCGCGAGCGCTGCTTCGATCTCGACGCTCGAAACGGGCTCAGCGCGCCCGACCGCGCCGGCGCAGAACGTGAACCCGACCGCAATCGCCGCTGCAGCGGCTCCAATCGCGGATCGATCGGGACGACGGTCCATGGCAATGGCGCCTTAAGTTGGACGCTTTTATATAGGACGATTCTCAGGAGGAGGCAACCGCACAATCCGGGGGTGGCAATCGAACCCATGTCGGACGCGCGGAGACTCTTTGAGTTACCTGATTTCCTGACAGCGAAGCTGGGGTGACCGCAAGGGGTCGCTCAACCCTTGGAGCCGGCGTGCTTGTGAGCGACGACGGCGCCTCGTCGCGTCGCGCGCTCGATGAGGAATCTGGCGACGGCTTCGCGCGCGTCGGGCTCGCTTGTGCCGGCGGGAAACTCGAACACCTCGCTGGCGTCGAACGGGTTTGCAACGCGCAGAGGCTCGCCCAAGAGCTCGGTCTGCATTGCCAACTGCGCAGGAGCGGACTGATCCGCGCGCGGCATCGATGCGTGACCGGCATCAAACGGTCCGACGCAGCTGTATAGCGCATACCCTGCCCCTATGGCAGCAACGGTCAACGACAACGCGATCGCGATTTCACCTGGCCGACGCATGATTGTCATTTTGTTTACTCGTTACGACTGAACTGCAGTCGCTTCGATTTCTAATACGTCTAGACAAGCACAGATCATCGAAGGCGTTCCGCGCCCCAAGCGGTGTCTGCTGAATAATGCGACGGCGGTCACACGATTTGCAGGAAAGAACCGCATTATGGAAAGGGCTCGTATTCACGCGCGTCTCCCGCACGGCACTGTTCTGGACGGCATTCGTCCTCACTCGGCCGCTCGGCGCAGTCGTGGGTGACTTCCTCGACAAGCCACTCGCGGACGGCGGTCTTGCCTTGAGCCGCTACGCTCTTCAGTCGTCGCAAGCGTCGCCCCTTCGGCTTCTGTCTACCTTCTCAGTGGCGCAGCACTATGAGCGTCAGCAAGATCAGCGTCAGCAATACGATCGTGAACCATCCAAGCCGAGTGATGGCTTTGCAGCACGCTTCGGCGAGTCCGCCGCGACCGCTGCCGCCTGGATCGACAGGACTGTCGCCGCCGGCAAATACGGCACCAGTGTGCAGTTGTTCGCGGGTGAACGGCTTGCCCTTATAGTCCACACCGTTCGCGATCACGTCGAACCGATAGAGGCCGGCCATCGCCGCAACCATCGAGCCGCGATAAACACCGGGCTCCGTCTCCGGCATCACGACGCTGGTCGTCGTGTGATCGGGCCGCTCGACTTCCGCGACGACGCTCGCACGTTGCACGATCGGCACCGTGTACTCGGTGAGATACGTCTGCAGGTTCATCGTCGCGCCTGGTTCCAGGCTCGTCTGATCCAATCTCGACTTCATCTTAAGATTGGAGAACGACTGCATGCTTACGTTGTACTTGGTGCCCTTGGTCTTGAGGCTGCCCTTTGGCAGGTTGTCCTGCGTCAGATAACGCTTGTAGCGCGCCACGTCTACTTCGAGTACGGCGTACCAAGTGCCTGCGTGATTCGTGGTCGCGGCGTGCAATACCGGGAGCGGGAAGTCGCATGTAACGGTATTCTGGTTGTTCGTTTGGAAGGTGGCGTTGTAGGCCGCAGCGTTTGCCGGTGTGATGAGTTGTCCGTCTGGCGTTTCAACGGCGAGATCGATGATCGGGAACTCGTTCAGCAGAATCACTTTCGCCGTGATATCGGCCTCACACAACTGGAAGGGAATCTTGAGTTTCGTTCCGACATTGATGTAGCCGCTCGGATCCTTGACGATCTGCGTGTTGGTGACGTTCGCAAGGATCTGCATGAAGTACTTTTGCACCCGATACGTGTCGTCGACGCTCCCGGTCGTGAGCCCGGACAAGAGCAGGTAGCCGCCCGTGCTGTTCGTTATGTTGTGCAACGCCAGCGTGTTGACCTGCGTTTCGGTGCCGAGACCGATGGCAAATGTTTGATTGTTGATGGAACTGGTCACTTCCTCGATGGACTTCGGTTCATTCTGCAATCCGTCTGTGAAAACGATCATCGCCTTGTTGTCGTAGGTGGTCGTCGGCAGCGCGTCGAGTTGGGTGCGACCCATCTCGATGCCGTCGCCAACCGACGTGTTTCCGTGCGCGCCGTGCAAGGTGATCTGAGTACGCGCTGCGGTGCGAGTGCCGTCGGTGAAGCCATCGCTGCCTACGGCAGTGATGGACATGCCGCCGTATGTGGGATCGTTCGGTGCATAGGCATTCTCATCGAAGCGAATCAGTCCGATGCCGTTGTTCTTTTGGATGAGATTGGCGAATAGGGTTGCCGAGTCCTTCAGGACCTGCAGGCGTGTCAAGCCCGAAGTGCCTGCCGGGTCGCTCATGCTGCCCGACTGATCGAGGACCAATTGCACTGCGACAGTTTCGCGCTCGATCGTGTCGGCGATCAGCTCGAAGTTGAAGGAGATGGCGGGATCTTCAACACACTCAATCGTCGTGTTGATGGGACCGAAGGCTTGCGGCGCAGTCCCGGTGGCGCCGGCCGTAAACGCGAACCAAATGCGGACATCGACGGAAGGATCGGTGCCCTGTGGATCGTGATGCGCTTGCGCCGCGCCGAACGGCGGAAACACGATGGCAAACGGTGCGACAGGTTCCGTCCCTGCCTTGACCCGGAACGTGGCATCGGCGCACGAATAGACGCGGATAACTGCCGCACGCCAAGTCGTCTCTTCTTCCGGAACGCTTTGGAAATTGATCTGAAAACGATTCGTTGCGGCGTTGAATGGATGTTCCGCTTCGGCCGCAATGTAGCTGCTTTGATTCGTGTCGTAGCAGCGGGGCACCACGACCGACAAATCCGTGTACGTCATGATCTCCGCTTTCGTCGGATCGGATGTCCAGGGCTCAAGTCCGGTGCCACCGGCCCATGGATCGACCAGATCAGTAGCGAGCGCCGTCGCATCGCTCGGCGATACGCCGGAGTAGGCACCCGCCGGCGTGAGCCGTTCGGGATAGGCCGGGTCGGTCTGCCACTTTGCCCATAGGCGATCCAGATTCGAATGCAGCAGGAATACGAATGGATCGTGGAACGAGTAGTGCGCCTGACTGATCGTGCCGCCGATGTATGAGTGTGCCGTGAAGTCGTGGGCCGATGTGAGACGCTCGGCAAGCGTTGCGAAATCGTTTGCGCCGGCCAGCATGCTGGCATCGCTTTGCAAGGCCGGCGTGCCGTCGCCGTTGGCGGCAGTAGCGCCGACATCTCGCCAGATCTTCGGATGCGATCCGCCTTCGGTCGATTCGAAGTTCTGCAGCAAGTGGCTGACTTCACCGTTCCAGTTGTCCATGAACTGATCGGTGAAGAGCGCAACTGCGCCACCCGCAGCGACGCGCGGATCGGTGGTCCAATCCCAGTAATGCAGCGACAGCTCGGGATCTACTTCGCGCAGCAGGTCTTCGAAGTGATTGATGAGCGCGCGATGCCAGGGAATGAACTCGATACCGCCGTGAACCGCGAGTCCGGTCGCGTGTCCGTTCTTGTGGATGTCCTCCTGCTTGTCCCAATACGACACGCCGTCCGCAAAGAACTTCGACGTATCCATCTTCAGAATGGCGTTGATGAATCGGTCGCGCTCCGCCTGCGAAATCGTCGCCATGTTCCTGCGTATGCCGTCTCCGAGGGCCATAACACTCTCCTTTGCGGATGGCGATGAGAGTCGGGGCGAGTGAGAACGATCCTAGCGAGTAGCGCGACGTGTGCCATCGTTCTTACGGGCTGGCGTACTTGCCTTGACCTGGCAGAACTCAGTGGCGCTTCATGATGCAGCGCGTGACGTGGCACGCCCAGGAGGGAACCCATAGATCTTCATGGCGTGGCTGTCGCCTTCGGCCCTGCGGAAAGTGGCCTAGGCATTGAGCGGTCGATGCCATGGATCTGGCGTTGCTTCAGCGCGTCGTTCGCTTTTGCAGTCCCCGCACTGCTCGTGCCCGCGTGGCTCGTCTCACGCGCCTTGCCAAATCGGCCGGCATTGAAGCAGGCCACTACGCGGTACAGTTGCCGCGTACTCATCCGCCTGCAGCTGCGTCGTCTGGTCTGCACGATTCGACCTGGATCGAACTATCCCGGTGATCCTGTCGGCTAAGATGGCGCGCACCAGGAGTGACTCCTATGTTGCCAGCGATCTGCTTGGCGGCAATTTTCGGTACAACGGAAGATCTCGCCGCGGCAAGCCTCGAGACCGACGCCGGCGGGCGCGCGCTGTTCGGCCGCCTCATCGGCGCGTGGGACGTGAGATACGAATTCACGAACCAGCAAGGCAAGGCCCGGAACGATCGCGGCGCAGCCGAATACCGCTGGACCCTCGGCGGCAAGGCTCTGCAGGAAGTCTGGACCTCCGAATCGGAGGACCAGGGTTTGCGGCCCTTCGGCACGACGATCGATTTCATAGTCATGCGCTCAGTGCGCGAGGAGTCTTGATTCATGCGTAAGTTAATCGCCGGCATGCAGAGCTCGGTCGACGGGAAGATCGCGGGGTCCGAAGGTTATGCAGATTGGGTGGAAACGTGGTCGGACAACTACGACCTGATGCCGCGAGTGGACGCCTGCCTGCTTGGAGCGAAGATGTATGTCGGCTACGAGCAATACTGGAGCGCGATGCAGAACGAACCGAGCAGGCCCCTGCCGATGACCAACCGCTTGCCGACGCCAGCCGAGCTGCAATGGGCCCGTTTCGCCAAAGAGACGCCGCACTACGTGCTGTCGAGCTCTCTGAGATCGGCGCTGTGGCCGAAGACGACCTTCCTCCGAGGTGTCGAAGAAGTCGCGGCCCTGAAGGCGCAATCGGGCAAGGACATCTATCTCATGGGCGGAGCTGGAGCGCTCGAGAGCCTCATCGACGCGGGGTTGGTCGATGAGCTGCGGCTCCACGTTCATCCGCTGATCGTCGGTGCAGGGCAAGCCCTCTTCGCCACGGCGAAGCAGCGTCGTCGACTCGAACTGCGAAGCGTCCAGCAGCTGAAGGGTGGACGGGTGAGTCTGGTCTACGGAATCGGCTAGGAGACGACTCGTGAAGGGCGACACCGACAAGCTCGGTGCTGCCTTTCACGGCCGGCGGATGACCTTGATGGTCTCCAGCGCCTGCGCTGACGAGCGCGAACGTTTCGTCAGGTCAGGCGCACGCAGCAGTTATCGCGGTGCTTTACGCGCGCGGTTGCGGCACGACGCGCATGTACGACTTCACCGTCTTCCAGCCATTCGGGAAGCGAGTCTTGGCTTCCTCGTCCGGAACGGATGGAACGATGATGACGTCCTCGCCGAATTTCCAGTTCACAGGTGTTGCGACCTTGTGCGCCGCAGTGAGCTGACACGAATCGAGCAGGCGCAGCACTTCATCGAAGTTCCGGCCGGAGCTCATCGGGTACATGAGCATGGCTTTGATGAGCTTGTCGGGGCCGATCAGATAGACGGTGCGCACCGTCTGATTCATCGCCGCTGTACGGCCTTGTGCCGTATCACCCGCGTCGGCGGGCAGCATGTCGTAGAGCTTGGCCACAGAAAGATCCTGGTCGCCGATCAACGGATAACGCACGTCGAACCCGGTGACCTCCTTGATGTCGGCCAGCCACTTCTGATGGTCCGTCACCGGATCGACCGACAACCCGACCACCTTGCAGTTGCGCTTGGAGAACTCGCCTTGCAGGCGCGCCAGATAACCCAGCTCCGTCGTGCAGACGGGCGTGAAATCCTTCGGATGCGAAAAAAGCAGGCACCAGGAATCGCCGAGCCACTCGTGGAAGCGAATCCGACCCTGGGTGGAGTCGGCATCGAATTCCGGTGCGCGATCACCGATACGCAGAGACATAAAGCCTCCTCTGAGCTGTACAAGAATTCGCGAAAGAAGCGTCGCCAGAACCACCCCGGATGAGGAGCGGGGCGGGACAGTAGCACCGTCCCTTTCCCATGGGTAGCGGACTATTTCGCAGACTTGGCCGACGCGCCCAATGGCACGACGATGAACCCATCGCGCATGCACCCGTAGTTGCGGACGCAACCGCGAAGCAGCGCATGCGCCGTCAGCGCGCACAACCCGGCGTCGCGCAGATCCACCACTTCACGATGACTGCAACGTGGGATGAGGCTGTATGGTCACGACCATGTTCTTGCGGACCATCAAACGGAGAATCCGCCGCGCTGCATCAGGCCGAAGTAGAAGATCGCGAACATCAGCATCACGCCGGTTGGCACCAGCGTGCGCAGCCCGGCGAGCATCATCTCCCCGAGCTGAGCGCCGCCGAAGCCGCCGAGCAGCGCGAACAGAATCGGCACGGCGATGAGCGCGACCAAGGGCGAAAGCCGCCGCGTCATGATCAGCGTCATGAAGGTGATGACCATGCCAAAGCCGAGCCAGGTCAGCACAGTCATCGATCCTTCCGTACCACGGGCAGCACGACGCGCGATGCGCGCTCCTTGTCTACGAACACGCGATTCGTCGCGACCCGTACGTCCCCGCCCTTCCCCTCCGCCGCACCCGTGTTCAGGTTGAGATCGAAATGCGGGAAGTTGCTCGACGAAACGTCGAGACGAATCCGGTGACCGCGCTGGAAGAGATTCGACGTCGGAAACGCCGGCACCTTGATGCGATAGACCTGTCCCGGCGTCATCAGCGTCGGGCGCTCCCACGAATCTCGATAGCGGCAACGCAGGATGCCGTCGGTCAGGTTCATCGCGAATCCCTGCGGGTAGTCCTCGTTCGGCGGATACACGTCGATCAACTTGATCGTGAAGTCCGTGTCCGGACAGTTCGAGGCGATCCACAGCTGCGCTTCGATCGCACCGGTGATCTCGACGTCGCTCCCGAGAGGCGGAGTCTGAAACACGAGCACGTCAGCGCGTTCGGCCAACGCCTTGTACGGCGGGCGCGAGCCGAAGAACGCCGGACCTTCGCGCTGATCGAACGCCCCACCGACCATCACTGGTTGCCCCGACGTCACCGTGCCGCCGATCGTCGGCACTGGATGGCGCGGATCGTAGTCATAGACGCGTGGCGACGAACCTGTGCGCGGCGCAGTCTCAGACAATCCGCCATCGCCATGCATATAGAAGGTCGTCGCTACAGCGCCCGCGAGCGGCCACTGCTGCTCAGCCCGCCACCGTCCGCCGTGATCCATTCTGCCCGCTGCATTCTTGCGACCGGTGCCCCCGCCCATCACGAAGATGCGTACGGCCGGCTCGTCGTCGACTTCGTTCTTCTCGCCCTTCAACCAGTGGTCGAACCATCGCATCCGCAGCGTCAACAGATCGGGCGCGATGCTGCCGGCGAGCTGTGCCGTCGGCCCGAAGTCGACGTCGCCGGCAAACGTGTCGGCGTTGTTACCGTGAGTCCACGGGCCGAGGATCAGACGCTGCGGACTGCGCTTGCGCCGCGCGAGCGCGACGTAGTTGTCGGTCGCGGTGCGAGGATACGGGTCGTACCACGACGACATCCAGACGATCGGCACATCGCTGAACCGATCGTACGAGCCTTCGGCGTAGATGCCGACCTGCTTCCAGTAGTCGTCGAAGACGCCGTGCTCCCACTGATCGAACACGTAGTCCTCGTACTCCGGCACGAGGCTCAACGGCGAGCGGCCACGCGACCAGGGCATGCGGCCGAACCACTCCTTGATGTCGATTGCCTGGAGCGCGGCGCGCTTGGCGGGATCGTTGCGAATCTCCGGCGCCTCGAGCGCTGCGTTGAACGCCCAGGTGACCTGCTTGAGCTCGAACGCTCCGCCCTGGCGAATGCCGCCCTGATAGGCGTTCGCGAATCCGCCGGAGTCGATGAACATCGCGGCGAGCCCGGGCGCATCGAGACAGGCCAGCGCCGTCGTCGTGTGCGCGCCGTAAGACAGCCCCTGCGTGCCGATCCGGCCGTTGCACCACGGTTGCTTCACGATCCAGGCGCAGCAGTCGTACCCATCGCGCCCGTCGCTGAGGTATTTGACGTACTCGCCTTGCGAGTTTCCGCGGCCGCGGCAGTCCTGGAACACCACCGCGTAGCCATGGCTCGCGTAGATGTTTGCGATCTCCTCGCTCGCGTGGCGGCGGGTCTTGCCGGATTTGCCGTAGGGTGTGCGTTCCAGGATGACCGGGGCACGCGTGTCCAGAAGCTTGCCGTTCCGCGCCGGCAGGTAGACATCGGTTGCGAGCTTCATCCCATCGCGCACAGCGACCATGACGTCGCGCCGAACGATGACGTCGAGCTCGCCCCTCGCGACGTCCGCGAAGAGCCGCGACGGCACGGCCAGCGCCGCCGCGAGCTGCACAAATTTCAGGGCGAATTCGCGACGGTCGATCGCTGGAGGAGACATCCTCCCAAGCGTACGGTTATCTCTTGCGCTTCGGAAGATGCTCGAGCCGATACGCCAGCGCCGGACCCCTGGAACCGTTGTATGAGATCTCGGCGAGCAGCAGGGAAGCCGGCTCCACATACCGGGCGATCGACAACGCACCGACGTCGACCGGGTTGAACCCAACGTCGCGGATCAGCGCGGCAGCTTCTTCTTCGCGGCCTTGTTGTCGCCGCAGTAGACCAGGTCCGGCACCGTTCGCCGCTTGCGCCGTTCGAAAACCGGCAACAGCACTTCGCTGGGTGCCGTGCTGAACGCACAGACGACGTGCGCCTCCGGGATCTTGGCCGCCAGGATCGCATCGGCGTTCGATACGGCCTCGGCGGGGGTTCCGGCTCGCGCGCTCTTCCCGGCCTTCTTCGCCAGCTTCTGCAGCTTCTCAAGGCTGTGCGAATAGCTGAACACCACATCGTGACCGGCACGCGCGCACAGCGTCCCGAGCTTGCTGCCCATCAACCCCGAGCCCAGAACTCCGATACGCATGGCACGCTCACCTCACATCTCGATAGTGGAGAACTCGCCGCGAGGCAGGCTCGTTCCGGCATAATTCGCGTCCTTGTGAACAGCCCCGCCGCCTCGCGCTCCGTACCGGTCCTCGGGATCTCTCTGAAGCTCGCATCGATCGTGGTGTTCGCCGCGATGACGGTGTGCATCAAGTTCCTCGGCAGCGCCATTCCGGCCGGGCAGACGATCTTCGTCCGCGGGCTGATCTCCGTCGTGGTCCTGGCACTGCTTGCCTGGGGCACTG
Organism: Steroidobacteraceae bacterium; assembly: GCA_036004505.1. Lineage (GTDB taxonomy): Bacteria > Pseudomonadota > Gammaproteobacteria > Steroidobacterales > Steroidobacteraceae > Steroidobacter. The sequence goes on from DASYRK010000085.1 coordinate 21,823, forward strand.
AAGGGCTGCATCTGCTCAAGACGCGCAACTGGCGCTCGCACGCACTGCGCTCGCTGGCCGGCACCGTCAGCATGTTCTGTCTCTTCGTCGCGGTCTCGATGATTCCGCTGGCCGATCTCACGGCGATCACCTTCACCGCGCCGCTATTTCTGACGGTCCTCGCGATGGTCTTCCTCGGCGAGCGAATTCACCGCTTTCGCTGGACCGCACTCGGCATCGGGTTCCTGGGTGTGATCATCACGACCGGCCCGCACTTGTCGCTCACCCACGGTGTCTCGCCGGGCGTGCTGGTCGCGCTGGCGAATGCAGCGTTCTCGGCGATCGCCATGGTGTTCCTACGCAGTATGAGCGGCGGTGAGCACGCGATCACGATCACCTTTTATTTCTCGCTGACCTTCATGGTCTGCGCCGCCCTGACGTCCGTTCAGGGCTGGCCGATGCCGACGCCGACACAATGGCTGCTGATCGTGTGCGCCGGGTTGTTCGGCGTGTTCGGCCAGCTGCTGATGACCTATTCCTATCGTTACGCCGAAGCGTCCACGATCGCGCCGCTCGATTACACCAACATGATCATGGCGATCCTGCTGGGGTTCCTGTTCTTCGACGAGATCCCGTCCCTGTCGGTGTGGCTCGGCGCGCCGCTGATCCTGGGCGCGGGACTGCTGATCCTGTGGCGCGAGTACTCCCTGAAGAAGCAGCTCAGCGTTCCCAGCTCGCAGTCGTGAGAACGGCGGATCTCGGCTTCGTCTGACTTGAATCGGCGCGCCGGCGGCCGCATCTTGCGGCAATGACCACACCGCTGAAGATCGATTTCGTCTCCGACGTCTCCTGCCCGTGGTGCGTGATCGGGCTGCGCTCGCTCGAACAGGCGCTCGAGCGCACCGGCGAAGGCGCGACCGCCAACATCCACTTCCAGCCGTTCGAGCTCAACCCGCAGATGGGGCCCGAGGGCCAGGACATTGCCGAGCACCTGGCGCAAAAGTACGGCTCCACGCGCGAACAGCTGGCGCGCAATCAGGAAGCCCTCCGCGCTCGCGGCGCGGCGCTCGGGTTCACGTTCGACATGACGAAGCGCTCGCGGGTCTACAACACGTTCGATGCGCATCGGCTGTTGCACTGGGCGGAGCTCGAAAGCCATCAGCTCGCACTGAAGCGCGCGCTGTTCGCTGCGTATTTCACGGAAGGGCGCGATCCGAGCGATCGCGAGACGCTGATCGACATCGCCACACACGCAGGGCTCGATCCGGTTCGTGCGCGCGAGGTTCTCGAATCAGATCGCTATGCCGACGAGGTGCGGGAGCGCCAGCGGTTCTACGGCGAGCGCGGCATCCAGGCAGTGCCGTCGGTCATCATCAATGACAAGTACCTGATCCAGGGCGGACAGCCCGCGGAAGTCTTCGAGCAGGCGCTGCGCCAGATCGCCGCCGAGCCCGCTCAGCGCTGATCTTCGTCCAGCCGGCGCAGCAAATCCGCGACGGCGCTGTACGCAATCGCGAGCGCCTTGGGATCGAGCTTCTCCGGCTGGTCGGCGGGCGTGTGAATCGTCTGCAGGACTTCCGGCTCGAAGCCGCGCTCGATTCCCGCGTGCTCGCCGGCGTTCAACATCAGCCAGAGCTGATGCGCATCGTTGCCCGGCAGGACGGCGAGCGAAATGCTCGGCACGCCGCCGCGGTGAAAGCTGACGTCGTCGCTCGGCGGGAACGCCCGCGACTCGACGCAAACGAAGTCCGCCGCGGCGCAGACTGCGCGCATCGTGCGATTCAGCTTCTCGTGCTCGACGCCTGCGGCCGGTCCGTAGAAGAGCGTGTCTCCGCCCTGCAGCGTATCCAGGTTGATCATCCCGGCAACGCTGTCCTTCTTCATCGACTTCACGAAGTGGCGCGAGCCGACGAGCCCCTCCTCCTCGAGATCGAAGAACACGAAACGCACCGGATGTCGCAGCGGCTGCGACTTGAGCGCCGTCGCGAGATGCACCAGCACCGCAACGCTCGCGGCATTGTCGACCATGCCACCGCTCAACTGTCCGTCCGGCAATGCGGCCGCATCGAAATGCGCGCCGACCAGGATCGCCGGCCCGGTCTGCGCGGCGCTGCTCAAGAGGATGTTGCGTCCTTCGGTCCGGGCGTCGCTCTGCCGGCTTTCGTTCGGCACGGTCTGCATCTCGAACGCCAGCGACTGTTCGCGCAGGATCGCCTGGAGCTGTCCGAGGCGGCCTGCATTGGTCTTCTGCAACAGGCGCACGGCTGTCGCCTTGATGGCCGCGCCATCCGGCTGCGCTTCGTGTCCCTCAGCAGTTGCGAAGGCGAACAGCAGCGCGCTCGCTGCGAGCGTGCTCCATGTCTTGCTCATCGATGGATGATCCCATGCAAATCGCGGCGGCGTACAGCACAATTGGCTTCGTGATCACTCGTACGGCGCAAGTCCTCTGCATCATTGCCTGCATCCTTGCAGGTGCGGCGCCGGCGCGCGCCGAGCTCCGTCCGGAGCAGGCGGAGAAGAATCGCCCGGTGGCTCCGTTCCAGATCATCGGCAACGTCTATTACGTCGGCGCCTCGGACGTGACCTCGTATCTCATCCGCACGAGCGAGGGACTGATCCTGCTCGACGGCGGATTCGCCGAGACGGCCCCACAGATCAAAGCGAACATCGCGACGCTCGGCTTCGAGGTCGAAGACATCAAGCTGCTGCTCAACGGCCACGCACATCCCGATCACACCGGCGGTTTGCCGGCGATGAAACAGGCGAGCTCGGCGCAGTTGCTCGCTGTACAGGAAGAAGTCGTGCCGCTCGAGCATAACGGCCGCGGCACGTTCTATCGCGGCGACCGGCGGCTGTTCGACGACATGAAAGTGGATCGCGTCGTGGCGAGCGGCGAGCCGATTGGTTTCGGCGACGTGACGATCACGCCCTATCGAACGCCAGGCCATTCGCCGGGCTGCACGACGTGGACGACGCAGGTGCGCGAGGGCGGCCGGCAATACAACGTCGTGTTCGTATGCCAGCTGACCGTGCCGCACGGCGAGTCACTGACGCACAACGAGAACTATCCGCAGATCGCGGCCGACTTTGCGCTCACGTTCGAACGTTTACGCGCGCTGCCGTGCGATGTGTTCCTCGCCGAGCACGGCACTGCGTTCGACCTCGCAGGCAAGATCCAGCGCATGGCGCAGCGACCGGCGACGAATCCGTTCATCGACCCGGACGGTTACCAGCGTCACGTCGAGCAATCGCAACGGGAGTTCAAGGAAGCGCTGGCGCACGAGCAGGCGGCGGCCCGCTAGAGAAATTTCCACTTCAGCAGGATGGCCACGGCAGTGGGCACCAGGAAGATCAGCGCGAACACCGGCAGCTCTTCCGCGGCCGAGTAGCCCGCCTTCGCGACGCCCGTCCACATGTTGAAAGCCGCGACGACGAGCCACAGCGCAACAAACGCAACGACTGCGGTCATCGTCGCAGTCGGATAGTTCGCAGAGAACATCTTGCCGAGGATTGCGCAGACCGCCAGCAGCAGGAAGCCGGCGAGCAGAAAAAGTCCGGTGCGCATGGTGCAGGTCTCCTACCAGATCTCACGAAACGCCCGGACGAAGTTCGCGCCCAGGACCTTCTCGACCACGCGGGCAGGATAGCCGCGGCGCAGGAGCGCGTCGGCGATCACGAGCGTCCGATCGGCGCGGTTCAGACCTTCCGTGAAAGGCATGCGGTCTTCTTCCGGCGCCGCCATGCCCGAGGCGCGCCGCGCTTCGAGCACCTTGTCCCAGCGCTCACGCGCTGCCGCCGAGACGTCCAGCGTGTCGAAGGATGCGTCGCTGCCGATGCCGACGTGATCTTCGCCGCACACCTCGAGCGCATGAGTCATGTGCGCCATGTAGTCGTCGAGGTTCGGCTGCCGCGGGCTCGGCGCGAGATAGAAGAGATCGTAGATGCCGAACACGCCGCCCCTCTGCGCCAATGCACGCATGTCGGCATCGGTCTTGTTGCGCGGATGTCGATGAATGGCGGCGCAGCCGCCGTGCGTCATCAGCACCGGCTTCTTCGATGCCTGCATCGCGGCAACTGCAGTCGCCGAATTCGCGTGACTGAGATCGACGGCGACTCCGAGCTCGTTCATGCGCGCAATCGCCTGCCGTCCGAGATCGGTGAGTGTGGAGTCAGGCGGCGAAAGCACGCCGGCGCCGAACGGCGCAGGCATGTTGTAGGCCAGTTGCATCACGCGCACGCCGAGAGCGCGGAACACGTTGATGCGATCCAGCTTGTCTTCGAGCGCGGCGGCGCTCTCGAAAGAGAAGATGATGCCGAGCTTGCCGGAGGCCTTCGCCGCCTCGATCTCCTCGATGCGGCGGATCTGCGTGAACACGTCCGGCCGGCCTTCGATCAGGCGCTGGACCGCGCCGACCTCCGCAAGCGTTTCCTCGAACGGCGCATTGAAGCCGCCGAGCGTCAGTTTCATCACCGTCAGGCCGGACCTGCGCACCGCCTCGACGCTCGCGGCCGTGACCTGCTCGGGATCCCAGCCCGGCGGCGTCACGGTGTACCAGGCCGGCGGGGCGAGATTGCAATCGAGCACGATCGCGCGCCGATGCAGCTCGCGGGCCGCGCGGCCGATGGCCGGTTCGGGCTCAGCGGCCCGCGCATGGCCGACTCCCAGCGCCACCGTTGCCAGCGCAGCGGCGCTGTCGAGGGTGAAATCCCGGCGATTCATGCCCGCAACTCTAACACCGGCTCGATTCCGCGCTCGCAATCGAGGAAAATGCCGCATGGCACTCTTACGCGTTCACAACTTCTCCATCTCACTCGACGGTTACGGCGCCGGTCCCGACCAGAGCCCGGAGCATCCGCTGGGCGTGGGGGGCGAGGCGCTGCACGAGTGGTTCGTGCCCACGCGCTTTTTCCGGGAAATGTACGGCGAGACCGGCGGCACCACCGGCGTCGACGACGACTTCGCGGCGCGCGGATTCCAGAACGTCGGCGCATGGATCCTCGGCCGTAACATGTTCGGACCGATCCGCGGGCCCTGGCCCGACGAAGCGTGGCAGGGCTGGTGGGGAGACGAGCCGCCGTACCATGCGGACGTCTTCGTTCTCACCCATCACCCGCGCGCATCGATTCCCATGGCCGGCGGCACGACGTTCCACTTCGTCACCGAAGGCATCCACGCAGCGCTCGATCGCGCCAAGGCAGCGGCCAAGGGACGCGACGTGCAGCTCGGCGGCGGCGCGGCCACCATCCGGCAGTACCTGCGCGCCGGGTTGATCGATGAAATGCATTTCGCAATTGCACCGCTCCTGCTCGGCTCGGGCGAGCACCTGCTGAGCGGCGTCGACCTGCTGAAGCTCGGCTATCGCTGCGTCGAGCACGTGCCTTCCGCCGGCGCAACGCACGTCGTGCTCAAAAAATAGTGTCACTCCGGAGGAGATCAATGAGGAACGCTGCTTCGTTCGTGGCAGTCATTCTTGCAACAACGCTCGCCGCCTGCGCCACCAGGCCGGACGCGCCGGAACGCGAGCAGGCTGCCGCACAGGCATCGGAAGTGGCGGCCAAGTCGGAGAACCCGGAGAGGGCGCCGGCCGCGAGGCCGAGCGACGCCCGCAATTTCACGCTCGGCGAGTTCGCGGCGACTGCGCTGCGCGACGGGACTCTGAGCTTCCCGAACGACAACAAGATCTTCGGCGTCGGCCACACACCCGCGGAAGTTGCTCAGCTGCTGAGCAGCGCAGGTCAGCCGACCGACAAGCTCGAGCTCTCGGTGCAACCGCTGATGGTCCGCACCGCGGACCGCGTGATGCTGTTCGACACTGGCGCAGGCGGCAACTTCGGCCCGAGCGCCGGCCGGCTGCTGCAATCGATGGCTGAAACCGGCTTTGCGCCGGTGACCGTTACCGACATCTTCATTTCGCACTCGCACGGCGATCACGTCGGCGGCCTGGTGAACGCGTCGGGCGCGCTCAACTTTCCCAACGCGGTGATTCACATCTCCGCGCCGGAGTGGGCATATCTCAAAGGCCTGACGCCGGAAGCGGCCGGCAACATCGGCATCGCGAACTACGCCGCGCTGATCGCGGCGATCACGCCGAAAGTCGTCGAGTTCGCGCCGGACGCAGCCGTCGTCCCCGGTGTCGTCAAGGCGGTCGCGATCCGCGGTCACACGCCGGGCCATTCGGGTTACCTGATTAGCGCAAGGCGCGTCTCGCTGCTGTATGTCGGCGATGCCGTGCATCACTTTGTCGTGTCGCTGCGCAAGCCGCAGTGGCCGATCTCCTTCGACGGCGACAAGGAGACCGCGCAAGCGAGTCGCAGCAATCTGTTGAGCGATCTCGCCAAGAGCGGACAACTGGTCTACGCCGTGCACTTTCCCTTCCCGGGCCTCGGCAAAATCCAGCGCCAGGGCGACGGCTACGTCTGGATTCCGAAGTGATCGAGGGCTGCGCTTGACCTCAAGTTGACTTGAGGTGGCACAGTGTAGCCATGAGCTACACGAGCTACGCGCTGCTCATCGGAGCCGGCGCGACAGTGCTGATGGACTTGTGGGGAATTGCCCGGACGCGCCTGCTACGCGTTCCGGCAATGAGCTACGGTCTCGTGGGCCGCTGGCTCGCCTACCTGCCGCGCGGCCGCTTTCGTCACTCGCCCATCGCAGCATCGCCGCCGGTGCGCGGCGAGTTGCTGATCGGCTGGACCGCGCACTATGCGATCGGCATCGCGTTCGCGGCCACGCTGCTCGCTCTCTTCGGTTCCGACTGGGCCTGTTACCCGACGCTCGGTCCGGCGCTGCTCGTCGGGATCGTCAGCGTCGCAGCGCCGTTCCTGTTGATGCAGCCGGGGATGGGCGCGGGCATCGCGGCGAGTCGCACTCCGCATCCCACGGCGGCTCGTTTCAACAGCCTGCTCACGCACACGATCTTCGGCCTCGGCCTGTACGTTACGGCGCGCTTTACTGCCCCGCTCCTTTGCTCAGCTTGATGTCGCCGTTGTAGGTCTTGATGCGAATGACGGGCCCGCCGCCGTTGATGTTCGCGACGACGATGTTCTCCATCTTCACCGAGACGCCGCCGCGGCGCTCGTTGCGCTCGATCGTGGCCTTGCTCGGCTTCACGTCGAGCTCGAAGTCGGAGACGATCTCGCCGCGTCCGCTGTCCAGATGCAGCTCGGTTTTCACGCCCGCCGGGAGCGTCAACGTGATATCGCCGTTCAACGACGACAGCGAGGTCGCGCCGGCGGCGGAGACGGCCGTCAGTCCGACGACGATCGGCGAGTTCACGCTCTCCGCGATGACTGAGCCGTTGATGTTGGTCGCGGTGATCGGCCCGTTGATGTTCTCCATCTGCAAGTCGCCGACGACGTCGCGGACGATGATCTCGCCCTCGTTCACCGTCGACAGATCCAGCTTCGCCCGCCGCGGCACGCGCGCGACGATGGAGATCGGATTCGGCGGGCCGTCCGATTCGATCGAGACGCGGTTGTCGCGCTCGTTGATCTCGAGCCCCGCCCCGCCGCCGGCGAGCGTCTTCGCGCCGGACGGCGTGACGATCTTGCGCCGGCCGCCGGACAGCGTGACTGCCAGCGCCACGTCCTTGCGCTCCTCGCCGATCACCTCGATGTGCGCCGAGATGATGTCGATGTGCAGCGAGATCGGCTCGCCCGGCCGCGACAGCGGGATGGTGATGGTTTCCGGCTGAATCTGCGCCGGCGCGGGCTCTTTGTCCTGGGCCGACGCGACGCCGGCCGCCAGCACGGCCAGCCAGGCAAGCGCGGTTCGGGAGGTGCAGTGTTTCGCGGTGTTCATGATTACTCGCTCTTGCGGATCCGCAGATCGCCGTTGAGGGATTCGATGCTGAAGGTCGGGCCGCCCTTGCCGAGGCGGATGCCGGCGGCCTGCGCGACGCGATAGATGAAGTGTCCGTCCTCGTTGCGCTGCTCGACCTTCGCCGGCAGCGCGAGCGGCTCGAGGTCGAACTCGGAGACGACTCTGCCCTGCATCATGCTGAGCGCGGCGTCCAGGCCGGCGCCGCCGGGCACACTCAGCGTGATGTCGCCGTTGATCGTCTTGATGCTGCAATCCTGGCTGGGTGCGCGAGCGAAGCTCACGTCGACGGCGCCATTGACGCTCTCGATCTGCGCGCAGTCCTGCAGGTCTTTCGCTGCGACGGGTCCGTTCACGTTGCTCGCGCTCACCGGGCCGCCGGTGCCGGCGACGTCGATGCCGCCGTCGGTGACAGTGCTCACGTCCACCTGCGTGCCCTGCGGCACGGTGACTTCGAACTGATATTCGACGCGGCAGTCGCGGCAGCGGTCGCGGCGCCCCATCTGGCGATCGGGCTTGGCGACGATCATCGACACGCCGCCGGCGTCTGCCTGCACGTCGAGATAGATCGTCTCCTTCGACAGGTCGAACAGCTCCTGCGTGGGCGCCGAGCGCTGCTCGCTGATCGTGACGGCGATCTCGCGCGCCGCGCCTTTGCGCACGCGCACGTTGCCCCAGATGTTGTCGATCAGCAGTTTCGGCGTCGCTGCCGTCACCGGATACGTATCGGACCAGGTCCTCTGATCCGTGACCGCTGCGCTCGCGCCGTTAGCGAAAGCGAGCAGCGCCAGCAATCCGATCCCCACTTGCGTTTTCATACGCGATTCCTCGATACGGACGACTTGACGTGCTGGGCGACGTCGGGATGCAGCTGGCCGCGCTCGCTGAGCTTCAGCAGCTGCTCCAGTTGTTGCGGGTTGCCGTAGCGGAGCACCAGGTCCGCGAGCGCCAGCTGCACGAGCGGCGACTCCGCTTTCTCCAGCGAGGCCATGAGCTCGTCGCCGACCGCCGGCGTGCCGACCCGTGGACCGATCGCGTCGATCGCGGCCGAGCGCACCGAGTGCACGCGATCGTCGACGGCGCGCTCGAGCAGCGCACGCATCACTTCCGGATCGCGCCCCGCGAGATCGCTCGCTTCGATGACGCCGAGCAGGCGCTTGCTGGCCGAATCGTTATCGAGCCGGTCGAGCACCAGGTTGCGATTGAGGATCGCGACCTGCTGTTGCAGCTGCGCCAGCTCGGTGTGCTCAGGCGTGGGCGAGCTCCTCAGCAGCAGGCCGAGCATGACGCCGACGATCACGCAGCCGAGCGCCGCCGCCAGTCCCGGCGCGCTGATCAGGCTCAGCCAGCGACGGCGCTTGTGCATGCGCCGGTCCGCGTGCTCGAGCTCGTCGTAGAACCTGCGGCGCAGGCGCTGCGAAGGCGCTGCGTCCTGCGGCAGATTCTCCAGCTCGCGCCACAGCTGCTGTTCGCCGGCGTCCTCGCTGTCGAAGGGCACGCCACTCTTGCGTTTGTCAGACATCTATCGGTACTCCGTTCATGCGCGTGAACGTCGCGTGCAACTGTTGCATCGCGCGGTGCATGCGCACGCGCGCCGCGCTCACCGTGCAGCCGAGCGCGCGGGCCAGGTCGTCGTAATCCTCGAAGACGAAGCGTCCGAGCCAGATGACCTCGCGCGCGGTCGCAGGGATTTCCGCCAGCGCGCGCGCGACCAGGCTCAGGTTCTGCTCGCCGGCCGCGACCTGCTCCGTCGAGCGATGATCGACGAGGAGAGCCATGCCCTCGTCGCCTTCTGCGTCGACCGTGGTGCGCCGCTCCGCGCGGCGCAGGTAGTCGAACGCGACGTTGCGTGCGATGTTGAAGATCCAGGCCTTGCAGCTACCGTCGCCGCGAAAGCTCGACGCCTTCTGCAGGAGCTTCAGGAACACGTCCTGGACCAGGTCCTCGCTGGTCGCGGGGCTGCGCGTCAATTGCAGGCAGTACTGATACACGCCGCGGTGGTGGCGCTCGAACAGCGCGCCGAGGCACGACACGTCGCCGTCCGCCACCCATTGGATCAGTTGTTCGTCGGATACTGCCTGCATGGTCGTTCTTCGCTCACCTCGCAGACAAAGACGGGCAGGGCCGGAAAACGTTACGCTAGGGCCGGCAACAATACGAAAAACGGAAGCGCGCGTGTCCCCAGAGCCAGCCCACGGTTCACAGTTCCGGCTGTTGCGGCAGCGGCGCTTCCTGCCATTCTTCGGCGCGCAGGCGTTCGGCGCCTTCAACGACAACGTCTATAAGAACGTGCTGGTCATCGTCGCAACGTACCACGCCACGACCTACACGAAACTCGACCCCGAGCTGCTGACCAACATCGCCGCCGGGCTGTTCATCCTGCCCTACGTGCTGTTTTCGGGCATCGCCGGCCAGCTGGCCGACCGGTACGACAAGACCCGCGTGCTGCAGGCGGTCAAGGGCGCGGAGGTCGTCATCATGACGATCGCGGCGCTGGGATTCGCCGCGCACAGTATCTCAGTGCTGCTCAGCGCGCTGTTCCTGATGGGCGTGCACTCGACTTTCTTTGCGCCTGCGAAGTACGGGCTGCTGCCGGAGGTGCTCGAGCCGACCGAGCTGGTCGGCGGCAACGCGCTGGTCGAGATGGGCACGTTCCTCGCGATCCTGCTCGGCACGCTCGCCGCGGGTCTGTTGGCCGCGGACGGCCGGCTCAGCGCCATCGCCACCGCGCTCATCGGCGTGGCAGTGGTGGGATTTGCGACCAGCCTGGCGATTCCGGCGCTGCAGCCCGCGGCGCCGGACCTGCGCGTCGACTGGCGGCCGTGGACGTCCACCTGGGACAACATTCGCGCGGCGCGCGAATCGCGCGCGGTGTTCCAGTCGATCCTCGGGATCTCGTGGTTCTGGTTCTACGGCGCGCTCGTACTCGCACAGCTGCCGCTGTTCTCCAAGGACGTACTCGGGGGCAGCGAGCAGATCGTGACCACGCTGCTCGTCGTGTTCTCGGCGGGCATCGGTATTGGCTCGCTGCTGTGCGAGCGGCTCTCCGGTCGCAAGGTCGAGATCGGCCTGGTGCCGTTCGGCTCGATCGGTCTCACCGCGTTCGCGGTCGATCTGTATTTCGCGGTCCCGCATTCACCGCCGGGCACTGGGCTGACTGCCGCGCAGTTCATCGCACTTCCCGGATCGTGGCGCGTGCTGCTCGACCTGGGACTGATCGGTGTGTTCGGCGGCTTCTTCATCGTGCCGCTGTATGCCCTGGTACAGCAGCGCTCGCGCCGCGAAGTGATGTCGCGCGTGATCGGCGCGAACAACATCCTCAACGCCCTCTTCATGGTCGTTGCCGCGCTCCTCGCGGCCGTGGCGCTGAAGTACGGTCTCTCGATTGTCGAGCTGTTCCTGCTGACGGCCGTGCTCAACGCATTCGTCGCGGCCTACATCTACAGCCTCGTGCCCGAGTTCCTGCTGCGGTTCCTCGCGTGGCTGCTCGTGCATTTCATCTACCGATTGAAGACGCGCGGCACCGAGCACATCCCGGCGCACGGCCCTGCCCTGCTGATCTGCAATCACGTCGGCTTCGCCGATGCGCTCGTGGTCTCCGCCGCCTGCCCGCGGCCGGTGCGCTTCATCATGGAGTCGAGCATCTTCCGCATCCCGGTGCTGAGCCTGATCTTCCGCGGCATGAAGGCGATTGCCGTCGCGCCGGCGAAGGAAGACCCCGAGGTCTACGAGCGCGCGTTCCAGATCGTCGCCAGCGAGCTGCGCGATGGCCAGCTCGTGTGCATTTTTCCTGAAGGGCGGCTCACCGCGGACGGCGAGATCGGCGAGTTCCGCGCCGGCATGATGCGCATCCTCAAGGAAACGCCGGTGCCGGTCGTGCCGACGGCGCTGACCGGCCTGTGGGACTCGATGTTCTCTCGCAAGTACGCGACGTGGAAACGCTGGCCGCGGCGCTTCTGGCCGCGGATCGGGCTCGAGGTCGGCGCCCCGATCGCGCCGGAGCGCGCCGACCTGCGCGCGCTCCGGGCGGCCGTCGTCGGGTTGCGCGGCGAAGTTCGGTGACAGGCGACTCGCAACGCGTTACGTTTCGTTTTGGAGCTATAGCGGGTCCCAGGGCCCAGGCCGGCAATGACCAGGAACAAAACGACCAGGAGCGCGGTGAAGCGGGCAGACAAGGCGGTGCGCGACACCAGCAACCGGCGTCAGCGCATTGGAGTCATGCTGCAGGAGAACGGCAGCGTCCAGGTCCTCACGCTCGCATCGACCTTCGGCGTCTCGACGCAGACGATCCGCAAGGACCTGCACTATCTGGAGAAGCGCGGCGTGGCGACGCGCTCCTATGGCGGCGCGATCTCTTCGCAGGTCGTCGGCGTCGCGACCGAGACGGCCGTCGACGCCAAGCGCGCGCTGCACGCGGAGGAAAAGGAGCGGATCGGCCGGCGCGCCGCCCAGATGGTCAAGCCGGGCGAGTCGATCGTGCTCGATTCGGGCACGACGACCGCGCAGATCGCGCGCTTCCTGCCGGACACGGAGGAGATCACGGTCGTCACCAACGACTTCGGCGTGCTGGCCGAGCTGGTGGCGAAAACGCGCATCCGCGTGGTGGTGCTGGGCGGCTCGCTGCGGCGGAAGAATCTCGCTTTCTACGGCGCGCAGACCGAGTCGGCGATCGCCGGCCTGTCGGTGGACAAGCTGTTCCTCGGCGTCGACGGGCTGCACACCGAGAAGGGCGTCACCACGCACTACGAGCGCGAAGCGATCCTCAACCGCATGATGGCCGAAGTGGCGCAGCAGGTGATCGCGGTCACCGACAGCTCGAAGTTCGGCCGCATGTGCCTGCACAAGATCATCGACCTCGACGGGGTCGATGTGCTCATCACGGACACCGGCGCGCAGGAGTCCGCGCTGGCGGCCATCCGCCGGCGCGACATCGAAGTCATTGCCGTGTGAGCGAGAACGCGGCCTGCGCGTTCGTGTAGTAGATCTTGTCGATGACGGCTCGCGGCAAGGACAAGCCGCGGACATCCCGCCGCAGATCCTCGACGTTCTGTGACTCGCCCGTCGCGAGATATTTCCAGTCCGCGCGCCAGCGCGTCGCGGCTTCCTGCGCGACTTCGGCCGGCGTCGTGTCTGCGCCCTGGGTCAGATCCGTCGCGTACAGGATCCGATCCTGATAGCGAATGAAGAACTCGCGCACCGCGTCGTAACGCTCGCTCGACTGCGCCTGCACGTTGGTCATTCGCGCCGCCAGATCGACGAAGGCGTGCGGATTGCGGTCGAGGAACCGCGCCAGCTCGTCGACGCTCCACTCCAAGCTCGCCAGGTGCGCACCTACGAACCGCAGCTTCTGCGGAGCGCGCACCAGGAAGCGGTCGCGCGCGGCGATCTGCTCCTCGTACGAAGGCATCTCCGGATGCAGGTACATGTAGTACTCGGGATGCTCGCGGAAGTAGCCGCGGTCATTCTCGGTCGTCATCTGGTCGAGCGGCAGCCAGCAGTTGCGGGGCTCGCCGAGGTGCCCGATCAGCGGCACGCCGAGCGCTTCGATCTGGCGCCACACTGGATCGAAGCCGGGGTCGTCGAGCATCACGAGCTTGCCGTTGCGATCGCGAAAGCTCATGCCGATGTTCTTCCAGACCTTGACCGCGAGAGCGCCGTGGCTCGCGGCGTCCCGCAGGTGCTCCGACACTCGATCGGACCAGCCCGGATTGTCCCACCCTGCCATCGAGAAGGTCGCGGCGAAATGAAACCGGCGCGGCTCGCGCCGCTGCAGCTCGAGCGCGATGCGGTACTGTTCCTCGAGCGGGTTGAACGCGGGATAGTCGACGTTGATCGACAGGAGCTCGAAGCCGTCGCGCTGCGCCTGCTCGAGCAGACCGCCCGGGTCGAGCGAGTTGACGTGGGTGTGCGAGTCGAACTTGCGCGCGGCGGCAAAGTCCGCCATCGAGTAGGTCGCCTGCGCGTCGGGACGGTCAGCGGGTATCGAGCAGCCGAGCAGGCTGACCGACGCAGCGAGCAGCGCGAGGATCGATGGCGTCCGCATGGATGAAGCGTAGCACCGAAAACAACGAAAACGAAAGTTGTTTTAATTTGCAACAGCTAGAGCTGCTTGGCACACTTCGGCATGGCCACCGCGACCCTTCTGGCACGCGCCCGCGCGTGCCTGCTTGCACTCTTCCTCGCCGGATGCGCCGGCAACCCGTCCAGCGCTCCATCCGCCCCACCGGCTGCGGCCGAGCAACCAGCCGCAGTGGTGGAAAACACGGCGATGCGCATCGAGTTCGACCGCAACATGCGCACGCGCGTACTCGCGCCTGGCGACGGCAAGCCGCTCGCCCTCACCGCCTTCGGCGCGAGCGAATACGTCGTCGACTGGAAGGGCAACGTCATCGATCAGTTCACGCTGCAGCGGCATGACGTCGCGGGCGCGCAGCACACGCTCGTCGGCGTGTCGCCGCAGGGACTGGAGAAGACAGTGCAGATCACGTTCCCCGAGCGGCAGCCTACGCTTGCTCTCGCCCAGGTCACGTACACGAACCGTTCCGGCTCGCCGCTCAAGCTGCGCAAGTGGGCCAGCCACGCGTACACGCTCATGCCTGCCACGGGATCGCCGGCCTTCTGGTCCTACGAAGGCGCCTCCTTCGAGGACCGGCGCGACTGGGTGCGGCCGCTCGATCCTGGCTTCGAGCAGCGCAACTACATGGGGATGAATGCCTCCGACTATGGCGGCGGCACTCCGGTGGTCGACGTCTGGCGCCGCGATGCCGGGCTGGCCGTCGGGCACGTAGAGCTCACGCCGAAGCTAGTCGCGCTGCCGGTCGCAGTCACGGACGCCGGCGCGCAGCTGCACATCGAGCTGGAGAAACCGGCCGCACTCGAGCCGGGACAAAGCCTGCAGACGCTGCAGACGTTTCTGGCCGTGCATCACGGCGACTACTTCGGCACGCTCGTCGCGTATCGCGCGCTGCTCGCCGAGCGCGGGCTGACCGCGCCGCGTATTCCGGATACTTCATACGAGCCGATCTGGTGCGCGTGGGGCTACGAGCGCAACTTCACCGTCGAGCAGGTTCTCGCCACGCTGCCGAAGGTGCGCGAGCTCGGCCTGAAGTGGGCCGTCGTCGACGACGGCTGGCAGACAGCGGAAGGCGACTGGAAGCTGGATCCGCAGAAGTTTCCGCGAGGCGACGCCGACATGATCGCGATGGTCAAGGAGATCAAGCGCGCCGGATTGCGGCCGAAGCTGTGGGTCGCGCCGCTGGCGGTCGATCCCGGCACGGACCTGCTGCACGATCATCCGGAGCTGCTGCTGCTCAACGAGGACGGGGCGGTTCAGAACATCACGTGGTGGAACAGCTTCTATCTCTGTCCGGCGGCGCCCGGCACGGTCGAGAACGCCAAGGCGCTGGTCCGGCGCATCATGGGCACGTGGGGCTTCGAGGGCCTGAAGATCGATGGCCAGCATCTCAACGGCGTCGCGCCCTGCTACAACCCGGCGCATCACCATCGCTACCCGGAAGAATCGGTCGAACAGCTGCAAACGTTCTGGAAGACCGTCTTCGAGACCGCGCGCGAGATCAATCCGAATGCGGTGATCGAGATCTGTCCGTGCGGCACCAGCTACGCGGTCCACAACACGCCGTACATGAATCAGGCCGTCGCGTCGGACCCGGAGTCTTCGTGGCAGGTGCGACTCAAGGGCAAGACGCTGAAGGCGCTGATGGGCGCGGATGCGCCGTACGCAGGCGATCACATCGAGTTGAGCGACGGCGGCGACGACTTCGCCTCGACCGTCGGCATCGGCGCGATCGTGAGCACCAAGTTCACGTGGCCCGCCGATCCGAAGCCCAAGGACAGCTTCCTGCTCGACGCGCGCAAGGACGCGCAGTGGGCGAAGTGGATCCGCATCTACAACGAGAAGATGCTGCCGAAGGGCCGCTATCGCGGCGAGCTCTACGACATCGGCTTCGATCGGCCGGAGACGCATGCGGTCGAGAAGGACGGGCGCATGCACTATGCGTTCTATGCGCCGACTTGGCAGGGACCGGTGGAGCTGCGCGGTCTCGGCAAGGGACGCTATCGCATCACGGACTATGTGAATGGCGCCGATCTCGGCGTCGTCACGGGGCCGGTCGCGCGCCTGCCGGTCGAGTTCGAACACTCTCTGCTGATCGAGGCCGCGCCGGTTGAGCCGTAACCGCACCTCGCTGTGGTTTGTTCTGCTTGCGCTCGTGCTTGCGTGCGGTTGTACAGCACACGCAGCCGACACTGACGAGACGCTGGACTTCTCGCTGCCAGCGCTGCGCGACGGCACGCAGATCCGGCTCGAGGACTACCGCCACAAGATCGTGTACGTGGATGTCTGGGCTTCCTGGTGCACGCCATGCCTGCGCTCCATGCCCGAGCTCGAGGCGCTGCGCGAGAAATTTCAGGGTCAGCCGTTCGAGGTCGTCGCGGTGAGTGTCGACGGCGATGCCGCGCCGGCACGCGCATTTCTCGAACGCGTCGGCGTGCACTACCCCGTCGCTTTCGATCGCGACGGACAACAATTGCGTGCGCGGATCCTGAAAGACGCGGACCTCGCAGGATTGCCGGTCGGTTTACTGCTCGATGGCCGCGGTCACGTCCGGCTCGTCCATCGCGGCTATTCGCCCGGGCAGTCCGCGTTTCTGTCCGAGCACATCGACACCCTGCTCGCCGAGCTGCGAGTCGAATCAGACGCGCGGCGTTAAGCGACGACCGACCAGGTGCGCGGCATAGAGAGCCGCTCCGATATCCGGCTGATAGCGCGGTTCCTGGTAAGCGAACGGCGGCCGCGCACTCGTCACGGCAGCACGAAACGCATCCAGCATCAGGCTCCCGCCCTGGAATACACCGCCCGTGTTCGAAACCGGCAAGACAACATCGTCCGCGACCTGCAGCGATTGCCGCACGGCACGCACGCACTGAAGCAACTCGTCCGCGCCGCGACGGAAGATGTCGGCCGCTTGTGCATCGCCGGTGCGGGCCGCTTCCTCGACGAGCGGCGCAAACGCGGCGAAAGCACTGCGTGAGCTGACCCCTTCACCGTAGACCTGCGCACACAGATCGAGGTCGACCGCAACGCCGACACGAGCGCGAACCAGTTCATAGAGCGGCCCGCGCGTCGCTCTGGCGTCGCTCATTCGCGAGAACAGATTCATCCCCTCGCGCGCTATCCAATAGGCGGAGCCTTCATCGCCGATGATCTCGCCCCACCCGCCCGCGCGCGCCGTGCGGCCGGCGTACTCTCCGTAGGCAATCGATCCCGTTCCGGCGATCACGCTGATGCCGTCGGCGCAAGCTAGCGCTCCCGCCCAGCTGCAAAGCATGTCGTTGCCGCAGCGGTAGCGCGCAATGCCGAGCAGCTTCGCGGGCATCAAGTCCATCTGCGCCGTCGTCGCGCTGTCCTCGCCGTACGACGGCAAACCCAGGAACGCGTATGTCAGATCGGTGGACGCGATCGCCGCGGTGTTCAGCGTCGCGCCGATGCCGTCGAGCAGCAGATCGGTCGCGCGTGCAAAACCCTGCGCGAGGTGACTCACGCTCGGGCCGACGTGGCGGGCGCGAACGCCCCCGCCCGCATCGATCACTGCGTAGGAGGTCTTGGTGCCGCCGCCGTCAACGCCGAGAAACATCCTCGCCCTGCTCCTGCCACGGATAGATCGTGACGCCCTGCACGACGCGGTTGACGACTCCCGCGGCGTTCGGAACGTCCGGCCGCAAGCCGCGCGCGAGCGACTCGGCGAATGCATAACACTGCGCCACGATCACGTGCAACAGCGACAGCTCGATGTCGCTCGCACCGTCCATTCCGGCGAACAGCAGATGCTCGCCCGGCAACCGGCCGTCGGCGTGGCCGCTGAGCGCCAGGATGCCGCCGGCCTGGCCATCGCGCCGCAACTCTTCGAGCAGATCCATGTCGTAGGCGCGCGTGTACGCCGCGTTCGAGAGCATGACCACGACCAGCGTCTTGCCGTCGACCATGGACTTCGGCCCGTGGCGAAAGCCGAGCGTCGACTCCGCGAGGGTCGCGATCCGCCCGTCGGTGAGCTCGAGCAGCTTCAGCGCGGCCTCGTGCGCGAGCCCGAGCAATTCGTTGCTGCCGAGATAGATGACGCGCTCGAATCGCGAGGCGACCAGCTGTTGCGCACAGGTCGGCATTTGCTGCAGCAGGACTTCCGCAGACCTCGCCAGTCGCGCAACGGTCGCAGGCTGGATCGCATCGAAGGCGAGTGCCGCCGCGAGCAGCATGCAGGTGAAGCTCGATGTCATCGCAAAGCCGCGGTCGTTGGTAGCCTCGGGGAGTAGCACGAGATGAGCGTTGCGCATCTTGCGTGCGCGAACTGCGAGTTCGCCATCCTTGTTGCAGGTGACGACCAGGTGCCGCACGTTACCGAGCAGCTGCTCGGCAAGATCGAGCGTCGCGACACTCTCAGGACTGTTGCCGGAGCGCGCAAACGAGACGAGCAGCGTCGGCACAGCGGATTTCAGCCACAGCTGCGGCGCGCTCACCACGTCCGTAGTCGGAATCGCATCGACCCGGCAACGCAGGCGTTCCGACAAGGCAGGCTGCAGACATTGTCCGATGAACGCGGAAGTGCCCGCGCCCGTGAGTACGATGCGGCCGGCGGGATCGTCGACGATCGGCGCGATGAACTGCAGCAGCGCCGCCCGTTCCGCGGCCAGCACCTTTTCGACCCGCAGCCACATCTGCGGCTGCTGCGCAATCTCGCGGGCAGTCCACATGCCGCCCCGCGACTCGAGCGAGTCGGCGGTCGGACTGAAAAGATCGCTGGAAATCATGGGACTCCTTCAGGCATTGCCGCCCTGGCACGCACGCATGTACGGGCGCAACGCCCGTCCGATGCCGTCGGCCAGCAGCGCATCGGCGCTCGCCGGTAATTGCCCCGCACGCACAGCTTCGTACTGATGCGGCAGGTATTGGCTGAGCAGCGTCAACGGCAAGGCCGTCCGGCGCAAACGACTCAGCAGCGACTCGCAGGCAGCCTGAATCTGCGGGTGCGGCCAATAGTAACGAATACGATCGCTGAGGCTGAACTGCAGATCCAGCGCGGTGTGCGAGGGATCGCGATAGTGACTGCGCCAGTGACGTGGATCGGCGTACAGGGTCCGCAGCGCGACCTCGCGAAGATCCTCTTCGGCGTCGCCGCCCGGCAGCTCGCGCGCGATCGCAGCCAGCGCCCACAGCGTCTCGCGCAACGCATAGGTCGCACCCGGACCCACCTTCAGGATCGCGAAGTGATCGCGCACCAGCTCGGTCAGGCTCTGCGGCGTCTGATAGTCGGTGGAATGCGCCTCGAAGACGAACTGCGGATCGGCGGCGATGAAGTCGCTCAACACGCGTGCGCGCTCCGGCACATAGTCGATGACCTTGTGATGGTCGAACTCTACGCCGGGCTGCACGACGAGTGCGATCACGCGCGGCCATGCAGATTCGAGGCCTGCCCGTGCGAACGCGTCGCGATGGGCAGCAATCGTCGCGCTTGCGGCCTGCGGCGTCGTGACAGCCAGCTCGTGCAGCTCCTCGGTCGCGCCGCCGGGCACTGGCACTTCGGTGCCGATCACATACACGGGCGGCTCGCCGCCCACTTCGCGCCAGGCACTCTCGGCGACAGCGCACAACTGCGACGCGCGCTTGGCGAGCGTCGGCTCTGGCAAAGGCTCGGCGTCGTCGCCGCACGCCATCGAGCAGTCGAGATGAATCTTGCGAAAGCCGGCGCACACGTATTCGTGGATCATCTGCGCCGCTTTCGCCATCGCGGACTCGGCCGGCTCGGTGCGCCAGGCGTTCGGACCGAGATGATCGCCGCCGAGCCAGAGCGACTGCGCGGGGAAGCCGACGCGCGCGGCGATGTCGCCGACGAAGCGCCGGAAATCCGCCGGCCGCATCCCGGTATAGCCGCCGAACTGATTCACCTGATTCGAAGTCGCTTCGATCAGCAGCGGCGCATTGGACGCCTGCGCCTCGCGCAAAGCGCATTCCACGACCAGCGGGTGCGCCGAGCACAGCGAATACACCCCGACACGCTCGCCTCGCTGGTGCCGCGCCACGATGTCGAGTAGACCCTTCACGCTCGCACCGGCTCCTCGGATTGCAGGGCCAGCAGCAGCGCCGCAGCGAGCGCCAGTGCGATGCCTGCGATCTTCAGCGGTCCCGGCGCGATGCCCGTCAGCGCCAGCGAGATCACAGCCGTGAGCAGCGGAGCGCCAGCGTTCACGAGCGGCGAGACGATGATTGCTTTGCCATGGCGGAACGCGAGCACGAGCGTGAGCGCGCCGATCGCGTTGAGCGACTGAATGAGCGCCGCCAGACCGACGCCGTCGAATGAGTAATTGATCGGCTGAGAGAAGTCCGTCATGAACAGCGCGAGCGGCACCACCAGCAGGCCGCCGACCATCATGTAGAAGAAGATGCTCGCGCTATCCATCGTCGCATTGGCGAGCTTGATGATGTACGCCTGCCCGCCCCACGCCCCCATCACGAGCAACGCCATCGGTAACCACGCACCGTAACCGGTCGCCTCGCCGGTGGTGCGATAGTCGAACAGCGGCAGCGACAACAGCGCCAGTGCGATGCCGAGCACGCCGAGCCGGCCTGTCCGCTCCCGCAGCAACGCGAAGGACATCCCGATCGTTATCGCAGGCGAGAGCGAGATGATCGGAAAAATCAGGTACGGCGGCCCGACCTGCACTGCCTTGAAAAGCACCAGCTGACCGCCGGCGCCGAGGAGCCCGATGGACAGACCGAGCACAACCGACTTTCGATCGCGCAGCAGCCGCTGCCCACCCCAGCGCAACGCGATGATCGCCACGGGAATCATGGTGAGCGACCAGACGACGTAGCTCATCGTCTCCGGCACGCCGCGCTGCGTCGGCAAGCCGATGATCGCGCCCCAGATTCCCCACAGCAGCACGGTGCCGAGCGCATGCACGAGCCAGCTGTTCATGTCAGAACTTCGCGGTCGCGCCCAGCAGGTACGAGCGGCCCCAGGTCTCGAAGCCCGCAAGGATGTCGTTACGGCCGAGATGCGAGATGTAGTACTCGTCGAGCAGGTTCCGGCCTTCGAGCGAGATCTGCACCGAGTCGGTCACCTTGAAGGCGACGGACGCCGTCACCCACGTGATCGGATCGGCCTTCTGCGACAGTCCGCCGACTGCGTCGATGGTCTCGGTGTACTCGCCGCTGTAGTCGGCAGCAACTTGCGCGTCCCAGCGATCGTTCTCGAACATGAGCGCGACCGAGTACTGCGACTCGGAGACTCCCTCGAGGTCGCCGACGTGCACGCCGCCGACATAAGCCTTCGTGTCGGTCAAGGTGTAGTTGGCGCGGATGCCGAAGCCGTTGGCGAAGAAATGCTGCATGCCCAGCTCCAGGCCCCAGACCTTGGCCTTGTCGCCGTTGATCGGGCGCTCCACGTCGTACAGGATCGGCGCCTCGGGCGCGCCGCCGATGCTGCCGACGACGCCGATGTCGATGTTCTCCTGCAACTCGGTCGTGATGAAGCCGTCGATGTCCTTCCAGAACAGCGCGCCGCTCACCACGGACTTGTCCGCGAAGTACCACTCCAGCGACAGATCCGCCTGGTCCGCTTCGACCGGTTTGAGATTCGCGTTGCCGTCGTAGAACACGGCGAAAGTGCGATCCAGCGTGTTGTCCGTGCGCGTCGGCGCGAGCTGATTGAGCGAAGGCCGCGCCAGCGTCTGGGACACCGCCGCGCGCAACAGCAGGTCCTTGCGAAACCAATAACCGAAATTGATCGAGGGCAGCAGCTTGTCGTAGCTGCCCTTCTGCGTCAGCGGCTCCGCGGGGCTGTAGGTCACATCGGGGCTGGAGGTCGGGATCTGCGGCGTCGGATCGTCGACGAACAGGATCGCATCGACTGCGGTCTTCGCCGTCGTGTCGGTGCTGATCCAGCGCACGCCGAAGTTCGCGAACCACTCATCCGCCGTGCCGAGGTTGGCTTGCAAATACAGCGCGATCGTCTCTTCCTTCACGTCGTACGACTGCACCGGATTGAGCTCCGGCGCCGTGAGCGAAGAGTCGTAGACGTCGCCGGTCGGATCGCCGTTCTCGTCCACCTGCGGCTGTCCGTCGAGCGCGCGCAGGGCATTCAGATACTGGGCGACGTCGAACCTCACGAAGCGCACTGGATGGCTGCCGCCGCCGTTGCGCATGAAGTTGCTCAGCGACACCGGGTGCACGACGTTCGCGCCGAGTTCCTCGAACGTGGTGTCATAGTGATTGCAGTACTGGCAGGAGCCACCATTGGTGTCGTTCTCGATGGTGTTGCGGATCTTGGTGCGCTGCGTGCCGGCGGCGCCGAACTGCAGCGAGCGCCAGATGCCGTGGTCGAGCGCGAACTCGCCTGCCACCGTGAAGCCCGTCACTTTGTCGGTGACGTCGGTGCCCGACAGGCCGATGTAGTGCAGACCGAAGTCGGCATTGCCGAGCTCGCCGTTCTGCAATGCCGTCGCGTAGTCGCGCCCGTCTTCGAGCGTGACGCTGATGTCCGGCAGGCCGTTGTTGTTCATGTGCACGTGGCCAACGTGGCTGCCGGCGATGCCCGACACGACCCACGTATCCTTGCCACCCGAGTCGCGGTTGGACTTCGAGCGGTAAGCGTCGAAGTTGAAGCTCAGCCGATCCGTTGCCTGCCACGCTGCATTCCAGCCGAACTGTGTCGTGTCGACGACGCGGTGCTCCGTGATCGTCGACAGCTCCGGCACCAGCTCGGCCACCGTCATGTCGGTGACCCAGTGATCGCGGATGGTGACGTCGCTCCAGCGGTGCGTGCCCACGTCGTCGAGGATCGAGTCCTCGACGTAGTACGACTGGTGATAGCCGACAGTGGGCGCATTCAGCCGCGTGAACATGCCGTCGACAGTCATCGTGAGATTATCGGAGGCTTGCCACTGCCAGACGGCGGTTACGCCAGTACGCTTCTTCTGCTGAATGCGCGCGCCGAAGCTCGTGCAGCACAGGCCCAGCAGGCCGGATTCGTCTGCGGAGATCTCGCCGTCGCCGTTGGCGTCGAACTCGCCGGGCGAGTCGGGATTGATCGAGAACTCGTGCACGGCGTCAGAGCGAACTTCCGAGTCCTGATACACGGCCGTGACCATCAGGCCCATGCGGTCGTCCGCGAACGTGTTGCTGAACACCGCACTCGCCTTGTAGCCGGTGTCCTCGGAGAGATCGTTGTAGTCACCCTCGACTGACAGCGAGGTACGCAGCCCGGGGATATCGAGCGGCCGCGCAGAAGTCAGGTTGATCGCCCCGCCGATGCTGCCTTCGAGCTGCGCTGCATTCGCGGACTTGTACACGTCGGCGCCGTTGATGATCTCGGACGGCAGCACGTCGAACGCGAACTCGCGGCCGTCGCCATCGGTGGCGAGGATGCGGCCGTTCAGCGTGACGATGCTGAACTCGGGCCCGAGCCCGCGCACGTTGACGTATTGCCCCTCGCCGCCGCGCGTGCGCTGCAGAGTGATGCCAGTGATATGCGACAGCGAATCGGCGACGTTGTCGTCGGGAAAGCGGCCGAGGTCTTCGGCCACGATCGAATCCTGGACGCCCTGCGCGCCCTTCTTGCGCTCCAGCGATTCGGCCAGCGCGGCGCGCGTGCCGGTGACGATGATTTCCTCGAGCGTCTCGGAGCCCGCGGGCGTTTGCGCCCACGCGGTCGCGCCGAACGCGACGCCGAAAATGGCAACCGGGACTCGCTTGTACTTATAGGAGAGCGACATGGACGTGCCCCTCATGACTGGTCCACGGGCATGCTATGCCAAGGGAACTGAAACCTCAACAAACCTTTTTTTTGTTTCATTTCGAATGCTAGGCTTTACAAACGAAAGGCCGGAAGGCGCTGAACAGGCAGGCACCATGCGCAGGCGTGACTTCATCCAGGCGGCCGGCGCCGCAGCGCTGCTGACGAGCGCACGCGGCCGCGCAGCGTCCGTCCACAACTTCGATGGCTACGATTTCGGGCCCGGTCCGCCGGTCGCGCAACGCCTCTACCAAGGGCCCTTTCCCACCGAGCAATTCGCGGGCTGGCAAGTGGTGATGGCGACGACTGCCTCGACCGAAGTGATCCGCGGCTTCGGCATGGGGATGGTCACCTACCTCTGCGACGAGGTCGGCCCGCCCGCGAAGCCCGGCGAGAGGCTGGCGAAATCATTGGAAGATCTGGCGCGGCTGCCGCTCGGCACCAAGCTGTACGTGCGCGTGAACTGGAAGGACGTGCAGCGCCGACCGGGCCGGCTGGATCTGTGCGAGCACTGGCAGGTCGCGTTCGATCTGGCGAAGCGCTACGACAAGAGCCTGGGCCTGCGGGTGATGATGAGCAACCCGGACATCGAAGGCACGGCGTTGCCGGCGTTTCTCGCGCAGCGCGTGCCGATGGTCGAGCTCGGCGAGTGGCAGAACCGGCGGCGCTTCGAGCCGCGCTACGACGACCCGCATTTTCAAGCTGCGTTCGATGAGCTCGACGGGCTGCTGGCGCGCGAGTACGACGGCCATCCGCAGGTCGAGTACGTCGATACGGCGATGTACGGGTTCTGGGGCGAGGGCCACACCTGGCCGCTCGAGCGCAATCCGTTTCCCGACTACGCGACTGCCGAAGCCACCTTCGTGAGAATGCTGGAGCGGCAGCTCGAGCACTGGAAGAAGACGCCGCTTGCGACCAACACGCAGCCCGACTTCAGCAAGGTCGGCAACTTCGAGCTCGTCGAGCGCACCGTGCGCAGTCACAACTGGCTGCGCACGGACACGATCTACATCGAGAACGAGCAGATCGAAGCACTGAGCAATCGTCCAGCGTGGACCGGCGTGACCGTGGAAGTGCCGATGTCGGACGGCTCGCCGCCCAGCCTGCATCGCAGTGAGGGCGTCACGCTGACCGACAACGTCGTCAGTCACGTGCGTGATGTCGGCGCCTGTTACTTCTCGCTATGGAACTGGCATCGCATCGGCGCCGAGGGACTGCAACGCTACTACGAGCAATACCCGGACGCGTTGAATGCGCTGGCGCGCTCGATCGGCTATCGCGTCAGGCCCTCGTGGATCTGGACCTACGACAGCGGCACGGAGACGGGCTTGATTCTCGGCATGGTCAACGACGGCATCGCCGGCGTGCCCGGCGTTTTGCGCATCAGCGTCCTCGATGAGTCAGGACAGGTGCTCGTGAGCGGCAGCCTCGATGCGGGTTATCCGTTGCCAGGCAAAGTGCGGCAGGCGAAGCTCGCATTGCCGCGCGGCAGGGATTGGAAGGGATTGCGCGTGTCGGCTGAGATCGAAGTGAAGCGCCAGCGCTATCCTGTGCGTTGGGCATGCAAACAAGCGCTCAACGCCGACGGCAGTTTGACGTTGCGGCCCACGCCGGGAATCGACTAGCGCGGTCTGCGCCGCTGTCCCTGCCAGTAGCGGAACATCACGAAGCCCGTCGCCATGCCGCCGAGGTGCGCAAAGTGCGCGATGCCGGATGCAGTGCGCGTGACGCCGAACACGAGCTCTGCCGCGCCGTAGAGCGTGACCGCAAGCCACGCCTGAATCGGCACCGGAATCGGAAAGATGATCAGCTCGCGGCGCGGATACGCCATGCCGTACGCCAGCAGCAAGCCGAACAGGCCGCCCGAGGCGCCGACCACGGGCGCGAGCGGGATATCGCGGGCCACGTAGATCACGATGAGATGCATCAGCGCGGCGCCGACGACGCAGGTCAGGTAGTAGATGAGATAGCGCTTCGGACCGAACAGCGTCTCCACCTGGGAGCCGAACATGTAGAGACCGAACATGTTGAAGAAGAGGTGCGGCCACGAGCCATGCATGAACCCGTAGGTCAGCAGCTGCCACGGCTCGAACAGACCGGTCTGCAGCGGTAACAGGGCAAATGTCAGCTGCCGATATTCCGGCACCATCCCCTGCAGCAGAAAAACCCCGACGTTGACGAGGATGAGGGTCAGGTTGGTGGGCGTTATGCGGTCGAACATCCGCCTAGTATGCAAAAAAAAGCCCGCGGGGGCGCGGGCAAGGGGGTTAGAAAAAACAGCGGAAACTTGGGATCAGGCCGCCGCGGCGTTGCGCGCGTTGTAAGCGCGATACGGCAGGCCGAGGTCGCGCGCGACAGCTTCGTGCGTGATAGCGCCCTGGTGAACGTTCAGGCCGTTCGCCAGGTGCTGATCGAGCGCGAGAGCGCCGACGCCGTGGTCGGCAAGCGCCCGCACGTAGGGCAACGTTGCATTGGTGAGCGCGAACGTCGAAGTGCGCGGCACGGCGCCCGGCATGTTGGTGACGCAGTAGTGCACGACGCCGTCGACGACGAACGTCGGCTCGGCGTGCGTCGTCGGACGGCTGGTCTCGAAACAGCCGCCCTGGTCGATCGAGATGTCGACCATCACGGCGCCCGGCTTCATCTTGCGCACCATCTCGCGGGTGACGAGCTTCGGCGCAGCAGCGCCGGCGACCAGCACCGCGCCGACGACGAGATCCGCGTGCGTCACGAGCGATTCGATCGCTTCGATCGTCGACGCAGCCGTCTTGAGCGCGCCGCCGAACATCGCATCCAGCTGACGCAGGCGACGCAGCGAGCGATCAACAACCGTCACGTCTGCGCGCATGCCGACAGCGATTTCCGCGGCGCTCGTGCCGGAGACACCGCCGCCGAGAATCACGACCTTCGCCGGCGGTACGCCCGGCACGCCGCCGAGCAGCACGCCGATACCGCCATTCGCCTTCTGCAGCGACGACGCGCCGACCTGCACGGACATGCGGCCCGCGACTTCGCTCATCGGCGTCAGCAGCGGCAGCGAGCCGTCGTTCGCAGTTACCGTTTCATACGCGATCGCGGTGCAGCCCGAAGCCATCAGCGCCTTCGCCTGCTCCGCATCGGCCGCGAGATGCAGATACGTGAACAGGATCTGTCCCGGGCGCAGCATCTTGCACTCGGCGAGCTGCGGCTCCTTCACCTTCACGACCATGTCGGCGCCGTCGAAGACTTCCTTCGCGGTGGCGAGGATCTTCGCGCCCGCGGCGCCGTAGGCCGCGTCGTCGACGCCGATGCCGGCGCCGGCCGAGCTCTGCACGAACACCTGGTGACCGGCCGCAACGAGCTCACGCACACCCGCCGGAACCAGGCCGACGCGGTACTCGTGATTCTTGATCTCCTTCGGGACGCCGATGCGCATGCGCAACCTCGTGAGGGGTGGAAAAGACGCATTACTGTAGAGGCGGGGACTGGCAGGAAACTGCGGGAATCGGCTTGTCTGGCCCAAGATGTGGCAGAATCTGCACCCGTATCTCTAAAACACGACGGATTCTTGCGCATGAAACTGGACCGCTTCGACAAGGCCATCCTGCAGGCCTTGCAGCACGACGGCCGGGTCTCGAACGCAGCCCTGGCCGAGCGCCTGAGCCTGTCCGAATCGGCCTGTCTGCGCCGCGTCCGGGCGCTGGAAGAGTCGGGCCTGGTCGAAGGCTACACCGCGCTGATCAACCAGCAGAAGGCCGGTTGCCCGGTGAACGTGTTCGTGAACATCACGCTGGACCGGCAGGACGAGACGGATCTGCGCCGTTTCGAAGAGGCGGTGCGCAAGATCCCCGAAGTGATGGAGTGCTACCTGATGACCGGCGACTATGACTACGCCGTGCGCGTCGTCGTCGCGGACACCGCGGACTTCGAGCGCTTGCACAGCAAGCATCTGACGCGGCTGCCGGGCGTCGCGCGCGTGCATTCGAGCTTCGCGTTGCGCACGATCCAGAAGTCTCGCGAGCTGCCGATTCGCTAGAAGCCCAAGAGCGGAAACTCTCGCCAAGCACGCCAAGATCGCAGGATAAATCCGTAAAGAATTTTCCTTTCTCTCCTTGGCGTTCTCGGCGATCTTGGCGAGAGACTTTCTTTGCTCCCTTCTTCCTCCGCCTAGTACGTCAGCTTGCGCACCGATCCCGGCGGCGGCGGATTGCGTACGTACGCGTGACCGCGAATCGACACGGCCTTCACCAGCACCCAGACCTGCTTGCCTTGCTTGAGATCCAGCGCGGCTGACGCTGCGCGCGTGATGCGCGAGAGCACCGTCGGTCCGCCGATGTCGACGTGAACCATGTCGGTTTCCGCGTCGTCGTTGGCGATGCGCGCGATCGTTCCGGTCATCACGTTGCGCACGCTGATGTTCTCCGGCCGCGCCGTCGCGAGTATCACGTCGCGCGCGAGCAGCTGCACGCGCACGCTCGCGCCAGCTCGTGCGTCGCGCAGCCCCACGTGCAGAATGTTCGCTCCAACGCGAATGGCGGCGAGTCCCGCGATGTCCGCGCCGTGCGCTTCGACCGTGCCTGTGAGCACCGAGCCGACTGCCTCCGGCCCGACGATCGCACGCAAGTCGGGATGCAAGCTCACATCGTCGAGCGCGCCCTGCGTAGCGACGCGCCCCTGCTCGAGCAGCACCGCGTGCGTCGCGAGCCGCAACACTTCCTCGAACTGGTGACTCACGTAGATCATCGGGATCGAGAGCTCGTCGCGCAGTTTTTCGAGGTACGGCAGCACTTCTTCGCGTCGCGCGACATCCAGCGACGCGAGCGGCTCATCGAGCAACAGCAGCCGGGGTTGCGACAACAGCGCCCGTCCGAGCGCAACGCGCTGCCGCTCGCCGCCCGAGAGCTTCTGCACGCGACGCTGCAGAAACGGCTCGAGACCGAGCAGCTGTACGACGAAGTCCAGCGAGATGCGCTTCTCGACGCCGCGGGCGCGCTTCTCGGCGTAACGCAGATTGCCGAGCGCGTCGAAATGCGGAAACAGCCGCGCGTCCTGAAATACGTAACCGACGCGGCGCTGCTCGGCGGGCAGGCGCGTCTTGCTGCGCGAGTCTTCGAGTACGACGCCGTCGATCTCGATGTGCGCATCGTCGGGCGCGAGCAGGCCGGCGACGATGTTCACGAGTGACGTCTTGCCGCAGCCCGAGCGGCCGAACAGGCCGACGACGCCGGAAGTGGCAACCTCGATCGCCACGTCGAGCGTGAATCCATCGCGGCGCTTCAGGGCGCGGATACTGAACATACGGCTCAGCGTCCCAGCATGCGCTGCACGCGCCGCGCGATGAGCTCGGAGGTCAGCAGCCCGACCAGGCCGAGGGTGAACGAGATCGCTGCGAGTCGTGCGGCGAGCGCGTCGCCTTCCGGCGTTTGCAACGCCGTGTACAGCGCCAGCGGCAACGTGCGCGTCTGCCCGGGGATGTTCGAGACGAACGTGATCACTGCGCCGAATTCGCCGAGGCCCGCGGCAAACGCAGTCACGACGCCGGCGAGGATGCCCGGCAACATCAGCGGCAACGTGACCGTGCAGAAGCGGTCCCACGGACCGGCGCCGAGCGTCCGCGCCGCGTCCTCGAGTCCCGGATCGACGCCTTCCAGCGAAATGCGGATCGAGCGCACCATCAGCGGGAAGGTCATCACTGCCGTCGCGAGCGCTGCACCGGCCGTCGTAAAGATCAGCTGAATGCCGAAGTGCTCGTAGAGCCAGCGCCCGACCGGCCCGCGCATGCCGAACGTCAGCAGCAACAGGTAGCCGACCACGACTGGCGGCAGCACCAGCGGCAGATGAACGAACGCATCGAGGAACATCCGGCCGGTGAAGCGGCGGCGCGTCAGCAGCCACGCGATTGCGATCGCCAACGGCAGGCTGGCCAGCACACTGCGCAGTGCGACCGACAGGCTGAGACGGAGCGCTTCGAGTTCGGGGCCAGTCATTGGGAGCGTTTTGAGAAGCGCGCAAGTATAGGCATCCCCGCGCGGCCCGCGACTGTCGCCGTTTTCAGCATAGCCAACCGGCTTCACGCGGACTTAAGATTGCCCGCACTGCGACCCCATTTCCGGGGGTCGCCCGCTAGGGGCTATCACGATGACTATTCGAATTCTGACCGGGCTCGCGCTCACCACGTTGCTGGCCGCCGCGGCCCAGGCTGAATGCACCTATCCCAAGTCGCCGGCCAACCTGCCCGATGGCAACACGGCCACGCAGGAGCAGATGGTCGAGGGCATGAAGCAGGTCAAGGCGTACAACGGTCAGGTCACCGACTACCTGAGCTGCCTGGAGCAGGAAATGAACGCCCGGGTCGAGGCCGCCGGCCCCGATGCTCCCGCAGAGCAGATCGAGCAGATCAAGGCCATCCACAACAAGCGCCACAACGCCGCTGTCGACGAGCTGGAGCAGACCGCCTCCCGCTTCAACGAGCAGGTGAAGACGTTCAAGGCGCGCGAGAAGAAGAGCTGATCATTATGTGAAGGCGGGCCGTTTTTCTTCGGCCCGCCCCGCTTCCGCCTCAAGTTCCGTCCCCCGCTGCCGATGACGCAGGTAGACCACCCGCGTTTGGGCGGTGGCTCACATTTCGGGACAGAACATGAGAATCAGCGCCAGTCTGGGTATCGTCATCGCCGCGTTGGGCATCGCTCTCGCGTCGTTCTCGATCGCTGCCCATGCCGACTGCAGTTATCCGAAGGCCCCCGCTGCGATGCCGGACGGCAAGACGGCGTCGGAAGCGGAAATGATCGAGGCGATGAAATCGTTCAAGGCCTACAACGACGAAGTCACCGCGTTCGGCAGCTGCCTCGAACAGGAAACGAAGAACAAAGCGGCCGGCACCCTGCAGTTGATGCAGCTGAAGACGCTGCAGATGAAGAAGCACAACGCCGCCGTCGACGAGCTGCAGGCCAAGGCCAAGGCCTTCAACGAGCAGGTCCGCATCTACAAGGCCCGCGCGACCTAGCAGCGGTCGGGCTTTAGCCCGATGCCTGCTCGTGACACACTCGTAACGTGTCACGGCCGCTGATCTCACCCGCCGAAGCCGAAGCGCAGATTCGCGCTCATGCGGCGCTGCTGCCTGCAACTTCGCTGCCGCTGACTGAGCTGGTTGGCGCGACGCTGCGCGAGCGTGTCGTGGCGGCGTTCGATCAGCCGCCGTTCGATCGCGTCACCATGGACGGCATCGCGTTCGCCTTCGCGGCGTACGAGCAGGGCCGCCGCGCGTTCCGCATCGCTGGTACGCAAGCGGCCGGCGCACCGCCTCTTTCGCTCCAGAACACCGAACACTGCCTCGAAGTGATGACCGGCGCGATGCTGCCCGCCGGCTGCGATTGCGTCGTCCCCGTCGAGAAGATTTCAGTCGCCGACGGTGTAGCGCAACTCGCGCCCGATGCCGCGCCGGAATCGCGGGGGAACGTTCATGAGCGCGGCACGGACTCGCGACGCGGCGAGGAATTGCTACGGCCGGGCATCCGCCTCGGCCCCGCAGAAGTCGCCGTGATCGCGGCGAATGGCCAGGCGCACGCATCGGTCACTCGCGCGCCACGCATCGCCGTGATCTCGACAGGTGATGAGCTGGTCGAGCCGGGCAAGCCGCTCGCGCAGTGGCAGATTCATCGCTCGAATGCCTACGCCGTGATGGCCGCGTTGCAACGCCGCGGGTTTGCGCAACCGACGCTCGATCATTTGCCCGACGATCTGGGTGTGCTCCGGGAGCGGCTCGCTG
Source organism: Steroidobacteraceae bacterium (assembly GCA_036004505.1). Classification (GTDB taxonomy): domain Bacteria; phylum Pseudomonadota; class Gammaproteobacteria; order Steroidobacterales; family Steroidobacteraceae; genus Steroidobacter. The sequence continues at coordinate 53,168 of DASYRK010000085.1, forward strand.
CGCACCTGCAGACACACGACGCGCTGGTCCTGAGCGGCGGCGTCTCGATGGGGCGATTCGACTACATTCCGCAAGTGCTGGCGGAGCTCGGCGTGCGCGTCGTCTTCCACAAGGTGGCACAGCGCCCCGGCAAGCCGCTGTGGTTCGGCGTAGGCGCGGCCGGGCAGACGGTGTACGCCCTGCCCGGTAACCCCGTCTCGACGCTCGTCTGCCTGGTGCGCTACGTATTCGCAGGCCTCGAAACGTCGCTGGGCACGGCGCGACGGCCCCCCGAATCCATAGCGCTGGCAGCGCCGTTCGCGGTGAAACCAGCGCTTTCGGTGTTCATCCCGGTGCAGATCGCGTCCGAAGCCGGCCGGCGCCAGGGCGTGCTGAGGCCGACGCACGGGTCGGGCGATTTCACCTCCCTGATCGGCACCGACGGCTTCGTGGAGCTGCCGCCCGGGCCCGCCACTGTCGCCGCCGGCACCGCGGTGGCGTTATATTCGTGGTGACAGAGCGCCCCATGAACTCCATAGTCACCCTTCCCGTGCACCCGCGGCCGCGCGATACCCTGAATCGCCCGCTGCACGACCTGCGCATTTCAGTGATGGACCGCTGCAATTTCCGCTGTCCTTACTGCATGCCGCGGGAGACCTTTCACGAGCACTATCGCTTCCTCAAGGCGAACGAGCGCCTGTCGTTCGAGGAGATCACGCGCCTGACGCGCCTGTTCGTGCAGCTCGGCGTGCAGAAGGTCCGGCTCACCGGCGGCGAGCCGCTGCTGCGTCCGAATATTTCCGAGCTGGTCGGCGAGCTGACCGCGCTCGAAGGCGTGCAGGACGTCGCACTGACGACGAATGGCGTGCTGCTCGCGCAACATGCGGCGGAGCTGAAGGCGAACGGCCTGCACCGGATCACCGTCAGCCTCGACACGCTCGATGCAGAGATTTTCAAACAGATGAGCGGCGGCTTCGACGAGCGCGACCGCGTGCTCGATGGCCTGCGCGCGGCGAGCGCCGCGGGGCTGGCGCCGATCAAGATCAACTGCGTTGTCGAGCGCGGCCTCAACGATCACACGCTGCTCGACCTGGTCGGGCATTTCCGCGGCACCGGCATCATCGTGCGGTTCATCGAATACATGGACGTCGGCACGCGCAATCACTGGAGCCGCGAGCGCGTAGTGCCTTCGCGCGAGCTGCTGGAGCGCATCGGCGCGCGCTGGCCGCTGCATGCGGTGCAGGAGAACTACCACGGCGAAGTCGCTGAGCGCTACGCGTTCGACGACGGCGCGGGCGAGATCGGCTTCATCTCGTCAGTCACCAATCCCTTCTGCGGCTCGTGTACGCGCGCGCGACTTTCGTCCGAAGGCGTGTTCTACACGTGCCTGTTCGCGCGCTCGGGCGTCGACCTGCGCGAGCCGTTGCGCAGCGGCGCCAGCGACGACGAGTTGCGCTCGCTGATCGCCACGACCTGGACGCGTCGCGGCGACCGCTACAGCGAATTGCGCTCTTCACTGCACGCGGGCGAACAGCCGCTGCGAAAGATCGAGATGTACTACATCGGCGGCTGATCATGTCCTCGTTTTCTCATGTCGATTCCGCTGCGCGTCCCACGATGGTCGACGTCGGCGACAAGTCGGTGACCAAGCGCACGGCCACGGCTGAGACGCGCGTCCGCTTCCCGCAGGCGGTCGCGCAGGCGTTGCGCGATCAGCAGTTCAACACGTCGAAGGGGCCCGTGTTTCAGACGGCGATCATCGCCGGCACGATGGCGGCGAAGCGCACGCACGAGCTGATTCCCTTCTGCCACCCGCTCGGCATCGAGAGCTGCAAGCTTGCCATCGACATGGAAGGCGATGACGCGGTCATTCGCTGCACGGTGTCCGTGCATCACAAGACGGGCGTCGAGATGGAAGCGCTGACCGGCGCGAGCGTCGCAGCCCTGACGATCTACGATATGTGCAAAGCGCTGTCGCACGACATCGTGATCGCGCAGACGCGGCTCGTCGAGAAGCGCGGCGGCAAGAGTGATGCCCCAAGGGCAGCGCAACCGCAGGGAGCGCCGCCTGAGGCAATCCCGCGGGACATTGGTTGAGCGCAGCATGACGGCTCCTCCGCTATTCGGTCTCGTCCTCGCCGGTGGCGCGAGCACGCGCATGCGCAGCGACAAGGCGCTGCTCGACTATCACGGGCAGCCGCAAGTGCGCTGGGCGTTCGAACTGGCCGCAAAGTTCTGCGCGGCGACGTTCGTCTCGGTGCGGCCGGATCAGCGCGAGGATCCGTCGCGCGCGGGATTGCCGCAGATCGTCGATCGTCAACCGGGCATCGGGCCGATCGCGGGCATCTCGGCGGCATTGCAGGAGCATCCGAAGGCCGCGTGGCTCGTGCTCGCGTGCGATCTGCCTTTCCTGACTGCGAGCACGCTGCAACATCTGATCGCCCATCGCGATCCGAACAAGGTCGCGACTGCTTATCGCAGCGCTCACGACGGCTTGCCCGAGCCACTCTGTGCAATCTGGGAGCCGAGTGCACGCGACGCAGTGCTCGCTTACATCGCGAGCGGGAAGCAATGCCCGCGCAAATTCCTGATCAACTCGAACGCGGCGCTGCTCGATCTTCCCGAGCGCGCGGCGCTCGACAACGTGAACACGCGCGAGGAGTTCGACGCGGCGGCCGCGCGGCTGGGCGGGAAAGAGCCAGACAGGACGAGCAAGACAGTGCGCGTGCAGTACTACGCGATCCTGCGCGAGCAAGCAGGCCGTAACGAAGAGACGCTCGATACGAGCGCCGCGACGCCCGCGGAGTTGTACGCGGAGCTGCGACGCCGGCATCCGTTCCAGCTCGCCCCCGAGCAGCTGAAGGTTGCGCTGAACTCCGAGTTCGGCGACTGGCAGACGCCGCTCAAGCACGGCGACACGGTGGTCTTCATTCCACCGGTGGCGGGCGGATGAAAGCGTTCTCGTTCAGCCAGGCGGCGCTCACGCCCGATAGCTATCGGGCGGCACTCGCCGACCCCGCAGCCGGCGGCTATTCCGCATTCGAGGGCTGGGTTCGCAATCACAACGAAGGTCACGGGGTGACGCGGCTGGAGTACGAGGCGTTCGAAGCGCTCGCGAACAAGGAAGGCGAGCGCATCGTCGCCGAGGCCGTCGCGCGCTTCGGCGTCTTGCGGGCCGCGTGCGTGCATCGCGTCGGCTCGCTCGCGATCGGCGATCTGGCGGTGTGGGTCGGCGTCAGCTCACGCCATCGCGCGGAAGCGTTCGCAGCGTGCCGCTACATCATCGACGAAGTGAAGCACCGCGTGCCGATCTGGAAGAAAGAGCACTACGACAACGGCGATTCCGGCTGGGTCAATTGCGAGCGCTGCGCCCATCCTCACGAGCACTGACGGCCTGCATCAGCTCGCCCGTCGCAAGCGCGAACGCCCTGTCCTTCCCGTCACCGATGAGCCGCGTACTTGCCGCGTACAGGAACCGTCCGAGCCCGAGCGCGCGCACGTTGTCGACGGCGCGTGACTTCGCTTTGGCGTCGCCAGTCCTGTAAGTCAGGACTTGATCTCTGAGCTCGCGCTCGACCGAAGGCGTGATCAGCTCTGCACGTCCGACCATCACGCGCACGACCTGGTCCGGTTGCGGCGAAACCTGCAGCTGCAGCGTGCGGTCGGTCCATGCCTGCGGCAACAGATAGAGCACGCGCGTGCCCTCCTCCGCGAACCACTGATCCTGCCAGGTGTTCACCATGGCGCGCGCTTCTTTTTCGTAGAGGCCGGCGTTGACGAGCGCCCGCGCCATGTCGCTCATGGCCACTTTGCGCACATCTTCCAGCGCACCGAACGGCTGAGCGTTCGGGTCGATCGCCGATGCGGCGTTCGCGACTGCACCATCGATCTTCTGATACCGCATCATCCCCTTGCGAACGGAAACGAGAAACGCTGCCTCGATCCGCTCCGTTTCGCGCGCGTTGAGCGAAACCTGCTGCTCGTCCGCGTCCATGCCGACCGCGAGCGGCGCCTGGAAATAGCCGAGACCGCGATAGAACAGATCGCGCTCGTACTCGACGCGCGAGCGCGCCTGCGGCGCAGCGACTCGCAGGAAGTTCGCGTCGGTTTCGCGGGCGATGTAGTAGTGATCGCCGTCGCCGACCTTGCTGCGGATCAGCTTGTCCAGCGCCATCTCACGCGTGTCACGCGCCAGGACCTTGACGCCGTTCCATTCGATCGTGAACTGCCGCGTGTCTCGCGCGGGCATTGTGTACTGCGCGCTTTGTGTGCTTTGCGCAGCAACGCGAGTAGGTTGCGGATACCACTCGGTGAGATTGCCGCCGCGGAACAGCACACGCACGTCCGCGACGCGCTCGCGCTGTGAGTAGAAGTAGATGACAGGAGTCTCCATGCGCGCCAGGGCGCTCAGATCCTTGGGATCGAACGTCACCGGGCGGTCGTCGCCGCCGACTGCGGCGCGATAGACGAAATCGGGCAGGTCAACGCTGGCGGGCGGCCTCCACCAGATCTGCACGCCATCCGCGCCCTGCACTGTGGTGAATGTTCCCCACTCGTGCACGATGAACGGGTCATCCGTTGCTGCCGAGACGGCGGGCGGCGCGATGAACAGGGTGACGGCGACGAGCGACTGGAACGCACGGGTGAGCATGGCGGCGACCCTCTTCCCTGGACCGGACCTATCGTCTGCCCGTCCGCGCCGCGGTGCAAGAGCAACGTCAGCGCTGTTCCGGGTGGATCACCAGGTCGATGCGGCGGTTGCGCGTGCGCCCCGCGGCGGTCTCGTTGGTTGCGACCGGGCGCGCTTCGCCGTAACCGACCGACGTGACCTTTTCAGGATCCATCGCGAAGTTCGCGACCAGGTACTGGCGCACCGCGTCCGCGCGGTCCTGCGACAAGATCAGATTGGTCGAGTCGCTGCCGTTGGCGTCGGTGTGACCTTCGACGGAGATCGAAGCGCCCGGAAACAGCGCCAGTCCCTGCTGTACCTTTTTCATGAGGGCTGCGCTGCTGTTGTCGATCGTGCTGCGGCCCGAAGGAAACTTGATCCCGAGGAGCGACAGCACCACGTCATCACCCTGCCGGGTGACGCGCGCCTCGTCGGCCGTGAAGGAAGCTTCCAGCGCCCGTACGCTCGAGCGCATGCGCTCCTGCACGTCGACGCGCCGCTGCAACGCGACGCGCTCTTCGGACACGCCGCCCAGCCGCGACTCCAGGCGCTGCAGCTGCGTGTTGAGCGCCGCGAGCTGATCGTCGCGATCGGCGACCTCCTGCTTGAGGCGACTGACTTCCACCGCCTGCTGGCCCGCGTGCTCGTTGATCTCCTGCATCGGCGCCTGGAGCCCCTTGTCGAACTGCGCCGACAATTCCATCTCGGCGGCGATCTGCTTCAGCGGCTCCTCCCACGACAGGATGAGCCCTTCGACGCCCGCCTGATCGTCGTTCTCCTCTTTCAGCACCCGCTCGATCAGCTGCGCGAGATAAGTCGCGTGCCGCGCTTCGTAGCGCGCCTGCGCGGCGAGCTTACGCGGCTGAGCGACATCGTAGCGATTGCGCTGGATCTCCTGGTCCGCCTGTGCGAGATAGCGCTTGGCTGCTTGCAAACTGCGCGGCGCCAGCTTGCCGACCTTGGCTTCGTCGGCGTGCGCGATCAATGCGCGCGCTTCGTCGAGAATGCCGCCCTTGATCGCGATCAGCTCGGCCTCGCGCATCAGAACTTCCGCTTCGGCGGCGCGGCGCTGCGCGTTCTTGGCGTCGTTCTGCTCGTTCTCCGTCATCGCTTCGCGGAAACGCTCGGCGGCCTTGGTCCATGCCTCTCCGGCGAACTTCGGCGCTTCCGCGGTCAGCGCATCCTCGCGCGCTTTGATCACCGAACCGAGCACCTGTCGCGCTGCTGCGGCGGCAGCGGTCGCGCGTCCCAGCGCGGCTTCGCCTTCCTGCACTCGCGCGCGCACCTTGTCATCCTTGCGACCGCGTGCCGCGTCTTTGACCGCGGCGTCGTGAGCCTCCACAGCTGCAGCGAAATTCTTCGGTGACAGCGCATCGACCTGTTCGCTGCGCGCTTTGTCGAGTCCAGCGGCGAGCGCGGCCGCGTCCAGATCCTGGGCTGCCTGCGCAGTGCCCGCGAATGCGAGCAGAACAACGATCAATCGACTCATCACCTTCACGGCCGCACCTGTCCCGAGCCTCGCACGACGTATTTATAGCTGGTCAACTGCTCGACCCCGACCGGTCCGCGTGCATGAAACTTGTCGGTCGAGATCCCGATTTCCGCGCCCATGCCGAACTCGCCGCCGTCGGCGAACTGCGTGGAAGCATTGTGCAAGACGATCGCGCTGTCGACGTTCGCGAGGAACCGATCGGCCGTGGCCTGGTTGCCGGTGACGATCGATTCGGTGTGCGCCGACCCGTAGCGGGCGATGTGCGCCACCGCGGCGTCGACGCCGTCGACGACCTTCGCAGCGATGATCTTGTCCAGGTATTCCGTGTACCAGTCCTGTTCGGTCGCGACTGTGACCCGCTTATCAAGGCGCTGCACTGCCTCGTCGCCGCGGACCGCGCAGCCCGCATCGAGCAGAGCGCGCACGACGGATTCCGCGCCGGACCAGCCGCGATCGAACAGCACCGTCTCGGCCGCCCCGCACACGCCGGTCCGCCGCAACTTGGCGTTCAGCACGATCTCGCGCGCCATCGCCGCGTCCGCATCACGGTCGACGTACACGTGGCAATTGCCTTCCAGATGCCCGATCACCGGCACCCGCGCTTCCTTCTGTACGCGCTCGACGAGACTGCGCCCGCCCCGCGGCACGACCACGTCGATGAGCTCCGTCATGCCGGCCAACATGTGGCCGACCGCCGCCCGATCGGTCGTCGGCACGATCTGAATCGCGGCCTCCGGCAATCCGGCCGCGCGCAGGCCCGCGACCAGGCAAGCGTGAATAGCGCCGCTCGAGTGCATGCTCTCCGAGCCGCCGCGCAGAATGACCGCGTTGCCCGACTTCAGGCACAGCGCGCCCGCGTCCGCGGTCACGTTCGGGCGGCTTTCGTAGATGATGCCGATCACGCCGAGCGGGACGCGCACGCGCTCGATGCGCAGACCGTTCGGCCTCGCCCAGTGGGCAATGACGACGCCGATCGGATCCGCCAGCGCAATGATTTCCTCGAGGCCGCGCGCCATGGCCGCGATTCGCGACTCGTCGAGCGCCAGGCGATCCAGCATCGCGGCCGACAACGCGCGCTGCTCCGCAGCCTGCAGATCAATGCGATTCGCCGCGAGAATCGCGGTGCGTTGTTTGCGAATCTCCCCGGCGGCCGCGGCGAGCGCTGCGTTCTTGGTCGCCGTGCTCGCGCGGGCCAGCGCCCGGGCCGCGTCCACGGCGGCGCGCCCCAACGAATCCATCAGGGCTGCGACATCCTGCGATGAGCTCGAACCGGCTTGCATGCTGGCATTCTAGGAGGAGTGACGGAGTGACGAAAGTGACGTGAGTGACGAGGGCGACGAACCGATGCCGCTCTTCGTCACTGCGTCACTTTCGTCCGTACCCCTCTCGCAACTCCCGCTTCAGCACCTTCCCAATCGCGCTTCGCGGCAACACATCGCGGATCTCGACCGACGCGAGCCGCTGAGTCTTGCCGAGCCGCTCGTTCGCCCACGCGCGGATCTCTTCCGCTGTCGCCGTGTGCGCCGGCTTGAGCATGACGAAGGCCACGGGCGTCTCGCCCCACTGCCGCGAAGGCACGCCCACGACCGCCGCTTCCTTGATCGCCTCGTGCTTGCCGAGCACGCTCTCGAGGTCGCTCGGATAAATGTTGAACCCGCCGGAGATGATCATGTCCTTGCGGCGGTCGAGCAGCGTGAGAAAACCCTGCTCGTCGAACCGGCCGACGTCGCCCGTGCGGATGTAGCGATTGCCTGCGCTGTCGCGCCACTCCGCCTCGGAGGTTTTGCCTGGCTGATTGAAGTAGCCGTTCATCATCGAAGCCGGCGAGCGGCCGACGATCTCGCCGATCTCCCCGCGCGGCACCTCGCGGCCCTGCTCGTCGATCAAACGGATCTCGTGCCCCGGCGCCGGTTGACCGACCGTGTGCAGTTTGTCCGGAAATTCGTGCGCGTAGAGGATGCAGCTGCCGCCGCCCTCGGTCATGCCGTAGTACTCGGTCAGTCCGCCGGGCCAGCGCTTCAGGACGTCCGCTTTCAGCGCCGCGCCGAACGGCGCGCTGGTGCAGAACTTCATGCGAAAGGCGCTGAGGTCGAAGCCGTCGAACTCCGGCAGATCCATGATGCGCTGATATTGCACCGGCACGAGCATCGCGTGCGTCGCGCCGTGCCGCTGCGCCAGCTGCAGAAATTTGAGCGCATCGAACTTCGCCATCAGCACGGCGGTGCCGCCGCGCGCCAGCGTCGGCAGGAAACTCACCAGCGTCGTGTTCGAGTAGAGCGGCGTCGAACAGATCGTGACTGCTGTGCGGTCGTAGCGGGCCAGCGCTGCGCGATGCACGTGCGCCCAGCGCATGCGATGCGATTGGACGATACCCTTCGGCGTGCCCGTCGTGCCGGAGGAATAGATGATGTTGAACGGCGCGCCGGGATCGATCTGCACAGGGCGCGGCTGCGCGCCTTCCGGCGCGAGCCAACCCTGCATCGACATCGGTACCTGCCTCAGTGCTGCAGGCAACTCCTGCCCGACGAGCGCCGCTCTGATCGCGTCATCGAGAAACAGGATCTTCGCCCCGCAATCCGCCAGCATCGTCGCCAGCGCTTGCGGCGTGGACGAAGGTGCGAGCGGCGCGACCGCAACGCCTGCGCGCAACGCGCCCAGAAAAATCACTCCGTACTCCACGCAGGACGCCGCGCAGATCGAGATGACTTCGCCAGCCTGGATGCCGTCCCGCTGCAGCGACGCCGCGAAGCGATCCATCAGGCCGTCGAGCTCGCCGTACGTGAGCACGCGCCCGTCGTGAATCAACGCCGGATGCTGCGGCCGTTCCGCGGCGTAGCCGTGGATGAGATCGGCGATGAGGCCGAAGTCCTGATCGAGGAGCGCGTCGGGCGACATGGTGCGCAATTATCCACGAATACCGTAGGTCGGAACTCGTTTCGCAGGTGTCCAGCTGGACCCTGACCCACACCTTTCGGTTACGCTAGCTGCATCATCGGCAAACCGCTTGTCCTCTTATGCGCCTCCAACACAAAACCGCCCTCGTCACCGGCGCCGCGAGCGGCATCGGCCGCGCCACCTCGATCCTGTTCGCACAGGAGGGCGCCAACGTCGTCGTGCTGGATCGTGCGCCGGCCGTCGAAGAGACGGCGGCGAAGATCCGCGAGAACGGCGGCAAGGCGCTGGCCTTCATCAAAGACTCTTCCGAGGAAGCGGCGATCGCCGGCGCGATCGACGCAGCCGTGCGCGAGTTCGGCGCGCTCGACGTCTGCTACGCGAACGCGGGCGTGAGCGGCGGCCTGGTGGCGCTGCAGGAACAGACGCCGGAGCACTGGGCCGAAATCCTCAAGATCAATCTGATCGGCACGTTCCTCGCGGTGAAGCACGCGGCGCGCGTCATGACGCCGCGCAAGCGCGGCTCGATCATCTGCACCGCGTCGGTCGCCGGCCTGCGCTCCGGCGCGGGCGGCTCGCCCTATAGCGCGAGTAAAGCGGGCGTCGTCAGCCTGGTGCAGACGACGGCCTTTCAACTGACCGGCAGCGGCGTGCGCATCAACGCGATCTGCCCCGGCCTGATCGAGACCGGCATGACGCGACCGATCTTCGAGCAGGCTCGCACCCGCGGTACCGATCACAAGATCGGTCAGCTCAATCCGTTGCGGCGCGCCGGCGCGCCCAGCGAGATTGCGCAGATGGCGCTGTTCCTCGCGTCCGACGATGCTTCGTACGTCAACGGCCAGGCGTTTGCCGTGGATGGCGGCCTGTCGAGCTCGCATCCGATCGTGCCGCCGAAAATGTGAGGCGACGCCTGCGGAACCGACCTCGCGCCGCATGCGTCTGGTCGGAAACCGTCAGGAGACGCTTTGCATGCACAGCCCTCGCCGCCCCGCTTTCGACGTGCTCCAAACGGTCGCGTTGCTGAGCGCCGCCATCCTGATTGCGGCCCCTGCGTACCGCGGCATCTCGCGCCGCTGGCGCCTGCGCAATCCGCGCGCGCGCAGCGAGATCGCGATCGACAAGCAGCTGCAGGATACGTACCCGGCGAGCGACCCGCCGGCGTCGCGGTATTTCGACATTCCGTCGAACCGCAGATAGGCCGCGCTCAGCCGGTGATCACCAGGTCGTCGCGGTGAATGATCTCGTCGCGGCCGTGGAAACCGAGCAGCGTTTCGAACTCGCTCGAGTGGCGGCCGCGCAGCCGTTCGGCGTCGATGCTGGAATAGGCTGACAGGCCGCGCGCAATCTCCTTGCCGTTCGGCGCGCGCACGATCAAGGCGTCGCCGCGCTTGAAACGACCCACCACCTTCGTCACGCCCGCCGGGAGCAGGCTCTTGCCGCGGCCGAGCGCGGCGGCGGCACCTTCGTCGACGTGCAACTCGCCCGCTGGTTTCAGCGCGCCCGCGATCCATTGCTTACGTACAGTTGCCGGCGTGACCGATGGATGAAACCACGTGCAGCGCTCGCCTTCTTCGATGCGCCGGAGCGGATGCTGCTCGCGGCCGAGCGCCACGGCCATGTGGCAGCCGGCTGCGACTGCAATCTTTGCCGCTGAGATCTTCGTCGCCATGCCGCCCGAGCCGACAGCCGACGATGCGCCGCCGGCCATGCGCTCGATCTCGGACGTGATGGCGTGTACGTCCGGGATGAACCGCGCGTCCGGATGGCGACCGGGATCGGCGCTGTACAGGCCGTCGACGTCAGAGAGCAGGACCAGGCAATCGGCGCTGATCATCTGCGCCACCCGCGCGGCGAGCCGATCGTTGTCGCCGTAGCGGATTTCCGCAGTCGCGACCGTGTCGTTCTCGTTGATCACAGGAATAGCGCCGAGGCGCAACAGCGTCGTGAGGGTGTTGCGGGCGTTGAGATAGCGACGGCGCTCCTCGGTGTCGCCGAAAGTCAGCAGGATCTGCGCCACGCTCAGCCGGTGCAGCTCGAGCGCTTCCTTCCAGGCATGCGCCAGCCGGATCTGGCCGACCGCCGCAGCGGCCTGCTTCTCTTCGAGTTTCAGGCGCGTCGAAGTCAGTCCGAGGCCGCGCCGTCCCAGCGCGATCGCACCCGACGACACCAGCAGCACTTCCTGGCCGCGGGCGCGGATGGCCGCCACGTCGGCGGCCAGCGTTTCCAGCCAGGTGCGATTGGCGACACCCTCCTCGGCATCCACCAGCAGGGCGGAGCCGACCTTGACCACGATGCGGCGCGCGCGCAGCAGCGGCAAAGCGGACGATGGGTGCATGGCGGCAGTCATGGCTGGGTCACTATTACCTCAAGCTCGCATGCTTTGCAGCTGTAAAGGATTGCACGGTCGAGGGATTGCGGACGCGGGCCTGCGGCGCTCCACCCTTGGCAGTCACGGCGAATGCCCCTAATATTCCGCGGCCAGTTGCTTCCGCTTGGCGCTCCTTGAGGTGTTTGCGTGGCCAGAGACTACGACCCGGTTCAGGGACAGTGGTACGAGGATCTCGAAGAGAACGAGATCTTCCGGGTGCTGTCGGTCGATCCGGACGAAGAGATCATCGAGGTCCAGTACGAGAACGGGGACATCGAGGAGATCGACCTCGACACCTGGCACGAGCTCGACCTGGAGCACGCCCAGGAGCCGGAAGGCTGGGCCAGCGACGACGAAGACGACGATGAGGATGAGGATGAGGACGAGGACGAGGACGAAGACGAGGACGACTGGGACGACGACGACGACGATCTCGACGACGACGACGACGATCTCGACGACGACGACGACGATTACAGCGACCGCGACGACGCCTGATTCGCCGCAACCCCTGCCATTGAAACTGGGGTGGCCGCCCGCATAGGGCCTCCCATGAAACGCGTTTTCCTGCTGGTCGCCACCAACGTCGCGATCCTGCTCGTCCTCAGCGTGAGCATGCGCCTGCTCGGCCTCGATCAGGTGCTCGACGAGCGCGGCGGCATCAACCTCAACGCCCTGCTGATCTTCTCTGCGGTGCTCGGCTTCAGCGGCTCGCTGATCTCGCTCGCGCTTTCCAAGTTCATCGCCAAGCGCAGCATGGGCGTGCGCGTCATCGAACAGCCGCGCGATGCGGCGGAAGCGTGGCTGGTTGAGACCGTGCGCCGCCAGGCGCAGGCCGCCGGCATCGGCGTGCCGGAAGTCGGCATCTTCGATTCGCCCGACATGAATGCATTCGCAACCGGGCCACGGCGCAACAATGCGCTGGTCGCCGTCAGCAGCGGCCTGTTGAGCGGCATGTCGCGCCGCGAAGCCGAAGCGGTGCTCGGCCACGAGATCAGTCACGTCGCGAACGGCGACATGGTCACGCTCACGCTGATCCAGGGCGTGGTGAACACGTTCGTGATTTTCCTGTCGCGCATCATCGGCTTCGTGGTCGACCGCGTCGTGTTCAAGACGGAACGCGGGCACGGACCGGCGTTCCTGATCACGACCATCGTCGCGCAGCTCGTGCTCGGCATTCTCGCCAGCATGATCGTGATGTGGTTCTCGCGGTATCGCGAGTTCCGCGCCGACGCCGGCGGCGCGAAGCTCGAAGGCCGTGACGCCATGATCGGCGCGCTCGAGCGCCTGCGGCAGCAGCATCCGCAGCCGCTGCCGGAGCAGATGGCTGCGTTCGGCATCGCGGGCAACCTCGGCGAGGGCCTGAAGCGCCTGTTCATGACGCACCCGCCGCTGGAGGAGCGCATCGCCGCGCTCCGCGCCAGCCAGGCCTGACTGGTAGGTTGTGGGTCAGGCTTCAGCCTGACATTCTTGGCAGGTGCTGTCGCTGCGCCTCGCCATCTTCGCCGCGTTGTTCGGCATCGCCCTGTGGGGGCTGTTCTCGCTGCTCGGGAATCTGCGCGAGCCGCGGCTTCTGCGCTCCGACAAAGCGATCGTCGTGAAAGGCTGCGAGACGATGGAATCCCAGCAGGCGCGCAACCTGTGTCCGCAGCTCTTCTGCCAGAAATTCCTGCTCGACGGGCGCAGCGTGCCGCGGCGCTCGGTATTCAAAGTCACTGTCGACACGCGCGCCGGTAGCGAACACCTGATCGGCGGTGTCGTGCAGTCCGGAGCCGCAGACAGCGAGCAGCGCTTCGCATGCGTCCTGCGTGGTCACAAGGTGGCGGACGGTCAGCTCGTCGACGCCGCCCACCTCGAAGCGCTCGCGGCGGAGCCGTCCAGATGGTCGTTGCAACAATGAGCATTCCGACCGCGACACTGGATCGACTGCGCGCGATTGTCGGGCCGCACGGTTACTTCGATCAGTCGACCGACGTCGAGCCCTTCCTCGTCGATCATCGCAAGCTGTATCGCGGCGCGACGCCGCTCGTGCTCCGCCCCGATTCGACGCCGCAAGTCGCCGGCCTCATGAAGCTGTGCAACGAAGAGCGGATCGGCGTCGTCCCCGTCGGCGGCAACACGAGCTACTGCGGCGGTGCGACGCCGAGCGCCGACGGCTCGCAGGTCGTGCTCTCGCTCGCGCGCATGCGACGCGTGCGAACGCTGGATCCCGCGAACTACACGATGATTGCCGAGGCCGGCTGCGTGCTGGCGCAGATCCAGGCGGCGGCGGCTTCGGTCGATCGACTGTTTCCGATGAGCCTCGGCTCCGAAGGGTCGTGCCAGCTCGGCGGCAACCTGTCGACGAACGCGGGCGGCACCGCCGTCCTGCGCTACGGCATGATGCGCGACCTCGTGCTCGGCCTCGAAGTGGTGCTGCCCGACGGCCGCGTGCTCGACGGTCTGAAGCCGCTGCGCAAGGACAATACCGGCTACGACCTGCGCGATCTGTTCATCGGCGCGGAAGGCACGCTCGGCATCATCACCGCGGCGGCGTGCAAACTTTTCTCGCGTCCCGCGTGGACGCTGACTGCATTCATCGGCGTCGCGGATCCGCAGGCGGCAGTCGCCCTGCTCTCTCGCCTGCGCACGTTCACGAGCGATGCGGTCACGACGTTCGAGCTCGTGCCGCGGATCGCGCTCGAGCTGGTGCTGCAGCACATTCCCGGGACGAGCGATCCGCTCGATCGACACCATCCGTGGTACGTGCTGGTTGAGATCGGCATGGGCCGCAGCGCGACTGCGGCGCGCGAGAGCATCGAAGCCGAGCTCGCAGCCGCGATGGAATCAGGCGAGATCGCCGATGCGGCGATCGCCGCGAGCGAGGCGCAGCGCGAGATGTTCTGGCGCCTGCGCGAAACGATCCCGGAAGCGCAGAGCCGCGAGGGCGCGAGCATCAAGCACGACATTTCCGTGACGACCAGCGAGCTGCCGCACTTCATCGTCGAGGGCGCGGCGTTGCTCACGCAGCTCGCGCCCGGCGCGCGCCTGATCTCGTACGGGCATCTCGGCGACGGCAATCTGCATTTCAACCTGAGCCCGCCGCGCGGCGGCAACGATCGCGAGTTCGTCGCGCTCGCGCCGACCGTCAATCGTGGCGTGCACGATCTGGTCGCGCGCTACGGCGGCAGCTTCAGCGCCGAGCACGGCATCGGTCAGCTCAAGCGCGGCGAGCTGCTGCGTTACAAGCATCCGGTGGCGATCGCGCTGATGCGCTCGATCAAGCAGGCCGTCGATCCGAACGGCATCATGAATCCGGGCAAGGTGCTGTAGCGACTCACGAGCCGTTGTGCTCGCGCAGCCACGCGATCTGCATCGGGTAGTAGTCGGGCTCGACGCCGACATAGCGACGCTCGCCGTTCTCCTGCTTCACGAACGTCATGATGCCGTGATCGGCGCCGGGAAAGACGTGGTACTGCACCGGCCGGCCGCCTGACTGCAGCTTCTCCAGCTCGCGCAACGTCCACGGCGTCGGGGCGCTCGAATCTTCGCCGCCCAGGATCCACAGGCTCGGCGTCTGCAGCTTCTGCATCGTCTGCACGGGATCGTACAGGCGGTCGATATAAGGCGTGTCGCCATACGAGCGCTCGCGCCACCATGAGAACACGCGCCAGCCCCACATCGGCATCTTCGAGCTCGAGATCTGGCCGAGGATGGAGTCGCTGCCGCGCACGGCATCGAACCAGGGCTGCGAGCGTGCGGCATCGAGCATGCTGCTGAGATCGCTCCAGCGATTCTGGCGACGATCGACGATGTCTTCGATCACTGCGTTGACGCGATCGGCCGCGTCGACGGCGTCGGCGCCGAAGCCCTTCTGCTGAAGCGCGTAGAAGTAGCCCCAGCGATCCTCGCCGGTCACCGGCACCATGACGCCGTAGCCGACGAGGATGCTGCGGATGTTGCCGTCCTTCAGCGCCGCGAGCGGTGCGATCCATCCGCCCTGGCTGAAGCCGGCGAGATGAATGCGGCTGCCATCGATTCCAGGTTGGCTGCGCAGCCAGCGCACGGCTGCGACGACGTCGTCCGAGAGCACGTGGAAGTTCTGCAGATACTTCCCGTCCGACTCGCCGGTGCCGCGCTTGTCGAAGGCAAGGGCCGCGAAGCCGTTCGCGGCGTACATGTACGGCTCGTAGTAGTAGTCGACAGCGCTGAAGTCCTCGGAGCCGTGCACGATCACGACAGCGGGAAACGGACCGGCGCCTTCCGGCAGCACGAGCTTGCCGCGCAACGACAGATCGCCGCTGGGAAACTTCGCGACGCGCTCGGGCAGATCGATCCAGCGCGCGTGCGCGACCTTGTCGCCGTCGCCGCGACGCCAGTCGAAGCCGGAACGGCCGTCGGCGCGCGCGAACTTCACCCGATTCACGACCGGCTCGCGCTCGCCCCAGCCGGGTCCGCCCTCGTACTCGCCCTCACCGGTCGGCCACAACGCGCCGCTCTCGCCGTTCATCAGCCGATAGCGCAGGACCTTGCCCTCGCGCGGGCTCACGAATACCTGCGTGCCGTCTTCGAGAACGTACGCACCGTTGAAGCGCGTATCCGGGGGCTCGGGCCGCGTCACAACATAGGCGACGATGCCGCCGATGAGACCGAGCGCGGCGACTCCCAGCAGTATTTTTTTCCACATGTGCCTTCGACGCAGGGAGCGGGCGCACGGTTGCGCCCCTGCTGTCAGAAAGACACGGAAGGAGGGTCGGCGGTTACAGGAGTCGCGATCAGGAGCCGCGGCGCGCGGTGACTAGCAGCCACTCCACGCCGGTCGGGACCTCGGCGGCGGGCGGCAGATAGCGGAACGAGCTCACCCACGCCGTCAGCGCTTCGCGGGCGCACGCGGGAGCAGCCGGCAGTTTCACTGAGTCCGTGCTGCCATCGGTGCGGACGGTGAATTGGACGAAGACGCTGCCGTTCACGTCGCAGCCGGGCGCGAGCACCAGCGGCTCCGACGCAACGAGTTGCAACGACGGGGGCGCAGGTTGCGGCGCCGGCGGCGCCACCTGGCAACCGGCGAGCACCGCGAGAACGGCAACGGCCAGGGAACGTTTCGTGATCATCGGTGAGTCAGCTCGAAGTCGACGGGAATGCGCAGATCGCTCAGCGCTTTGCCCAGGTGCGGCGTCAGCGTGAAGCCGCGCGCCTTGCGCGCCGAGATTGCCACGATCAGCCGCACCTCGCCGCCTTCAGATTGCAGCCGGTGAAAGAACTCAGCCTGCCGGCGCAATACGCTGCCGATCAGCACGACGAGCGCCGAGTCCAGCGCGCCGAGCGCCATGGCGTGTGTGTGCGGGCTCATGCCGGGCACCAAGCCGAGATCGAACGCCGTGCCGAGCAACAGCGTGGCCGGATCGAGCGTGCCGAGCCAGTAGCTCTCGGCATGCACCGGCGCCACCATGCTGCGGCCCGCCTCGCGCGGCTCGCCGGCGCGAAACGAATGTTCGGCTTCGATGCCGAGCTGGCGGGAGACCTGTTCGGGATCGATCGAAGGGTGCCGGATCCGCAGCGAAAGCTGGAACGGATAGGACGACTGCGGCGAGGCTCGGCGGGCTTCCATAGAGCTCCTTGAACGGGGAATCTCCTGCGGGGGGCGGCCATCACAGCACCGGGCCGCGCCGACCGCAAGTGCGGACCTGTCCCGACTACCGCGTGCGATCGATTGCCACTGCGAGGTGGTAGAGCGCGTCGAGCAAGGGCACCGGCTGTTGCAACTCCTGTGCCCGCCGGACCGCGTAACCCAGCGTTTCCTGGATCTCCAGCGGCCGGCCCGCCTCGAGGTCCTGGAGCGACGACAGGCGGTGGTCGGGCGAGTTGATCTGGAAGTGGCGGCCCGCCTGCAGGACGGCCTGCACGGCCGCATCCGCGGAATCGCCGAGGATTCCCTGGAGCGGGAGCAACGTGTCCTGCGTGGTCAGCGGCACGCCGGCGGCCTTCGCGATGCCAGCGACTTCGCGCACGAGCCGCACCAGCACGAGCGCGCAGTCCGGATCGCTCAGGTAGCGCCACGTGACTGCGCGCGTCGTGATCGACATCAGCATCAGGCCGGCCCAGGCGACGAACTTCGTCCACTCGCGCGACAACACGTCGGGCACCGCTGTCGACCGCACGCCCGATGCATCGATAGTGCGCGCGATCCGCTCCGCGCGATCGCTCGATCCCGACGGCAGCTCGCCGACGTAGATGTTCACGTTGCGCGTGAACAGCACTTCGCCGGAAGGCAGCAGCTCGCCGCTAGTGTTCGCGAGACAGCCGAGCACACGATCGGCGCCGAAGACTCGCGCGAGCGCGTCGTTCTTCCACATGCCGTTCTGGATGGAGAAGGCGACGCCGACGTCGGCTGTGCGCAGCGACTCGAGCGCTTCTGCAGTGCCCGGCGTTTTCATGGCGACGATGAGCACATCGGCGCCGCGCAACTGCGAAGCGTCCGTGAGCACGTCGACCTTCATCGCGAATTCCGTGAGCCCTTTGATCTGCAGACCGTCGCTGCGCAACTGCGCCGCACGCCGCTCGCGGACCAGCATCGTGACGGAGTGTCCCGCGCGCGCAAGATGCGCGCCGACGATCGAGCCGATCGCGCCGGCGCCGAGAATCGCGAACTCAGTTCGGGCGGTCATGGGAGTGCGAGGAAGATAGCACCATTCGCGCGCTGCATGGCCGGCGATGCCGACTTTGCATTGGAGCTTGCGGCAGGAGATTGTCAGGCTAAAGCCTGACCTACAGGGGGCCTGCTCCATGAGTCACGCCGACATTCCTGCCGGCTTCGCGCCGCTCTTCCGCACCAGTCCGTTCCTGGAAACGATCGGACCGTTGTACGGCGCCGGTTCCGGGGCGCAACTCGTCGTCGGGTTGCGAGTGCAGGAGAAGCACACGAACGCGCGCGGCACGTTGCACGGCGGCGTGCTCGCGTCGATCGCGGACATCGCGCTCGGCTACGGTCTCGCGACTTCGACGAATCCACCGACGAGCATGGTGACGGCGAGCCTGAGCGTGGATTTCGCAGGCAGCGCACAGATCGGCGACTGGATCGAAACTTCGCTCGACATCCAGAAGATCGGCTCGCGCATGGCGTTCGCGAACGTCTACTTCACGCTCCGCGGCGAGCGCATCGCGCGCGCCAGCGGAGTGTTCCTGGTGCTGACCAAGAGCTAGCCGCTGGCTGCTTTGCGCGCAGCTGCCTGTTCTTCCGCCGACTCGACACCGAGCCGCTTGTGTATCAGCGGGCTCGTGGTCGTGTACTGCAAGTGCACCTTCTTGCCAGGTTCCAGATATTCCTTGATCGCGAACGCGGCGAGCGCCGCTTCGTGGAAGCCCGACAGGATCAGCTTCTTCTTGCCGGCATAGTGATTGATGTCGCCGACCGCGTAGATGCCCGGCACGTTCGTCTGGAACTTCTCGGTGTCGACGCTCAGCTGGCGCTTGTTGATCTCCAGGCCCCAGTTCGCGATCGGCCCGAGCTTCGGATGCAGACCGAAGAACACCAGCAACTGATCCAGCTCGACGCGACGCACGACGCTGTCCGCGCCCTGCACGCTCAGCGACTTCAGCACGCCATCGACGGCGTTGACTTCCTTCGCCTGGCCGATCAGCACGTCCGCGCGGTGCTCGTCGCGTAGCGCATGGAGCTTCGCGACCGATGCGGGCGCGCCGCGGAACTCCGGCCGCCGATGTACGAGCACGATGCTGCGGGCGTGCTCGACGAGCGTCAGCGCCCAGTCGAGCGCGGAATCGCCGCCGCCGAGAATCACCACGTCCTGGTCCGCATAGGCGCGCGGATCCTTGACGCGATAGTGAATGTATTTGCCTTCGAGCTCGGCCGCGCCGGGCACGTCGAGCTTGCGCGGCTGGAACGAGCCGACGCCGCCCGCGACCACGACGGCGCCGGCATCGAACACCGTGCCCGTGCTGGTCGCGACACGGAACCGACCGTTCTCCTGTCGCGCGACTTCGGTGACTTCCTGGCCGAGATGCAGGCCCGCGCCGAACGGCCGGATCTGCTCGAGCAGCCGATCGGTCAGCTCCTGGCCCGTGCACACCGGCACGGCGGGAATGTCGTAGATCGGCTTGTCGGGATAGAGCTCGACGCACTGGCCGCCGGGCGCTTTGAGCGAGTCGACGACGTGCGCCTTCAGTCCGAGCAGCCCGAGCTCGAACACCTGGAACAGGCCGCACGGGCCAGCGCCGACGATGACGACGTCGGTATGGACCGCAGGGCGCTCGAACTTAAGCGCGGAGTCGGGGTGCATCGGCACGAGCAATCTCCCTCGGGGCAATTTCCGTGAACGGCACGGGCGGAACGACATTCGGAGCGAGCGGCTGATCGAGCCCGGCTGCGTCCAGCAGACCTTTCTCCGAGAGCCATTTGCGGTTGAACAGGCGCGACTGATATTTCGCGCCGGTATCGCACAGGAGCGTCACGATCGTGTGACCGGGGCCGAGGCGCTGCGCCACCTGCACGGCCGCGGCTACGTTCACGCCGCTCGTGCTGCCGAGGAACAATCCCTCTTCGCGCAGCAGCTGGTACACGGTGCGCACGCATTCGACGTCCGTTACATGCAGCGCATCGTCGAGCGGCGCGCCTTCGAGATTCGCAGTCACGCGGCCGATGCCGATGCCTTCGGTGATCGAGCCCGGACCGGTCGCCTTGAGCTCGCCTTCGCGCACGAAGTGATAGAGCGAGCTGCCTTGCGGATCGGCGAGCAGCGAGAGCGGCTTCTTGCCGCGGTGATTCGTTTGACGTGCAAGGAAGCGCGCAACGCCGCCGAGCGTGCCGCCGGTGCCCGTAGCGGTGACGAACGCGTCGAGGACACCGCCGGTCTGCTGCCAGATCTCGGGGCCAGTCGTGCGCTCATGCGTGTCGCGGTTCGCGGTGTTGTCGAACTGGTTGCCCCAGACCGCGCCGGGAATCTCCTCGGCGAGGCGGCGCGCCACTTTCTGGTAGTGGTTCGGGTCGCTGTACGGCACCGTCTTGACGCGCAACACCTCGGCGCCGAGCGTCTCGATCACCTGGTACTTCTCGGGCGACTGGTTGTCGGGCATCACGATCACGAGCTTGTAACCGCGCGCGTTGCAGACGTGCGCGAACCCGATGCCGGTGTTGCCAGCCGTGCCCTCGACGACTGTGCCGCCCGGCAGCAGGCGGCCGCTGCGTTCGGCGTCGTCGATGATGGCGCGCGCGGCGCGATCTTTCACCGAGCCGCCGGGATTCATGAACTCGGCTTTGCCGAGGATCTCGCAGCCCGTCAGCTCGCTGAAATAGTTGAGACGGATGAGCGGAGTGTTGCCGATGGCTTCGGCGAGGCCGTTGCGGATGCTCATGCTGTGAGCCTCACTTGCTTCGATACTGGATTTGCCGCTGCGGCGGCGTTGAACCACCGCAGGGTTTCGTGCAGACGCGTCACTTCACCGACGATCAACAGCGCCGGCGACTGAACGCCTGCTTGCCGCGCCTTCTGCGATAGGTCCGCGAGCGTGCCGGTCACGACGCGCTGTTCGGCGCGCGTGCCCTGCTCCACGATCGCTGCCGCACGCGACTCCGGCGCACCGTGCGCGCGCAGCCGCGCAAGAATCTGCTCGAGATGAGCGAGCGCCATGTAGAACACGACGGTTTGCGACGGCCGCGCGAGCTGGTCCCAATCGAGCGCTGCGTCTTCGTCCTTGGTATGACCCGTGACGAACACCAGCGCCTGCGCGTGGTCGCGATGCGTGAGCGGAATTCCTGCGTACGCGGCACATCCTGCTGCTGCAGTCACGCCCGGCACGACTTCGAAGCGCACACCGGCCGCCGCGAGCGCTTCGAGCTCTTCGCCACCGCGACCGAAGATGAAAGGATCACCGCCCTTGAGCCGGCACACGCGCTTGCCCTGCTGCGCGAGCTGCACGAGCAGCGCGTTGATCTCGTCCTGCGACGTCTGCGCTTCGCCCACGGCCTTGCCAACATAGATGCGCTCGGCGTCGCGCCGCGCGAGATCGAGGACGTCGGCCGAGACCAGCCGGTCGTAGAGAATGACGTCTGCATTCTGCAGCGCCCGCAGCGCGCGCAACGTCAGCAGACCCGGATCGCCGGGACCCGCGCCGACCAGCGCGACTTCGCCGATGTTCTCGGACGTGCGCGCGATCTGCGCGAACGAATCGACCACGCGCTCGGACGTCGCCGGATCCGCGGCATCTTCACGGCCCGCGAGCACATCGGCGGCGAGCGCGCTGTCGAAGAAGTTTTCCCAGAACCGCCGGCGTCGCGCGGGACTTTCGATGCGCGCCTTGATCGTGGGACGCAGCTTGCCAGCCAGCTTCGCGAGAGCGCCGAGCCGCTGCGGCAGGAAGGATTCGAGCCGTTCGCGCAGCCGACGCGTGAGCACCGGCGCGTCGCCGCTGCTGCCGACCGCCACGACGACCGGCGAGCGATCGACGATCGCCGGCACGATGAAGCGCGACAACTCGCGATCGTCGACGACGTTCACCGGAATGTTGCGACGCTCGGCTTGCCGCGCGACCCACGCATTGATGGCGTGCTTGTCGGTGGCAGCGATCGCGAGTCGCACGCCGTCGAGATGTTCCGGCCGGAACTCCGTCGCGACATGCGTGATTTCGCCCGCTGCTGCTCGCTCCGCCAGGCCGGGGACAAGCTCGGGTGCAATGACCCGGACCTGCGCGGAGGTTCGCAGCAGCAGATCGATCTTGCGTGCAGCGACTTCGCCGCCGCCGACCACGAGCACGGGCTCGCCGGCGAGACGCAGAAAGATGGGGAGGTAGTCCATCGTCAGGTGGCCGTGGCGGCCGCGCGGCGCGGCTCGACCTTGAGCGGAATCACGCGGCGCCGCGGCTGCAGGCCGCACTCGCGCGAATCCGGATTTTCCCACCACCAGCGGCCCGAGCGCGGATCCGCACCCGGCTCGATGGCGCGCGTGCACGGCGCGCAGCCGATGCTCGGATAGCCGCGATCGTGCAGAGCGTTGTACGGCAGGTTGCGCGCCTTGATGTAGGCCCACACGTCCTGGTCCGTCCAGTCGAGCAGCGGGCTGATCTTCCACAGGCCGTAGCGCTCATCCCACGACACCGGCTCGCCGAGCGCGCGCTCTTGCGACTGCTCGCGACGCACGCCCGTCACCCAGGCGCGATGACCGGCGACGGCGCGCTTGAACGGCTCGATCTTGCGGATGTTGCAGCAACCCAGCCGCTCCTCGATGCCGAGGTAGAAACCGTTGATGCCGTTGTCCCGCACGTACTGCTCGACCAGTTTCGCGTCCGGGTAGAAGACCTCGATGCGGCGCTGGTAGCGGCGCTCGACGCGATCGAGCAGCGCCAGCGTCTCGTCGTGCAGCCGCCCAGTATCGAGCGTGAACATGCCGATCTCGGGGACGTGGCCGCAGATGATGTCCGTGAGCACCATCGCCTCGGCGCCGAGGCTGTTCGAGTAGACGACGTCGCCGTGCTCGCGCACTGCGTGCTCGAGCGTCGCGCGCGTGTTCTGCACGAGGGACTGGAGGCGGGGCGAAAGCGAGTCCGGGTTCATAGTGAGCCGGACTGTAGCCAACCCGCGTATAACCTGAGAAAGACCCGTTTGTTCTGTCATGATGCGGGGCCGTTATGACTTGACAGTGTGCCAGCGGGTACACTTAAGTGCATGAAACTACAGCAATTACGCTACCTCGCGGCGATCGTCGAAAGCGACCTCAACATCACAGCGGCGGCGCAGCGGCTGCATACCTCCCAGCCGGGGGTCAGCAAACAGCTCAAACAGCTGGAGGATGAGCTCGGCTTTCCGATCTTTTTGCGCCAGGGGCGCACGCTCACGCGGATCACGCCGGCCGGTAAGCGCGTCATCGATCGCGCGCTGAAAGTCCTCAAGGAGGTCCAGAGCATCAAGCGGCTGGCGGACGAGCAGAAAGGCGACGGGCGCGGCTCGCTCGCGATCGGCACGACGCACACACAGGCGCGCTACGTGCTGCCGGAAGTGATCCGCAGGTTCCGCGAGCGCTATCCGCTGGTGGAGCTACATCTGCATCAGGGCACTTCGGAGCAGATCGCCGACATGAGCCAGCGCGATCGCATCGACTTCGCGATCAACACCGGCTCGCAGGAAATGTTCGGCAACCTGGTGCTGCTGCCCTGCTATCGCTGGCACCGGCGCATCGTCGTGCCGCACGGCCATCCGCTGGCGAAAGAAACGAAGATCACGATCGAGACGCTCGCCGAGTATCCGATCGTCACCTACGTGTTCGGTTTCTCCGGCCCGTCGTCGCTGCAGCAGATTTTCGCGCGCGCCGGCCTCACGCCGCGCGTCGCGCTCACTGCACGTGACGCGGATGTAATCAAAACCTACGTGCGGCTCGGCCTCGGCGTCGGTATCGTCGCGAGCATGGCGGTCGACCCGCGCGAAGACGGCGACCTGGTCGCGATCGACGCTTCGCACCTGTTTCCGGCGCACATGACGTGGGCCGGATTTCACCAGGGCGCGCTGCTGCGCGGCTACATGTACGATTTCCTGCAGCAGCTGGCGCCGCACCTGACGCGCCGCCTGGTGGATCGCGCCGGCAACGCCGCAACGCCGGCCGACGTCGACGCGCTGTTTGCCGACGTGGAGTTGCCGGTCTACAAATGAACGAAATCATCGATCGCCCCAAAGGGCGTTCGCTCAAACCGCTGCGCGCCCTGTGGCCGTACCTGCGACGGTACCGTGGCATCCTCCTGCTCGCGCTCGGCGCGCTGCTGGTCGCGTCGGCCGCGCTGCTCGTGCTGCCGCTCGCGTTCCGCAACGTCATCGACCAGGGCATGGTCGTGCAGGATTCCGCGACGATCGACTTCTACTTCGTCGCATTCCTCGCCGCGGCCGTGGCGTTCGGCGTGTTCGCCGCCCTGCGCTTCTATCTCGTCAGCTGGCTCGGCGAGCGCGTGGTCGCGGACGTGCGCTCGGACATCTACTCGCGCGTGATCCGCATGGACCCGACGTTCTTCGAGGTCACGCGCACCGGCGAAGTGCTGTCGAGACTGACGACCGACACGACGCTGGTGCAATCGATCGCCGGCGTGAACCTGTCGATCACGTTGCGCTCGACGATCCAGCTGATCGGCGCGCTGGTGCTGTTGATTGCCACGGCCCCCTCGCTTGCCGGCATGATCCTGCTCGGCATTCCGCTCGTCATGGGCCCGTTGATCGCATTCGGGCGCCGACTGCGCAATCTGTCGCGGCAATCGCAGGATCGCATCGCCGACACCAGCGGCCTCGCCGGTGAAACGCTCAACGCCATTCAGACGGTGCAGGCGTTCACGCTCGAAGGGTTGCATTCGGATCGCTACACCAAGGCGGTCGAGGACTCGTTCGTCGTGGCAATCCGCCGCACGCGCATGCGCGCGCTGCTGACGGCGGTGGGCACGATGACGATCTTCGGCGCGGTCACGTTCGTGCTCTGGCAGGGCGCGCACCGCGTGCTGGCGTCGGAGATGACCGGCGGCCAGCTGAGCCAGTTCCTGATCTACGCCATGTACGTCGCGATCTCGGCAGCTTCGCTCAGCGAGATGTGGGGCGAAGTGCAGCGTGCAGCGGGTGCGATGGAGCGTCTCGTCGAGCTCAAGAATGCGCAGCCCGCAATCGTCGCCCCGCCGCATCCTGAATCGTTCCCGACGCCGGCGCAGGGCCGCATCCGTTTCGAGAACGTCTCGTTCCGGTATCCGTCGCGTCCCGACTCGCTCGCGCTCGAGCGCCTGTCGCTCGACATCGAGCCTGGCGAGACGGTCGCGTTCGTCGGCCCATCGGGTGCGGGCAAGAGCACGACTTTCCAGCTGCTGCTGCGCTTCTACGATCCGCTGTCCGGCCGCGTCGTCATCGACGGCGTCGGCATCGCGAAAGCGAATCCGCAGGACCTGAGGCTGCGAATCGGTCTGGTGCCGCAGGAGACAGTGCTGTTCGGCACGAGTGCCCGCGAGAACATCCGCTACGGCCGCCCTGGCGCGACCGATGCTGAAATCGAAGCGGCAGCGCGCGCGGCAGGCGCCGACTCGTTCATTCGGCAGCTGCCGGAAGGCTACGAGACGTTCCTCGGCGAGCGTGGCACGCGACTTTCAGGCGGCCAGCGGCAGCGCATCGCGATCGCGCGCGCGTTGCTGAAGGATCCGCCGATCCTGCTGCTCGACGAGGCGACGAGCTCGCTCGACGCCGAAAGCGAGCGCTACGTGCAGCATGCGCTGGAAAAGCTGATGCAGAACCGCACGACGATCATCATCGCGCACCGGCTCGCGACGGTGCTGAAGGCGGACCGCATCGTCGTGCTCGATCACGGCCGGATCATCGCGATCGGCACTCACGCCGAGCTGCTGCAGACGAATGAGCTGTACGCGCGCCTGGCGGCGTTGCAGTTTGCGGATCTTTCGACCGCCGAGAAACGCGTAGCGGTCGGCGGTTAACGCGCTTTGGTCGGCGAGCCGCCGAGGTGGGCACCGCCGTCGACGAGGATGAACTCGCCCGTCACCAGCTCCGAACCTTCCAGCAGCCACAGCACTGCGCGTGCGATGTCATCCGGCGTGCACACTTTCTGCAATGCCGCGTTCGACATGTAGCGCGCTTTCGCGCCTTCGTAAGCCGGACCGAGCGCTTCCTGCAGCCAGCGCGTCTCGACGAATCCTGGGCACACCGCATTGATGCGGATCTGCGGTCCGAGCGCGCGCGCGAGCGAAAGCGTCATCGTGTTCAGCGCGCCTTTCGACGCGGCATACGCCACCGAAGTACCGATGCCCATCACAGCTGCGATCGACGAGACATTCACAACCGCACCGCCGCCCTGCTTGCGCATTGCGGGCTCGACCGCGCGGATCATCTGGAACGCACCGACCACGTTCACGCCATAGACATGCTGAAAGTCTGCAGCGCTGAGCGCGCCGAGGTCCGCGTGATTGAACGCGACTTTCGTCGTGCCGGCATTGTTCACGAGCGCATCGATACGGCCCCATTTCTCCAGCGCTGCGTCTGCCATGCGCCGACAGTCCGCATCCTCCGCGACATTGGCGCGCACCAGCAGAGCCTCCGCGCCGTGCTGCTCGCAGAGCTTCGCCGTCTCGCGCGCTTCCGCCTCGCTCTTGGTGTAGTTGACGACCGTGCGACAGCCGCGCTGTGCGAGCTGAATCGCGCAGGCAGCGCCGATGCCGGTCGCCGAGCCGGTGACGATGCACACGCCGTTCTGCAGTTCCATTCTCAGACCCTCTCGAGAATCCAGCCGCTGAGCAGATCGATGAACTTCGCCCGCTCTGCGGGACGCTCGTTGTGCACCTCGTGGCGCAGGTCAGGATAGATCACGAGCTGCTTGTCCTGCGACTGCAGCGCGGCGAACAGCACGCGCGATCCCTGCACGGGCGCGATTGCATCGGCCTCGCCATGAACGACGAGCCACGGCAGCGTCAGCTCCGCGGCGTCCCTTCGGCATCGCGCGCACGCCGCGGCGAATTCGACGATCAATCGCAGGCTCGCGGTCGGCGGAATGAGCGGATCGCTCGCATAGGCGCGCTGCACGGCTTCGTCCGTCGAGATCTTGCGCGCGTCGAGCCCGAGCGGGACGCGAATGCGCGGCGCCACGCGCGATGCGAGACGAAACAGAGGATTCAGGGGATTCGGGCCGCGCCGGAACACTTCCAGCGAGTTGCTGGTCGTGATCGCGCCGCGCCAGCGATGCCGCGCGCTGAGCACCGCGGCGATCACGACAATCGAGCCCATGCTGTGACCCCACACGAACAGCGGCAGGTCCGGCGATCTGCGCCGCAGCGATTCCGCCGCCAGGTTCAGGTCGTCGACGAAATCGTCGAAGCGCTCGACGTGCGTGCGCTCGCCCGGCCGCGAGCCGTGGCCGCGCTGGTCGTAGGCGAAGCAGGAAATACCACGCTCGGCGAGCGTCGCGGCGAGGCCGCGATAGCGATCGGCGTATTCGGCGAGACCGTGGACGATGAGCAACTCGGCGCGCGGCCGCGTCGCGAGACATTCGAAGCCGGAGGTGCCGGAGTCGACGAGCATCCGGCAAAGATACCGGAAGAGTCAGGCTAAAGCTGCGGCGCAGGGATGCGCGAATGGCGCG
Source organism: Steroidobacteraceae bacterium (assembly GCA_036004505.1). GTDB lineage: Bacteria > Pseudomonadota > Gammaproteobacteria > Steroidobacterales > Steroidobacteraceae > Steroidobacter. The sequence continues at coordinate 80,653 of DASYRK010000085.1, forward strand.
GGCGCAGGATGCGCTGGAGCGCCCTGACCCACTCAGGAAGCCCGGCGTTCCAGGGTGAGATCTAGGTCCGTGGCGGCCTGGTAGGCGACCGAGAAATCGTCGAATGCCTTCAGCGCGCCCCCGAGATCCGCGCCCGCCGGCAGCTCGAAAGAATCGAAGCCGCAGCGCGCGAGATAGAACAACTGATCGCGCTGGATGTTGCCGACAGCTCGCAGCTCGCCGCCGAACTTGTAGCGCTTGCGCAGCAGCTGCGCCTGGCTATAGCCACGCCCTTCCGCGATACCGCCGAACTCGATTGCCACCAGTCCAACGCGCAGGAAATCCCGCTCGAGCGCCGCGACCGGATCGGCCGGGCCGAGCCGCACGCCGAGACGGCCATCCCACAGCCACCAGCGGTTGCGCTCCTGCTGCCAGCGCGCGAACGGCAGGATCAGCGCGCGGTCGCGTGCCTGCGGATCCTCGTCCGCATAGCGCCAGTCGTCGTTGACGATCTCACGCCGCCTGATGAGCTGGCGCATACACACGTGCCTTGAAGGGCGCCACACCGATGCGGCGGAAAGTTTCGAGGAAGCGCTCGTCCTCGTGACGCTCGGCGACGTACACGCCGATGATGCGCTCGATCGTGTCCGCGACCTCGTCGTACGCGACCGACGGGCCGATCACTTCGCCGAGCGACGCGTCCCGACCGCCGGTCGAGCCGCCGAGCGTGATCTGGTACCACTCCTCGCCGCTCTTATCGACGCCGAGGATGCCGATGTGGCCGACCGAGTGATGACCGCAGCCGTTCATGCAGCCGGACATCTTCAGCTGGATCTCGCCGAGGTCGTACAGGTAGTCGAGATCGTCGAAGCGCTCGTTGATCTGCTGGGCGATCGGAATCGAGCGCGCGTTCGCCAGCGAACAGAAGTCCAGGCCCGGGCAGCAGATCATGTCGGTCAGCGTGCCGATGTTCGGCGTCGCCAGGTCGAGCGCTTTGAGCGCTTGCCACACGGCGAACACCTCGCACTGGCGTACGTCCGCGAACAACAGGTTCTGGTCGTGCGTGCTGCGCACCAGCCCGAGCGAATAGCGGTCGGCAAGGTCGGCGACGCGATCCAACTGCTCGGCGGTGATGTCGCCCGGCGGCCGGTTCGGCGCCTTCAGCGACACGAACACGCAGCGATAGCCCGCCACCTTGTGCTTGCGCGTGTTCTGGCGGTACCAGTTGCGGAATTCGCGCGACTTGCCAGCCTCGACGTCCTCATCCGGCAGTGATTCGTACTGCGGCGGATCGAAGAAATCCTTGATGCGCTCGAACTCGCACGGCTCGAACCCCGGCGCCGTATCGCGCGCAGCCGCGAACTCGGCTTCGACGAGCTCGCGGAATTTCTGCGGACCGACGGCCTTCACGAGGATCTTGATGCGCGCCTTGTGAATGTTGTCGCGCCGCCCTTCCAGGTTGTAGACGCGCAGGATCGCTTCGAGATACGCGAGCAGCTCGTGCTTCGGCAGGAACTCGCGGATCACGTGGCCGATCATCGGCGCGCGGCCGAGACCGCCGCCTACGATCACTTCGAAACCGGTTTCGCCGGCGGCGTTGCGCACGAGGTGCAAGCCGATGTCGTGCACGCGCGAGGCGGCGCGATCCTGCGGCGAGCCCGTCACCGCGATCTTGAATTTGCGCGGCAGGTACGAGAACTCGGGATGCAGCGTCGCCCACTGGCGGATGTACTCGCACCACGGCCGCGGATCTTCCAGCTCGTCCGGCGCGACGCCGGCGAGGTGATCGGCGGTCACGTTGCGAATGCAGTTGCCGCTGGTCTGGATCGCGTGCATCTCCACCGTCGCGAGCAGCGCCAGGATGTCCGGCACCGTCTCGAGCTTCGGCCAGTTGAACTGCATGTTCTGGCGCGTGGTGAAGTGGCCGTAGTCGCGATCGAATTCGCGCGCGATGCGAGCGAGCATGCGCAGCTGCTGCGTCTGCAGCAGTCCGTACGGAACCGAGATGCGCAGCATCGGCGCGTGCTTCTGGATGTACAGGCCGTTGCGCAGCCGCAGCGACTTGAAGTCGTCGGCGGAGATCTGGCCCGCGAGGAAGCGCTGCGTCTGGTCGCGGAACTGCGCGACGCGCTGCTCTACCAGCCGTTGATCGATCGGGTCGTACCGGTACATGGTCGGCGACTCTAGGCCGCCGCTCCACGACGGGAGAAATATGCTTTCGGTATGACTATATAGCGGCGTGACAAACTGGTAGCCGCGCGCGCAACTTACGGATTGGATTGCGCTTTTCGGCTAGTCCGGCACGCCCAGGCGCTTGTGCATGATCGGGCTGGTGGTCGTGTACTGCAGCGGGATCTTCTTCGCCGGGTTCAAGTGCGCGGCCACCGCGAAGGCCGCCAGCGCCGCCTCGTGGAAGCCCGACAGGATCAGCTTCTTCTTGCCGGGGTACGTATTGATGTCCCCGACGGCGAACACGCCTGGGATGTTGGTCTGGAATTTCTCCGTGTCGACCTGGATCGCGCGCTTGTCGATCCCGAGGCCCCAGTTCGCGATCGGACCGAGCTTCGGGTGCAGGCCGAAGAACACCAGCGCCTGGTCGGCGCGGATCTCATGGAGCTGGCCGTCGAGGTTCTTCACCCGCACGCCGCGGAAAGCATCGCCCTCGGTGAGCAGCGAGTGCGCGACGCCTTCGACGTAGCGCATGCTCCCGTGGGCGACCAGGTCGCGCATTTTCGAGACTGAAGCCGGCTGCGCGCGAAAGTCGGGACGCCGGTGCACCAGCGTCATGCTGCGGGCCTTGCCCACGAATTCCAGCGTCCAGTCGAGCGCCGAATCGCCGCCGCCGAAGATCACCAGGTGCTTGCCGGTGAAGTCGCCCGCGCTCTTCACCTTGTAATGAATGTGCCGGCCTTCGAAGGCTTCGCTGCCTTCCAGGCCGAGGCGGCGCGGCTGGAACGAGCCGAGCCCGCCCGCGATGATCACCGTCCTGGCGTGGAAGCGCGTGTCCCGCGAGGTGGTCAGCAGGAACGTGTGGTCCGGCAGCACCTCCAGCCCGGCCACTTCCTCGCCCATGTGGAACTGCGCGTTGAACGGCTTGGCCTGCTTCAGCAGGCGATCGACCAGCTCCTGCGCGCCGCAGACCGGCAGCGCCGGGATGTCGTAAATAGGCTTCTCGGGATACAGCTCGCTGCACTGGCCGCCCGGGTGCTTGAGCGAATCGACCACGTGGGCATGGATGCCGAGCAGGCCGAGCTCGAAGATCTGGAACAGGCCGCAGGGGCCGGCGCCGACGATGACGACGTCGGCCTGGATGGCGCCGTCGACGGCGCCGCTGTCGGAACTCTCGGTCAAGAAGGCTCTCCCGCGGTCAGGCAAGGCGCGGGATTCTAAAGCTTCAACCGGACCTCGGCGAACACCTTAGGCCGCCGGTCGCCCTCGACGTCGGCGTGGGTCAGAGGCTTGGCGACCTCGATGAAGCCGGAAAGCCGCCAGTACTCCATCGCGAACCCGATGCCGGCCGTGGCCGCCGACTCCCTGCCCGGCTGGTCCTGCTTCCAGGCCGCCGCGAAGTCATAGAAGCCGTACAACGAAGTCTTGCCCAGCGGCGCGGCCGCGCCTGACATTTCGCGCCGCAGCTCGGCCTTTGCGCCCAGCCCCTGGTCGCCCGCGATCTCGGTGACCTCGAAGCCGCGCCCGAGGCGCTCGCCGCCGATCTTGTAGCGCTCGTTGTCGGGCAGCACGTACGCGGACTGCTGACCGAACGCGTCGAGCCGCACCGTCCAGCGCTGCGCGAAGCTCACCAGCTCGGTGAACTGCAGCTTCGTGACCAGGAAGTCCTTGCGGCGCGGATCGTCCACGATGTCCAGCGCCTCGAGCTCGCTGCCGAAGGCATTGAGACCGCGTCGCACCTGCACGCCGAGCAGGTACTGGCTCGAAGTGCCCATGCGGCCGCTGACGCGCCCACCGACTTCGAGGACGCGCAGCTTCTCGGTGCGCAGCCGCATGTCGTCCCGCGTGATGGCGAGGTCGTCCCAGTCGAAGCTCGCCGACCAGCCGAGCCGCGTCGCGGACGTCGAATCGAACGTGCCCGACGCGCGCAGCGACATTCGCTCGCGGTCATAGCGATCGTCGCGGTCCGGCGTCTCGGTCGGATTCGATTCAGTCTTGAACGCGGTCGTCGTCAGATGCGTGTCGTCGGCGCCGACGGGCACATCGAAGAACACGCCAGCGCCGTGATACTCGTCGGTGTCGGTCGCCGCCGAAGCGAACACGCCGAAGCGCTCGCGGTAACCGAGCAAGCTGTTGGCGACGACCTGGTTGATGACGAACATCGGCCCGATCTCGCGCGTGCCGCGATTCGAGATCTGGATCGTCGCGTCGAAGGGTTTGTAGTCGGTGGCGATGGTCAGCGCGTACGCATTGCGCCGCGACTCGTCGCGCCGCGTCGTCGCGCGGACCGTGAGACCCGGAAGATCGCGCATGGTCTGCAGCGCTGTCTGCAAGTCCGCCGAGCGCAGCGGCACGCGCAGGCTCAGATCGCTGGCCAGCTCTTCGAGCCGCGCAGCGTACGGGCCGGCATCGCCGGTGAACTGCACACGCGTGATCTGCGCTTCGAACACTTCGATGCGCAGGATGCCAACCGCAGCGAGATCTTCATCGAGCCGGAATTCGGGGCGCGAGAAACCGTCGCGCAGATAGAGCGCTTCGATCTGCGTGAGGATCGCCTGTGCGCTCGAAGTATTGATCGGCCGGCCGAGCTGATCGCGATACGCGGCGAACAACTGCGTCGGCGTGTAGGCGCTGGAGCCGTCGATGACGGTCGCGCTCAGCGTTGGCTCGTCAACAGCGCGCGCAGGCGCGGCGCCGAGCGCCACGGCGATTATGACAAGCGCCCGTGCTCCTGTTGACGTAACCCGCGATGTGACCCAGTTATGAAACATCTGCGACCGTTCCCGATTCGCCGTGACGTATCTTTCCCGACGCTCGATTCCGGTGCTGCGACCACCCTCACATCTGCAGGCGCGATCGACACGTAGGATCGCGGCTGCTAGGGGAGAGCCGTACGATGTTTCAATCATTGAGAATCGCGTCACGGTCTGCAGTCCTGACGCTCAGCGCCGCGTTGCTCGCTTGCGTGCCGTTGTCCGCGATGGCCGCGGCGCCCCCTTCGCGCGGCGACATCGTCGCCGTCACCGTGCACGGCACGGTCAGCGCAACGATGGCCGGCATGACAGTGCCGCTTTCTGACGGCGCGATCCTGGAGCTCCCCGCCACTGTGCGCACCGGCGCCGACGGCGCGGTCGAGCTTCGCCAGGGCAACAGCACTTTCGCAGCCGCGGGCAACACCGAGCTGGAGATTCCGCAGAGCGCCGCTGCAGACGGCCTGGTCGAGCGCATCGTGCAGATCCGCGGCAACGCGTTCTACAGCATCGGCAAGCGCACCGGCACTCGCCTGCGCGTCGAAGCGCCGTACCTGGTTGCAGTAATCAAGGGCACGCAGTTCAACGTCGCAGCGCAGGAAGACAGCACCACGATCGCGCTGTTCGAAGGTCACCTCGAAGTGCGCGCCAGCGACGAGAGCGACGTGGTCGATCTCGACGCCGGCGAGATCGCGATCCGCCGCCGCAACGACGTCAGCATCACCGTGTTGCGTCTCAACGCTGCCGCCCGCGATGCGCGGCGCAATCAGGAGCTGGCGGCGCGTCCGCAGGCGGATTCGCAGGGCTCGAATTCGGACGCCGTGGCCGCGCGTAACGACGGCGACACATCGCGCCCGCGAATCGACACGACTCTTCCGACTGACGGCGCCACGCGCGTCGACGTTGATGCGAGTGTGACCACGCCGACCGAGGAGCGCGGACGAATCGTCGAGACGCTGCAGGACGGCAGTGCGGCGTTGGCCGCAAAAACTACGGTGGACGTGGGCGAAGTCGTGACCGCCGACGTTGCCGCTGACGCGAGGGTCGATCTCCCGGCTGGCTCAGCGACCGTCGATGTCGGAGCGAGCACATCAGTTGGCGAGGTTGCGAGCGTTGGCGCTGGCGCGTCGACAGCCGTTGATCTCAGTGCCGGCACAGTCGCCGCGGGCGGCAGCGTCGGTGCGGATGTCGGCAGCGTGAGTGCCGATGTCAGCACCGCCGCAACGGTTGATGTTCCGGCCGGCGCCGTGGACGTCGGCGCAGGTGCGACGGTCGCGGCGGGCAGCACGCCGGTTGTCGATGTCGGCGCCACGGCCGCAGTTGATGCGCCCGCCGGCACTGTGGACGTCGGCCTCGATTCGACTGTCGCAGGCACCGACGTCGGCGCAAGCGTCGGCGTCGACGCAGGCGCCGGTAACGTCGGCACTGACGTCAACGTCGGCGGAGTCAGTGTCGGCGTCGACGCCGGTTCCGGCGGACTCGACGTGGACCTCGGCCTCAGCGGCCTGCTGGGTCGCAAGCATAGGAACTGACATTGTTCGGCCGCGCTTATCGCTGGCCGCTCGTCGCCCTGACGATTCTCGCGGTGACCCTGCTGCTGCGAGCGGCCGGATTTCTCGCCCCGTTCGAACATAGAGCCGCGGACGCGCGTTCCCACCTGCTGCAGCGGCAAGTCCCTTCGGACGTCGTGCTCGTCGGCATCGATGCGCGCAGCCTCGCCGACCTGCGGCAGTGGCCGTGGCCGCGCCGCTATCACGCTCGTTTGCTGGAGACGATCGCCGCGGCCGAGCCGCGCCGCGTTTTCGTCGACGTCGACTTCAGCGCACATACGAACGCCGAAGACGACGGCGCGCTCGAATCCGCCCTTGCCGGCTTCGAGCCGTCGCAAATCGTGCTGCCGGCGTTCTTTCAGCCCGACCCGGTCGTCGCCGGCAAGTTCATCTACACCACGCCGCTGCAGCGCCTGCGCGGGCACGTGACTCTGGGTGGCGTGAACTTCCGGCCGGACGACGACGGACTGATCCGCTCGATGGCTGCGAAATGGTCTTTCGGCGACCACAGCGTGCCCTCCGCAGTTGCGTTGATCGCAGGACCGGAAGTCGCGGCGCGCAGTGAAGTGCCGATCGACTACTCGATCTCGCCCGCGTCGTTCACGTACCTCTCGTATGTCGACGTGCTCGCCGGCCGCGTCGATCCGGCAGCGCTGCGCGACAAGACGGTGCTGATCGGCCCGACGGCGCTGGAGCTCACGGACATCAAAGCCGTGCCCGTCTATCAGTCGCTGCCGGGTGTCGTGGTCCAGGCGCTCGCCGCACAGACCTTGCGCGAAGGCGCTCTGCGCACGACGCCGTGGTGGGTCGATCTGCTCGCCCTCGCGGCCCTTACCGCACTCGCCGCCGCATACTTTGCGGGCAATGGCTGGCGCAGGAATCTGCTGGCCGGCGCGCTCGCGGTCGCCGTGCTCGGCGCATTGAACGTCTACACCTACTCGACCCAGCGCCTGGTCCTGGAGTTCGTGCCCGCGCTGCTGATCGTGGCCGGCACGTTCCTGGCCGCGACGATCCGTTCGCTCGATCAGGAAACGATGCGCGCCCTCGTGTACGCGTTCGGCATGCGCCGCCGCGACGCGCTGCTCGGCAGCGTCGCCGAGTCCTCGGCCGACGCGATCATGGTCGTCGGCCGTCAGGGCCAGATCGAAATGGCCAACGCCGCCGCGGCGTCGATGTTCGCGTGCAGCCGCGAGACGATGGTCGGTGCCCTGGTGTCGCGCTACGTGCCACTGCCCGACGCCACGCACATCCCGCAGACTCTGCCGGGCAGAGTCGTCGAGGCGGAAGCAGCGAAGCACGACGGCACGCCGTTTCCCGTCGAAATCACCGTCAGCCCCGTGGACATCCAGGGCGAAGCGCTGCGCACGGTGATCGTGCGCGACATCACGGCGCGCAAGATGCAGGAACAGCGCCTGCAATACGAAGCGACGCACGATTCGCTCACGGACCTGCCGAACCGCGCGGCGCTGATGAATCACCTCGAGGTCGCCTTGACGCGCTCGCAGCGCGAAGGCCGCGTCGCACTCCTGATGCTGGATCTGTGCCGCTTCAAGGAGGTGAACGACACGCTCGGTCACGAAGTCGGCGACCAGGTGCTGCGCGAAGTCGCGCGGCGCTTCGAGTCCGTCGCCGGCCGCGGCTTCGTCGCGCGCCTCGGCGGCGACGAATTCACGCTCGTGCTCGAACAGAGCGCCTCGAACGACGACACGGTGGCCCTTGCCGGCATCCTGCACGAAAGCCTGCGCGAGCCGATCGCTGCCGCAGGCATCGGGATCGACGTCGGCGTGAGCATCGGCATCGCGACCTTCCCGGACGACGCCGCGGATCCTGCGACCCTGCTGCGTCACGCCGACGTGGCGATGTACGTTGCGAAACGGCGGCAGACGCACTTCGAGATGTACGACCCGGCGAACGATCGCAACACGGTTCGCCGCCTCGCGATGGTCGGCGAGCTGCGCAATGCGATCACGAACGGTCAGCTGCGCCTGTACTACCAGCCGAAGATCAACTTCCGCAGCGGCCGCTGCGACAGCGTCGAAGCGTTGATCCGCTGGCCGCACCCGGAGTACGGCTTCGTCAGCCCCGCCGAGTTCATCGTGCTCGCGGAATCGACCGACCTGATCCGGCCGCTGACCGAATGGACGCTGGCCTGCGCGATGGAGCAGTGGCTGCAGTGGCGCGCGTCCGGATTGCAGGCCCGCATCGCAGTGAACCTGTCAGCCCGGCTGCTGCAGGACACCGATTTCACGAACGTGTTGCGCGGCTTGCTGGAGAAGCACCGCGTGCCGGGCGAAGCGCTGGAGCTGGAGATCACCGAAAGCGCGATGCTGTACGACAGCGAGCGCGCCTTGCGCGTCATCCGCGACATTCACGCGCTCGGCATCGCACTGTCGATCGACGACTTCGGCACCGGCTTCTCGTCGCTCGGGTACCTGCGCCTGCTGCCGGTGCACGCAGTGAAGCTCGACAAGTCGTTCGTCACCCACCTGCACGAGCGCGCCGACGACCGCAGCATCGTGAACTCGACCGTGCGCATGGCGCACGAGCTCGGGCTGCAGGTCGTGGCCGAGGGCGTCGAATCGGAATGGACTGCGCAATACCTGAAGCAGGCCGGTTACGACTATGGGCAGGGCTATCGCTACAGCCCCGCGATCCCCGCCGAGGAATGCCGCCGCTGGATCGTGAATTTCAACGGGGCGGCGGCGGCCGGCGACGAGCACCTGCTAGCGGCTAGCGGCTAGCTGCTCGATTTCGCGCTCCGATACCGCACGCTCCGTCACGACTCGCTCGGCGGGCGTATTGACGCGGATGCGTGTAACGCTGCCGTCACGAATCTCCTCGAGCACCTTGATGATGCGCTCGCCGACCAGCGCCAGGATGGCGACCGTCGCGAACACGCCGGCCGCGATGAACGTCAGCGCGCCGCCGCTCTCCGAAAAGATGTACACGACGCCGAGCGCCAGAAGCCAGGCCAGCACGCCGACCGCCAGGAAGAACCATCGCATGACATTTCTCCACAGTGGGGCTGTGGGAGAAATGTCTGACGGGCAAGCGCGGTTCCGGCGATCCTGCGACGAACGGCCGCGCACGGGCGGCGGGCTGCATTGTTCCCTGCACTGCGCCGTGAAAGAATCGGGCGCGACCGATTGTCACGGGACATTTCCTATGCGCCTACAAGTCAACGACACCGAGCACGTCATCGAGGGTGTGGACGAATCCACGCCGCTGCTGTGGATCCTGCGCGATCAGCTCGGACTGGTCGGCACCAAGTACGGTTGCGGCATCGGCCAGTGCGGCGCCTGCACGGTGCATCTGAATGGCGCGCCGACGCGCTCCTGCTCGGTGCCGGTCAGCGCCGCCGCGGGCCAGCGCATCACGACGATCGAAGGACTCGCGAGCAAGGACGGTAAGCTCCACCCGCTGCAGGCCGCGTGGATCGAGCACGATGTCCCCCAATGCGGCTACTGCCAGGCCGGCCAATTGATGTCGGCTGCGGCGCTGCTCAAGCAGAAGCCGAACCCGAGCGACGCCGACATCGATGCTGCGATGAACGGCAACATCTGCCGCTGCGGTACGTACCCGCGCATTCGCAAGGCAATTCACGCCGCGGCGAAGCAGGCGCACGAGTGAGGGAGCCGTCATGAGCGCAGCCGAGCACACCCTTCAGTCCGCGGATGACTACGTGCAGGAGATGCTGCGCGCCGCCGAGGCGCAGAGCACCGTCGCAAAGCTCAACCGCCGCGCGTTCCTGAAGGTCGTGGGCATTGCAGGTGGCGGGCTCGCACTCGCCTTCTACATCGGCGATCGCGCCACCGCCTTCGCGAAGGCGAACAGCGATGACCCGACTTTCGCGCCGAACGCATTTCTGCGCATCTCGCCCGACGGCAGCATCCTGATTTACGCGAAGGGCCCGGAGATCGGCCAGGGCGTGAAGACCTCGTTCCCGATGATCATTGCCGAGGAGCTCGACGCTGACTGGTCGAAGGTGCGCGTCGAACAAGCGCCCGTGAACCCGGGCGTGTACGGTCGGCAGAGCGCCGGCGGCTCGCGCTCGATCCCGACGGCCTGGGACCAGCTGCGCCGTGCGGGCGCAACGGCGCGCGCGATGCTCGTTGCCGCGGCGGCAAAGGATTGGAGCGTCAGCGCGAAGGAATGCACAACCGAAAGCAGCAGCGTCGTTCACAAGGCGAGCAATCGACGCGCGAGCTATGGCGAGCTCGCGACGAAGGCCGCTGCCCTGCCCGTTCCCGAGGAGAAGTCGCTCAAGCTCAAGGAGCGCAAGGATTACCAGCTGTTGGGCAAGCGCATCACCGGCGTCGACAACCTGCAGGTCGTCACGGGCAAGCCGCTGTTCGGTATCGACCAGGTGGTCCCGGGCATGCAGTACGCGGTGTTCGAGAAGTGCCCCGCGGTCGGCGGCAAAGTCGGCGAAGCGAATCTCGAAACGATCCGCAAGCTTCCGGGCGTCACGAACGTGCTCGTGATCGAAGGCACCGGCAAGCCGACGGAGGTGATGCCGGGCGTGGCGATCCTCGCCAACTCGACGTACGCGGCCATCGCCGCGCGCCGCCAGCTGAAAGTGAGCTGGGACGAGTCGGGCGCAGCGAAAGACAGCTGGAGCAAGGCGGTCGGCGACGCGCGGAAGATCGCCAAGCAGTCGGGCCCGGATTCGCTGCGCGACACGGGCAATGTCGAGAAGGCATTCAAGAGCGCGCAGACGCTCGAAGCCTTCTACAGCTATCCATTCGTGTCGCACGCACCGATGGAGCCGCAGAACTGCACGGCGTCCTTCAAGGACGGTACAGTGGAAATCTGGGCGCCGACGCAGACGCCCGATTCAGCGCTCGGCCTGATCGCCGGTGCGCTGGGCATCTCGAAAGAGAAAGTTACGATTCATCAGACGCGCGTCGGCGGCGGATTCGGCCGGCGGCTGATGAACGACTACGCTTGCGAAGCTGCGCTGATCTCCAAGCAGGCCGGCGTGCCGGTGAAGCTGCAGTGGACGCGTGAAGACGACATGCAGCACGACTTTTATCGCGTCGGCGGCTTCCACTCCTTCAAGGGCGGCCTCGACAACGCGGGCAAGCTGGTCGCGTGGTCGGATCATTTCATCACGTTCAGTCAGGACGGTCAGAAGCCGACCAGCGGCGGCGATCTCAGCCCCGACGAGTTCCCGGCGCTGCTGCTGCCAAATGTGCGGCTGACGCAAACCAAGCTGCCGCTCGCGATTCCGACCGGACCGTGGCGCGCACCGCGCTCGAACTCGATCGCGTTCGCCGTGCAATCGTTCCTGCACGAATGCGCGGTCGCGGCGCAGCGCGATCACCTGGAATTCCTGCTGGAGGTCATGGGCGAGCCGCGCTGGCTGCAGCAGGGCAACGAGTTTTCGCTGAACACCGGGCGCGCGGCCGCAGTGCTCAAGCTAGCAGCCGAGAAGGCCGGCTGGGGCAAGGAGCTGCAGAAGGGTCGCGGCCTCGGCCTCGCGTTCCACTTCAGTCACGCGGGTCATTTTGCGGAAGTCGCCGAGGTCAGCGTCGATGCGGACCGCCGGCTGACCGTGCACAAGGTGACCGTCGCCGGCGACATCGGCCCCGTCGTCAACCTGAGCGGCGCGGAGAACCAGGTCGAAGGCTCGGTCGTCGACGGCTTCAGCACCGCGCTCGGCTTGCAGCTGTCGATCGAGAACGGCCGCATCCAGGAGACGAACTTCGACCGCTACCCGATCCTGCGCATCGGGCACGCACCGGCGGTCGATGTGCACTTCATCCAGAGCGACTTCTCACCGACCGGCGTCGGCGAGCCGGCGTTGCCGCCGGTCGCGCCGGCGATCTGCAACGCGATCTTCGCCGCCACGGGTCATCGCGTGCGCACGCTACCGCTGGCGAGCGAAGGCTTCAAAGTCTGAGCCCCGCGTCACGACGCGCCGCGGTCGGCGGCGCGTCGCCAGCTTCCACACGATGGCCGGCGTGAACATCGCCGTCGGCGGCTTCAGCAGGTGCATCACTTCGTAGAAGCGCTCCGTGACTTGCGGGGAAACGCTCGCCGCCACGTGCACCTTGCTCGTGTACCAGTGCAGGAAGCGTAGTGCGCGACCGCGCGCACCGGTCGTCTCCGGGTGCCGGAAATCTTCGCCGGTCGCGAGCTGCCACGGCCGGTCGGCGGCGCGCGCCGCTTCGCGAAAGAACGTGCGCCACAGATCATCGAGGCGCCAGCCGAGCGCAACGCGCTCCTGCAGACACGACTGCAGCGCATCGGCATACATCGACGCCGCGCTCATGCCCTGCCCGTACACCGGATTGAAGCTGCACAAGGCGTCGCCGAGCACGAGCAGACCCGGCGGAAAGCGATTGAGCTTCTCGTAATGGCGGCGCATTGCCGCCTGAAAGCCGTAGCGCACCGGCTCGGTCAGCGGCTCGGCATTGCTCAGCGCTTCGTAGAGATCCGGCGCCGGCAGGGTTTTCGCGAATGCGAGGTAGCCCGCAAGGTCGGTCGGCGGATGATCGCCGTGCGAGCCAACGACCGTGCACATCCAGCGGTCGCCCTCCAGCGGAAGGATCAGCCCGCCGCGCTTCGCCGGCGGCTGTGCAACTACGTACAACATCTTCCAGTCGCGCGGGGTCGAGGGCGTGCGGAACGTACAGGTGGAATAGCCGATGTCGATCCGCACTGCCGACTCCGGCGGACACTCGAAGCCAAGCGCCCGCAACTGTTGCGGGATTTGCGAGCCGCGGCCGCTCGCATCGATCACGAGGTCGGCGTGCACGCGCTGTGCGGTTTCGAGATCGTCGCGGCGATGAGCACGCACGCCGCTGATCCGTCGTCCGTCGTAGATCACGCTCTCGACCGACCAGCCGTGCATCATCTGCACGTTCGGCAAGCGCCGTACGCGCTCGGCGAGCGTCCACTCGATCAACGGCCGGCTGGCGGAGATGAAGTCGAGCGCGCTGTGATAGCGGCACTTCCACACGCCGAAGTGAAACCACTTCACGTCGCGGCCCATGTTGACCTGCGTCGCGCCGGCGCCGAGCAGCTCCTCGCGCACCTTGGGGAACAGCCGGCAGATCGTGTCCTGGCCGCGCAGCAGGAGGCCATGCGCATGACGTCCCTGCGGAACGCCGCGCCGCGGCTCCGGCCGCTCGCTCGGCTCGTCGCGCTCGATCACCGTGACGGTGGTGAAGAAATCCGCCAGCACGCGCGCGGTGAGCAAGCCTGCCATGCTGCCGCCGATGACGATCGCATTGCCGAAGGTAGTACGTTCCATGGAATGCTCCGCAGTGTCTCGATGACAGTACGGAACGTAGAACGCAGCGGACGCCGGCGAAACGCCGCAACGGTTGCAGACGTCGCTGACCAAAGTCAGCGACGCCGCCTGGTCGAAGGGACAGGTAGGGGCCGCTCCAGCGCATCCTGCGCCCGCGCCATTCGCGCATCCCTGCGCAGCAGCTCTAGCTCGATTTCTTGGTGAGGCCGCGCTGCACGGCGAACAGCGCCGCCTGCGTGCGGTCCTCGAGCTTGAGCTTCGCGAGGATCGTGCTGACGTAACCTTTCACGGTGCCTTCCGTGAGATGCAGCTCGTCGCCGATCTGCCGATTGCTCATGCCGCGCGCGATCAGATCCAGCACGCTGCGCTCGCGTTGCGTGAGCAGCGCCAGCGGATCCGCCTGCCGGTTGCGCAACTGCTCGACCAGCGCGCGCTGTGCGAGCGGATGCAGCCAGGTCTGGCCGCCGGCCACCGTGCGCAGCGCCGTGAGGAAGTCGGCCTTGGTCACGTCCTTGAGAATGTAGCCCTGCGCGCCGGCGGAGATGATCTCGCGCACCTGGCCGTCCTCGGCATAACTGGTCAGCGCGATGACCTTCACCGTCGCGGACGAAGCGCGGATCACGCGGATCGCATCGCTCGCGGGCAATCCGGGCATCTTCAGATCCATCAGCACGATGTCGGGCTGCAGCCGGCGCACCGCTTCGCACGCTTCGTCGCCGTTGGTTGCCTCGCCGACGATGACGAACCCGTCGCAGTCGTCGAGCAGCGCGCGCAGGCCTTCGCGCACGATGCCATGATCGTCGACGAGCAGCAGCCGGATGGCAGGTGCGGCGCTCACGACGGGCTCGCCAACAATGGAATGCGGATGCATACGGTGGTCCCCTGTCCAGGCTGCGATCGGACTTCGCACACGCCGCCAAGCACGGCGGCACGCTCGCTCATGGTCTGCAGGCCGATGCCCTGCTCGGTGCGGTCAGCGTCGGCCGCGGCGCGCTCCGCCAGATCGAAGCCGCGACCGTTGTCGCTGACGGTGCACGTCAGCACGTCGCCGTCGAGACGCCCGGAGATCTCGACGCGGTTCGCGCCGGAGTGACGAATGGCGTTCGACAAAGCCTCGCGGCAGATCAGATACAGGCTCTCTTCCAACCCGGGCAACTGCGGCCGATACGCTGTGAAATCGAGACGGATGCTCGGCGTCTGCGGCGCGAGCACGACTGCAAACCGCTGCAATGCCGCCGCAAGACCCATGCGCTTCACGTCGGCGACGCCGACGCGCGATGCGGAATCTCCGCTATCGCCCGGGACCGAGTCCGGGCGCAGCTCGCGCAACAGCGCGCGCATTTCCGAGAACGCGAGACGCGACAACTCTTCGATGCGACGCGCGCGGCGCTCGCCCTCTGCCGGATCGCGACGCCACGCCGACACCAGCGACTGCGACATCAAGCTGATCGAAGACAATGCCTGGCTCACTGCGTCATGCAGATCGCGTGCGAGCCGCTGCCGTTCGCGCATCACGGCGGCTTGCCGCGCTTCGGAGGTCAGCCGCGCATTCTTGATCGCGACGGCCAGGTGGTCCGCGATGATCTGGATGCTCGCGACGTCGTCCTCGTCGAACGGATTGAGGCCTTCCAGATTGATGCAGCCGAACGCTTCGTCGCCGAGCATGATCGGCACCGCGAGCTCGGTCCGCACGTTGACCGGCAGCGGCGGCGGCACGTAGCGCGGATCCTTGCGCACGTCATTGACGATCTGCACCTCGCCGGTCGTCACCGCGGCGCCGGTGATGCCCTTGTTCGTGGGCATGCGGAACGGCTCCTCGAAAATATCCTGGTACGCGCCGGCGTGCGCGCGGAACAACAGGTAATCCTCTTCGCCGCGATACAGCAGCGGGATGACCACGTTGCGATAGCCGAGATGATTGTGGATCGCCTGCGCCGCGGTCGCGACCAGCTCCTCCGGCTCGAGACCGGAAGTGATCACGCGCGCGATGCTCGCGATCAGCATCATGCGCTCGGTGCGCCGCTGCTCGCGGCCGTAGCGCATTGCATTCTGAATCGCTATGGCGGCGTGCCGCGCGAACAGGCGCAGCGTCGCGAGATCGCTCTGACCGAACTTGCGCGGCGGACGCGCGCCGATGCCGAACACGCCGAGCAGGCCGCCGCTCGGGCCGGGGATCGGCACGCCGATCACCGAGTTGCCGGTGTGCTCCGGCAGCGTGATGCGATCGAGCTCGCCGTAGTTGTCGAGGATGACCGGCTTGCCGGTCGCGAGCACGCGGCCGACGAGACCCTCGTTCATCTCGAACTCGACGCCGAGCTCGGTCTCCGGCAGGCGGTGAATCGCTTCGATCTGCACGACGTGGCGACGCGGCTCGTACAAGCCGATCGCTCCGTCGTCTGCGCCGAGCAGGCCGCAGGCGCGCGTGATGATGCTGGTGAGCAGCGGGCGCAGCTCCAGCTCGCTCGCGATCTCTTCGAGAATCGAGCTGAACGGCTCGCTGAGGTGTGCCGACTCGTGCGGCGCATCCGGGGCGGGCGCGGGCGCCGGCTCGGGCACTTCGAGCCGGATCGTGACGGGGCCGGAATTCATAGGCGAACGGTGCGAAGACATGTTGTCCGCAGTATTCGCTGCGAGCGGCCGCGGTTCAAGCAAAACCCGGCCAAACTGACTTTTGTCAGTGGACGATTCAGCCGTTGGATGCCTCGCGCTCGAGCACGACGGGCAGCAGGCGTCCGATGATCTTGCGCACGGCGTCTCGCTCGCGGCCGACCATGCGTCGCAGCGGGTTGCCGATGATCGCGTCGCCGAGCGCCGCCATCGTGACGAACAGCGTGGCCGAGGTGACGCGCTCGTGGATGTCATGGGCGTCGGTGGCCTCGGCGCCGCGCTCGACGCTGTCGATCGTGTCGCGCACCACTTCGCCGATCGGCGCGAGCCGCGTCGCCTCGCCGGACAGCACGATCCAGGCCGCGAGCCGCCCCGCGCCGCCCCGATCGAACGCATCGAACACGATGTCGACGAAGTCGCAGAACTCGCCCTTGCCCGCGCGCAGCCGCATCACCGCCGACTCGATTGCGGCGGTCAGCTCGCTCATCATCTGTCGCATCAGCTCGGACTGCAGGCCGGCCGCGGAGCCGAAATGGTGGATCAGGTTGGTGTGACTCATCCCCAGGTCCGTCGCCACCGCCTGCAGCGTGATCGAGTCCGGGCCCTCGGCCAGCAACAGCCGGCGCGCCGATGCCAGCGCAATCGTGCGCGCCTCTTCGGGTGTGCGCCGCACACGGCGGCCAGGAGTGTTTTTTGCGACCTGTTTCGCCTTAGGCACTATTGACACCACTCTCAGTAAGGAATTTTAATACGCCGCATGACCGCAGCCACGACTCCCGCCGACCTGACGATCACGCCGCGCGACCTGAAAGTCGACCGTAACACGCGCAGCGCGCGCTGGTGGCACGGCGGCGATCCGATCGCGACCGCGTACTTCAATTCGCTGTCGGCCGCCTTCCCGCAGGGAGAGACGTTCTTCATCGAGTCCGTGCGCCGCTATCGCGACCAGGTCGACGAGCCGTTGCGACAGCAGATCACCGCGTTCGTGCAGCAGGAGGCAATGCATACGCGTGAGCACGTCGTTTTCAACAAGCTGCTGCGCGGCGCCGGCTACGATCTTACGGCGATCGATGCGGAAGTCCGCCGCCGCGTCGACGACGCACGCACGCGCACGCACGTCGTGCAGCTGGCGCTCACGGTAGCACTCGAGCATTTCACTGCGATCATGGCGCATTCGCTGTTGACCGAGCGGCAGCCGCTGCCCGGCGCGCCGGAGGAAATCTTGCGCTTGTGGCAGTGGCACGCCATCGAAGAGATCGAACACAAGGCAGTGGCCTACGACACGTTCCTCGCGGTGACCCGGCGCATGTCGGGACTGCGGCGCTGGGCGTTGCGCTGCCACGTCATGGCGCTCGTCAGTCTGCAGTTCTGGTATTCGAATTTCCAGCGCATGGCGGACTTCTTCCGCCAGGACGGGATGAACACGCCGCGCACGTGGTTGCGCGTGGCGCAGTACCTGTGGGTGAAACCGGGAATGATGCGGCGGATCTTCTGGGACTATCTGCGCTTCTTCGGCCCGGGTTTTCACCCGTGGCATCGCGACGACCGCAAGCTCATCGCTGAAATCGAGAACAAGCTCACACTCGGGCCGCCTCCCCCGGCAGCCGCCTAGAGTTGCTTTGACAACGCCATAGAACGTTTAGATCCCGGCATTTTCCGCAGGAAACTTGCCTGCTGCCCGCCCTGTCCAATGCGGCGCAGATCGCTTCTAAGGATAGTTGGCGCTGCCGTCCGCGCTGGCTTCGACTCGCGAACGACGACCCAACCCTTCCGCGCGACTGCAGCGTTAAAAGCATCAGGGTTCTGGGAGAACAATCAATGTCCGCGACAACAGTGAATGCCTTTCCACCGCTCCACGCCTTCAGCTCATCGCGTAGCTGGTTCATGGCGCTG
>DASYRK010000086.1:0-65866 GCA_036004505.1 Steroidobacteraceae bacterium
CATGGTGGCCAGCCTCAAGCTCGCCGAGGCGGATGCACGCCTCGCGAAGATCAGTCTCGACGACGCCGTCATCCGCGCGCCGTTCGCCGGCACGGTCGCCAAGCGTCACGTGCAGCCGGGCGAGAAGGTATCGCCGGACTCAACGATCGTCACGCTCGTCGACCTGCGTCAGATGGTTCTCGAAGCTGCAGTGCCGGCCGCCGACATTCCGGCGGTGGGCATCGGCCAACGCGCGCGTTTCAAGGTCGGCGGCTTCGGCGCCCGCGAGTTCGACGGCGAAGTGCAGCGGATCAACCCGATGACGGCCGACGGCTCGCGCGCCATCACGATCTACATCGCCGTGCCGAATCCGAACCAGGCGCTGAAGGGCGGCATGTTCGCCCAGGGCGCGCTCACGCTCGACAACGTCGCACCCGTGCTGGCGGTGCCGCAGCGCGCTGTCCACGAAGAAGCCGGCGCCGCGTTCGTCTACACGCTGCGCGACGACAAGATTGTGCGCACGCCCGTCAAGGTCGGAGCCGCGGCGCCGGGCGGCACCTTCGTCGAAGTGCGCGACGGTCTCGCCGCCGGCGACCGCATCATCGTCACTGCGATCACCGCCGAGCAAGTCGGCCAGCGCGTGGTCGTCCGCTCCGACTCCAGTTCACCACTGACCGCGAACCGCTGACCGTCATGTGGATCACCAAGACCAGCATCAACCAGCCCGTCTTCGCGACCATGATCATGCTCGCGCTGGTCGTGCTCGGCCTGTTTTCCTATCGCCTGCTGCCGGTCGAGGAGATGCCCGAGATCAGCATGCCGGAGGCGTACATCACGGTGGAGTATCCGGGCGCGTCGCCGGAGGCCATCGAGGACGAGGTCATCAAGCCGATCGAGAACGTCATCAACTCGATCGACGGCGTGCGCAACCTGTACGCGACCGCGCGTGAAGGCCGCGCCTTCTTCCAGGTCGAATTCCGTCTCGAAACCGACGTGATCGCGGCGACGCAGGAGATCCGCGACAAGGTGGCGCAGATCCGCCCGACCCTGCCGCGCGAAGTGCGCGAGCCGCAGATCGAGCGTGCCAGCAGCGAGAGCCAGCAGGGCGCGGCGGTCGAGCTCGTCGTGTATTCGGGCACGCGGAGCCTGCGCGAAGTCTCGACGCTGGTCGACCAGCAGATCGTCAAGCGCCTGCAGAACGTCGCCGGCGTCGGTCACATCGAGGTCGGCGGCTCGGTGCAGCGCCAGGTGCAGGTGTACCTGCGGCCGGAGCAGCTGCAGAGCCTGCGCGTCGGCGTCGACCAGGTGATCGCCGCGATTCGCGCCGAGAACCAGGACCTGCCGGCCGGCAGCATCTCGCGCGCGGCGAGCGAGCAGCTCGTGCGCGTCGAAGGTCGCATCAAGGATCCGCGCGGCTTCGAGCGCATCATCGTCGCCAACCAGGGCGGCGCGCCGGTGTACCTCGGCCAGGTCGCGGACATCGTCGACGGCGAAGCGGAAGAGCAATCGATCGCGCGCGTCGACGGCATGCGCTCGGTCTCGCTCTCGGTCTATCGCGCGCAGCAGGCGAATCTCGTCAAGGTCGGCGCCGGCGTCGAGGAAGCGATCGCCGAGCTGCAGGGCCGCCTGCCCGAGGACGTGAAGATCCGCACGCTGTGGTCGGATGCGAAATGGATCGAAGGCTCCCTCGACCGCGTCAAGGAAACGATTTTCGAAGGCGCGCTGCTCACGATCCTGATCGTGTTCCTGTTCCTGCACTCGTGGCGCTCGACCGTGATCACCGGCCTGACGCTGCCGATCTCCGCGATCGCCACGTTCACCGCGCTGCACTTCTTCGGCTTCTCGCTCAACTTCATGACGCTGATGGCGCTGTCGCTGTGCATCGGCCTGCTGATCGACGACGCGATCGTGGTGCGCGAGAACATCGTGCGCCACTCGAACATGGGCAAGAGCCATCGCGAGGCGGCGCTGCAGGGCACGCAGGAGATCGGCGTGGCCGTGATGGCGACGACGTTCGCGATCCTCGCCGTGTTCATCCCGGTTGCATTCATGAGCGGCGTCATCGGCCGCTTCTTCCTGCAGTTCGGCATCACCGTCGCGGTCGCGGTGCTGGTGTCGCTGTTCGTCAGCTTCACGCTCGATCCGATGCTGTCGTCGATCTGGCCGGATCCGTCCGAAGGACGGTTCCGCCGCCTGCCGTGGCTCGGCCGCATCATGGAGCGCGTGGAAAGCGTCGTGGAGCGCGCGCACGTCGTGTACGACCGGCTGCTGAACTGGACGCTGAGCGGGCGGCGCTATGCGCGCTTCTTCAGCCCGCGCACGCTGCTGCTCGGCATTGCCGGCCTGACTTTCATCGGCAGTTTCATGATCGTGCCCCTGATCGGCACCGAGTTCGTGCCGCAGCAGGACGAGGGCATGGTGTCGATGCGGCTGAACACGCCGATCGGCTCGAGCCTCGAATACACCGACGCGAAGATCCGCGACGCCGAGGCGGCGATCCGCGAGATCAAGGGCGTCGACGCGATCGTCACGACCGTCGGCACCGACGAAGGCAAGAACTATGCGCGCCTGACCGTCGTGCTCGCCGATCGCCAGACCAGCAAGCGCCCGCCGCAGACGCAGTACGAGAACCTGATCCGCGAGCGCCTGACGCGCATGGCCGGGCTCACCGTGTCGATCAACCAGAACAATCGTCCGGTCTCGATCTCGCTGCTCGGCCCCGACAGCGGCAAGCTCACCGAGCTGTCGCAGGAGCTGCTGACGCGGCTCGCGAAGGTTCCGGGCATCGCCGACCTCGAGAGCAGCGAGAAGGGCGCGAACCCGACGATCGCGGTGCGCATCAACAACGAGCTGGCGAGCGACCTCGGCCTCACGACCGCCGCGATCGGCAACGCGCTGCGGCCGCTGATCGCCGGCGACAACATCAGCACCTGGCTCGGCCCCGACGGGCAGGACTACGATGTGATCGTGCAGCTGCCGAAGCACCGCCGCGAGATCGCGGCCGACCTCGGCGACCTGTACGTTGCCAGCACGCGCCTCGACGCCAACGGCTCGCCAATGCTGGTGCCGCTGCGCCAGGTCGCGGAGTTCGTCGAGACCGGCAGTCCGCAGCAGATCAAGCGGCTCAATCTGCAGCGGCGCATCTCGATCTACGGCAACGCGCAGGGCCGACCGTCGGGCGACGTCGGCTCGGATGCGGAGCGCGTCGTCAAGGCGATGAAGCTGCCGCCGGGCTATCGCTTCGACCTCAGCGGCGGCCAGCAGGAAATGAACGAGACGTTCAGCGCTGCGCTGGCCGCGCTCGGCCTCGCCGTGATCTTCATCTACCTGGTGCTGGCGTCGCAGTTCGGCAGCTTCATGCAGCCGATCGCGATCATGGTGTCGCTGCCGCTGTCGCTCATCGGCGTGTTGCTCGCGCTGCTGTTCACCGGCACGACGCTCAACATCTTCTCGATCATCGGCTTCATCATGCTGATGGGCCTGGTGACCAAGAACGCGATCCTGCTCGTCGACTTCACCAACCAGGCGCTGCGGCAGGGCCGCACCCTCCACGAAGCGATCCGCGAAGCCGGCCAGGTGCGGCTGCGCCCGATCCTGATGACCACGATGGCGATGATCTTCGGCATGCTGCCGATGGCGATCGGCGTGGGGCAGGGCGGCGAGATGCTCGCGCCGATGGGTCGCGCTGTGATCGGCGGCGTGATCACCTCGACGGTGCTGACGCTGCTGATCGTGCCGGTGCTCTACACGTACCTGTATCGGCTCGGCGAGTGGGTCGAGCGGCTCCGCGGCAAGGCGCCGGTCAGCTCCACGGCAGCCGCAGGCGAAACTGGCGCCGCTTGAACAGCGGAATGAGGATCATGCCGGCGACGAAGCCGCCGATGTGCGCGCGGAACGCGACGCCGCCCTGACCCGCAGACTGCATCGCGTTGCTGAGCAGCTGCAGCCCAAACCACAACAGCAGCACGATTCCCGCGGGAATGCGCATCGTCTGCAGGATGAATCCGAGCGGAATCACCACCAGCACGCGCGCGTGCGGATAGAGCAGCAGGTACGCGCCGAGCACACCGGAGATCGCGCCGCTCGCGCCGACCATCGGCACGATCGAAGACGGATCCGGCAGCGCCTGCGCGAGCACGGCAGCGATGCCGCACAACAGATAGAACACGATGAAGCGTCCGTGCCCCATGCTGTCTTCGACGTTATCGCCGAAGATCCAGAGATACAGCATGTTGCCGATGAGATGCATCCAGCCGCCGTGCATGAACATCGATGTGAACACTGTCGCCCAGGCCGGCAGCAGCGACAACTCCGGCGGCAGCTCCTGCCGGCCGAGCAACACCGCGGGGATGACGCCGAGCGAGTAGATGATTCGCTGTCCGCCCGCGCCGGCCGACAGCTCCCACAGGAACGCGAGCACGCACGCGACGATCAAAGCGATCGTGACGATCGGCCTGATACCGGAGGGATTGTCGTCGCTCAGCGGGATCACGACGGACTCTACGAGAGCGAAACGTCGAGCAGCCGGCCGACGCCGAACGTGACGGCGGCAGCCGCGCAACCGAACGCAACCTGCCGCAACGCTGAATAGCCGGGGCTGCGTCCGTTGAACAGCGATGTGAGCAAGCCGATGCCCGCGAGCACCAGCGCGCACACTCCGGCGCTGATCACCAACGCGTTGGTCCCGCCGCTCCACGCGAAGGGCAGGATCGGAAACACCGCGCCCGTCGCAAAGAGCGCGAACGAAGTGCCGGCCGCAGTCCACGGATTGCCGCCGAGCTCGCTGGGATCGATGCCGAGCTCCTCGCGCGCCAGCGTGTCGAGCGCGCTCTGCGGGTCCTGCATGATCTGCGCGGCGGCGCGTTGCGCTTCCGCTTTCGCTACTCCCTTCGCTTGCAGGATCAGCGCGAGCTCGTGCTGCTCGGCTTCGGGCGTCTGCTCGATCTCTTCGCGCTCCTTGTCCAGCTGCATCGTCGCGAGCTCGCGAGCATTCGCGACGGAGAGCCATTCACCGAGCGCCATCGAGCACGCGCCGGCCACCAGACCGGCAACACCCGTGAGCAGAATCGTGCGCGTCGGCGTGCCCGCGCCCGCGACGCCCATCACCAAACAGAAGTTCGACACCAGCCCGTCGTTTGCGCCGAGCACTGCGGCGCGCAGGTTGTTGCCCGAGGCGCTGCGATGCCACGGCTCGGCGCGACCGATCTCATCGCCGAGCGTGCTCGAGCGATGCGTCGGTCCGGCGATCGCCCCGACGACTGCTGCGTGACCGCGCTCTTCGGCGGAGATCGACAGTGCGTCGGGCTGGCTGAGGTACTTGCCGCGATCGTTGAATTCCGCGGCGGCGACAGTCGGCAGCACGAAGCGTGGACCGAAGCGACGCGCGAGCGCGCTCAGCACGCGTGTGCGCAACGTCGGCGAGAACGGGACGTCGGTCACGCCCGCGGCGGTCAGCTTGTCGCGCCAGAAATGCGCATGCCGCGTTTCGGCTTCCGCAAGCTGCAGGAAGATGTCGCGCCGGTTCGCGTCGCGCTCGGCCGCGGCGAGCGCGTTGTACAGCGCCGCGCCGTTGAGCTCGTCAACGAGGTTGGCGCGAAATCGCTGGATGTCGTCCACGGGCTTCATGGCGTCGTCAGCAGACTGTAGACGATCTCGGTGCCGCTGAGGAAATGGCCGACGCGCAGGTTCTCGTCCTGTGCATGCTGGTTGTTGTCGCCATTCACGGTCGGGATCAGCACGAACGGCAGCTGCAGCGCATCGACCAGCACGTCGGTCGGCACCGTGCCGCCGATCATGCGAATGCGCACCGGCTCCGCCGCCGGGTTCGGCGCTGTCGGCGACTTCAGCGCGGCGAACGCCCACTGCCCGACGGCCGAGTCCATGGGCGTGCGCGACGCGGCCTGGACGGGGCCGAGGTGGAAGCTCGCAAGCTTTTCGAACGTGGCGCGCTCCTCGTCGGTCGGCGCCTGCTCGACGAGGTGATAGCCCTGCTGCTCGATGTGACGCTTGATCAGCTCGAACAGCTTGCGTCCGTCCGTCGTTGGCGTCGTGCGAATGTCGATCTCGGCGATCGCCTCGCTCGGCACGATGTTCGAGGCTTTCGCGCCGACGCCGGCCGCAGCCATGCCGCGCACGTTCAACGACGGATACTGCAGCGCTTCCTGGTAGCTCTCGCCGACCTTCTCGGCGCGGGCGATGCCGATTCGCTTGCGCAACGCTGCTTCGTCGTCACCGACGGCCGCCAGGCTCGCTCGCTCCGCGGACGACAGCGAGACGCCGTCGTAGTACCCCTTCACGAGCACGCGACCGTTGTCGTCCTTCATCGACGCGAGCAGCCGCGCCAGCCGCATCGCCGGATTCGGCGCGTAGTTGCCGTAGTGCCCGCTGTGCAGCGGCGCGCGCGGACCGAAGACCGTGAGCGTCGCCTGCGTGATGCCGCGATTGCCGAAGACGATCGTCGAGCGGCCGGAGTCGTGCTGCGGTCCGTCGAGAATCACCAGTGCGTCGGCCGCGAATGCCGCGCGGTCGCGCTCGATCATGCCCGCGAGACTCGGCGAGCTCATTTCCTCCTCGGGATCGAGCAGCACCTTGATGTTGATCGCCGGCGCTTTCTGCTGCGCGCGGAGCACATCGATGGCGGTGAGGATCATCATGATCGGAGCCTTGTCGTCCGACGCCGAGCGCGCGAACACGCGCAGCTCCGGATCGAGCGGGGTCGACTGCAGCGCCTGCCGTCCCACGTCCTGCCACTTGCCCTGCGCGTCGCGCTGCTTGATCACGGGACGAAACGGATCCGGCTGCGACCAGTTCTCCGGAATCACCGGCTGGCCGTCGAAGTGCGCGTACAGCAACACGGTGCGCGCGTTCGGCCCCGCAGTTGCGAGCTCCGCCAGCACGGCCGGGCGGTTCGCCGGATTCTCCAGCCGCCGCACCTTGAAGCCGCGTTTCCCAAATGCCTGCTCGATGAAGGTCGCGTTGCGCTGAATGTCCGCCGGCTGATCGGCGACGTTCGGGATCGCGAGCAGGTCGAGGAACTCAGGCCAATTGTGCTGCGCCTGGCGCGCAATCTGCGTGCTCATCGAGCCCGCGTGCGCGCTGCCGCCGTACGCAATCATCGACACCAGAATGATCGAAACGGCGAGCGTCGTTCGCATTGTGTGCTCCGCAGTGGCATGTGAGCGAAACGCTAGCATAGAATGCGCGACTTTCGCCCAGCGCTGCCCGCGGCAGCACCTCCTCATGTCTTCCCCAGCATCGACCCCAGGGTCAGAGTCCGCCCAGCCTGCGGCTGCCAGCACGTCGTTCTGGAGCGACGTCGCGCACGCGCTGAAAGGCGAGCAGCACGACTACACGAAGGAAACGCTCAACCGGGCGATCCTGCTGCTCGCCGTGCCGATGGTGCTGGAAATGGTGATGGAGTCGCTGTTCGCCGTCGTCGACGTTTTCTGGGTGTCGCGGCTCGGGCGCGACGCCATCGCAGTCGTCGGCATCACCGAAGCGGTGATGAGCCTGATCTACGCGGTCGCGATCGGCATCTCGTTCGCGGCCACGGCGATCATCGCGCGGCGCATCGGCGAGCAAGACCCGCAGCGCGCCGCGCACTCGGCGGCGCAGATCGTGATGCTGGGCGTGACGGTGTCGGCCGGCCTCGGCGTGCTGTTCGGCTGGTTCGCGCCCGACATCCTCAGGCTGATGGGCGCCTCGCCGGCCATCGTCGAGATGGGCGGGAATTTCACGCGCATCATGCTCGGCGGCAACGTCACGGTGTTCATGATCTTCCTGATCAACGCGATCTTCCGCGGCGCCGGCGACGCGGTCCTGGCCATGCGCACGCTGTGGCTGGCGAATGCGCTCAACATCGTGCTCGGTCCGTTCTTCATCTTCGGTTGGGGACCGTTCCCGGAGCTCGGTGTGACGGGCGCGGCAGTCGCCACCAACATCGGTCGCGGCGTTGGCGTGCTGTATCAGCTCTGGCATCTCGCCGGTCACAACAGCCGCGTGCGCGTGATGCGGCAGCACTTCCGCCCGGCACTCGACGTGCTCAGGAGCATCCTCGCCACTTCGGGCAACGGCATCCTGCAGCTGGTGATCAGCACGACGAGCTGGGTCGGCCTGATCAAGATCCTGTCGATGTTCGGCAGCGCCGCGCTCGCCGGCTACACGATCGCGATCCGCATCGTCGTGTTCGCGCTGCTGCCGGCCTGGGGCCTCGCGAACGCGGGCGCGACGCTGGTGGGTCAGAATCTCGGCGCGCAGCAGCCGGATCGCGCGGAGGCGGCCGTGCGCATCGCGACGAAGTTCAACGTGATCCTGCTCGCCATGGTCGGCGCCGTCTTCGTCATCTTCTCGTATCCGCTGGTGCGCCTGTTCACGAGCGATCCGGAAACGCTGGCCCACGGCGCGCGCGCCTTGTGGATCGTGAGCCTGGCGTTCCCGCTGTACGCGGCAGGCATGTGCCTCGAGGCGGCGTTCAATGGTGCGGGCGACACGTGGACGCCGACGCGCCTGAACTTCTTCTGCTTCTGGCTGGGGCAGGTGCCGCTCGCCTGGATCCTCGCGGACGTCGCTGGCATGGGCGCGGTGGGCGCATTCATCGCCATCCCGGTCTCGTTCACGGTGCTGACGCTGTGGAGCGGCATGCTCTTCAAGCGCGGCAAGTGGAAGCTGCAGAAAGTCTAAGCTTCTTCCGGAAAGGCGCTCGCCGGCACTTCGATCCACGTCGCGCGCCCGAGTGCAATGAGCTCGCCCGTCGCGGAGTACACCGCGGAGCCCGCGAAGCGCTTGCGTCCTTCGACCTGCAGCGGCCAGCCCATTGCGACGCATTGGTCGCCGGACTTCACCTGGCCGCGGATCGATCCGGTGAGCTGACCGAGCACGACGGTCGTGCCTTCGCGGGGTGACCACAGCGCGAAACCGCTGGGGCAATCGAGGGCCGCCCACAGGAACTCGTTCGCCGTCGGCGAGCCGAGGGATTCGTCGACGACCCACGGCGCGGCCACGACCTCCCGACCCGCCACCTCGCCCGCAAAGATCCGCAAGCCATCGCCGGGCTTGCGATGCGGGCCGCAGACGAAACAGTTCGGAAACGTGTGTGTGTCGAAGCCGTGATAGTGCTTCGAGCTTGCGCTTGCTGCTGCGAACGAGACCGGCGCAGGCGCGGCGATGTCGAGCTGCGCCGCCCGACCTTCGCCCACCAGCGTCGTGCCTGACATGAGCCGCACAACACCGTCGGTCACGTCGACCTGCAGCGGCGTCTCGAGCGGCGGCGGAATCGCGAGCCGGACGGTCGCAGTGCCGGGCACGTGCCGCGCGATTCGTCCGCACACGTAGCCGCCGTTGCCCGACTGCGCCGGGCCGCGAAAACGCCGCTCGATGCTGAAGGTCTCTACGATCATTGCGCACATCGCAGGATGGCTTCGATGCTCTGCGCGACGTCCGCGTCGCTCGTCGCCCACGACGAAACGCTGATGCGCATCGCAATGTTTCCCTGCCACGAAGTGCCGCCGCACCAGCACGCGCCGTCCTGTTGAATCGCAGCGATCACGCGCCGCGTGCGGTCCGGCGGGCCGAACGACACGAGCACCTGGTTCAACACGACGTCGTTCAGGATCTGGTGGCCGGCTTTGCGCAGCTCGGTCGCGAAGCGCTGCGCGTGGCGGCAGTTGCGCTCGATCAGCTCCGCGAGCCCGCGCTTGCCGAGCGAGCGCAGCGCGGCCCAGATCTCGACGGCGCGCGCGCGGCGCGACATCTCCGGCACGAACAGGTGCGGATCGCGCGTCTCGCCTGCGGCGAGGTAGGCAGCGCTGGCCGCCATCGCCGCATTGAGCGCGCGCCGGTCGCGCACGAACACGAGACCGCTGTCGTACGGAACATTGAGCCACTTGTGCCCGTCGGTTGCGATCGAGTCCGCGAGGTCGACGCCCGCTGCGAGCTCGCGCTTCGCCGGCGCGGCCGCGGCCCACAGACCGAACGCACCGTCGACGTGAATCCACGCGCCGGTCCCGCGCAGCCGCGCGGCGATCTCGCCGATCGGATCGAAGGAGCCGGTGTTCACATTGCCCGCCTGCGTGCAGACGATCGTCGGGCCTTCGATGGGCGGCAGCTGTGCGGCGATCATTCGGCCCTGCCCATCGGCCGGCACGCGCACGACGCGGTCGCGTCCGAGGCCGAGCATGGCGAGAGCCTTCAACACGCTGACGTGCACTTCGTTGCCGGCGATCACCGTGATCGGCGGCGCGCCGAACAGGCCCTGCGCTTCGACGTCCCAGCCGCGGGCGCGCAAGACTGCATGCCGTGCAGCTGCGAGCCCGGTGAAGTTCGCCATCGTCGCGCCGGTCACGAAGCCGACTTCGGTTTGCGCGAGCAGGCCGAGCAGATCGACGAGCCAGTCGCGGCAGACTCGCTCGAGGTAGGCGCCGACCGGCGAGTTGACCTCTATGCCGGCGTTCTGGTCCCAGGCCGCGGCGAGCATGTTCGCGGCGCGTGCAGCAGGCAGCGTGGCGCCGGTGACGAAGCCGAAGTAGCGGCCGCCGGTGCTGGCGACAGTTGCGGGAGAGCCGAGCGCGTCGAGCTCTGCGAGCACGGCCGCAGGCGCGAGCGGCTCATCCTGTAACGGGATCGAAAAGCCTTCGAGATTCTTCAGCGCTGCAGGATCGGGAAATACGCGCCGCTGGCCGATGGTCGCGAGATAGCGCTCGGCGCGCGCAAATACGTCGTGCAATTGTTCCAAGATTCAGTGCTCGCTGGCGGCGCGCTCTTCGGCGCGCGCGCCCGAAAGAATTCCGGACAGGCCGAAGTTCCCTTCGTGGCAGGCGTATTCGTAGATGTGCTGGTCGGTGCGCCGCAACGGGATCATCAGCGTCCAGGGCCGGGTCCAGGTCTGCGGATCCTCGACCGTGACCTCGTACTGCAGCGTGTTCGGACCGACGCGCGTGAAGCGCTCGGTCAGACGCAGCGTGTCGGAGGCGATCAGGAAGCTCCTGCGCAGATTGGAGGTCTCGACGACGAGCGTGTCGCCGTCCCAGTGTCCGCGCGAATCGCCGAGCCACGAGCTGATCGCTGCCGGCGCGTGCGGCCGGCCGTCGAGCAGCACGATGCGCGCATCGTGAATCTTTTCCGAGTGGAACACGACGGCGTCGGGACTCTGCACGATCTGGTAGTAGCTGTTGTAGCCGGCGAGCACGTCGGGCACGCCGAACGTGATGCAGCGTTCGCTCAGGCCGCGCGCCTCCGGCCCTTCCGCGGATTGCGTCGGAAACGCGACCATCGTCCGGCCCGCAGCTTGCGGCACGACCGGCGGCATGCGGCCGTCCGGCGGATCGGTGATCAGCGAAGTGCGATTGTCGAAGTCGCGCCCCACCAGCCAGAACGCGTTGTAGTTGCCGGTGGGCACGTCGAATGTCGTCGGCTGGTACTTCTGCACGTCGAGCAGCACGGCTTCGAAGATCGCATCGCCGAACGCGGCGTCGCCGTCGCCGGCGAAGATCTGCTCGTAGCGCTGCTTGAGCGCGGCAACTTCCTGATCGGTGAGAAACGCGCGGCCCTGGAGCATTGCGGGCCGTTCGAGCGGCGTCGCGGTGTTGTTCGCCCAAACGCCCTGCAGATCGGGACGCCCGTCGGCGGTGCGCGGCGGCTTGTAAGCATGGGCAGGACCTGCCAGCACAATTGCCAGGAGAAGAGCGCAGTACAGCGGTTGCATGGGCGACCTCTCTGCGGGCATGGAAGCACCGCCGCCCCTGAAGCGTCAAATGGGGCGTCAAATGCGGGTTCACCAATTCACTTCGACGCCGGCCGAGATGCGATTCCGCTGGTAGTCGAACTCGGGCAGCTCGGCCCGATTGTCCGCATACGCATAGCGCATGACGGCGCGCCAGCGCCGTCCGAAGCTGCGGCTCACTGCGAGCTCGACCTCGGCACGATCTTCGGCGCTGTTGTCTGCGGTGTCGTAGCTGCTGCGATCGAATGACAGGACGGCCTCCACGCTCCAGTTCTCGTCCAGGTCGCGCTGCGCGTCGATCAGGAGCTGGTGTCGATCGAAAGACAAACGTTCTTCCTGGTAGTCGGTGGTGTCGTACCGGTACTGAACCGTGACGTCCCACCTGCCGCGGCGCCAGGTGCCGCGAACACCGAGCTCGTGCCGCGTACCGTCGAGACCTTCGAAGCCGTCCAGCCCATCGATGTCGCTGAAGCGGTAGCGCACGCGCAGCCGCCATTCTTCCGTCAACGAGCGCGTCGCCTGCAGGATCAGCATCGCTTTGCTCTGGAAGCCTTCGCTGTCGAGCGTCGAGTACGCGAGCTGCACGCCCGCTTCGCCATTCCAGTCGCCGACGGGCAGGCGATAGCGTGCGCCCGCGTTGACGCTGAGCTGATCGAAGCTGTCGAGGTCCTGATAGTCGAGCATGACGAGACCGCCGTCGAAGCGCCACGAGCCCGTGAGCGGAGCAGCGAAAGCGAGCTGCAGCTCGGTGAATGCGTCTTCCGTGTTGCTGACGCCGAGAACGTCGCCGCCGGAGACCAGTGCGACGTTGTCGTCGTAGCCGGCCGCAAGCGAGCCGTATGCGTACCAGTTGCGCTCGACGCGCCGCGGCAGTCGCGCGAGCTGCTCGGTCGCGAGGGCTTGCAATCGCTCGTCGCTCGCTTCGCGCTGCGTCAGCGCAAACCACTTTGCCGCTGCGTCCTCTCTGTGCTCGGCAACCGCGACCAGCCCGAGGTTGTAATGCGCCAGCGAAGCCATCGCAGGCGTGCGAGCGGTTTCGCTAAAAGCGGCCGCAGCGCGCGACCACTGACCGACGCGATAGGCGCACACGCCGATGTTGAATTGCACGACGGGCCCCGTCATGCCCGCCGCTGCGGCGACCTCGAACGCATCGAGCGCGGCGGCATAGTCCTGGGCGGCGAAGGCTTGCTTGCCGGTCTCGAATGCCTGCACGGCTTCGGGGCTGTACGCGCGGGCGGTGACGGGAAGAAGAAACGCGAGCAGCAACGCCGCGAGCGCGGCGCGCACGGGGCGATCAATGATTGTTCTGCGGACGCTCTGGACGGTCCGGACGCTCAGGGCGCTCGGGCTGACTCGGATGGTCCGGGCGATCTGGACGATCCGGCTGGGCTGGACGATCGGGCGGACCCGGATTGTCGGGTGGACCGGGGTTGTCGGGCGGACCGGGGTTGTCGGGCGGACCGGGGTTGTCGGGCGGACCGGGGTTGTCGGGTGGACCCGGATGGTCGGGCGGACCCGGATTGTCGGGCGGCCCGGGGTCTGGATCGGCTTTGGCGCGGCGCGCGGCTTCGCGCTGCTCGGCGGCTTCGCGGGCGCGCTCCTGTGCAGCCTCGGACGCTTCCCTGCCACGCTCGTTGGCAATGTCGTCACGATCCTTGTTGGGCCCGGTGTCCGGCTTCGAACTGTCGTTGCCTGACTTGCTACCGGACTTGTCAGGGCTGCCCGCGGCGGCGGGCGAAGGCGCCGCGGACTTGCGCGCAGGCAGCGGAATTCGGCGAACGACTTCGTCGGGCAGCTTGGCATCCGGATCCACGATGATCTGCATCGTCACGTCGAGATCGTTGCGCTTCTCCTGCTGTGCCGCTGCGCTCTGCGCGGTCAGGCACAGCAGCAGGAATGCCGCAGACACGACGCCCGCGCGCATGATCCCTGCCCGGCGCGACGCTGACAAGACAGTGTTTGTGACGCTGATCATGATCGTGACGCTTTCGGGTCGATCACCGTGAGCGCGATCGCGACCCGCTGCGTGCGTCCCTCGTGCTCGATCACTGCAACCAACTCGCCGTTACCCGCGGTGCGCGCCACGACCGGCAGGGAAAGCAGGTTGGTGCCACGATCGAGGTCGGCTTGCCAGTCGATGTGCTGCTCGTCGTCGAAGCCGTCCAGCGCGATGCTGCCGGTGGCGGCGATGCGGATCGTCGCGCCCTTGAGCTCGCGCTCCGAATCGATCAACACGTCGACGTTGCGGGTTTCGTGCAGCGTCAGGGCGAGCTGCGGCCGCGAGGCCTGAGTGGAGTCCACCGGCCGCAACAAGATGAAGGCCATCGCTGCGGCCGCTGCGGCGCCGAGCGCGGCGCCAGCCCAGGTCTCCCACCGTGACAGGAAGCGACTCAGGCGAGCCGGGAGCAAGGCCGGCGTCGCATGCTGCTGTGCTGCCGCCCGGGCAAGCGCGCGCTCGACGAAACCGACACGTGGCTCGGGCGTCGGCATCCGCCGCAGCGCTTGTCGCAGGGTCTGGAAGTCGTCGTCTACCACGTAAGGTCCTGTTTCGTCCGTCTCTTTCATACACGGTCCGCCGCCGTCATTCGTTCCGCGGCCAGGAGCTCCCGCAGTCTGGCACGCGCCCGGTGCAGGCGCGACTTCAGCGTGCCCAGCGGGATTTCCATAATCTGGGCCAGCTCCGGCAGCGTGTAGTCCTCGATGTCGTGCATGGCCAACACGACGCGATGCTCCTCGCCCAGCCGCTCCCAGGCGCGTAGCAGGCGTTCCTGGGTGACTTCCTGCTCGACGAGATCCTGGGGTCCGGGGCCGGGATCCAGCCGGGCTTCGTTCTCGCTGACGCTCCCCTCGTCATCGGCGCCCGCGTCCGCCCCGAACTGCACCGGCGAGCTGCGCTCGCGCCGCAGCTGGTCGACGAAGATCCGATACATCACCCGCAGCACCCACGGCCGCAGCTGATCCAGCTCGCGCAACTCCGCGAGCCGCGGGTACAGGCGCAGCAGCAGCTGTTGCACCAGGTCCTCGGCGCGGTCGACCGCACCGGTCCAGCGGTAGGCCGAACGGTACAGCGCAGGAATGTGCTCGCGCAGGAGCTGTTCGAACTCGATGGCGTCGCTCGTAGCGGTGGTGCGGGATGACGGGCGCTTCAGCCAGGGCATGCGCGGCATTAAAAACCAACACGACCGCTGCGGTCGAATGGTTCCGCGCGCGACGCGACCGGAACCCTTCGTTGTATAGCTCCGTGTGTCCCGTGTAGGACACAGGAGAACTGCACATGCGGATTTCACTCTCGGTGGTGACGGTTTCGATGGCGCTCGGGTTGGCTGCGTGCAGCGGCGGCGGCGGGGGCAACGAAACCGGACGGCTCAGCCTCGCAGTAACCGACGCGCCCGTCGACGACGCCAGCAGCGTCGTGGTGCAGTTCAGCGGCGTCGCATTCAAGCGAGCCGGCGCGGCTGCGGAAGTCGTGCAGGATCTCGCTCCGTCGCCGCGGCAGCTGGACCTGCTGCAATATCAGGAAGGCCGTGCGGCGCTGCTGCTCGATGGCGTCACGCTGCCCGCCGGGGACTACGAGTGGGTTCGCCTCATTGTCGACAACGAGACGGGCGTGCGCGACTCGTACATCGTGCTCACCGGCGGCGAGGAATGCGAGCTGCGCGTGCCGAGCGGCGCGGAGTCCGGCCTGAAGCTCAATCGCGGCTTCACGCTACCGGCCGACGGAAGTGTGGCGCTGACCATCGATTTCGACCTGCGCAAATCGATCCATGCGCCGCCCGGACAGCAGGGCGCAGCCGAAGCCTGCACCCAGGGTTACCTGATGCGTCCGACGCTGCGCATCGTGGACGACGCGAACGTCGGCGCGATCGCCGGTCACGTCGCCAGCGAGCTCGTCACCGAAGCATGCCTGCCGAAGGTCTACATCTTCTCCGGCGCCGGCGTCGCGCCCGACGACATCGACGGCGCCGATGCCGATCCGCTGGTCGTCGCCAGCGTTGCCGTCGAGAATGGCAGCACGGCGTATGCCTATCGCGCTGCCTTCCTGCCGCCGGGTTCTTACACCGTGGCTTTCACTTGCGATGACGATGATGCCGCCGCGGACGAAACGCTGACGTTCGTCGGCGCACAGGACGTGACGGTGCAGTCGAACCTGATCAGCACAGCAGACTTCGCCGCGCCGGCGCCTTGAGGGTGGAGCGCCCCGTGCTCACGGCGGTGATGGAGGGCGCTGCGGGCGAAATCCAGGTCGACGTCGAGCTCGTCGAGGTGCTGCTGGCTCAGCAGCACCCCAATCTCGCGACGCTGCCGCTGCGTCCCTGCGAGCACGGCTTCGACAACTACATGTTCCGGCTCGGCGAGTCGTTTGCCGTCCGGCTGCCGCGCACGGTGGCTGCGGCGCGCCTGCTTGCCAACGAGCAGCGCTGGCTGATCACTCTCAGCGATCGGCTGCCGCTGCAGATTCCCGTGCCCATCCGCACCGGCCAGCCCGGCTTCGGGTTTCCGTGGCGCTGGAGCGTCGTGCCGTGGCTGATGGGCACGACGGCCGAGATTGCGCCGGTGGCCGGGCGCGAGGCGTCGCGCCTTGCTGCTTTCCTGCGCGCGTTGCACGTCCCGGCGCCGCCCGATGCTCCGCGCAACGGCGAGCGCGCGACGCCGCTGACGAGCCGCGCCGCTGCAATCGCGGAGCGCATGATCAGGCTCGCGCGCACCACGGACGTGGTCAGCGATCGCATCCGCGACGCGTGGCGCGAGTCGCTCGACGCGCCGAACGGCACGCGGCCGACCTGGATTCACGGCGACCTGCATGCCCGCAATGTGCTGACGCTCGACGGCACGATCACCGGCGTGATCGATTGGGGCGACATGACCAGCGGCGATCCGGCCATCGACCTCGCATGTTTGTGGATGCTGCTCGCCGACGAACCCGCGCGCGAAGCGGCGATGCAGGCGTATGCATCGAGCGACCGCGCGCTGTGGGTCCGCGCGCGCGGCTGGGCCGTGCTGTTCGGCGTCATGCTCCTCGACACCGGCCTGGCCGGCAACGCCCGCAACGCCGCGATGGGCGAACAGATCCTGCGGCGGATCTAGCGAGTCGTTCGCAACAGCTCGGCAAGGTGCTCTTTCCAGACGGCCGCAACAGTGTGCGTGCCGTGACCGCGCGATAGCGGCGTCACCGGCAGCACGATCGCGCGGCCGTGCGGCACGCGCTTGATCTCGCGCTCGAGGATTCCGAGCTCGGGCGGGTTGATCAGGTCGTCCGCGAAGTTGATCGCCACCAGCGGCGCGCGGATCTTCTCCAGGCCCGGCGCCGGGTCGTAGTCGTGCGAAGCTTCCAGCTGATACAGCAGGTCGTTCGCGTCGGCGTGGCGCAAAGAATCAGCGACTGCGGCATCGAACACCGAGTCGCTGGTCTTGAGGTCCGGCATCTGCTGCTGGCGCAGGACGGGGTTGCTCCCGACCAGGAACAACATCTGCTCGGCCGTGCGCAGTCCGGGCGGCTGCCCGCTGTACTCGCCGTTCTTCCATTGCGGATCGAGACGGATCGCGTCGATCGCAATCCGGCGCCACGCGCGATTGCGGCCGGAGATCTGCGACGGCAGGCTCGCGAGCGGCATCAGCGCATCCATCATGTCCGGGTAGCGCTCGCCCCACAGCCACGTGTGCATGCCACCCATCGACGTTCCCATGACCAGCCGCAGATGCTTGACGCCGAGTCCTTCGGTGAGCAGCCGATACTGGGCCGTGATCATGTCGGCGTAGCCGTAGTGCGCGAAGCGCGCGTGCAAGCCATCGCTCGGCTTGCTCGATTGGCCGTGACCGATGCCGTCCGGAAGGACGATGAAGAAGCGCGTGCTGTCCAGCTCGCCGCCGGCGCGGAACAACTCGCCGGAGAACTCGGGACGCAGGAACTGCGCGCCGGTGCCGCCGGTGCCGTGCATGATCAGCACCGCGTTGTTCGCTACGCCGTGCGTGTCGCGTTGCAGAGTGCCGATCGTGCGGTAGTGCAGTCGCAGCTCGGGCAGCGTCTCGCCGGAAGCGAAGCGGAAATCCTTCAGTACGAAGTCACCTTCCTGCACGGCCGGCTCAGCCGCGACAGCGGTTCCCGCAAACAATGCCAACGCCATTGCAATCGTCTTCATCACGCTCCTCACGACCGTTTCTGCGACGGCGGCGCCGGCGACGAATGCAAGGAGAGCGATTACGACTTTCATGGGCCGGGCATGATAAGGCACCCCATGAGGCACCCCACGAAATCGTTTCGAGGCCTAGGGGCTTTGTCGGACCTGCGGAACGATTTCGTGTTGGTGGGAACCGCGGTGAACCTCGGCGGGCGAGGGCGCGGTGCTCGGCACGTGCATCTTCACGCACACGCAGCGATTGCGGCCCTGGTGCTTGGCTGCGTAGAGCGCATTGTCCGCAGTCCTGGCGACGGCCTGGTACGAAGCTGCCGCGGCTGGGTGATGCGTGGCGACCCCGACGCTGATACTGACGGCGCCACCAGTGCTGGAGCCCGCGTGCGGAATTGCGAGTGCCGCCACATCGGCAACGATGCGTTGAGCTGCGGCTTCGGCGTCCGCGGCCGTGCGATTGATCAGCACCGCGATGAGCTCTTCGCCGCCGTAGCGTGCGAGCAGATCGGCGGGATTGCCGGCAACGCCGGTGCGAACGGCTTGCGCGATCCGTTGCAGGCACTCGTCGCCCGCAAGATGGCCGTAGTGATCGTTGTAGCGCTTGAAGTCGTCGACGTCGATCATCAGCACGGAAATCGGCAAGTGCCGCGCGGTCGCTTCACGCCACACGTCGCTCACCCGCGATTCGAACGTCTGGCGGTTCAGCAGCCGCGTCAGCCCGTCGAGCGCCGCCATCTCGCCGAGCAGCTGGCGTTCGAGGAACGCCGTGCGATTCGCGTGCTCGAGCGCATACGCACCCGCGCCACCGATGACGTTGGCGCACAGCACTGCGAATGCCAGATAGATCGCGACTTGCGGCGCGATCGCTCCGCTCAGCCCCGCCACGATCAGCGCGCCGAGAACGATCAGGTTGCTGCGCAACGCCGGTGCGAAGCGCATGCCGAGCATGAAGTACAGGAAGAACGCGACCAGCAGGAGCCGTGCGCCCACTAGCGGCGCGTACTGCGGTTCTGCGTACACCGCCATCATCACGCTGCCCATGCCGAACAGCGGCGCGGCCACCTGGATGGCCGGCAGATAAACGCGCATGTACAGCGGCTTGATGGTCGCGAGCAGGCACAGCAGGATCGCGGGCACTTGCAGGCCGAAACGCACCAGGTCCGGCACTGCGTTGCTGGAGTGGATCACCCAGTGATCGATCATCGCGAAGCCGAGCGTGGTGCCGAGCGCGACCAGGATGCTCAGGCGCACCCAGCGCTGCGAAGCGAGCAAGTGATGATGACGGAACTTCGCTTCCAGCTCAGGCGGGAAGCGCAGGTTGGCGAAGCCGCCCTCGAGCACGCGGGCAGCTTGTCGGTCGTCGCTTGCGGAACGCGCCGTCGAACGCATCGGAGAACCCGCGGGAAAGAGCCATCAGAATGCTGCGCGACGTGCAGCGTACGACGCATCGGCCGAAAGTACCAGAGAGGACGTCAGGCCGAAGCCGGACCCGCTTTCAGACCGACCGCATGGATGGTGTCGTACAGGACGACGCAGTTGCGCCCGGCAAATTTCGCGCGGTACAGCGCAGCGTCTGCGTGCGCGAGCAGCTGCCGCAGCTCGAAGCCCGAGGAAGCGGTGGTGGCCACGCCGAAGCTTGCGGAAACCGTCGAGCTCGCAGTGCCCGCGTCGGTAACGACCGTCGCGATCGCACCGCGCAGCTGCTCGCAGCGCTGACGCGCGTCGGCGAGACTGCAGCCCGGCAGCAGAATGCAGAATTCTTCGCCGCCGAAGCGGCCGAACAGATCGCTGGCCCGCAGATGAGCGCGGCACGCCAGCACTGCCTGGCGCAGCACGTGATCGCCCGTCGCATGCCCGTACTTGTCGTTGATCGATTTGAAGTGATCCAGGTCGCACAGGATCACGCACACTTCCTGTCCGACCTTGCGGCTCGCTTCGAGCGAGCGCTCTGACTGTGCGATGAAGTACGGGCGGTTGTCGATGCCCGTCAGGCCATCGACGCGCGACAGCTTCATGAAGTGCAGCTGCGAGCGCTTGGTGCGATATGCAAACAGCGCGATGAACACGGCCACCACGATCAGCAGCGCGATGTACAGACGGCTCGTCTCGACCGCTTTCTTGCCGAGCGCCTGCTGCAGCTGCAGGACTTCGTTCTGCTTGTTGAGCGCGTCGATCTGCAAGCGGTTCGCAGCTGCTTCGTGCTTCGCGCGCTCGTACGCGATCTGCCGCGCGCTCACGTCGTCGAGGTAGCCCTTGTCGGCTTCGGCGTACTTCTCGTGATAGCCGAGCGCGGTCTTCGTGTCGCCCTGTTCCTGCGCGAGCTGGTACAGCAGGCGGTACGCGTTCACCAGCGGCTCGGTGTATTGGTTCTGAATGCCGGGATCGCCGATCGCGCGCAACGCGAACTGGCGCGCCGTCGCCGAATCGCCGCGGTTCTTGTGAGCGCGCGCCAGCCACGAATCGTATTCGGAGATCAGCCGTCGATAGCGCGTCGCGCGGGTCACGTCGTAGTAGCTGCTCAGCAGCTTGATCGCGTCTGCGTTGCGTCCCCGGTCGATGTAAGAGCGCGCGATGTAGACGCGGATCCCGTTTGCCCACAGCACCTCGCCGACCTGGTCGCAGATCGCGATGGCGTCGATGAACTGCGCGATGTCGCCTTGCAGCCGGCCGCTGCGATAGAGAGCTTCGAGACGCAGCTGATTGCTCCGGCACACCGCTCGCGCCGAGGTATCTTCGGACGCGATCCGGTCCGTATAGCTCAGGGCCAGGTCGTACTCGCCGACCTGGTTGTAGAGATAGGCGATGACCAGCAAGCCTTGCTGGCGCGCGTCCTTGTCCGTGATCTGCGGCAGCAACGTCAGCAGCCGTCCGAGCTGCGCGAATGCTTCGTCGTAGTGAGTGGCCACGGCCTGCACGTTCGCGACCGTGGCGCTCGCGCGGAAGCGCAGCGTGACGTCGCGCGCCTCTTCGATGATCTGCTCCAGCGGCGGAATCGCGCGCGCGTAGTCGCCGGCGTAAGCGCTGCGCCAGCCCTTCAGGTATTGCAGGTATTGCTGCTGGGACTGCGAGAACGTTGCGGACTGCTCGTCGAGCTGACCCATGAGCGTGCTGAACTCGGTCGGATTGACGCCCTTGACGTCGTCAGCCCGCCGCAGCAGCTGGTCCGCTTCCTGCGAGGTGAGCGCGAGCGCCGCGTTCGCGAGCAACGCGCATAGCAGCGCGAGTCCGCCCAGCGCGCAGCGCCGGGCGGAGCCGTGGCGATCGGTCGAGTGCAGTCGAGCGCAGCGCACGGGCCTTCAGACGAACGACTTGTCGTCCTCTTTCTCGTCTTCGTCCTCTTCTTCCTCGTCGGGCTGGGCGGGATCGGGTTTCACGATCAGGCAGCACACGTTGCGTTGCGCGCCGAGCAGCTCGCCGAGCCGTAGCGGGTCGTCGGCCAGCAATGCGCTGCGCAGCCCGGGATCGATCCCGGCGGCGTCGAGCGCCTGTTCGATCTCCCCCGGCGCGGCGTGGCGCAGGCGGGCGTTGCTTCCGAGCCGATCCAGGAACTCGATGGGATCCATCATTGCCGCGTTCTCCTCGCTGTGGGTGGCCTTTGCGTCCCCGGCCCCCGTTTCCGTCTATTCTGGCTGGCGCAAGCGTACGCGGAAAGCTCGGCAGTGGGCAGCCGAGCAGTGCACAGAACCCTCTAGCCTCGCCCGGACGCCCCGGCAGCGGGCCGCCAGGAGGCGCGATAAGCCGACCAGCGCCACCGATTCGTTCCCAGGTCCTGCGGCGAAAACCCTGAATGACGGACCAGCCCAACGCTGAGTGCGAGGCGCTCGCAGGCGACGTGGTCGACGTTGAACCGCACCCAGACTTCGTCGACCGGCAGCGCCGCGAATGCGTGGCCGATGACCCCGATCAGCGCGTCCGTCGCGAATCCCTGCTCGCGCCCGGATGACAGCAGCATGACACCGAGCTCGGTCTGCCGCTGCACCCGATCGAAGCCCTGCAGCGTGCACAGACCAATCGGTTGCTGCGTGCCTTTCGGTATCAACGTCAGGAACCGCGCGCGCGGCGGCGAGGACCGCATTGCCTGGAGCACGTCGCGAAACGCGCACGCAGCTTCGGTGCGTGTCCACGGCGCGCCGATGTGGCGCATCGTTTCGGGGTTGCAGAAGAGCTCGCAGTACAGCTCCTCATCGCGCTCGTGCATCGAGCGAATGAGCAGGCGCGGTGTCGTGAACTCCACATGCATCCGATCGAGCGCCGCCAGCCGTTCGCGCACTTGCTCGTCGGGCTGCAATGCCACCGCCGGCGGGATGACGACGGTCGCGTGCATGTCGATGTCGATCGCCGGCAGCTGCGCGATCGTCGTGCGCTCGATGCGCGGCTGCTGCGTGGGAAGCGTCGCGACCTTGTAGACGATCGCCTGGTGTCCGGGCTCGTAGTCGCGCATCAGCACGTCGACGAGCACTTGCCGATACTCCGCGCCGGTCGCAAACCGCGCCAGCGACCGGTCGCCGGCGACACCGACTTGCCACAGCACCAGGT
Source organism: Steroidobacteraceae bacterium (assembly GCA_036004505.1). Classification (GTDB taxonomy): domain Bacteria; phylum Pseudomonadota; class Gammaproteobacteria; order Steroidobacterales; family Steroidobacteraceae; genus Steroidobacter. Next base: position 22,360 of record DASYRK010000086.1, read on the forward strand.
ACGCCGAAGGATCGATGCGGCGCCGATACAGCATCAGCTGGCTCGCTTCGAAGTGCTGGCAGCCGTAGCGGCCCGGATCGATGCCGAGGTCCGCGTACAGACAGTCCTCGGCCGAAACGCCCGGCTCCATGCGCGCGTCGTAGCCTTCGCGTCGCGCCACCTCGATCGCGTCATGCGGCACGCCGGCGAACACTCCAGGGTGGCCGTAGAAAGCGCCGCACACACGCTTGCCGGCGCGCACTTCTGCGAGCATCGCCGCGACCATCTCGCGATAGCTCTCCGCGCGAGATTTACCTTCACGATAGAACGACTGCAGGCTGCGCACGTCGCGGTTCATTCTCGCGAGCCACAACTCGACGATGCCGTCGGACGTCGCGGCGAACACGACCTCGGCTTCTTCGATGTAGCTGCGGCTGAGCGGCGTGAGGTGCGAGCCCAGCGTCATGCCGACGCCGACGCACACGAGGCTCCCGGAAGGTTTCATCTACTGGGCGTCGGGCTGCACTTCGGGCCTGGCCGCCGCGAATGCGGGCAGCGCTTCCAGGTGCGCGCTGATTCCGACCAGCGTCGGGAACGGCGTCAGGTCGGTCTTGAAGCGCCGGGCGTTGAACATCTGCGGGACGAGCAGCACGTCGGCGATCGACACGGCGTCGCCGAAGCAGTAGCGGCCCTTCGCGGAAAACTCGCGCGCCTGCACTTCGAGGCCGCGAAATCCTTCGCTGACCCAATGGCGGTACCAGGTGCCGACGCCCTCGTCGTCCTGCTGCAGCGAGTCGCGCAGGTAGTTCAGCACGCGCAGGTTGTTGAGCGGGTGGATCTCGCACGCGATCGCCATCGCCATCGAGCGCACCCGTGCGCGGTCGATCGGATCTTCCGGCAGCAGCGGCGGCGAGGGATGCCGCTCGTTCAGATACTCGATGATCGCCAGCGACTGCGACAGGACGACGCCGTCGGTCGCGAGCGCGGGGATCAGGCCCTGCGGATTGAGCGCCAGGTATTCGGGCGCGCGGTGCTCGTTGCGCGCGAACACTTTCGGCAGCGACTCGTACTGCAGCCCTTTGAGGTTGAGCGCAATGCGCACGCGAAACGCAGCCGAGCTGCGGAAGAACGTGTACAGCTTCATGCCGACACTCTGATCAACTGCTCTTCGACGATCCAGCGCTTCAGCATGCCGGCGGCGATCAGCGGGACCTCGTCGCCGTCGTGCCATTCGCACAGCGCCTCGCACATCGCGCCGAACGTACCGCCGTCGCGCATGATCCGAATGGCGACCGCTTCGGCAGGCTCGAGCGAGCGGTACTGCGTCTTGAGATCCTGCCGCCATAGCAGCCACGGCTGCGGCCGTTCGAGCATCGCGGGTAGCGGCGGCGTCTGTTCCTCTGCAAGCGCCTTGAACAGCGCCTGTGCGTTCGTCGCCAGCTCGAGAAATTGCACGGACGGATGAAATTGCAGCTGCAGCCCGGCCCAGTCGTCCGGTGCGACGGTTGCCAGGCATTCCACGCCGACCGGCGTCGCGTCCGACGCGTCGAAGGACTCCGCGAGCGCCCATTCCCAGCGAGCCAGCTCGGCGAGCCACGGCTGCGATGGATGCGATTGCGCGAGCACCTGCGCGAGGCGATCGCCGAACCAGCGGATCGATGCGAACTGCGACGGATGCGCATCGACATACGCGGCGGCGACTGTGCCGAACTGCTCGTCACCGAGCAGCTCCTGCAATCGCGGCATGTTGGCAGCGAGCGCCTCGGCCAGCCGGATGCGATAGGCATTGGAGTAGACGGCGAGCCGGGTCGCGGCAGGAACCGCCTGCGTCGCTTTCACCGCATCGATGATCGCGGCGTCGCCGCTGAGTACGTGACGCTGCAAATCGCCCTGCAATTCGGCGAGCGCGTTCATGCTGCTTCTGCTGCCGAGAGCGCGATGGATCGCGCGTGATCGAGCTCAGCGAGCAACACGGGCAGCTCCGGAATCTTGTCGTCGCGCTCGATCATCGTCGAGACCGCGCCGAAGCGCGCGACGGCAGCGCCGTACAGCTGCCAGACTTCTTCGCACACCGGCTCGTCGTGCGTGTCGATCAGGTAGTTGCCCAGGTTGCTGTGCCCGGCGAGATGAAACTGCTGCACGCGGTCGACCGGCACGCCGTGCAGGTACGCGAGCGGATCGAAGCCGTGATTGACGCTGCTGACGTACACGTTGTTCACGTCCAGCAGCAGCTTGCAGTCGGCGCGCTGCGCGATCTCGCGCAGGAATTCCCACTCGGTCATTTCGTCGGCGGCGAAGCTGACGTAGGTGGAGACGTTCTCCAGCACCAGCTGGCGGCCGAGGATGTCCTGTACTGCATGCACGCGGCTCACCACGTGCCGCACGGTCTCCTCGGTGAACGGCAGCGGCATGAGGTCGTGCAGGTTGACGCCGTTGACGCCGGTCCAGCAGAGGTGATCGGAGACCCACGATGGCTCGATGCGCGCCGCTAGCGCTCGCACGCTGCGCACATAGTCGAGATCGAGCGGATCGGTGCTGCCGATCGACAGAGATACGCCGTGGAGCACCACGGGGTAGTGCGCGCGCAGCCGATCCAGAAAATGGAGCGGCCGGCCGCCGGGAACGAGGTAGTTGTCGGTCAGAGCTTCGAGCCAGGCCACGCGGCCGCGGTGCTCGCCGAGCAGTGCTTCATAGTGCTGGGGCCGCAGCCCGAGCCCGAATCCCAAAGAAGTAGACACGCGAGGTGGACATCAAGAAGGCGGCGCGGTGGAACACGCGCGCCGCCGTGAGCTCAAACGATCAGCTCTTCGCCTTGGCCTTGGCGGCGTCGCACTCCGCCTTCGTCATCGACTTCACGCCTTCGCCCTTGCAAGCGTTCTTGCCGGCGCACTCGTGCTTCGCGGTCTTGCACTCGCTCGTGCCTTTACACGCGTTCACGCCTTCGCACTTCACTTTCGCTTCGTCGGCAGCATGCGCGGCCGACAGGGGCGCAGCCGTGAACGCGATCGCAGCTGCCGCCGCGAGTGCCAGGCCGGAAAGTCTCTTCACCGAGCTTGTCTTGTCGTGGGCCATCTATGCCATTCCTCGTTGATTAGAGTGTTAACGCGCTCCAAACGGAGCGCGTGAGTATACGCGCGCGGGGTCGGGCCGGATGCAAATCGCTTTTTTTGCAACGCAGTGGCTGCGGCAAGCAGGAAGGGATTCGAGAAGCAAGAAAGGCGGACGGCTTGCGCCCGCCTTCATGCGCAGGGATGTGGACGTCAGCTGCCCCGTCGAACTTCCATGGCGTCTTTGACCTTCTTGACGCCGTCGACATCGCGCGCCAGTTGCAGGGCGCGCGTGCGCGCTTCATCGGATTCGACGAAGCCGCTCAACTGCACCGTGCCCTTGAACGTCTCGACGTTGATCTGGTGCGCCTTCGTCACCGGATCCGCGACCAGCGCTGCCTTGACCTTGGCGGTCACGACTCCGTCGTCGACGGCTTCGCCGGCCGACTGTTGCGTCGGCGTGCTGGAACAGCCCGTCATGACCGCCGAAGCCATTAGAGCGGCCAGCAACGTCGCCGCCGTGGTGCTTCTGTGCTTCATGTTCCCCATCTCCTCAACTGACGTCGTAGTGTCCTCAGACTTCGGCCCGTTAGCCCGAGCCGTCGCGACGCTGCTCGGCAGCGCGCTTCGCTGCATCGAGATCGCGGTCCGCACGGTCCTTGCAGTCCTTCTGCGCGTCGCCGCTCATCGATTCGCACTTCGCAGCGGCGACCTTGTGAGTGGCTTCAGCCTGCGCCACGGCGATCTTGTAGTCGTTCTTGGCGGCAGTCTCGCTGGCCTGCTGCGTCTGATCGGCCACATCGTTCGGATCGTGATCAGCCTGCGCGTCGGCGACGTCCTTCTGAGCATCGGCCGTGCGCTCGCGCGCATCCGCCTGTGCATCCGCTACGTCGCGCTGTGCGTCAGCACGCGCGTCCGCCACATCGTGTTGCACCTCTGCCGGCGATTCTGCCCTGTTGCAGCCTGCGAGTGCGAGCCCGGCCAACATGGCGATGAGAAATGCCTTCCCCTTCATGTCGGTATCCTCGATTACGGTAAGTACGTGGTAGAAACCCTCGCCTCAACCTGCGGGTTCCGTTGCAAAAATTAGCCGACCGGGCCGCGCGGCGCGGCCGGGAAATGCCGACGGCGGAACCAGAAAATGCGCGCACACGTTTCAGTGTTTCTGGGTCGCGACCCTTTGTGCGTGATCCACGGACGACCGGGACGATTCATTGCCAGCCTTCGAAGACCCGATGGAGCCGCCGAGCTCCGCGCCGCCACCGCGCAGGCTCCCGCCCGAGACCGGCGGGCGGGTGCCCCTGCACGTCATCGCGATCATCGTGGTCTCGATCGCGCTGCTCGTGATCAATGCGTCGCTGCTGATCATCAACACCGCCGCGACGATGGACTCCAATGCGCATTACGCACGCTCCACCGAAATCAAGCGCGCGCTCATCACGTACCAGTCGGTCATCACCCAGGCGGAGTCCGCGCAGCGCGGCTATCTGCTGACCGGACAGGCGGGCTACCTGGAGCCGTACCACGTCGCGATGCGCAGCTGGCGCAAGCAGATCGACCTGTTGCGCGAGCTCACGACCGATGATCCGAAGCGGCAGGCCGATATCGCGTCGCTCGAGGGCCTCACGACGGCTGCCGTGAGCCGGCTGGAGCAGACGATCCGCAGCAGTCCGCAACCCGGGCCGCACGGCAATGCGGACGTGGCCGGCACCGATCGGGCGACGCAGACGATGGATCGCGCCCGCGGCGTCGTCGATCGCATGATGAGCGAGGAAGACTCGCGCATCGAAGCGTCGCGCCGCGAAGTGTTGCGCGACATGTGGGTCGGCGCCGGCGTCGCCGTGCTGGCGACGGTCGTGACCGTCGCGGTGCTGATTGCGCTCAACAAGCTGCTGCAGCGATATGGGGGCGACCGCGAAAGCGCCGAGCTGGCGCTGCGTGAAGCGAATCAGCGCCTGAACGACCTCGTCGAGCAGCGCACCGCCGAGCTCAGCGAGCTGTCGCAGCACCTCATCCGCGTGTCGGAGGAGGAAAAAGCCAGGCTGGCGCGCGAGCTGCACGACACGCTCGGCAGCAACCTGACGGCGATCAACATGGACCTGAACTGGATCCAGCGCCGCCAGCCGGATGCCCCCCGCGAGGTGCGCGAGCGTCTGCAGCGGGTGTTGCAGATGCTGGCCGACACGGTGGAGCTGAAGCACGAGGTGATCGAGGGCCTGCGCCCGAGCCATCTCGACAACCTCGGCCTGGCGTTCGCGATGCGCTCTCACTGCCGCGAGTTCACGCGGCGCACCGGGCTGCCGTGCGACATCGAGGTGCACGAGGATTTCGACGATCTGGATCCGTCCTGGTCGATCGCCTTCTACCGCATCGCGCAGGAGGCGCTCACCAACATCACCAAGCACGCGCAGGCGAATCACGTGCGGATCAGCCTGGCGCGCGAGCCGGACGGGGTCCGGCTGCGGATCGCCGACGACGGCGTGGGCCTGACCGATGAGGCGCTGGCCAAGCCCAAGTCGCACGGCGTGGTGGGCATGCGCGAGCGTGTCCGCGAGATGGGCGGGACGTTCGCGATCCGCCGCCCGTCCAGCGGCCGCGGGACCGTCGTGGAGGCCTTCATCCCGAATCCGGGCAAGGCCTCGGCCTGGAGCGCCGCGTAGGAAGCCGCCGACGACTGCCATTCCAGGGGCCTGAGGCAGCCGGCGTGAAATGAATCGCGCGATGTCGGGAACATTTCGGCACCGCCATGCGGTTGTGTCAGTCGAAGGCCGCGTGTAAGGCCAGCGTATAGGGGCGAGCTATGGAAAACCCGATGACCGACACTGTTCCCGCACGCGACGCGCGCGCGTATTTGGGGCATGACACTGACGCTCGCGCGGAATTGCGGGAACTAGCGGTCCTGCAGGTGCCGGTCGGCACCAACCTGGCCGACGTCGAGCGCTGGATGATCTTCGCCACGCTGCAGAAGTGCGGCGGCAACAAGACGCGCGCGGCAGCGTTGCTGGGCGTCAGCCTGAAGACGCTTTACAACCGCCTGAACGCCTACCGGGCGCAGGGGCTGGTGATGGACTACGCGGCCACCGCCGGGCGGGACATCGAGATCACGGGCATGCATGCCGAGCTCGTGGACGAACTCACGGAGGTACCCGGATGATGTTGGATGCCAGAGAGAACGAGAGTCGGGACACCTTCCAGCAGGTGCAGACGCCGATCCGCGTGATGATCGTGGATGATCACGCGATCCTGCGGGCCGGCGTGCGCGAGATGCTGTCGGAAGAGGCGGATCTGCAGGTAGTCGGCGAGGCCGGCTCCGCTGAGGACGCCCTGCAGCAGCTGCGCGAAGGGTTGAAGGTCGACGTCGTGGTGCTGGACATCACGTTGCCCGGCCAGAGCGGCATCGACCTGCTGAAGCAACTGCGGCGCGACCGTCCGGAGCTGGCGATCCTGGTGCTGAGCATGCACCCCGAGCGCAGCTTCGCAGTGCGCTTGATGCGTGCTGGCGCGAACGGCTACGTGCCGAAGATGATCGTGCCCGAAGAGCTGGTGAAAGCGGTGCGCGCGGTCGGTACCGGACGGCGTTACATCACGCCGCTGGTCGCCGAGTTGCTTGCATCGGAATGCGCGGCCGACGAAGAAGGGCCGCTGCACAACCGCTTGTCGGAGCGCGAGCTGCAGGTCTTCACCCGCATCGCCCGCGGCGTCTCGCCCGCGGTCATGGCGAACGAGCTGGGCTTGAGCGTGAAGACCGTGAGCACTTATCGCGCGCGCATCCTCGAGAAGATGGCAATGCGCAGCAATGCAGAGATCGCCGCTTACGCCGTCCGCAACCAGCTGGTCGAGTAGGCCCTGGTCAAGCAGAGGTGCGCCCGCGCCCCCTCGGCGCGGCCGCCGGCTCTGCCCACAGGCCATGGGCGCGGAGTCGACGCCGGGCACCGATGCTGACACCGGCACGCACCCGGCGCTGCGCGCGCTCGGGCGGGCGGAGCTGACCATCTACATCGTCGAGGACTCCGAAGCGGTCAAGGAGCGGCTGATCGAGTCCGTCGAGGACGTCCCGCATGTGCGCGTCGTCGGCAGCGCGGAGGGCGTTACCGAGGCGCTCGAAGGCATGCGTGTGCTGCAGCCGCGCGTGCTCATCCTGGACATCCAGCTGCGCGGTGGCAGCGGCTTCCGCCTCCTCAAGATGATGCGCGCCGCCGGCATGACGCGGCCCGAGACCATCATCGTAGTGACCAACTACCCCTCCGACGATTACCGCACTGCGAGCCGCGAGTGCGGGGCGGATCACTTCTTCGACAAGGCGTCGGAATTCCACAAGGTGCGCGAAGTCCTGCTGGACATGCGTTGAGCCACGCACTCGCATCGACAGGGATCCAAACGCCCCGCTGGTGCGTTGCATGCTCCGGTGGTTGATTTGGACATTGCGCAACACGTCGCATGGACCTCCCCAGGACGATGGGGGCACCCGCTGAGAACCCATCGGACGCCATGCAGACGGCTGCGCACTTGAGGCCGCGCCGTAAGGCACGGCCTCTTTTTTTGTGAGGTGCATCATGACAACGAACCTGCGACGCAGCCTTCTGTCCGCTGCACTGATCGCATCCCAGGCGCTGACTTTCACCGCGCTCGCCCAGCAGACCGACGAAAACCGCCCGCGCCAATCCACGCTCGACCGCGGCACCGAGGTCGATCGGACGCGCACCACGCAATCGCCAATGTCCAAGACTGTGACGCCGCAGTCCTTCGCGACGCAGGCGGCCGTCATCGGCCAGGCGGAGATCGAGCTCGGCCAGCTGGCCCTGCAGCAGACGCAGGACAAAGGCGTGCGCGACTACGCGCAGCGCATGGTCAAGGATCACCAGGCCGCCGCCGCGAAGCTGCGGCAGATCGCTGGCGAGGAAAGTCTCGACCTGCCGCAGTCGCTCGACGCCGAGCACGAGGCGCTGAAGGAAAAACTGTCGGGCCTGAAAGGCGCAGCGTTCGATCGCGAATACGCCAGGGCGATGGCGCAGGGCCACGACAAGGCCGTCGCGCTGTTCGAGTCCGCTTCGCAGGCTTCGCAGATGACGCCTGAGCTGAAGGAGTTCGCCGCCGCGACGCTGCCGACGCTGAGGCAACACATGGAAATGGCGCACGAGCTGCATGCGAAGGAACGCGGATAGCATTTCCACACCGCTGGCCCGCACAGGGATTCCCACATGGCACGCCCGATCTGGAACGGCACGATCTCTTTCGGCCTGCTCAACGTACCGGTGCAGCTGTACTCCGGCGAGCGCACGGTCGATCTGCACTTCCGCATGCTGGACAGCCGCGACAATTCGCCGGTGCGCTACGAGCGCGTCAACAGCGAGACCGGCGAAGAAGTGCCGTGGAAGGAAATCGTCAAGGGCTTCGAGTACTCGAAGGGCAGCTACGTCGTGATCGACGAGGACGACATCCGCAAGGCCGCGCCGGCGAGCACCGAGACCGTCGAGATCGAGGCGTTCGTCCAGCGCGCGGAGATCGATCCGATGTTCTTCGAGAAACCCTATTACCTCGTGCCGACCAGGAAAGCCGAGAAGGGCTACGTGCTGCTGCGGGAAGTGCTCGCGAAGACCGGCAAGGTGGGCATCTCGCGCGTGGTCATCCGCACGCGCCAGTACCTCGCTGCGCTCTCGCCGCGCGGCGATGCACTGATGCTCGACCTGATGCGCTTCCCGCAGGAGATCGTGAAGGCGGACGAGTTCACGCTGCCGACGGGCACCAGCAAGAGCTATCGCGTCACGCCGCAGGAGCTCGGCATGGCGACGCAGCTGATCGAGTCGATGTCGAAGCAGTGGAATCCCGACGACTACCGGGACGAGTTCCGCGCGCAGCTGCGCAAGATCATCGACGAGCAGATCGCGCGGCAGACCGGCAAGAAGGTTCGCGCGCGCAAGAAGGAGGAAGCAGCGCCCGCGGCAGCGACGACCAATGTCGTCGATTTCATGGAGCTGCTGAAGCGCAGCCTGGACAAGGGCGGCCAGGGCGTGAAGGGACGCAAGACGGCGGCGCAGGAAAAGCGCAGCCGCAAGAGAAAGACGGCGTAGCCGTCACTTCTTTTTGCGGTCGTCCGCCACCAAATTGCGGCTCCACTCCGCGCGGCTGCGCGACGCGTCGTACTCGACTGCGTTTTCCGAATGCGTGCTGCGGCACTCGTCCTGCCAGCGCACGACCAGGTAACGGCCGGTGCGCAGCTGCCAGACGTCGCCGCGCAGGTCCATATCGCTGTCTTTCAACCGGACGGGATCGCCGACCCGCAGTCGACTGTGCTGTTCTTCGCTCATGGCGCTCTCCTTCCACCGGCTATCGGCGCGAGCGTGGGCGTAGCCTAGTGCGACCGGCACCGGGGATGGATTCAGGGAAAATCGCAATCGCCGCAGGCGATGCTCAGGATGAGCAGCCCGTCACGAATGGGCGTGTGAAGGCCTTCACGCTTTGTAAGAGCTACTGGGGCGCGCGCCGCGGGTCACTGCGTCCACCACCCCATGAACTCTTCGAAGCTGATCTTGCCGTCGCCGTCGCCGTCGGTCATCTCGAACGCCAGCAGGCATTCGTCCTCCGACAGATCCTGGTCGAGCGCGTGCAACAGCGCGGCGAATTCCGCGACGATGATCCAGCCGTCGCCGTCGGCGTCGCAGGCGTCGAAGCTCTGGCGCAGCTCGGCGAGCTCGTCGGTGCTGAGATCTCTCATCGCCCAAGTCTCCCTGATTCGTTGTTCCCAGCGCGCCGCGATTCTACCGGGCGCCGCCGAACTTCTCTGCAAAGAAATCGTCCGCGCTCCAGCGCGGCGCGCTCGCCGCGTTGGCGGCGTCCAGCAGGATGCGCAGATCGACGCGCGTCAGGTCCGCGGCCGTGCCGTAGTCGAGCGGCAGGCTCAGGTCGTCGCTCGGCTGGTGATAGTTCGACTCGCGGAACTGCTTTTGCAGGGCGCCGACGTCGACGCCGGCCTCGCGCCCCTGGTAACCGCTCTTCAGCACCAGCGCCGGAATGCCGTGCCGAATGAAAGAGAACTGGTCGCTGCGGATGAAGCTGACTTCCTCGGGCGTTGCGTCCGGGCTCAGGCGGTAGCCCTGCGCGGCCACGGCGCTGCGCGCGAGCGTGCCGAGACTGGAATGCTCCGCGCCGATCGCCACGAAATCGCGCACCGGGGCCAGCGGCAGCGGCATGTCGATGTTGATGTTCGCGACGATGCGCCGCCCGTCGGCGCGCGGATGCTGCACGAAGTAGTCGGAGCCGAGCAAGCCTTTCTCCTCGGCGGTGACCGCTGCAAACAGCACCGTGCGGCGCGGCTTGGTGTTCGAAACGTGCAGCGCTCGCGCGATCTCCAGCAGCATCGCGACGCCGACGGCGTTGTCGTGCGCGCCGTTGTAGATCGAGTCGCCGTTGACCGCCGAGCCGCGCCCGAGATGATCCAGATGCGCGGTGATCACGATGATCTCGTTGCGCAGCTCCGGGTCCGCGCCGGGCAGCATGCCGAGCACGTTCGTGCTCTCGGTGCGCCGCAGGCCGGTCGTGGCCGACAGTGTCAGCATCCCCGGCAGGCCGAAGCCCTGCGGCTCGCCGGCGTCCGCGGCGGCCATGATGTCTGCGAAGCTCGCTGCGGCGTTCTCGAATAGTCGCGCGGCTGCCTCATGATTGAAACGAAACCGTAACTTCAGCTCGGGGAACGCGCGCTGCGGCTTGCCGTCCGCGTCGAGCCAGCGCATCTGCGGCGTCCAGCTCATCGCAACCACGCGTTCCCAAGGCACGCGCCGCTCGTCGATCGACGAGGCGACCGTGATCACGCCGACCGCGCCGCGCTCCACGAGCGAGCTCCACTTGCGCTCGCTCCACGAGTAGTAAGCGCGCTGCGAGTCCGGAAACTTGGCGGGCGCACCGCTCAGGATCACGGCGATGCGGCCCTTGAGATCGACGTTCTCGAAGTCCGTGTAACCGAGCTCCGGCGCGTCGATGCCGTAACCGGCGAACACGAGCGGCGCCGTCAGCGTGGAACTTGCAGAGAGGAAATCGGCCGACGGCAGGTAATGCGTGCCGTACTCGAAGGAGGACGTCTCGTCATCGCGCACCAGCTTCGCCGAGGAGCCGGGCAGCACCGGCGTCGCTTCCAGCAGCGGCACGGCCTGCAGGAACGTGTCGTCGTCGCCGGCTGGCGCGAGCCCGGCCTGACGGAATTGCGCGGCGACGTAAGCTGCAGCGATGTCGTAGCCGCGGGTCGCAGCAGCGCGTCCTTCGAGCAGATCGCCGGCCAGGAATTCGACGTGACTGCGGATCGCCTCGGCGCGCACAGCGTTCGTGGCCGGCAGCTCGGCGGCGCGGGTCGTGAACGCGGCCGCAGCGAGCAAAAAGGCTGTCAAAGCGCGCATGGCACTCCGTGATGGAAAGCACGACAGGGGCGGCATTGTAATTCACCGCCGGTTCAGCGCCTGGAACTTAGCTTGAACGTGCGGCATCCTGACCGTGGTGCTCCATGGCTAGCGGGTCTGCACAACTGATACTTCAGAAGGGGGCAATTCAGCGCTGGTGCCTCGCCGGCGTCACAGCAGCGTTGTTCCTGCAGGGCTGCTCCATCGACCCCTACCGGCCGCCGCAGCCGCCGCCCACGACGTGGGGGTCCGCCCCCGCGCCAGAGCCTTCGGTCGGCGACGACATCGCGTTGCGCGCCATCTCGCTGCTGGGCAAGCCGTACGTGTGGGGCGGCGCCGATCTCACTGGCTTCGATTGCAGCGGCCTGGTGCGCTTCATCTACGACCAGGTCGGTATTCCCGTGCCGCGCACGGCAGCGGAGCAATTCTCGGCGGCGAAGCCGATCGAACTCGCCGGGCTGAAGCCCGGCGATCTGCTGTTCTTCCGCACGCAGGGGCAGCGCATCTCGCACGTCGCGATCTATACGGGCGAGGGGCGCTTCGTCCACGCACCGCGCAGCGGTCAGCCGGTTGAATTCCGCATGCTCGACGACGAGTACTATCGGGCGCACCTCGCCGGCGCCGGCCGACTGTTCTGATTCTCTGGCTCTCTAGTCCTATCGGCCCGCTTAGGCCTTTCGTTCATGGGAGACCGTGCCTGCGCGGACTAGTCTCGCCACAGCTCCCTGCGAGCGCTAACAGTGGCCAAGCCTACCGCCAGCGATGCTGCCGAGGTCCAGGACGATCGATCGAGTCGCGGAATGCGGCGACTGGTCGGTCTGCTCGCGCTCATCCTCGTCCCCGCCGGCATTTACGCCCTCTACGTGCTCGGCCAGATCGAGTACATGCGCCGCCACGATCTGCGCAGCCTCGAGAATACGGCGCGGGCCGCGGCAACCCTGCTCGAGACCACGCTCACCAACGTCGGCAATCTGGTCGAGGAGCCGGTTGGAGCGTGCAGCACTTTCCAGCGCCTGCCGCTGGCGGTGCTCGTCACTCCGGACTGCAGCAAGCTGCAGGACCTGGACCCCGAGGCCAAGAAGGCGTTGCACGTCGAGACGCGCAACGGGCGAGTCGAAATCGTCGGTTCCAGGCCGGCGGACGGTGCGCCCCCCGCACTTCGCGTCGAGATCCCGCTGGCGAAATTCCTGGAGCAGATTCCGTTCGGCGACGCTTTCGACCAGATGTTCGTAGTCGACAACGCGGGCGCGCTCATCGGCTACGCGATCAGTCCGCAGCGCAGCTCGCCGATGTTGCCGCCGCGCGGCACGGTCAGGTCCTCGGCGCTGCCGCTGCGCGTGCTCGATATCGGCAAGCTGCGGTTCCCGGGCAGCACCAAGGATCTGCCGCTGACGATCAAGGAGGTCGGAGACGCGACGCTCGTGCAGAAGGTGGAGCTGGGCGGCTCGCGCTACACGCTCATGTGCCAGCCCTGGCGTGTCAACGGCAGCGCGGCCGAGACATGGCGGCTGTGCGGACTCGTCGATGGTCAGCGCTCGTTCAAGCAGGCTCTGGAAGTGGCGCCCCAGGTCGTCATGGTGCTGCTGGTGCTGCTCACGCTCGCGCTCGTCAGCTGGCCGATCCTCAAGATTCTCAGTCTTGCGCCCCGCGAGCGCATCGGCTTCGCCGACCTGTACCTGATGCTGCTCGCGTCGATGACGCTCGTGATGATCTTCGCCGTCGCCGCAGTGGATATCGGTACCTATGCGCAGCTCCGCGAGAAGTCACGCGAGCGGCTGGCGACGCTTGCAACGCAGATCGAAGACAACCTGCGCGCGGAGTTCACGCAGATGTACGAGCAACTGCGCCGCTACGACGCGGAGGTTGCGAACGATGCCGAGCTCCGCGCTGCCTTGTCGAAGGGCATGCCGCGTCTCGTCGGTTGCATGCTGCTGCCGCCTGAGCAACGGCGGCCGAACGACACCTGCCAGGGCTCCGGCGTCGCGCTCGCTGTGCCGACGCTCTACCAGCCCATGGACTCCGTGTTCTGGGCGCGGCCTTGCGACGGCATGCAGATCATCAAGGGCAGTGTGCGCCGCTCGAATACGCCCGCGGTTCCGCTGGCCACCCGCGATTACTTCCAGGCGATCAAGCAGGACCGGCTGTGGCAGTCCGGCTACGTCGTCGATACCTCGGCCTCGCTCACCACCGGCGAGTTCTTCGCCGCATTGGCGATGCCATCACTGCTCAGCAAGTTCGACGAGCTGGCGCGGCCGCGTGCGCAGGACTGCCTGCCGCCGGAAACCGGGCGGTTCGGCGTCGTGCTGAGCGGCCAACCGGTTGCGGTCCGTTATCCGATTCTCGCGCCCGGCGTCGGCTTCGCGATCGCCGACCCGAACGGTCGCGTGCTGTTTCATTCCGACGAGCGGCGCGCGGTGGTCGCGGAGAATCTGCTGGCGGACGATGGACTGGCGGATCGCGTGCGCGCCGCACTCGTGACGCGAGGGCAGGCGGACTTCGGTGCGCAGTATCAGACGCGTCCGTATCAGATCCACATTCAGCCGATGAAGGGGATGCCCTGGTCCGTGATGACGTTTGCGGATGACGAGATCCTGCGCACTCTGCACATCGAGCTGCTGGCGCAGACGGGCATCCTGGTGACCATTTACCTGCTGCTCGCGTTCCTCGGCACGCTGGTCTACATCCTGTTCCACGGACGCACGCCGCCCATCTGGATATGGCCGCGGCGCCAGTCGGCGTATCGGCCGCTGTATTGCGGAACGGTCTGGACGCTCGGCGCACAGCTCATCCTGTTCCTGCTCGCACTCGACGTACTGCGCGGTGAGATGCTGGTCGTCGCGAGCATGCTGCTGCCTCTGCCGGCATTGCTCACGGTCGTGCTGGCAGCACGCGCGGCGTTGCGCCTGAACGAGGAGCCGGCGGCCACGGTCGAGCGTCGGCAGCAGCGGATCAATGCGCTGCTCATCGCGGCGGCGGCAGTCGTGCTCATCGTTGCATTCCTCGCGATGGATCCTGTGTCAGCCGGCCAGCGGCGCATGGGGACGCAGACCGGAATCCTCGGCGTGCTGCTGGTCGTGACTGCCGTGGCGGCAACCGTACGCAAGTTCACCGCCATCAGCGATCCGATGTGGATGCGGTGGTGGCGCGAGCCGCTCGGGCCGCACATCATCGGCACGATTATTTTCTGGCTGCTGCTCGGCGCGCTGCCGGCCTACGGGTTGTACAAGTTCGCGCTCGGGATGCAGATGACGCTCGTGGCCAAGAGCGAGCAGGCTTATCTCGGCCGCGCGTTCGCATGGCGCGATTGTCAGATTCAGAGCGACTTCCGGCAGATCGCGACGCCGTCGGATGGCGCGACCGTCCAGGGTCGCATCGATGGGCGTTCGGACATCTATCAGAGCGCTCTGCTGTCGCGTGACGTCAAAGTGGCGCCCGCGCAGAAGGTCGGCGCGGATGCGACCGACCGGGCGCTCAGCCTGCCGTTCTGGGAATATCTCGAGAACATCGCGCCGGTCTACAACGAGACGACCACGTATTCCCGCTACCTCGGGTCGTTCGTCGCCGCCGGGGACCCGAGATGGCGCTGGAGCCTGCGACCCGAGCAGGAGCCGCAGCTCGTGTACTCGCCGCGCAAGGTCTGCAACGCCGTGCAGCGATCGATAGCGAGCCGCTTGCCGGTGCGCGAGCCGCAGTTCGGCGCGTACGGGATCGTGCTCGCGCTCGGCTCCTTGTCGCTGTTGTTCGCGTGGGTTTCCTTCGGCACGCGCAAGCTGTTCTTCGGCGACATCGACGGCGCAACTGCGCCGACAGCCCGCGCGCCAGTGGGTTCGCTGTTGCAGCCGCCGGATGAGAGGTGGGCGAAGGCAGAGTTCGCACCGATCAAGGACTGTTTCGACGACGACCCGGTCGAGGAATGGAGCGACCGCAAGACGTATTCGACCCGTCGCGCCGTGCTCGAGCAGATCCTCGAACAGGTGCGGCCGTACTATGTGTCGAAGTGGCAGGACTGCAGCGCCGAGGAGAAGCTGCTGCTGATTCAGCTGGTCGAGGAGGGCTATGCCAATCCGAAGCAGGACGAGGTCGTGCGCAAACTGCTGAAGGCAGACCTGCTGCGCCTCGACCCGGTGTTGCGTCCGATGAACCAGAGCTTCGCGCTATTCGTCGCGGCCAACACGCAGCCCGAACAGGTCCACAAGCAGGAGCAGGCGCATCGCGGTCTGCGCTGGAGTCTCGTGCGCACGCTGCTCATCGCAGCGCTGCTGCTGATCATGGTGTTCCTGGCGCTGACGCAGCGCGACGTGGTCGAAGTGTGGATTGCGTACCTCGGCACGGCCGGCGCCGGCACGATCGGCGTGCTCAAGCTCCTGAGCCTGCTCAGCAAGTCGAACGCGCCGAAGTCGGATTAGCTCGCGGTCTTCTTCTTTCTCTTCGCTGCAGGTTTCGGCGCTGGCTCGGGCGCTGCGGTCTCGCCCGCCGGCCGGTTCATGCGCTCGCCCACCAGGTTGTCGACGACCGTCGGATCGGCGAGCGTCGATGTATCGCCGAGCTGGTCGTGCTCGTTCGCGGCGATCTTGCGCAGGATGCGTCGCATGATCTTGCCGGAACGCGTCTTCGGCAGGCTCGGCGCCCACTGCAGCAGGTCCGGCGCGGCGATCGCGCCGATCTCCTTGCGCACCCACTCGCGCAACTCGCTGCGCAGCGCTTCGCTCGGCGTCTCGCCGGCGTTGAGCGTGACGTATGCGTAGATGCCCTGGCCCTTGATGTCGTGCGGGTAGCCGACCACCGCAGCTTCGGCGACGTCCGGATGCGCGACCAGCGCGCTCTCGATCTCAGCAGTGCCGAGACGATGTCCCGCGACGTTGAGCACGTCGTCGACGCGGCCGGTGATCCAGTAGTAACCGTCCTCGTCGCGCTTCGCACCGTCGCCGGTGAAGTAGCGGCCGAGGAACGTTTTGAAATACGTCTCGATGAAGCGCTGATGATCGCCGAACACCGTGCGCATCTGGCCCGGCCAGCTGTCGGTGATCACGAGATTGCCTTCGGCGACGCCTTCGAGCGTCTTGCCTTCGCCGTCGACGATCGCTGGCTTGACCCCGAAGAACGGCAGCGTCGCCGAGCCGGGCTTCTGATCGATCGCGCCCGGCAGTGGGCTGATCAGGATGCCGCCGGTCTCTGTCTGCCACCACGTGTCCACGACCGGGCAGCGGCCGTCGCCGACGACGCGGTGATACCACTCCCACGCTTCGGGATTGATCGGCTCGCCGACCGAGCCGAGCAGGCGCAGCGAGCGGCGCGACCAGCTCTTCACCGGCGCATCGCCTTCGCGCATCAGCGCGCGGATCGCCGTCGGCGCGGTATAGAAGATAGTCACCTTGTGCTTGTCGACGGTCTGCCAGAACCGTCCCGCGTCCGGATAATTCGGCACGCCTTCGAACATCAGCGACGTCGCGCCGTTCGCGAGCGGCCCGTACACGATGTAGCTGTGCCCGGTGACCCAGCCGACGTCCGCCGTGCACCAGTAGATGTCGTCGTCGCGCACGTCGAAGATCAGCTCGTGCGTCATCGACGCGTACACGAGATAGCCGCCGGTCGTGTGCAGCACGCCCTTCGGTTTGCCGGTGGAGCCGGACGTGTAGAGGATGAACAGCGGATCCTCCGCGTCCATGACTTCGGGCGGACATTCTTTCGGCTGACCCGCGAGCGCGTCTTCGAACCAGCGATCGCGGTCCGCCCGCATCGGCACGAGCGAGCCGAGCCGCCGTACCACCAGCACGTGCTTGACGACATCGCTGCCCGGCGCCGCGAGAGCAGCATCTACATTCGCTTTGAGCGGAATGCGTTTGCCGCCGCGCAAGCCTTCGTCCGCCGTAATCACGACTGTCGAGCCGCAGTCGGCGATGCGGCCGGCGAGCGACTCGGGCGAGAAGCCGCCGAACACAACGGAGTGGACCGCGCCGATGCGCGCGCACGCGAGCATTGCCACGGCCGTCTCCGGAATCATCGGCATGTAGATCGTGACGCGGTCGCCCTTGCGCACGCCGAGCGCCTTGAGCGCGTTCGCGCACTGGCACACGCGCTCGTACAGCTGGCGGTACGTGAGGCGCTCCGACATCCGCGGGTCGTCGCCTTCCCACAGGATTGCAGTCTTGTCGCCGCGCTTCGTCAGGTGGCGGTCGAGACAGTTCGCCGCGACGTTGAGCTTGCCGTCGTAGAACCAGCGGATGCGGAAGTCCTTCTCGTCGTAGCTCGTGTCCTTGACCTTCGAGTACGGCTGGATCCAATCGAGCCGCCGGCCGATGCGCGACCAGAACGCGTGCGGGTCGCGCACCGACTCCTGGTAGAGCCGCAGGTAGTCGGCGTGCTTCAGGTGGGCGAGGGCGGCGAAGTCTTCGGGGACCTTGTAAATCCTGGAGCTCATTGCGTCAGAGTGCTCCAAGCGCCTGTCGCACGCGCTCGGCGTGCTGCGCGAGCACCGCCTTGTCGGCCCAGTCGCGATTGTGCGAGCGCAGCGGTACGCCTTCGTAGCAGGGAATGATGTGGAAGTGGATGTGAAAGACCGTCTGCCCCGCGACGGTCTCGTTGAACTGAATGATGCGCATGCCGCCGGGGTTGAATGCCTTCTGCACGCCGCGCGCAACGTGCTGCGTCGCCTTGATCAGCTCGCCGAGCACGGCGGGCTCGATGTCGAAGAAGTTACGCGCGCGCGCTCGCGGCACCACGAGCGTGTGGCCGTCGGACTGCGGCATGGCGTCCATGAATGCCATCGCGCGCTCGTCCTCGAACACTTTGCAAGCCGGCATCTCCCCGCGCAGGATCCTGGCGAAGATGTTGTTGTCGTCGTACATCTCAGATCCCCGCTTTGCCGAGTGCGTCCACGACCTGGCGAATCGCGTTGCCGAGCGCGGGATGATCGGCCTCGAAGCGCACGGCCAGTGCGTCGAGCTGTTCGATCAGCGAATCATGCTCGCCGGCCGTGGTGGGCTTGCCGAGCAGCCGCGTGATGTCGCCGAGCAGCTCGATGAGCTGCTGCCGCAGCTCAGGATCGTCGACCGACCGCGTGCGGACCAGCTCCGCGTGCAGGGACGCGAGCCGGTCCTTCAGTTCTGTCGCCACTCTCGCGCCTCCACTGCAGGTGAGGCAGCCATTCTAAGTTCTTTTCGGGCGCTGCCGGGAGAGGGCTCCGCAAGGAATTGTGCCGTCCGGACTCGTAAATGAGTGCGCGGTCAGTTGTTTCCCGGGTTGTCCTGCGGCTTGTCCTGTGCTGTGCCGGCCGGCGCTTCCGCCACCTTCTTGCGCGTCAGCCGC
Organism: Steroidobacteraceae bacterium; assembly: GCA_036004505.1. Classification (GTDB taxonomy): domain Bacteria; phylum Pseudomonadota; class Gammaproteobacteria; order Steroidobacterales; family Steroidobacteraceae; genus Steroidobacter. Next base: position 41,075 of record DASYRK010000086.1, read on the forward strand.
ACGTCGTACTGCTGCTCGAGCTGCGCAAGGTCGGCGTCGGTGAGGCGCTTCATGCCCATGACCGTCGAGGGCGTGCGGAACCCGGGGCTCGAATCCACTGCGATGATGCGATCCATGCCGTAGCCGCACAGCATGCCGTCGTGATTGCGGTCCACCACGGCGATGGTGTTGGCGAACTTCAGCTCGGGCATCGGCATCGACAGCTCGACCAGGTAGGCCTTGCTGCGCGTCGGCGCCCAGATGATCATCTTGTTGCGATCGAGAACCTTGAAGTCGTGGATGGTGCGAGCGAACACACACTCGTTCTTGCCCGCGTGCGACGACGTATCGGTCGCAGCGGCGGCCTGCGCGCTCGCGCCTGCGGCCATACTCATGGCGACGGCCGCGAACACCAATGCATTCTTCATACAAGTACTCCTAATCTTCTGCACTGTCAGGATGAGACCGAGACGATGAATGAGTGCTTAACTGCTGCACTCATTGCGTGTGCAGGCTAGCGCCGTCAGGCGCGAGCTTCTGTCATGGGGGCGACACAAGGAACATCGAGCCGGAAATGCCCGACTTAATGGAGATTTAATGAACTATTTCGGACGCGGGCGTACACGCGCAGTCGCCACAGCCGTCGTTGGATCGTCCGGCCAGTAGTGCTTCGGATAGCGGCCTTTCAGCTCTTTCTTCACTTCCGAGTAGCCGCGCGCCCAGAAGCTCGCAAGATCTTTCGTCACCTGCACCGGACGGTGCGCGGGGGACAGCAATTGCAAGGTCAACGGCACGCGGCCGCCGCCGACGGCAGGCGTGACTGCGAGCCCGAACACTTCCTGCAATCTCACCGCGACCGTCGGTGCGGACGAGTAGTCGATCGGAATCCGCGAGCCGCTCGGCACCTGCAGATGCGTCGGCGCGATCCCGTCGAGCCGCTGCCGCTGATTCCAGTCGAGCAGCCCGGCAATGATCGCAGTCAGGTCCAGCCGCGCGAGATGATCGCGTCGGGTCATGCCGGTCAGCCACGGCGCCAGCCAGGTATCGAGAGTCGCAGACAATGCGGTATCGCTCACGTCGGGCCACGGCTGCGGCGCCCGCGTGTCGAACTCGCGCGCGAACGACAGGCGCTGACGTAGCGCACGCGCCTCCTTGGACCATGGCAGTGCTTCGAGTCCGAGTTCAGCGATACCCGTGAGCAGCGCGCTCGTCACCCGTGCGCTGTCAGGATTTTCCAGCCGTCGCTCGCCCAGTCTGATCGCACCGAGCCAACGCTCGTCCTGCGCGACGACAGCCTGCTCGCGCGCATCCCATTCGAAGCGCTCGCGGTGCTCGATGAGCGCAGCGAAATCGCTTTCGAGGGCGGCGCGCGACACGGGCGCGGCAAGTCTGATCAGCGCCTCGCGATCGCCTGCATCGAGATCCGCGACGACCAGGAATTCCGCTTGCCCGATGCTCTGCGCGTCCATCAGGCGCGCGCCCCGTCCGCCTGCGAGCAGATAGCGCCCGCCGCCGCCGCGCGACTGCGCAATCCGATCCGGATAAGCGAACGCCACCAGTCTGCCGACCTCTTCTTCTTCCTTCCCTCCACCGCCCGCAGCAGAGGGCAGGGTGGGGGCCTGTCTTTGCAGAACCTCCACGCTCCGCAGTGCGCGCTGCCGGGCGCCGCCATCGACGCGAAGGTCTGCTGCGACGTGCGGATCGTCGACACGTCCGCGGCGCAGCGCTTCGATGCGTAACCGCAGATCGGCGTCGCGACGATTGGCGCTCCAGCGCAGCAAATCGCGCTCACCGAGCACTGCTGCTATCTCCAGCGCAAGGCGCTGTAGACCGAGCTCAGCGCCGCGCACGATCATGTGCGCCAGTCGCGGATGAGTTCCTAGTCGCGCGAGTGCACGACCGTGCGGCGTGATCCGTCCTTGCGCGTCGATCGCTTCGAGTGAGCGCAGCAAGTCGCGTGCCTGTGCGAACGTCGCGGCCGGCGGCGGATCGAGCCAGCGCAAGGTGCGCGGATCGACGATGCCCCACTCGGCCAGATCGAGCGCAACCGGCGCGAGATCCGCCTCGAGAATTTCCGGCGCGGTCTGCGCGGCGAGCGACGCGTGCTCGGTCTGCGACCAGAGTCGATGACAAACGCCGGGACCGAGACGCCCGGCGCGCCCACGCCGCTGATCGGCGGACGCGCGCGAGATCCGCACGGTCTCCAGCCCGCTCATGCCGGTCGCGGGATCGAAGCGCGCCCGGCGCGCGAGGCCCGAATCGACGACGACGCGCACGCCTTCGATCGTCAGGCTGGTCTCCGCGATGTTCGTGGCGAGAACGATCTTGCGGTGTTGCGGGTCGCCGGGCCGCAGCGCTGCGTCCTGATCCGCGGGTGACAGATCGCCGAACAGCGGCAGCACGCTCACGTAGCGCGGCAAGCTCAATTCTTCGATGTGCTGCTGCGTGCGGCGGATCTCTGCCTGGCCCGGCAGAAACGCCAGGATGTCGCCCGTGTCGTGCTCGATCGACTGCGCGATCGTTCGCGCCATGCGCACCGCGACGTCGACTTCGCGCGCGCCGCGATTTGCGACGGCGCCGGCTATCCAATGCGTCTCGACTTCGAACGCACGGCCCGCCGCGGTGACGATCGGCGCGTCGCCGAGCAATCGCGCGACTGCAGTCGCATCGAGCGTCGCGGACATCACCAGGATCCGCAGGTCCTCGCGCACCTCGGTCTGTGCGTCGAGACACAACGCGAGCCCGAGATCCGCGTTGAGGCTGCGCTCGTGGAATTCGTCGAAGATCACCAGCGCGACGCCTGCGAGCGTGGCGTCGCGTTGCAGCCAGCGCGTCAGAATGCCTTCGGTCACCACTTCGATGCGCGTGCCGTTGCCGACTTTCGATTCCAGGCGGGTGCGAAACCCGACCGTCTGGCCGACCGATTCGCCGAGCATCTGGGCCATGCGCGTCGCGACCGCGCGCGCCGCGAGTCGACGCGGCTCGAGCATCACGATCCTGCCGCCCGCGAGCGAGCGTTCGCCGAGCAGCGCGAGCGGCACGCCGGTCGATTTGCCGGCGCCGGGCGGCGCCTGCAGGACCACGTTCGCATGCGCCGCGACGGCCGCGCGCAACTCGGGCAGCGCGGCGTCGATCGGCAGATGGAATTGGGGAATCTTCACAGCGATATGGTAGCGGTTGTGTACACTCTGGCACCCGTCGAATACCAATTTACAAACCAGGGGGACTCAATGAAGTCGGCGTGCCAGCTCGGTTCCGTCCTGCTGCTCGTTCTCCTCACGGGCGTCGTCGTCGGCGCGGATCTGCCGAACGCGCGGCCCGAAAGCGTCGGCATGTCGACGCAGCGTCTGGGCCGCCTGAAGAGCGAGATGCAGGCGCTCGTCGACAGCAAGCAACTCTCGGGCGTCGTGACGATGGTCGCGAGAGACGGCAAGGTCGTGGAGTTCGACGCCGCCGGCAAGCGCGACCTGGAAAGCGCCGCGCCGCTGCAGAAGGACTCGATCTTCCGCGTCTACTCGATGTCGAAGCCGATCACCGGCGTCGCGATGATGATGCTGTTCGAAGAAGGCAAGTGGCAGCTCAACGACCCGGTGTCGAAGCACATCCCCGAGTTCGCGAACCTCACGGTGGCGAAGGTGAATCCGCAGACAGGTGCCGTGACGCAGGTGGCGCCCGATCATGCGATGACGATGCGCGAGCTGATGTCGCACTCCGGCGGCCTCACGTACGGCGTGTTCGGCAACACCGCAGTCGACAAGATGTACACGGACGTGAACGTGCTCGACCGCGCCGCGCCGCTCCAGGCAATGATCGACAAGCTCGGGAAGATCCCGCTGCTGCACCAGCCGGGCGAGCGCTGGCACTACAGCGTATCGGTCGACGTGCAGGGGTATCTGGTCGAGAAGCTGTCGGGCCAGCCGTTCCCCGAATTCCTGAAGCAGCGCATCTTCGAGCCGCTCGGCATGAAGGACACGGCGTTCTACGTGCCGCCCGAGAAGATGATTCGCTTCGTGTCGTTCTACACCTTCGACAAGGATCGCAAGTTCGTGCCGCACCCGAGCCCGGACTACTCGAAACCGCCGGCAGCGCCCTCGGGCGGCGGTGGACTGGTCTCGACCGCGACCGACTACATGCGCTTCTGCCAGATGCTGCTGAATGGCGGCGAGCTCGACGGCCATCGGTTGTTGTCGCCGCTGACCGTGCAGCTGATGCGCTCCAACGTGCTGCCGGCGAGCGCGCGAACTCTTTCGCCGGGCACGGGCTTCGGTCTCGACTTCGCAGTCGTCGAAGATCCGGTTGCGGCCGGCGGCTATGGCGGCGCAGGCACGTTCTACTGGGGCGGCTACGCCGGCACGTGGTTCTGGATCGATCCGGTCTACAACCTGATCGTGGTCGGCATGATCCAGCAGCGTGCCGACGGCATGCCTGACGTGCGCGCGCTGTCGCGCAGCCTCACCTACCAGGCGATCCTGAAATGATGGAGCAGTCGCACCGCCGGGTGATCTTCGCATCCTCGCTCGGCACCGTGTTCGAGTGGTACGACTTCTACCTGTACGGCTCGCTCGCCGCGATCATCAGCAAGAAGTTCTTCTCCGGCGTCAACGAGACGACGGCGTTCATCTTCGCGCTGATGGCGTTCGCGGCGGGGTTCTTCGTGCGTCCGTTCGGCGCCGTCGTGTTCGGCCGGCTCGGCGACCTGGTCGGGCGCAAGCACACCTTCCTGATCACGATCGTGATCATGGGCGTGTCGACTGCGCTGGTCGGCCTGCTGCCTTCGTATGAGACGATCGGCGTCGCGGCGCCTGTTGCGCTCGTCGCTCTGCGTCTGCTGCAGGGCCTGGCGCTCGGCGGCGAGTATGGCGGCGCTGCGACCTACGTGGCGGAGCATGCGCCGCCGGGAAAACGCGGGCTCTACACCAGCTGGATCCAGACTACGGCCACGCTCGGGCTGTTCCTGTCGCTGCTGGTGATTCTCGGCTGCCGTCTGTGGTTCGGCGCGGATTTCGAGAACAACGGCTGGCGCGTGCCGTTCCTGCTCTCGATCATCCTGCTGGCGATCTCCGTCTACATCCGCCTGCAGCTGCGCGAGTCGCCGGTCTTTGTCGAAATGAAGTCGACCGGAAAGACTTCGCGCGCCCCACTGACCGACTCGTTCGGGCGCTGGCCGAACCTGAAGATCGTGTTGCTGGCGCTGCTCGGCGCGACGGCCGGCCAGGCGGTCGTCTGGTACGGCGGACAGTTCTACTCGCTGTTCTTCCTGACGCAGACATTGAAGGTGGCTGCACAGACGGCGAACCTGCTGGTCGCCGGCGCGTTGCTGATCGCCACTCCCTTCTTCGTCGTGTTCGGCTGGCTCTCCGATCGCATCGGCCGCAAGAAGATCGTGCTCGGCGGCTGCCTGCTCGCTGCGCTGACGTACTTCCCGCTGTTCGGCGCGCTCACGCACTATGCGAACCCGGCGATCGAGCAGGCGCGGCAGGCGAGTCCGATCACCGTCGCCGCCGATCCGGCCGACTGCCACTTCCAGTTCGATCCGATCGGCAAGGCGCGCTTCACCAGCTCGTGCGACATCGTCAAGAGCGTGCTGGCGAAGGCTGGCGCGCCGTACGAGAACGAGGCGGCGGCCGCGGGCGCCGTTGCATCGGTGCGCGTCGGCGATGTGACCGTCGTGGCGTTCGACGGCCGCGAGCTCGCAGCGGCGGAATTCAAGCTGCGCAACGAGGCATTCGCCAGGCAACTGGTCGGGGCGCTGAAGACTGCGGGGTATCCGGCGAGCGCCGACCCGGCGCACATCAATCACGCGATGGTGCTGCTGATTCTCACGGTGCTCGTCATCTACGTGACGATGGTGTACGGCCCGATCGCAGCGTGGCTCGTCGATCTGTTCCCGGCGCGCATCCGCTACACCTCGATGTCGTTGCCGTATCACATCGGCAACGGCTGGTTCGGCGGATTCCTGCCGACCGTATCGTTCGCGCTCGTCGCGCTCACCGGCGATATCTACTACGGACTGTGGTATCCGATCGTAGTGGCGGTGCTCACCGTGGTGATCGGCGCGCTCTTCCTGCCGGAACAGCGCGACGACGTCACTCCAGCGTGAACCACTGCACTTCGACGCGGCGGTTCATCTCGCTGTCCGGTCCTGCGGGGCTCTCCCAGCCGCGGCCGACGACCTCGATGCGGGACGCATCGATGTCCTTGTAGCGGTTGCGCAGGGCCTCGCTCACGGCCAGTGCGCGCTGCCGCGACAGCTCCATCGCCTTCAGCGCCATGCTCTTGACCAGCTGTTCGCCGCCTTGCTTGCGAAATTCCTCGACGCGCGCGTTGTCGACGTGGCCGAGCAGCACGACCGTCGAGCCGGGGCTGACCTGCAGGAAGCGCTTGATCGTGTCGAGGTAGTCGAGGTTCTGCTTCGCGTCCTTGTCGAGCGTCGCCGAATTCGGTTCGAAGAAGAAGCGGATGTCCTTGCTCAGCAGCGGATCGCCTTCCAGCGCCGCGCGCGTCGCGGTCTTGATCGGCGCGATCGCAACGCGCTGGTCCGCGAACAGCCCTTTCTTGGCGAGCGCTTCGAGCGCGCTGGTGTCCGCGAAGCGCGCCGCATCGGTCGGGTTCTTCAGCAGATCGCCGTAGGCCAGCACGGAGGACTGGAAAATGCCGCCGAACGAGCCGGCGGAATCGATCGTGCCGGCGAAGAACGCCTGGTTCTCGGGCAGGTTCGCAAGGTGCACGTGCGCGAGCTCGTCGCGCGCCTCGTCCTCGCTCCACTTGAACGCCTTCGCGACGACGCCGATGTTCGCGGCCTGCTGGTCGCGCAACCGGCGGTTGCCTTCGAGAATGCCGTACACGAGGCCGCGCACCATGTCCGGATGCTCCTTGGCGAAGCCGCGGTTCACCGCGAGCACGTCGGCGATGACGAGCAGGTTGCGGTTCGAGACCAGCACCTTCGCTTTGCCGCCGGACTTCTCCACCACCTCGTCGGTGCGCGGCGTCCAGCCGACGCAACCGTTCAGGCGCGGCTGCGTGCGACCGAGCTCGTGCGCGTACGCGTCGCAGGCGACGAACGCGTCCTCGTAGAACACGAGACCGACCTCGCTGGAGGACGGTCGCGAATCGAGATCGCGCAGCACGACCACCGGCACGCCGGCTTCCTGCGCGAGATAGCGGATGAAGAACTCGCTCTCGTTGAACTGCGAGGCGGCGAGCACCTTGCCCGCGAGCTGGTTGACCGAGGCGACGCCGCGATCGACCACTACCATGTCCGCGCCGCGCGAGTAGCCGATCTGCACCGGCACGACGGCTTCGAACTGCCGGCCGAGCACTGCGAGCGCGTCGGTGGTCGTCGCGGTTGCGGCGAGGCGGCCGTTGTTGAGCGGCGACCAGGTCTCGCTCTCGCTCATCGAGATCTTGACCTTGAAGCCGTACTCCTTGGCGAAGATCGATTCGGGGTTCGGCTCGAGGCCGCCGTTCGCGACGATCAGGCCGCCGTAGCCGGCGTACTCGCTGATGTCGATCTGCAGCACGTTGTCCTTCGGCGTGTAGGTCGCGGCGGCTTCGAGCGGCGGCGTCCCTGCGACGGGCTCAACCGGCGTGGGCGCGTCGGTATCCGGCGCGTCCTTGGCGACAGAGGTCGTGGTGTTCACGGGCGTCGCAGCCGTCGGCTGCTCCTGCGCGCCGTGGCCGAGCCACAGGTACACGCCCAGGCCGATGATGCCGATCAGCAGCAGCAGCGTGATGAGATTGCCGGCGGCGGAGCCGCGGGAGCGAGAACGAGAAATGATCTTCATCATGAGTCGCTTCTCCATCATTCCGAAACTTTCTGGCGGCGCGGCGGCGGGCTCTTCGCACGCAGCAGGTCGGCGGGCGGCGGCTCGTCGGTCAAGCCTTCGAGCCCCGCGAACAATTCGCGCTGATCCTTCAGCCAGCGATTCGCTTCGTTGAGCGATGCCGACAGCGCATCGAGCGACGCGGCGGCGCTGTGCTCGTCGGTGGCGAGTAGCGCCTGCTCGCGCACGAGCGACACTTGCTGGCGCAGCCGCTCGATCTCCGCTTCGATCAGCTCGCGCCGGCGCTCGGCGTCGGCGTGGCCGCTGCGCCGCTCGCGAATCACTTCCAGTTGCTGTTCGAGGCTGCGCTTGAGCTCGTCACTGACGGTCTCGTGGCTGAGCCGATCGATGAGACGCCGCTCCTGCTCTTCGAGATTGCGGCTCTCGCGCCCCGCGGAGGAAATGACCTGCAGCACCGACGCGCGCGCCGCGAGCAGCTTCATGTGCACCCATGCCATCTGGCGCACGTCGCTCATCTGCGTTTCGGTCGCGCCGGTGCGCGCCAACAGATCGCAGATCTCGTTCGCCTGCGCTTCGATCGTGGACTGCTGGTCGCGCGCGTCCTGCGAGAGATACGAGCTCAGCTGCGCATAGCGCGAGTGCCAGTCTGTCTGGCCTTGCTCTGCGTCGACCGTTGCGCGGAAGCGCGGATGACGCGAGAGCGTGAACAGGTACAGGCCTTCCAGGCCGAGTCCGATCAGCCACAGCGCGGGATTCACGAACGCGCCGAGCAGCGCGAACGCCGCGACGCCGAACCAGTTCGGCGGCACCGGCATGCCGAGGGGACGCGCGCTGAACGCTGCCGCCAGGTACGAACGCTTGGCGCTCATGTGGCTGCGGGCTGCGCCGCGTATTTGCGGAATGCCGGCGGTACGAAGGCGAGGTCGGTCGCTTCGCGGATCGCGATGCGCATCTGAAATTCGAGCACGTCCGCGGGAACGGGGTTCTGGTAACCGACGAGGCATGCCTCGAGCGCGGCGTCGGCGCTGACGTTCTCGGTGCGCGAGCGTCGATAGGCTTTGACGACCAGCGCTTCGGCAGCGCCCGGCGTGAGCAGCGTCGGCATGCGCGGCGTCAGCGTCGCGAGCTGCGCGTCCGTCGTCGCGAGTCCGTAGCGTTTCGCCAGCACACCGACGAGCGCTGCGCTTTCCGCCTGCGTGCTCGTGGGCAGCAACGGCACCTTCACGTCGACCCGTCCCGGACGCTTCAGATCCACCTCGATCAGGTCCGGACGCGACGAAGCCAGCAACCACAGCACGCGGCCGCGATTCGCGGTGTCCGCCATCTCCTGCGCGATCATCGAATACAGGCGCCCCGAGAGTCCGCTGTCGCCGCTGCCGGACTCGCGCCGGCCGAGAGTCTGGTCCGCTTCGTCGATGAACACCATGCAACGGCCGAGCGCGCGCACGAGGCGAAAGATCTTCTCCAGGTTGCCTTCGCTCGAGCCGACCCAGCGGTCGCGGAAATTCTTCAGCTTCACGACCGGCACGCCGGCTTCGCCGGCGAGACACTCCACCAGAAAGGTCTTGCCGGTGCCGACCGGGCCGCACAACAGGTAACCCATCGGCAGCGCCTTCAGATCGCCGGCGCGCCACAGCGCGATGTCCTGGCGCAGCCACTGCTTGAGCGCGTCCTGGCCGGCGTAGTCGTCGAGCGTGCGCTGCGACTCGACGAACTCGACGAGGCCCGCGGAGTCGCGCTCGACCAGATCTTTCTTGATGCGCGTCAGGTCCGCAGCGCCGAGCGGCTGGCCGGAGTGATCGCGTATCTTCACGAGGCTTTCGAGCGCCGTGACAGTCACGCCGATCAATGCGCCGGCGAGCTGCGGCAGATTGGCAGCGGCGGCGAACGCTTTCGGCTCCTGCACCTTGAGAATGGCGAGCGCTCGTTCGAGCGCTGCTGCATCCGGCAACGGCACGCGAATGCGCGAGCCCTGCGCGCTGTACGCGATCTGTCGCTCGATGTCGTTGAGATTGTCGGCGATGAGGACGCTGGTGAAGGGCAGGTCGCAGAACGGCGCTTCCGCGGCCCAGTCGCGCAGCACGCTCGTGAGGCTGCCGTGCTCGTAGCCGGAGCCGTCGGCGGGCACCACGTCATCGGCGCCGCGCAGGATCACCGCGACGTTCTCCTGCACCTCGCGGCCCAGCACGCGCAGATTTCCGAGATAGCGCAGGTAGCGGCTGATGTACTGGATTGCAGCCAGCGGCTCGCGCGGCAACGCCTTGAGGTTCGCGCCGCCCCACTTCTCGACGAGCTCGCCGCCGCGCTCGATCGTCAGGCCGTTGCCGAGGTCGTACGCCAGCACGACCTTGAAGCCGGCGAGCAGGTCGTTCTCCAGGTAGCCGGCGAGATTGATCAGGCGCCCGCCGACCGCGACGCGGTCGTGCACGTTGCCGTAGAGGATGAACTGGCCGTGAGCGCCACTCTCGTACGCCAGCGCGAGCTCGGCCGCCCACGCCGGCGCACCTTGCGGTGCGGGCATTTCAGCTGCCCTGGCCGCCCGTTTCCGTCGCGCCCAGCGAGCGCGGCGCGGGCGCCGGCGCTTCGCCCGGGATCGACAGACCTTCGCGCGCGGCGAAGTCGGCCAGCGCCTGGTCGGCGAGCGCGGTGAGCTCGGCTTCCTGCACTTCGATGCCGCTCATGTCGACCGAGTCCTTGGCGATGCGCGCGCGGCCGGCAGCCTTGGTGCGCTCTTCTTCGACCATCTCGTGCAGGCGGTTCAGCGTGTCGCCGGAGCCGCCGATGCTGGAGATCATGCCGGAGGCCATCTCGTGGATCTCGGCCATCGCCTGGTTCATGCGCATGTCGTTGATCGCGCCCTTCATGGACTCGATCTTCGACCTGGCGGTCTGGACCGCGATATCGCGCGCCTTGACGAGGTTCTTGTACGTCGCCTCGGCCTGCTCCAGCTGCTTGCGGTTCTCTTCGACCTGCGCGTCGATCGTCTGCAGGCGCAGCGCGTATTGGCCGGCGGCCGACTTGTTGCCGGCGCGCAGGTGCGCCGTGGTCTTCGCACGCAGGTCTTTCTGCTCGGCTTCGAGCTTGCGCACCTGGCCCATGATTCGCTCGCACAGCCCGGCGTGCGTGGCGAGGCCCTGGTTGAAATTGGCGATCTGCTTGCGCAGGTTCTCCTGCTCCAGCTCGAGCAGCGCTTCCGGGTTGCGGCGTTCGACGCCGGAGATGAACAGCGAGAAAAACCCTTTGAAGAGATTGGCCAGTCGGCTGAACATGCAATCCTCCGGGAGCAGCCCGAGACTCGGGTCGATTCGAGGGCGCAGCGTAGCGAAAATGGCGCGCAGAGAGTAGCGACGCAGGGCGAGGCGCGGCACTGCACCGGCGAGAGCCGGCAGAGCACCGGCGGGACGTTTGTTAGACTGGCCGCATGACGACGCCCAGCATCCTGCCCCCGCCCGCCCCGCAACACCTGCACGAAGTGCTCGAGCTCGAGCAGCTCGACACCAACCTGTTCCGCAGCCGGGTCAACCAGATCAACAACAACAGCTCGCTGTTCGGCGGCCAGATCCTCGCCCAGGGCCTGAAGGCCGCGGCGCTCACGGTGGAGGCGGGACGGACGGCGCACTCGCTGCACGGCTACTTCCTGCTCGCGGGCATCAGCGACATCAACGTGATCTACGACGTGGAGCTGACGCGCGACGGCGGCAGCTTCTCGACGCGTCGCGTCGTGGCGCGCCAGCGTGCGAAGCCGATCTTCCACATGGAGCTGTCGTTCCACCGGCAGGAACAGGGCTTCGAGCACGAGATCCCGCTCGACGTCGAGGTGCCGGATCCCGAGCGGCTGATGAGCACGCGGCAGCTGGCGGAGCGGTTCGCGGATCGCCTGCCGAAGAGCGCGAACGCGATCGCCACGCAGCAGGCGATCGTCGAGCTGAAGCCGGTCAGTCCCGAGGACTACTTCCTGCGCAAGGCGGAACGCTCGCGCGGACTGTATTGGATCAAGTCGAGCTCGCCATTGCCGGACGACCCGCTGACGCAGCAGTGCGGGCTGGCTTATCTGTCCGACTATTTCCTGACGCCCACCGTCGTGCTCCAGCACACGGTGTCGATGATGTCGGGCCAGGTGATGATGGCGAGCCTCGACCACGCGATGTGGTTTCACCGGGCGTGCCGGGCGGACGAGTGGTTGCTGGTCGATGCCGTGAGTCCGTTCGCCGGCGGTGCGCGCGGACTGACGCGAGCGCAGATCTTCAATCGCGACCGGCGGCTGGTCGCGTCGGTGGCGCAGGAAGGATTGGTGCGGCCGCTGGAGAAGAAGTCAGGCTGACGCCTGACCTACGCAAGACGATGGCGACTGGTGTGGGTCAGGCCGCTCCAGCGCATCCTGCGCCCGCGCCATTCGCGCATCCGTGCGCAGCAGCTTCAGCCTGACAACGTCGCCCCGCGCAGCTTCTCCACATCCTTCTTCCCCAGCAGCTTCGTTGCGCCTGCCTTCAGTCCCGCCACACGGAGCGGGCCGATCGCCACGCGTTCCAGCTCGCGCAATTTCAGTCCGACGCGCGCGAGCATCCGGCGGATCTCACGCGGCTCGCCTGCGCGAACTGTCACACTGAGCAGCGTCCGATCGCCGCGCGTGCGATCGACCTCTCGTTTGAGGATGCGCACGGCTTCCATCGCTGCTCGTTGCGTGGTTTTCGTGCCGTCAGCGGCAGGGTTCACCAGGTACAGGCCCGCACGCAGCTTCCGGAGCTGCTCGTCGTCCGTGCGCCCGGTGCACACCGCGCGATACTCCTTCAACACGCCGAGTTTCGGGTGATCGAGCTGCCGCGAGAACGCGCTGTCGTCCGTGAGCAGCACCAGCCCGGTGGAATCGGCGTCTAGCAGTCCCACCCAATACCAGTGGTGCTCGCCGCGCAGCGCGAACGGGATGAAATCGAGGACCGTGCGCCGTCCGGCGCCGCCGCGCGTCGAGGTGACGACGCCCTTCGGCTTGTTCAGCAACAGATAGGAGGGCATTAAGCGATGCGCTTGGCGAACTCGTGATTGAGCAGTGCGCGCAATCGTACAGCCTTGAGCGGCTTATGCATCATCGTCAGGCCGGCCGCGCTCACTTTGCGCAGCTGCTCGGTGGCCGTATCCCCGGAAATCAGCACCGCCGGGATCGAATCGCCGAGCTGGGCCCGCAGCTCGCGAATCGCATCGATGCCGGTGCTCTCGCCGCGCAACCGCAGGTCCGCGATGATGAAATCCGGCGCGCGAGGGCTGCCATTCAGCGTCTGCAAGGCCTCGGCCGAGTCCATGGCGGCGATGCACTTGCAGCCCCAGCTTTCCAGCAGGCTCTGCATGCCGAGGCGCACCGATTCCTCGTCGTCGATGACGACGATGAGTTTGCCGCCGATCAGGTTCGGCACCTTCTGCTCGATGGTCGCCGCGATCGACTGCACGCGCGTCGGATCGGCCACGGGCACTTCGACCGTGAAGCGCGAGCCCTTGCCGACCGTCGAGCGCAGCCACAGCGGATGGCCCAGCAGCTGCACGATGCGGCGGACGGTCGCGAGCCCGAGCCCGAGGCCGCGGCTGCGGTCGCGCGACGGATTGTTGAGCTGGTAGAACTCTTCGAAGATGCGCTCGTGCTGCTCGGGCGGGATGCCGATGCCGGTGTCCCAGACCTCGACCCGCGCAACGTTGCCGCGCCGGCGGCACGCGACCAGCACGCCGCCGCTCTCGGTGTAGCGCAGCGAGTTCGATACGAGATTCGACAGCACGCGGAACAGCAGCGTCGCGTCCGTCGCCAGCGTCGCTTTCGTGCGGCGCACCGACAGACGCAGTCCCTTGTCTTGCGCTGGCCCGGAGAACGTGGCGCGCACGCGGTCGAACACCGCATCCACCGGCACGATCTCGCGCTTCACTTCGACTTGTCCGGCGTCGAGCTTGGAAATGTCGAGCAGGTTGTCGAACAGCTGCTCGAGCGACTCCGTGCATTGCAGGATCTGGTCGACCAGCGCCTGGCTCGACCGGCCCGCCGAGTTGTTACGCAGCGCCGTCGCGAACAATCCGAGCGAGTGCAGCGGCTGACGCAGGTCGTGATTCGCAGCCGCGAAGAACAGCGACTTCGAGCGATTCGCCTCTTCGGCGCGCGCGCGTGCCTGTTCTGCGAGCACGTTCTGACGCTGCAGCTGCTCGACCAATTGCTCGTTCTCGTAGCGCAAACGGATCTGCGCGACGACGGCGCGCGACTGACGATCGACGAACAGCAGCACGTAGCCGAGCACGGCGATCCACATCACGCCGAGCGCTGCGTTTCCGTATCCGCCGAGCGTCGTGTAGCGAAGCGCCAGCATGCCGAAGATCGGCACCGTGAAAGCGTGCAGCGCCGGCGGGAAGTGTGCGTGCGTGATGATGCTCAGCGTCGCGCGGCCGGCCAGACAGGCGGAGATCAGCGCGAGCGGCAGCGATTTGTCGCGCCCGACCAGGACGAACACCGCAGAGCCCCACACGATGCCGGCGACGCCGGCAGCGACAGCCAGCCGCCAACCCCAGCGGCGCGATGCAGTTTCGCGATCGCTCGCGCGGCGATAGGCCGCGGACAGAGCGAGCACGGAGGCCTGGACGAGGAGGGCGGCGCCGCCCCACGCGGCGATGTTGGCGACGCGCGTGTGCGGCCACGCGATCACCGCGATCAGGGCCGCCATCAACAACGCTGAGCCGGAAACCGCCAGCGTATTGTCGTAAAGCATCTCGATGCGTTGCTGCTCAACGCGTCGGAGCAAGGCGGCATCCATGTCGGCTGAACGGGTCAGCGTGCGTTCGCGTAAGCCGGCGTGTTGGCGGGCGGAATGCCGGCCGGCGTCGCGGGCAGGAAGCCGCGACGTTGCGCGACCAGCACTGCCTGCGTGCGGTTACGCACGTTGAGCGCTTCGAAGACGGCGCTGACGTGCGCCTTGACGGTCCGCTCGGCGACGTCGAGCGCGCGCGCGATCTCTTTGTTGGAGAAGCCGCGGCCCAGCATGCTGATGACTTCGAGCTGACGCAGCGTGAGGCCGTTGGTATCCGGCGCCGCCGACAGATCCGCGGTGGCGGGCACGAACACGTCGCCGGCGAGCACTTTCTGGATCGCGACGATCATCTCGTCCGCCGTGAACGACTTCGGGATGAACCCGGACGCGCCGGCCGAAACCGCGCGCGACGCGACGCCGTGCTGCTCGTCGCCGGAGATCATGATGCAGGCAGTGGTCGGGAACTTCTGGCCGATGACCTTGAGCGCATTGAAGCCGTCGTCGCCGCGCAGGTGGATGTCGAGCAGCACGAGGCCGATGTCCGGATCGCGTTGCAGGTTCTGCAACGCTTCGGTCACGGAGGAGACGCTCAGCACTCCCGCGTCGAGCGTGCTCTGCTCGAGAACCGCGTGAAAGCCGGCGCGAAACAGCGGATGGTCATCGACGATGAGGATTTTCATGACAGGCCCCGGTATCAAACTGCCAATGAAGAAATCGCAGCGCCTCGGCTGCTTACGGCACGGTTGTAGTCCCGATCTCAAGTGTGGGCCATCGTACGTCCGCACTAAGGCGGGCGGCAATTGCCCTTTGGTGCAGCGCAGTGAGACGGCCGTCACACGGCAGCCCTTTGGGCGTATGGCACTGGCGGGGCGTTCGCGGCGACGATCACCCGCGCAAGTTCAGTTCCCCCGTGAGAGCGTTACGCCGGCCATCCACGAGATCGCCGGCGTTTTTTTCGTCAGGGTTGCCGGCTGGCGCGGTCGCGCGGCACGGCTGCCCGCGCGAAGTAGGGAGCGGCGGCCTCTGAGCGCCCAGTCTGCGTGAACAATTGCTCTACCCAGTTCCGCGCACGGACCGTCATGGCGTCGTCCGGTCCCTGGCTCGCAAGGACCGCTGGATAGCTTGGCAGCAGCAGCGCTTCCGCCTCTGCGTACTTGCGACGGTTGAGCAGTGCACCGCCCAATGCCGCGCGCGTAGGAGATACCTGTGGACTGTCCGCGCCCACGCGCTGCTCTTGTATCTGCACTGCCTCCCGCAGCAACGGCTCGGCCTGCTCTGCCTTGTCCTGATCGATCAGTGCGAGTCCGAGCGTGCGCAAAGCAGTAGCCACGTACATGTGGCTGCGGGGTAGTGCCTTGTCATAGATCTTGAGTGCTGCCAGCACTTCGCGCTGGGCTTCGGCGGCCTTACCCTGATCGAGCAATGCTGTCGCCAAGTTCACCATGCTGTACCCGACCATGTAGTGTCCCGGGCCGGAGTTGCTGCTGCGAAGAGCTACTGCTTCGCGCAACACACGCTCTGCCTCGTCCAGCTCATGAGCCCGACGCAGGAAACGGCCGTAGCTGCTAAGTGCCGCAATGTAGGGCGCGCTGTCCGTGCCGAAAACCTTGCGGTGCGTCGCCAGCGCCTCGATGAAATAAGGTCGCGCCTGCTCCAGCTTGCCCTGCTGTTCGAGCGCCACCGCAAGGTTGTGCATCGCCGTCGTCGTCTCCGGGTGGTCCGCACCATAGCGTGCCTGGTTCAACTGCAAGGCGCGCTCGAACATGCGCTGTGCCGCAGCCACGTCGCCGACGTAGTTGAGCAAGATCGCATAATCGTTCAACGTGATCGTGAGCTCGTCGAAGTAGCGATCGGAGTGCGCATCGAGGAACGCCAGGCTGCGATCGAACAAGGCGCGCGACTCGCCGAAGCGCTCTTGCATTTGGCGCAGGCGGCCGAGGCTGTGCAGGATCGCCGCCGACTGGATGTGCTGCTCGCCGAACAGATCGAGACTCGTGCGCAGTGCCTGCTGCAGCTGGACGTCCGCTTCGGCCAGCAGGCGTTTCTCCAGCAGCGCCTCGCCCAGCCGCTCGCGCGACTGGACGACTTCGGCATGCCGCTCGCCGTACAGCTCGCGCCGTACCGCCACGGCCCGTTCCAGCATGGCGATTGCGCGGTCGTATTCGCCGAGGTTGGTATAGACGGTGCCGATCGTCGTCAGCAGGCTGGCGCCAGTCTCCGGCTGCCTGCGCACCTCACTCTCGATGCGTGCGGCACCGACGTCGAGGATCTCCCGCACGGTCACGTCGTTGCCGCGCGCCTGGCTCGGGTCCGAGCGCTCGAACAGCTCGGTCAGAAAGGAGGCAACTTGATCCGCCTTGACCCGCTCACGTTCAATGCGTCGCGCCTGTAGTGCTGTAACTGCCGTGAAGACGATCAGCGCCAGCACTGCCAGCGCGCCGGTGGTCACGCCGAACACGTGCCGGCGCAGAAACTTGCGGGTGCGATAGCCGACCGAGTCGCTGCGGGCCGCGATCGGCATGTTCGCCAGGTAGCGGCTCAGATCGGCGGAGAACTGTTCGACCGATCCGTAGCGTCGCTCCGGCTCCTTGCGCAATGCCGTGAGCACGATGTTGCTGAGATCGCCGCTCAGGTAGCGCCGCAGCCGAGCCGGCAGGGTGGAGCGCTGCGCCGACACCTGCCGGACCCGTTCCGCTGCTACCGGGTCGCTGGCGGTCTGGAACAGCGAATCCAGCGGCAGCGGTGGCAGCTCGCAGATCGCGTGCTCGATCTCGCTGAGGCGATTGCCGGACGCTGTGAACGGCTTGTGTCCAGTGAGGAGCTCGTACAGCAGTACGCCGAGTACATAGATGTCGCTCGCCGTTGTCACCGGATCGCCGCGCACCTGTTCCGGGCTGGCGTGATCGGGTGTGAGCAGGCGGATGTCCGCTTGCGTGACCGCCAGCGTGTGTCCGAACGGTCGCTCGTCGAGAACCTTTGCGATGCCGAAATCGAGCAGCTTCGGAATCCCGTCGGCGTTGATGAGAATGTTCGAGGGCTTCAGGTCGCGATGCACGATCAGATTGCGGTGCGCGTAGTGCACGGCCGAGCACACCACCTGGAACAGGCGAATGCGCGCCTCGATTGTCAGGGCGTGCTCGTCGCAGTAGATGTCGATCGGCACGCCGTCTATGTACTCCATGACGATATATGGCACGCCTTCCGCTGTCGTGCCGCCGTCGAGGAGCTTTGCGATGTTCGGATGATCGAGGGTCGCGAGGATCTGGCGCTCGAGCTTCAGCCGCCCCTGCACCTGGCGCGAGGTCACACCACGCCGCACGAGTTTCACTGCGACCCGGTGCGAGAATTGCTCGTCCGCGCGCTCGGCAAGCACGACCTCGCCCATGCCGCCCTCGCCGAGACGCTTGACCGCGCGATAGGGTCCGATGCGGGTGCCGACGACTGCGCGCGGATCCGCTGCGCTCTCAGCCGAATCGATGTTGTCGTCCCACCAGCCGCCGGACGAACGGGCCTTCAGTGCTTCGACTGCGCGTTGATAGAGAGGCAGCTCGCCGCCGCACGTGCGTCGCAAGAACTCGAGGCGCCCGTCGGGCGGCACTTGCTCTGCCAGGCGTACGAGCTCCTCGAGCGAGGCAGGGGTGGGCATGAGTGCCGGGGTGCGGTGAGCCGGGGAGTAATACTAATGTTCGCTTGCCGGCACGGCAACGACAGGAGATCATCCCCGCGCGAAGGTGTAGCTCCTCTTCGCTGCTTCATGGGAACTACGAACATGCCGACCGAACCCGAAAAGAAGCCCCTTGAACCCGCTCCGACACAGCCCGGGGATGCCGTTCCTGACGGCGGTGGTCACAACGAGCCACCGAAGCAGGTGATCACGCGAGCGGCCAGGCTGTAGTCCCGCTCGCTGCTCCACGGAGAGAACCACGTGCCGACAGAATCCGAGAAGAAACCACCCGGCGGTGCGACGACTCTGGGCGGTGGTCACAATGAGCCACCGAAGCGCATGTTTCTCGCCGCGTTCGGCGGCGGATTCCTCGGTGCGTTGCTCGCAGCGCTGATCTGTTGTCTGTTGCTGAGTCACTGCGGCCGCTGAGCGGCTCCTGCATGCCTGGAAATCTGCGTTCGCACGCGTCGTAGTGCGCGCTGCACCCGATGGCGCACGGATGACCCGCTAAGAACAATCAAGAAGACCATGCACGCACTCACGGTCGAGCTGCTGCGCAAGAGTTATGGCGCTCAGGAAGTAGTCAAAGGCATCAGCTTCAACGTTGCTGCGGGCGAGTGCTTCGGCCTGCTCGGGCCGAACGGCGCCGGCAAGACGACGACACTGCGTTGCTGCCTCGGACACGTCGAGCCCGATAGCGGCGCGATTCGTCTGAGCGAGCTGGAGATTCCCAGAGACGCGCGTGCTGCGCGCGCTCGCGTCGGCGTTGTAACGCAGTTCGATAATCTCGACGTGCACTTCACTGTCGCCGAGAACCTCGTCGTCTACGGCCGCTACTTCGGCCTGCGGGAGCGTGAGTGTAGGGCGCTCGTGCCGAGGTTGCTCGAGTTCGCCGGGCTGACGGAGAAAGGCGACGCGAAGATCGAGACACTGTCGGGTGGCATGAAGCGGCGGCTGATGATTGCGCGCTCGCTCGTCAACGATCCCGAAGTGCTTTTCCTGGACGAGCCGACGACCGGGCTCGATCCGCAGGCGCGGCACCTGATCTGGGACCGGCTCAAGAGCTTCGTCGCTGGCGGACGCACGATCGTGCTGACGACTCATTTCATGGACGAGGTGCAGCGGCTGTGCGATCGCGTGGCGATCATCGATCGTGGCGCGCTGGTTGCGATCGACTCGCCGGCGGCGATGATCACGCGCGAGATCGAGTCAGTGGTGATCGAGGTGCACGGTGCATCGATGCCGCAGTGGGTCGAGAGACACGGCCGACCGGTTGCTGCGCGCATCGAGATCGCCGGCGATACGGCATTCTGCTACTGCCGCGATCCGCAGCCGTTGCTGCGTACGCTCGATGCAACGCGATCGCTGCGTGCGGTACAGCGTGACGCCAATCTCGAGGATGTATTTCTGAAGCTCACGGGAAGAGACCTGCGTGATTGAGCCAGCCGTCGCCGCAGCTCCGCCGCGCTCGACGCTCGCCGTCTGCCGCACGCTGTCGTTCCCGATGCGCTGCCTGCTGGTCGCCCGTCGCAACTACATTGTGTGGCGCAAGCTGCTGCTGGTCGCGCTGCTCGGCCACCTGGCGGAGCCGCTGATCTGGCTCGCCTGCATCGGCCTCGGCCTGGGGAGTCTGCTGCCGCCGATCGAGGACATGTCCTACCTGCAGTTCCTGACCGCGGGCATGCTCGCGAACAGCGTCATGAACACGGCCTCTGCCGAAGCGATCTATGGTGCATCGTCACGCTGGAAGTTCCGGCGCGTCTGGGAGGCGATCCTCAACGCACCCATGGGCCCGGCGGACATCGTGACGGGAGAATGGCTCTGGGCGGGCACGAAGGGTGCGGTCACGGGCCTGGTCATTCTGCTCGTGATGCTGCCGTTCGGCCTGATCCAGTCACCGCTCGCGCTGTTCATCGTGCCGGTCGTGCTGCTCGCCGGCCTGTCGTTCGCGGGCATCGCGATGGTCTTCACCGGGTTGTCGCCGCGCGAGGATCTGTACACCTACTATTTCAGCCTGGCGCTGCTGCCGCTGATGTCGATCTCCGGCGTGTTCTTCCCGGTCGGACGACTGCCGGAGGCATTGCAGATCGTCGCGCACGTGCTGCCGCTATCACATGCGGTAGACCTCGTGCGCGCGCTGAGTGTCGGGAAAGTCCCGGCGTCCGTGCTGTTGCACGTGACCGTGCTGCTCGTCTATGCAACGGTCAGCATCGTCATCGCCGTCGCAGTCATCAGTCGCCGGCTGACTCGCTAGCAAGCGGCAACCTTACAATCTGTAGCGCACTTTCAGCAGCAGTTGGTCGGAATCACGCACGTCGAGCATGTCGCCGAACAGCCCGCCGAGCGAGCGCTGCTCCTCGAACCGCTGGAATCCGCCCCGACTGTAGACGATGTAGAAATCCGACTGCGGTCCGATTTCGTAGCGATAGCGGAATTGCACGGCGAGGCTGCTGACGGTGAATGGCTCGAGCTCTTCGGCGGTGCGCATCAGCTCTCCATCCGCAGCGTTGCGATAGGCCGCGCGCGGCTCCGCGTCGATCCCGAGCCATTGCCAGCGCAGGCGTAGTTCGTGGCGCGGCCGCGGAATCCAGTCGGCGCGAAAGTCGAGCTGCAGCAATTTCGAGCGATAGGAGCCGAACAGGGTGTTGCCGCGCCAGAGCAGCCAGTCCTCGGACAGCTCCGGCAGCGCTATCAGGCGCAGCGTCAGTGCGTCGGTGGCGTACCACGTCGTGTTGAACTCGATCGAGCCGGAGTAGCCCTCGACGCCCTGTTGAAAGAGGTTTCCTCCCACGATGTAACGCCAGCGACCGAATCGTGGCGAGGTGACATCGCCATACACGTCGACACGCTCCTGCAATCGGACCGGGCCGTTGCCGCGCGAGATCAGATCGTCGACGCTCGACGGCAGATAGCGCAGCTGCTGGTAGGACCGCCAGCTGCTGCGATACTGCACATCCCTGCTGCCCTCGATGGCACTGGTGAGGCGATCGCCGTCGAGATTCTCCTGGTAGGTCAGACGCAGCGTCTGCAGCTCGCCGGCGATGCGTCCCGAGTCGCCCGTCGCGGCCACCTGGCGGTTCGTGGCCCACTCGCCGCGCCGCAGCGAACTGCGCTCCATGTAGCCCAGATCGTTCATCTCGAAGCGCTCGTCGATGTACAGCAGCTTGACCGTGTGCGACAGCGGATCCGAACGGTTCAGGTCCGCCTGCATCCAGGCGCTGTAGCCGATCTCTGAGCCTGCGTCGGTCGTGATGTCGGAGCGGAGGGCCTGGCCGCTCAAGCGCCAGTCGCGACTCCTCGCGATCTCGTAGTCGAGCGCGTTGACCGCGGCGCTACGCGTCAGCAGCGGTCGGTCGGTCCAGGTGCCGAGATAGCCGAGGCGCACGCCCGAGAGATTGGCCGCAACTCGTGCGGCCGTGAACAGGCGTCCGATGTCCTCCTGATAGCGCTCTTCCTGTGCAGCCAGCACACCGTACGCGATCTTGCCCGCGCTGCCCGTGAGCTTCACGGCGGCATCGATATCCGAAGAGCCGGCACTGAAGTCGTCCGGCGCAGCACCGACTCGCCGCGTATAAATCAGCTGTCCATTGCGGGGCGTACGCAGGTCGAAGATACCCTGGCTCTCGGTGAAGAAGGGGCGCTTGTCGGTGAACGTCGTTTCGATGGCCGAGAAGTTCACGACCAGCTCGTCGCTTTCGATCTGACCGAAGTCGGGATTGAGCGCGGCCGCGAGCCGCACGTCGTTGTTCGGTTTCCAGATGATGTCGGCACCGACCTTGAGATCCTGGCTGGGATCGATGAGGTCGGACAGCACCGTGGCGTAGGGCACCACGTCGAGCACCATTGCCGAGTTGTACTGCTCGATCTCGACGCGCTTGAAGTCGCTGAGAAACACGCCCTTGTCGTCGCTGATGCCGGGGCACGCATAGCGTTCGTTGCGATCGAACAGAAAGCGCGATGCGTACACACCGACGGTACGCTTGGCGGTCGTCGTGGACCGCATGTTGACCGTCGACCACGGAATGAGCAGCTCGACGAACCATCGGTCGTCTGTTTCGCGCACGGCGCTTTGCCACACGCCGTCCCAGTCGCGATCGAACTCCACTTGGTTCGTGATCAGCCCGTCACGCACGCCGCCGCCGAGCCCGACCGTGAATTCATAACCAACCTGGCCGGTGGCATCGAAATCGATCAGCACCTGCACGTAGTCGTTGCTGAGACGATCGGTGTCGCGCGGCGTGCGCGTCTTGATGCGTCGCTCCGCGGGCGGCTGGTCGACCACGAACGCGACCGCAAGGCCTTCGGGCAGCGAAGCGATCCGTGTTTCGGTTGCGTAGCGCGGCGTGTCGAGCGCGAATGGCTCGGTGCGGCGCCAGTCGCGGCACCGCACGGCGGAGCTCCATTGCGGCTCGTCGAGCCACCCGTCTACTACGATCTGCGCTTGCGCGGCGAGCGGCGCTGCACCGGCAAGCAGCAATAGCACTCCGGCTGACCAGCCGGCGAATCTGTCGGCGCCCCGTTGCATCGTCCGACCCTCCCTGAGATTGCAATCGTCGTTCTTCTATCCCGCGCTCTGGGTTGCACCGGCGGGTGCGGGAAGCGCGGACTGCTGGGCGTCCTGCATCCAGCCGGCGAGTTGTTGCGCAATCCTGTCGTCCGCGCCGCCCAGCTCGCTGGCACAGGCGTGCGCCGCCGCCAGCAGCTTCGCGGGCTCGGCGCTCTTGTCGCCGAGCAGAAAACGCGTGCGGCCGAGCAGCCCGCGCGCTAAAGCGAAAGGTACGCTGCGCTCGCCGTACTCGCGACGCATGATGGGCATCGCGTCACCGAGCAGCGCCTTGGCTCTTTGCAGTTCTGTGGCGGACGGCGCACTGCTTTCGTCACGCGCGGCGTCGTCGAGAATGGCGCGACCGACGAGCATCATCGCGCCGGCCGTGTAGCCGCCGTCCGGCTGCTTGACGCTATACGTCTGCAGTGCAGCTTCTGCCAGTTGGCGCGCCTCCTCGACATTTCCTGCATCGAACTCGAGGCGTGCCAGGTTGTACTGATCATAGGCGTGGAAGTGGTGCTCCCGACCCCAGATCGTCTCGGACAGCAGCAGCGCCTTGCGCAGGAACGAGCGGGCTTCGTGGTGGCGCTCCGCGCCGGTTTCCTGCAGCAGCGTGCCCATGTTGGCGTAGACGCCGCTCAGGTTCGGATGGCGCTCGTTGACGCGCTCGTAAATGCTCATGGCGCGCCGATAGCACTCTTCGGCCTCATCGCAGTTCCCGCGCGCCTGCTCGACCGAGCCGAGGTTGGCCAGATAGACCGCGTACTTCGGATGCTCCTTGCCCTGCTTCTCGGCGACCAGGTGCAGCACGCGCGAGTAGATCTCGGCGGCCTGGGTGTGCTCGCCGCGCGAAGACCGCACGCGCGCAATGACATCAAGCAGACGCGGCACGTGCGGGTCGCAATGTTCGAGATACAGCTGCTCGATGTTGCGCAAGCCTTCCTGCGCTGAGCGCTCCGCGCCGACGAGATCGAGCGCTTCGAGCTGGATCACCGACAACTCCCATAGCGTCGCCGCTACTGCGAGGCTGCCCCTGCCGTCCACGCGCGTCTGGATGCCTAGCGCCCGGCGGATGTCGGCTTCGGCCGCGCGCAGATCGCCGTCGTGCCGATGCAAGCGCGCTCTGCTGTGCAGGCTTTCCGCGACGGCCGGGTGCTCGTCGCCGTAGAAGCTACGGCGGATTTCCAAAGCGCGTTCGATGTGCTTGCGCGCGAGTTCGACGTGACCGCGATTGAAGTATGCGAGACCGGCAGCGTTGTAGATCGATGCGGCCAGCTCCGGCTGAGTCTCGAGGTCCGGCGACATGAACGCTGCAGCACTCTCGGGCGCGCCTGACAACTGTGCAGGAGGTGTCGCGCGCGGCTGCCCGGGATCTTCGTCAATGAGGATCGGCATCGGTATCCGTTTTCGTTCTAGTTCGTTCCCTGGCGCGCAGTCTAAACCAGAGTCGCATGGATGTGTCCCCGATCGCGGCCCGACCGAGCAGAGCCGAGCGAGAGCGCTTCGAATGAGTCTGAATAGAAGTTGGCTGAACGTGTTCGAAGGGCGGCTATTGCGGGCTTGCGGTACATGGCGGGCGAGAGTTAACGTCCCGCACGGATTCGCTCGAACCAACGACGAAAAAGGCGGATCCGATCCACGGAAGCACCAACGTACTAAGGAGGAATCACATGTGCGACCCGGAGAAAGTCGAGGCGCGTTGTCGCAAGTCACTACTCGGCGGCGGCGGCATCAATCGACCGATCAAGGTCTGAAAGGAAGGAGAATCGCAATGAACGATTGGCAGAAGGCGGAAGCTCGCTGCAGCAAGGCGTTGCTCGGCGGCGGCGGCATCAGTCGACCGATCAAGGTCTGACGAAGAAGCAAGGACGCGCGCGGCGCAAACCGCGCGCGGTCCTGCACACGAACCCTCAGTGATACCCGCTGTCCGCGGCGACCTTGCCGCGGAACACCGAATACGACCACCACGTGTAACCGAGCACCGCCGGCAGCATGATCAGCGTGCCGGCGAGCACGAAACCCTGACTCTCCGGCGGCGCTGCCGCTTTC